>NZ_JAELVQ010000009.1 GCF_016428595.1 Snuella sedimenti | reverse complement strand
AAACATGGAAGAAAAGCCAAAAGTATTTTTAAATATGGGCTCTCGTTTATTGCAAACGCTTTATTAAATTCTGAAAATCAATATGATACTAACTTATTTCAATTTTTGTCATGTACTTAGATGATTAATATTAAAAGAAAAGTGCTTTATTAACAAAATATAACTCTACATAATCCTTAAATTTATAAGAAATATTGCCGAACTTCATTTTACATCAGATAATTTGACTTTGAACTCATCTTGACTTTTTTGATTGAAGTGAAAATTAGCAATTTTGAGCTTGATGGAAGGCATTTTTAAGTTGTATAGCAGGGCTACGGAATGAGAAAATGACGAAAAGCAGGCTCTTTAACCAATTGAGTTCCTTAATAAAACTGCATTTATATAGTGATAGCACATTTAAAATCCACGTATGGAACAACGTGATTTAATAAAGAATTTCTTGAAACGAACTATCGCCGAGGTAAAGCCTCAAGGAATTGTTTTCGATTAAAAAACCAGATGGAACAATTAGGAAAGGTATTAGCTAATATACTATCCGCCTTTCTTGGATCGAAATCAGCAAATCAGGTCTCCCTGAGAATTGAAATTACGAATAAGCGTTTACTTAGTGAGATTGACATTAATATTGAAACCTTAGTAGATTAGTTGTTATTTAGTTCCCAAGGAAAATAACCTTGATGTTTTTAAAGTCTACGCCTATCATTTGGATTCTAAATTGATAGGGCGACAGCAATCAGGTAAAGTTGAAAATCACTATATACAATACTTCAATGACAAAATAAAATTACGTCCTGCAGCTGCAATCCCCGAAGAATAGGTTTTATAACGTTGATCTGTAATATTCTCTAAACTTGCTGTTAGTATTGTTGAATTGCTTATTTGGTATTGTATTCTCGCATTAAACGTATACCAAGATGGGGCATATGGATTTCCATTTTCATCCAATGCATAAATATAGTCCTTCCCTTGCTCGGAAGGCGCTAACTGTTGAAAAGACAATTCGTTATTATAATTAGCAAATACATCCAATTTCCAACTTTTATCAGTCCATAAAAGATGGGTATTCCCAAAATTAGGTGACACATGGCGCACAGGCACCTCTATTCCATCATTCTCTTCGGTGCCCCCTATAACACTGTACTGAGACGTTAACTTCAAATGATTTGTTAACATCATTTTTACTCCCACTTCAAAACCATAAATCCATGCTTTCGAAGCATTTTGTATGGCCTGGACCTTACTTAGTTCACCATCATAAATAATTTCGGTTTCTCCATTTAAATTAAAATCCCTACGCACCAACGCATTATTTAAATAAGTGTAATACGTACCTATATCCAGTATAATCTTATCATTAAAATCAAATTTCACACCCAACTCACCACCATAAGCATGCTCTGGTTTTAAGTTATTATTGGGTACAACGACAGAGCCAGGCTCCGAATCGAACACCTTCCCAATGTCGTCTATATTGGGCGCTCTAAAAGCAGACGATGCATTTAATTTCCATTGTAAAATAGCATTGGGAGACCAGCTAATTCCAACTGTTCCCGTTAGGGCGCCCGATTTATTCTTTGCAGATTCAAACGGTAAATTTAAATACACATTATTTTCTTCAAAACTGGCCTTAGAGGCTACATGGTTAAAGCGTAAACCAGACTGAAAAACAAACTTATCATTAGGCTTGTACTTGATACTCGAATATACCGCTGCCGACTCCCAAGTAGCTCCATTAGGATATCTGGACACAGTAGAGAATAAGGTATTATTAACTATATTCTCCTCCTCTCCGTGAGACGTAACCTTATTGTAAATATACTCTAGTCCGTAAAAAAATCGTGTTTTAGGGCTTAAGGTCTTTTCAAAATCCAGGTTAAAGGAATACGCATTAACAGCCTCCTTGCGAATATTTCTTATATCGGACTGAAAATCACGATCTTTTCTACTTTCTTTAAAATTTTGATAGGCAACAGACGCTTTAACCTTATCGTAAAAACGTGTTATACTGCTTAGTTTGGTCACCTCAAGATTGGTCATGAACCATTGTTGCGGTCCGTAATGCCATTCTGCCGAACGTAAATTACCATTTTTGTAACGAATTAACCGGTCATATCTAGGAACATCAGAACTTGTCGTATAATAAAGACCCAAATCAAAAGTTAAATTTTCATACGGCTCATAACGCATTTTTTGCAACATGTTTAACTGATTATATCCCGATTGCCTTTGAATTAAAGAGTTGTTATTTTGAATAACGGCATCTGAACCATTGGTATTAATGACAAATTCTGATCGTAAGTATTCATCTGGTCCGTGCTTGCCCATTCTTAAGTCATTAAAATCTGTATGACTAACATTTGTAACAAAAGCCCATTTCTTAAGTCCGATATTAAAATCGAAATGCCCCGTTTTTTCATCACTAGCTGTAGAGTACCTTACAATAGTATTGGCTTTAAAATACAATGAATCTGTATAAGACAATCTAGGTGTTTGCGTATAAAAACTCATCACGCCACCAATAGCATCACTCCCATAAATTACAGCACCAGAACCCAGGGTAACTTCGACACTTTCTATTGAAAATGGATCTATTGCTATAACGTTTTGCAAATTGCCCCCTCTAAAAATAGCATTGTTCATCCTAACACCATCCACGGTAATTAAAAGTCTATTAGTTGAAAACCCTCTAATCATAGGACTCCCGCCTCCTAATTGACTCTTCTGTATATAAACACTTCCTGTAGTTTCCAACAAATCTGCACTTGTTTGTGGGTTGGAAAAAGCTACGTTTTCTGCATTTAAATTAACTATACGTTGCGGAATATCTCTTTTACTCTGACCAAATTTTGAAGCAGAAACGACAACTTCGTCCAAACCTTGGGTACTTACATCAAGATATACAACATTAGATTTATCTATTTGTACCTTAGTAATTTTCTTTAAAATATGAGATAAGTGCTGAAAGTAAATGGTTTCAGAATCTGTAAATTCATCTAATACAACCTCTCCCTTAAAATTAGTAACTACACTCTTTGTCTTATCTACATTAAATATTGCTACTCCAAAAACAGGTTCTTCAGTGATTTTATTTAATACTTTTATTTGTTGAGCATGTGATGCGCCAGTAATAAACAAAAATAAGAAACCGATGTAAAAAAACTTCATGCCTTAATTAAAAACTTGATTAAATACCTGTAATGATTTAGGAAGCCTAAAACCCCCCAAATGTAATTCAAAATAACTCAAAATCATATGCAAAAATGCTTGCCTTTGCTTTGAATTGATTTTTATTGCAGATAACTCATCAAATGTCGTGCCTAACAGCTGTTTTAAAAGCAATAAATCAACCCCTGAAACAATATACACATCTTGCCCTTTGGCATCGAACTTACCCTCCCGTAAATTAAAGTAATTGTAGTTATCTTCTGTTTCATCTGGATAAAACCCAAGATAGCGTGTTAATTTCAGTAAAAACAACAAATGAAAGTTAGCGTATTTTGTATGTGTATCCAACCAAAGTAAGGCTGTTTCAACATAACTGTAAAGCGGTTCATTAGGCTCTTCTTCTTTTATCGCTGTAGTCAAAACTTCAGCTAAAAACATAACGATACTACTTTTTAATACGTTAGAGTGCAAACTAGTATATATATTACCCAACCTAACTTCTTTTATAATCTGCAAAGAACGGTTAGCTTTGTAAATAACGACCAATTGCAATTGGGAAAGTAGCTGAAAATAGGCTGCTTTAACCTGTCCTTTCTTACTTTTAAAAACCCCTTTTAACAAAAAACTAACAACCCCCAACTCTTTAGTATAGCACCTAACAATAAGATCATGGTCACGATATTTTGTCTTTGAGAGTACGATGGCATGGGTATCAATTAACATTATCTAACAACCATTATTTTTAAAACCTTTGTTTCATAGGTGTCCAAATCGGAAAGCATTACCAAATACACGCCTGATGCCACAATATTATTAGCAAGGTTTTTGCCATTCCAATAAGCAGTGCCACCATCAATTTCAAGATTATAGCCACTATACCTCTGATTCGTTCTTGACTGTGCTTCGGCTACCAAATTACCTTCAATATCAGTAATTTTAATATTCACATTTTCCGAAATATCCTTAATCTTCACCTTTTCTTCCACAATATTAAAACCAGGTCTTACCGGGTTAGGATAGGCATAAGCACCTTGCAAATTTTCCTGTGTCCCTGAACTCCCAGAGCGAAACGACACCAAACCTTTGCTTGTCGCTACATATACAATACCATTAGACTCGTCCAAACTCACATCATTAATAGTATTTGAAGGCAGGGGAGCGTTGTCTTTTGTAAAATGAAATATTGTTTTTTGTCCATCTGAAGAAAAATAAAACAATCCAGAACCTGCAGTACCTATCCATTTATTGTTAGCTCCGTCCACTTCAATATCCGTAACAATTTGCTGAAACAGCAATTCTTTCGCTATGCCATCTTCTAAAATAACGATCTCTTCGGCTCTCACATTGTCATCTGTAAAAAAGTTTGAGGTATTATACAATACTCGTAAGCCCCTAAATGTACCGATCCAAAGTTGATTTCTTTTATCCATAGCCAGTGCTGTAACATATTCTGTTGGCATATTTACCTCTTCCCCACTTAAGTGTTTTAACAAAAAATTACTTCCACTGTCTTTAACACCAATAACACCATGATTATAACTTCCAATCCACTTGGTATTATCCGATCCAATAGCAATATCCCCAAATCCTAATTCTTCATTTAATGGGTCGCTAATAATACTCGAAAAACTATAAGACCTCCACTGATTTGAACTGGGATTAAATGATTTTAAAGCATTATCAACCCTGCTCGTTGTAATCCATAAAAGCCCATTACCATCAAATACTGTAGGTCCCACACGAATATCCACATAATTGGGATTAGATGGTAAAACCAAGGATTCCAGACCACTATTGGTCTGATCGTATAAAATAGTAGGTTCTTCTTCATTAACCTCCAAAAGACCACTAAAAAAAGAACTTATAAACACCTGATCATTATTAAAGAGATTAACAGAAATGGCATTTAACGACCTGGCTCCCAACACCTCACTATAAGGAACGTTAATCCATTTTTCTTCTTTTAGATGACTAAAACCACGCCTATGAGGCCCTCCATTTGGATAAGGATTGTAATAAATATCATATTCCCCAAACGTTACCCAAAGATTGTTGGCTATAGCTTTAATAGAGAACGGTGTGTTTAACAAAGGCCCCTCCGGATGTATTTCCTCAAAACTATTCGGATTTGTAAATGCTGCTTTTAAGATTCCGAAATCTTTGGTTCCGACATAGATGGTTTCACTATCGATTGTGGCAACATTAAATAATGTACTAAAACTAGGGTTAACAGATGCCTGGGTTATCAAATTAAAACTTTCATCATAAACGAATGCATCGTTTTTAGTAGTTACTAGTAGGTTACTGCCAACAGATCGCATATCGAGTGGTGCATCTGCATATAAAAACCGTTCTGTAAGCACATCGTTCGCCACGTTGTACAAACGCCTATTGGTTCTTATAGCATATAACTTATCGCCAACACTTTCTACAGCCAAAAAATCACCCGAAACAACTTGTCCCCAATTTTGATAATCGATTAAATTACTATTTGTTATTTGCGCTTTTTTCAATCCATTGCCCCCTAAACATGCTGCATAAATAAAACCTCCGAAGATAGCGGTCTGACTTACTTTTACCTGTGTACCCCCACTGCCAATAAAGTAAGTATCCCCAAACTCTAGCCGTTCTAAATCGTAAACAGAAATTCCATAGTTAGTAGCTATATATACAAGATTATCAAAAACATTAAAATGGTTAATCCGTTTATCTGTTGGAGGAATTGTTACTTTATCTATAATATCCACTACAGTAAGAATGTTATCATTATTGTCGAAAGCTATTTCAATCAAACCATTTTCATACCCTATAAGTAACAATTCATAAAGATCACTATAGTAAATTGTTGAAATAGATTCTCCCGACAACCCGTTAACCGTACTAAGCTCTGTTAATTCTTGGGTTACTAAATCTAAACTAAAAACAGCATTTTCGGAAGCAGCATAAAGCTTATCATTTCCTCGAACAACATCTTTAATATTGTTATATGAAAAGTGTCCTTGCCAAAGCGAAGAATAATCTTGAGCAACTGAAAACAATGAGAATAAGCAGGTTATAACTACAACAAAGCTTTTAAACATACCTGTTTTTTTGAATATTCAAATATATTTATAACTAACGAGTTTTACTTTATAATAATATAATTTAAACAAAAAAGCTTCCTAAAAAATTAGGAAGCTTAATTAATAAACCAAATAAGGTTCTAGACAATACCTTGTGCTAACATCGCATCGGCTACTTTAACAAATCCTGCAATGTTTGCTCCTTTAACATAGTCTACATAACCATCGTCGTCTTTCCCGTATTGAATACATGTATCATGAATATTAGCCATGATTTCTTTTAACTTAACGTCCACTTCATTTCGAGTCCAGTTAAATCGCAAAGAGTTTTGGGTCATTTCCAAACCAGAAGTTGCCACACCCCCAGCATTTGATGCCTTACCTGGAGCAAACAATATTTTAGCTTTGTGGAATGCCGTTACAGCCTCCTTGGTAGATGGCATATTAGCTCCCTCGCTCACACACATACAACCATTACTTAAAAGCGTATTTGCATCATCTTCATTTAATTCATTTTGAGTAGCGCACGGTAGTGCTACATCACACACAACTTCCCATGGGGTTTTTCCAGAAACAAAAGTGGCATTTGGATATACTTTTACATATTCACTAATACGACCACGCTTTATGTTTTTTAACTCCATAACAAAGGCTAATTTTTCAGCATCGATGCCATCAGCATCGTAAATATATCCAGAAGAGTCTGATAGCGTTAGCACTTTTCCTCCCAATTGAATTACCTTTTCGGCAGCATACTGAGCTACGTTTCCAGATCCAGATATAACTACTCGCTTAGCTTTGAAGCTATCATCTTTTGTGCCAAGCATACTTTCAGCAAAATAAACCGTTCCATAACCTGTAGCCTCAGGCCTAATTAATGACCCTCCCCAAGACATTCCTTTACCTGTTAGAACACCTGTAAATTCATTTCTCAATTTTTTGTACATCCCAAACAAAAAGCCAATTTCTCTGGCTCCAACTCCTATATCGCCTGCAGGAACATCTGTATTATGACCAATATGCCTAAACAACTCACTCATAAACGAATGACAAAAACGCATAATTTCATTATCACTCTTCCCTTTAGGGTCGAAATCACTACCGCCTTTTCCTCCTCCCATTGGCAAGGTTGTTAAACTATTTTTAAAGACTTGCTCAAAGGCTAAGAATTTTAGTATACTCATATTAACCGTAGGATGAAAACGCAATCCTCCTTTGTACGGCCCTATAGCAGAATTCATTTGAACTCGGTAACCTCTATTTACCTGAATCTCTCCAGAGTCATCAACCCAACACACCCTAAATGTTATTGCACGCTCTGGTTCTACCATACGCAATAAAATATTCTTTCCATGATATATATCGTGTTGAACAATATAAGGAATTACTGTTTCTGCTACTTCTTCAACAGCTTGCAAAAACTCTGGTTCGTGACCATTACGCTCTTTAACAAGGTCCATGAACCCTTCTATTATATCTTTCATTTACTTAAAATTTTAATTATTTTATTGATTATGTAATTTTAGAGCACAAATATACGTTATCTTTAAAAATTACATTGTTTTTTTTTGAATTTCGCAATTAAAAATTATAAAAAAATCCTACTTACTTTTTAACCTTTGTTTGTTATTTGAGTTTTTTTATATTTGTTACAATGGATGCCCCTAAAAAGCAACACCTTATTATGCTTAACTTTAATCATTTAGCTATTGCTTTTTGCCTATTCTTAGTTTTCCAAACTGCAAACTCTCAATTAGGATTTTCACACGAAATTGGTGTTATTGCTGGTCCTGTAGAATTTAGGTCTGATTTTGGCAGTCGATTTAGCGAAGCCACTAATCTAGGGAACTCGGGAATAGGTATCGGAATTATTCACTATATAAACTTTGCCTACCGTGCCGATTGTAATTGTTATTCTACCGACACTTATTTTAACGACCACTTTAAACTTAGAAACGAGATTTCTTGGAATTACACTGTACTTGACCACCATGGCGAATGGGTACAACCTAGATATACGTCACCTAATGCAGATAAACTAAGAGCACACCACGGGGTGGCTGAAAATTTTGACATAGGAACACAAATTGAGTATTTTCCTAGAAGCATTCGATCGTTTCAAGCATTTAGTTATTTATTGGCTCCCTATATAAGCTTAGGTATTCACTATACAAGTTCGTCCCCTCAAGGCAGCACTGATTATGGTGATAAAAATATTTTTAACGGTAACAACATATATTCTTATTGGTATCAAGATCCTAGTTTTTTACCCCCAGTACCAGCCGGTGAAACAAGGGAATACCCGATCAACTTAAACCAAAGAGGGGACTGGTCTATGGTTACAAGTGTTGGTGTTCGCTATAAAATAGGAGTCCTGTCTGATTTGTTATTGGATTTAAGATGGCAGTTATATTTTAACGATTGGGTTGATGGCTTTAATCACAAACTAAGCTACAACAAGTTTAATGACTGGCTTATATGGCTTAATGTTGGCTATGTTTACTATTTAGATTAGCTTCCAAAATAAAATATTACCATGTTAAGAAAAACACATCTACTTTTACATTTTCTTATTGTCCTTTACAGTTGTAACAACACCCCCAAAATAGCTTTTAGTGAAACCCGCTTTACAACAAACAATAATACGCTTGTTACAATTAACATTCCGCTAACTGATGATGACCACCCCATTTCCAAACATATAAATTCAATCATAAAAAAAGAAGTTACTTCTGCACTGCAAATAGACTCTCCAAACAACTCTGCTGGATCTATTGAAGACAACATCATAGCTTTCAATAATGCTTTTAACACGTTTAAAAATGAGTTCCCTGAAAGTGCCCAGCAATGGGAAGCTCAAATTGATGGCGATTTAATGTTTCAATCACAAGAGATTATAAGCATCGCTATAACCTCTTATATCAATACTGGGGGTGCGCATGGAAACACCAAAATTTCCTTTTTGAATTTCAATGCCAAAACAGGAGAGACACTCAACAATATTGATTTATTTAAAGACTTGGGGTCTTTTAAGAAAGTAGCAAAGGCTCATTTTAAAAGCACCGTTTTAAATAAGGATATAACTATTGACAGCAAAAACTTCACGCTTCCCAATCAGATTGGTTTTAGTGAAGAAGGACTTATTTTACTTTACAACACATACGAAATAGCCCCATATTCTACTGGAATTATTGAGTTTACGATTCCGTATCACGAAATTGATACTCTTTTAATTTTTAATGGCTCTTAATAACGCCATTACATATCCTAAATGCATCCCTTCATGAAACAGTATAAACTCTAGAGCATTATCAATGTCTGTTAATGTATTACCAGTGGTTGAAACTGTATATTCTTGAAAATTAACAAACTTTTTATCTTTATAATCGGCTTCGGTTTGTTTAACGGTAGCAAACAATAAATCTTTAATTTCATCTACTTCTGCTTGAGAAACCGCTCTTTCAGGCCGCGTTCCTTTCATGTAATTTGCAACAAGCACATCATCAATCATAAGTGGCAATCCCGACAACTTATACGCTAATAATTGTCCTGTTACAACTATATGCCCTATGTTCCAAATAACATTATTATTAAACCCTTTAGGGATCTTATTTAAGTCTTCTAAAGACGTATTCTCTATAAAGTTTTTGAAAAAACGACGCGTATTATTTAATACTTCAAATGTGAAATCCATATTTTATTTTTGCGACAAATATAACTTAAATGCTACAAAAGCACAGTTCTAACATTAAAATACAAAACCCCAATTTATAATACCATTGTTAATCAACAAATGGTATAATTTAAATAAATGTGATTATCTTTCCCTCCATAATATCAGTAATATTGAATTTCAAAGCTTATGAAGAAAGTATACTATCTTAAAACATGCAACACCTGCACCCGGATCTTAAAAGAACTAAATCTATCTTCTGAATTTATTTTGCAGGACATTAAAACCAATCCCATTACTGTAAAGCAGTTAGAAGAAATGCATGCACTTTCTGGGAGTTATGAAGCCCTTTTTAGCAAACGATCCAAGCTATACAAGGAAATGGATTTAAAAAACCAAAAACTAGAGGAACGTGATTATAAACATTATATTTTAGAGCATTATACTTTTTTAAGCCGCCCTGTTATTATCATTGATGACAGCATTTTTATTGGAAACTCGAAAAAAACCGTGGAAGCTGTTAAATCCAAAATCAGCACTATTTAAATAAAATCTTAATTAACAACACCTTACACTTATTTAAAATTTAATCTATCTTCTATTAACAATGAGATTGTGAGCGCTAAACTGCAACTGGTTCCTAAAATAGGAGTAAATCCTGCCAATAATGTAATCCATGATCTAAAATTTGTGTCAGACGATAGTTGGTCTGAGACTACTATTAACTGGAACAACAAACCTTTGTCCAGTACACTTCTAGATAGCCAAATTGTTAGGGAAACCGGTGCGGCAATGTTTTGGGACGTGACCGCACAGGCCGAAAATGAACGTACTGGAGATGGGTACCTTTCCATTCAGTTAAGTACAGTTAGTAATGCTTGGGTGGTTTTTAATTCAAGTGAATCTGCAAGTGGTGTGCCTAAATTAATTTTAGAACTAGCCGAAGCAGGGGCTTCAAATAAGCAATCTTCTACAAAGATATTTACCGAACTTGAAATGTCGAAAGCTGATTTAAAATTGGATATTCCCTCCAATTACTTTGGTTATTTTCCCAATCCGACCAAGGATTATTTGAATTTAAAATGGGGCGAGATTATCAGTTCTTATGCCATAACAGATTTAAGAGGTAGAACAATTAAAACATTGAAAAACATCAACCAAAAAGAAATTTCCATTGATGTTCAAAATATGAAAACAGGAATTTATTTTTTAGAGTTACTTAACAATAGTGCAACAAATAGAAAGGTTGTGAAATTTGTGAAGAAGTAACAACCATTTCGATTCTGTTTAAATAATTTTTAGCAATCGTAAGCAGGAATGCTTACGATTGTTTTTATTACCTGAATACTTAACTTAACTTTTATATATCCTCAAATTATACTCTTTTCAGTCAAAAAAGAATTACTCTCAAGAACTATACGACCTCTGGATAGGATAACGCCCATCAGGGTTTTAGGCTGATTCATACAGTCTTAAGTATTCATTCTCAAAATTTAAATAAATGGATATCCCCCCTATCTTAAAATTAATTTTACCCCCTTTTTTTTCAAATTGCCTTTTTCTTTGTTTTTACTCAAATAACAACAAAATCCACCGATTTATGAAAACAACTTTTACTCCAAAAAATATTTTTATAATGACCTTCATGTTATTCATAAACATTGGCATTTATAAAATTCAAGCACAAACACCACAAATATGGAAACGATATACAGGGGAGATAACAGACCCTAACATTCCCGTACTACCCAATTATTCCTATGCGGGCTATATGAGAGGCGAGTTGGAAATACCCGAAGGGTTTAACGGACGAGTTTATAATGTTACAGATCCTACATATGGAGCGGTTCCAGATGACGAAAATTCAGATCAAGAGGCCATACAGGCCGCCATTAATGCTGCCGAAGCAAATGGTGGTGGGATTGTATTCTTTCCTGCCGGAGAATACTTGGTTAATACAGACCCCAATAATACGTCACCCATTACTATTAATTCCTCAAATATTATATTGAAAGGAAGTGGCTCTATTCCTGGAGGAACTATCATCAACATGAAAAACTATATGCGCTTACCTTCTGGGGCATCGCCTTGGGACAATGCTCCCATGTTTATATTTAACCCTATAAATACACCAGTTGTAAAAAGTACTGAAATAACAAAAGACTCAAAGAGAGGAGATAATTTTATTTATGTAGATAATCCAGTTATTTTCTTGAAGGCTAAGTACTGTCGTTTGGTAATGAGTGCCAACACTGCGGCTAATGAAGAGTATCTAGATGGCAAAACACCTAGAAATGTTTGGACAAGTATTATAAAAAACGGAGTTGCTTTACAAGAAACTCATGAAATTGAGTCTATTGATATTGCTAAAAAGAAGGTGTATTTTAAAGATCCAATAATTGATAATATAAATTCAGCACACCATTGGAAAGCACAAACTTTTACATTACTTGAAAATTGTGGCTTTGAGGATATTCATTTTAAAGCAAACTTTAATGAGTCTTTTAAGCACCATAAAAACTACATCCATAACTATGGTTGGAAAGCTATAAAAATGAGTAGGGTCGCACATTCATGGGTGAGAAGAAGCCGATTTTCAAATGTTAGTAATTCTGTGAAAATTACAGCTTCATCCTATGCATCTTCCTTATTAAATATTCTAGTGGATGGTAATAGTGGTCATGCGTTATCCATTGTAGATGGTGGTTCTTCTCGAATACTTCAAGGACTAATTTGGGATAATACTTCTTCTGGACAGTGGCATGGTGCTGATATGTCTGGAAAAGCCTGTGGGTCAGTAGTTTGGAGAATTGATGCCCAGAAAAAATATGGTATGGATTTGCATGGAAGCATGCCTAGAACGAACTTAATAGATTTGTATACAACAGCATGGGTAAGTGGTGCAGGTGGGCATTTCTCAAACCTCCCCAATCATCTTACTGGACTTACAATGTGGAATACAAAACGAATTAGTGATAATAATACTACTGTAGATCTATGGAGAGATTGTGGGAACAATTATTGCGGATTAGCTATAGTTAATCCTATTATTGTGGGGTATCATGGTAATGGTTCAACTACTTTTGTACAATCTCATGTCAAGTATGAAGAAAGCAATGGAACAAAAGTAAATATTGAATCTTTGTACGAGGCACAACTGGAACATCGCTTAGGTTCTAAACCTACTTGGATAGACATCGCTTTAGATGAATGGAATAAGCTAAAAGAAGATTGGTATGCTACAGATACTTTAGAATTAAAACCTACAGGAGATGCCCACGTAAGAAGTGGAACTTATGGAAATAATAATTATGGTAAGGCTACAAATCTTGAAATAAGAAGGGATGGAGGAAATTATGGAAGAAAAGTGTTTTTGTCTTTTGATTTGTCTGCTGTAAAAAACCTATCAAGTGCAAAATTACGATTGACATCAAATAATTCTGGGGCTTCAAATTACGATTTAAAGTATGTGGAAGATGATAATTGGAACGAATCTACCATTAATTGGAATAACAAGCCTTCCGCCTCTTTTTCTTTGGGTACTCAGTCTGGAGGGACAGGTGGTATGGAATGGGATATTACTCGTCAAGTACAAAGTGAAATTAAGAAAGATGGAATTCTGTCTTTAGAATTGAGCGCAATAAACTGGGGAGTTTACAGCAGTGTTTTTTCTAAGGAATATTGGAAGCAAACTTCAAGGCCTACTTTAATAATTAAAGTAGCCGATGAGGAATTAATTTCTATTGATGACGCTTACGTACGTTCCGGAAGTTATGCAGATAATAATTATAACAATACAAACCTTGAAGTTAAAAATGATGTGGTAGGATTCGAAAGGGAGACTTATTTAAAATTTAATATATCTTCCTTCGATAGAAAAATAGTGAGTGCAAAGCTACAATTAGTACCTAAGTTAGGGGCAAATCCAGAGAATAATGTGACTCATGATGTGAAATTTGTTGCACATGATAACTGGTCTGAAACGAATCTTACATGGAATAATAAACCTATTTCAAGTACGCTTTTGGATAGCAAGGTTGTGCAAAATACAGGAAATATAGTTACTTGGGATATTACAGACCAGGCAGAAATTGAGCGTTTGGGAGATGGTTATCTTTCCGTTCAGTTAAGCTCAAATAATAATGCTTATATAAATTATAACTCTAGTGAGTCAGGAGGTTACAAACCTAAATTGCTATTAAAATTTGCCAATCAAATTATAGAAGCCCCTATAAATGAAATTTCTGTTCCTAAAGGAATAGAAACAGCACAAACGCTTACTAATGTTGATCTTTTCAGTCTTTTTCCTAACCCAACAACAAATTATGTGAATATACAATGGGGAGAAATAATTAGTTCTTATGTTGTTTCAGACTTAAATGGAGTGATAAAGAAAAGCGGCACAGGGTCGAATTCAGAGGAAATGACTATTGATGTTCAAGGTCTGGACAAAGGCATTTTTATTATTGAATTATACAATAACAATACCGGTAACAGGTCTGTTTCAAAGTTTGTGAAAGAATAAACAATTCCCTTAAAATAGATGAGTTACGTTGGTTAATTGCAAATAACTACCAGCAAAATAAAAACTTCTTGTGCATGTTAAATTGTAAAGCTTAGTTTAAAAATGATAAATGAAATGAACGTTAGTTTAAATACAAAAAAGTTACCGCTATATTTTGGTTTGTTAATTGTCACAATTTTATTTGTTAATTGCTCTGGTGATAATCAAGTTGAAGAACAACCAGAAGAAATAATTGAAGAAGAAGTATTAGTCGATGATGGCAAAGCCCTAATTGAAAGTCTCGTTGCCGAATTTACCAAAGCAGGTGTTAATGGAGGTATTCCAAGTGATTTACAGGTTGTAAAAACCTTAACACAAGATGATGATATTCAAACAGCAATAGATGAAGTTGCAGCTACAGGGGGAGGGGTGATAGTGTTAAAATCTGGGCAATATCCGTTATATGCTACTTTAAACCTTAAAAGCAATGTTGTTTTACGTGGAGAAAACAAAGATGATGTCGTTATTAATTCCCTAATAAGGGCCTATTGGAGTGAAGGCAAAAAAAACACCATAAAATTTGATGCCGTCTCTTATGCGGGCTTAGAAAATTTAACCATTAACTACAAAGTAGAGGGTTTTGAACCCAAAGACCGGGAAACATGGTTAACCGGCGGCTGGTGCGGAGAGTGTTTTCAAAACAATCCTGATGGACTAACCGATCTATATGTAAGGCAGGTACAATTAACGGCGTCTGCCAAAAACTGCTGGGTTACTAATTGTAAAATATTAAATTCAGGAACAGATCCTATTTTGGTTGCAGGAGAACATAATACGCTTAAAGGTAATTATATAGATAGGTGTTTCAATAAAGGCGGTTCTGGTAATGGGTACTATGATATAAGGGGGAAGTACAATTTAATTATGAATGAAACTGTAAAGAGAATTAGGCATTTAGCTATACAGCAAGGGGCGACTTATAATGTTATAACGGAATGCTATATAGAAGGCGATGTAAATTTTCACAATGGAGATAAAGGCAAGAATCTTGTGGAGAACACTAAAATCTATCTTCCTACTTGGCACGGTTGGGACATATTTGGAACAGGGGGTGCAGAATATGGACATAAACCACCGGGAGATGACAATATTCTGGTAAACAATATTACAAATTATAAAAATCAGGGTCCTAGGTATGCCAATCCTAATACTATTTATTCATTTAAAGGATTTGGAAAGCCTGTCATTACCACTTATACTTTACCTGAATCTGGAAAGTTTTATTGGAAGATATAAAGGAATAATACAAGTTAGTTTAGGCAAACCATTTGATTTCCTCTATTTTGTTACATTAAAATGAAATTAGGTCACCCTTAGGAAGGAGAATATAAAGAGGAACAAACAAAGAGTAGGCTTTTGGAAATTAGCCTGCTCTTTGTTCGCTGTATAATAAAGGGGTTTGAAATAAAAATTGGAATGGTTTTTAAACGCTTTTAAGGCCCCGTCTCCATTTTATTAAGCTATTCCATAATTCTTTTTCTTATACTTTAGAGGTTTAATATGTTATAATTTTGATTATATTATCCTATATAAATGATATATGAAAACTGTCTTTAAAATAGCATTAACGTTTTTATACATTAGCCTAAGTTTTGGACAGGAAGAGCACAGTCTATATTCAAAATTAAATTTCAAGCACTTTTCAACACAAGATGGGCTCTCTCAACGCTCTGTTGTTTCTATATTACAAGACTATCAAGGTTACATATGGTTTGGAACAAGGTATGGACTGAACAAATTTGACGGACAAATATTTAAAAATTACTACTCAAGTTCTACAGACCCTAATAGTTTAAGTAATAATAGAATTTTTTCAATAATTGAAGATCGTGAAAAAAATATTTGGGTTGGAACAAAAAACGGGTTGAATAAATATATTCCTGCTCAAGATAGTTTTGAAAGGGTTTTTTTAGACAAAGACAAAGAGATTCCTTATGATATAGAAATTATAGATATAAAGGAAGGTAAGGGACCCTTTTTATGGATTGCAACCAGTAATGGATTGCATCGTTTTAATACGAAAACATATCGCGTATTAAAATTTAAACACAATAAGCATGTTCCATCAAGTATTAGTTCTAATCAAACCAATGCCTTAGTACTGACCAAAAATTCTGAATTATGGATTTGTACCTCGAAAAGTATAGACAAGTATGAACCTAAAATAAATACATTTATACATTTTTCATATCCTGAAAATGCTTCACCAAGTGTTACCAAAAGTAATACAACAACCTTATATGGAGATTCAGACAACAATATATGGCTTGGTTATGAAAATGGCTTGGCGCTTTTTGATAAAAAAGATCAGGTTTTTAAAGATTTTAAACTGACTTCAGAAACAGAGAAAGTTATTTCTAGTGCAGTTCGTGCCATTTATGAAGATCAATTTAAAAATTTATGGATAGGCACTTACAATGGTGTATATTATTTAAACAAAAGCACACAACGCATTTACCATTATACGCATGATAAAAAAAATCAGAATAGTTTAAGTGATAATTCCATTTATAAAATCTTTGAGGATGCCAAAGGAGATTTATGGGTAGGTACTTGGGCAGGGGGCGTAAACTATCTCGACAAGCATTCCAATGCTTTTTCATCTTATGCAGAAGACATCTACCAATTATCTCTAAACAATAATATTGTAAGCTCCATAGTTGAAAACCAGAATAACGATCTGTGGATAGGAACTGAAGGCGGGGGCATCAATGTTTATAATCAAACAACGGGGAAATTCTCGTATTACATGCACGACCTCAAAAACCCTAACAGTTTAAGTGGAAACAATGTTAAGGCTATCCTTAAAGATAGTGATGGCAATTTTTGGATAGGTACCCATGCCGATGGACTTAATAAGATAACTTTAAAAAGCTCTAGTTTAAACTATAAAAGATTTAAAAGCATTCCTGGAGATACAACTAGTTTAAGCGATAACAAAATAACCTGTTTGGCAGAAGACTATTTACATAATATATGGATAGGGACTAATAGCGAAGGCTTAACTGTATTTAATAAAAAGACACTTGCTTTTTCTCGAGTTAAGGACCCCGATACCCTAATAGGGACTTTTATCCATACCATATCTAAAACTTATTTAAACAATAAACTTTGGGTTGGAAGTGATAATGGTCTTTTTAAGGTTGATATCAATTCCAGACAGATACTTCCTATCAAATTTCAAGAAACAACGAATAGAGCTTATATAGCAAAAATTGTTATTAGTGTATATCAGGAATCCTCCAATATACTTTGGATAGGTACTGAAGGCGATGGATTGTACAAATATAACCTGAGCACCCAAGAAAGTCAACGGTTTGGTATACATCAAGGACTTCCGGATGAAGTTATCTATGCGATTCAACCCGATGATAATAATAGTATCTGGGTGAGTACTAATAATGGCCTCAGTAAAATAGATCTAAGAACAAATCAAATTAAAAATTTCAGTGAATCGGATGGCCTTCAGGGAAAGGAATTTAACTATGGGGCGTCCAACAAAACCAAAAGAGGAGAGCTGATCTTTGGAGGCACTAACGGATTTACTATTTTCAACCCTAATGAAACTACTCAAGATTCATTTATTCCTCCTATAGTCATTCGTACCATTAGTGTTAGCAATAAACCGTATCTTAATGTAACAGAT
This sequence comes from Snuella sedimenti, assembly GCF_016428595.1. Taxonomy (GTDB): domain Bacteria; phylum Bacteroidota; class Bacteroidia; order Flavobacteriales; family Flavobacteriaceae; genus Snuella; species Snuella sedimenti. Next base: position 129,231 of record NZ_JAELVQ010000009.1, on the reverse strand, counting down.
TCTATCCAGACGGTAACATTAACCCACAAACAAAACGATGTTAGCTTTGACTTTGTGGCCTTGGGATTTTCCAAACCAAATAAAACCCAATATGCTTATAAATTGGAAGGGTTTGATGAGCACTGGAATACGGTTGAAAATAAATCAACTGCTACATATACTAATTTAGAACACGGTGATTATGAGTTTAAAGTAAAGGCCGCAAACAGTGATGGCCTTTGGAATAAAAAGCCTGCATCAATAAAATTAAAGATAAGGCCTCCACTATGGAAAACCTGGCAGGCTTATGTGCTTTATACTGTACTGGTTTTAATCTTAATATTTATTACCAGAAAAATTCTGCTTACCAGGCTTGCGGAACGAAATGCCTTAAAGGAAGCAAGGCTGGAAAAAGCCAAAATGGAAGAATTGAACAAACTTAAATTACAGTTGTTTACTAATATTTCCCATGACTTTAGGACTCCTCTTACTTTAATTGTGGGGCCTTTAAAACGATTAATGGATAATACAAAAGAAAATAATTACGTCCAATCACAATTGGAAGGCATTTATAGAAATACTAATATTTTATTACAATTAATTAACCAACTACTGGATTTCAGGAAAGCAGAAAGCGGCAAATTAAAAATGCACTTCTCAAAACATAACATGGTGCCATTTCTTGAAGATATTAAATTGTCATTTAACGAATTAGCCGCAGAAAAAGACATTCACTATAGTTTTACGTACGCAACACCTACATTAGAGATTTGGTTTGATAAGATAGAAATAAAAAAAGCATTGCTCAATATCTTATCCAATGCGTTTAAATTTACGCCTGTTCATGGTATTATATCAATGCACCTGTCAGAAGATAATGATTCTAACATGATCAAACTGGAAATTCACGACAGTGGCAAAGGCATTCCAGAAAAGGATCTTCCATTTATTTTCGATAGGTATTTTCAATTGGGGCAGCATAGTGAATTACGATCGGGTACCGGGGTAGGCCTCACGGTGGCCAAAGATATTATCGATCTGCACCAAGGAACCATAAATGTTAGTAGCCAGATGGGAAAAGGCACTTGTTTTACCATTTTTTTGCCCATGGGTAGCGACCATATAAAATCAGAGGATAGGGTTATAGAAGATGAAGCTACTATAAATGGAGATACATTGGATTATTATGCGCCGTTATTCACTACTTCCGAATGGATAAAAAAAGATGCTAAGAAAGATGAAATAGAATTTAATAACGACTTACCTTCAGTTTTAATAGTTGAAGATAATGCAGAAGTAAGAGCTCTTGTAGTAAGTATTTTTACAAATGAATTTAACGTATTTGAAGCGAAGAATGGAAGAAAAGGAATAAAGGTGGCCCAACTTCACCCCATAGATATTATTATAAGTGATATCATGATGCCAAAAATGGACGGCATCGAATTTTGTAACGCCATCAAGACCGATATATTGACCAGTCATATTCCGGTCATCCTATTAACGGCCAGAACTTCTGCCAAAATTCAAAAAACGGGTTACGAAACAGGTGCCGATGCGTATATTTCGAAACCATTCGATCCAGAATTATTAAAATTGCAGGTAGAGAACTTATTGAAATCCAGGTTAAACCTTATCGAGAAATTCAAAAAGGATTTTATACTGGAACCAAAGGAACTAAATTTAGTGTCTACGGACGAAATTTTCTTAAAAAAAGCAATGGATATTGTTGAGGAAAATTTTTCAGATCCGCAATTCATGGCCGTCACCTTTGCGAAAAAAATGCACATGAGCCAATCGGTTCTGTATAAAAAGTTAAAAGCACTTACAGGACAGACCATTTCAGAATTTATAAGAGCTGTTAAATTTAAAAAAGCCGGTCAATTACTTTCCAGGACCGATATGAGTGTTGCCGATGTAGCTTACCAAATTGGGTTCAATGACTTAAAATATTTTAGAAAATGTTTTAAAGAAACATTTAACCAAACACCTTCACAATACAGAAAAGAAAATCCGTCAGAAAACACAAATTCTGAAATATAAACTTCACAAAAATCACATACCACTGTAATCCTGCCATTTAACCTTTTAGACAGCAGAATATCCCCCCTAAAACAAACCTTAAATTCATCCTCAAAAATGCAAATCATACCGATCTTGCATTCAAAATTTTGCCAACCATAATTATTGCCTTTAATGTCCGTTGTAAAGTATTGCATTCTTATTTCTCTGTTAACAGCTTTTGTTTATAGTTTAACCCAAAAAAACGAATCTAAAAACAAAAATCTGCACCGCGATGTTATGGATGTGACTCCTATACTTGAAAAAGCAGAAAAGCAATTAATCTTACAAAAGTTAAGTGCCGAAAAAATTAACAGAATTCCAAGAACCGTTACAGAAACCGGTGAAATCCACTGGGCCAATTCCGATTTCGATTGGACCGAAGGCTTTTTCCCGGGAAGTTGCTGGTTTATATATGAGTCCACAAAAAATGAAGATTGGAAAGTTGCTGCCGAAAAATTTCAGGATTTGTTTGAAACTCATAAGTATATTACAACTAACCATGATTTAGGTTTTGTCTTTAATTGTTCATTCGGTAACGGCTATAGGCTTACCGAAAATGAAGTTTTCAAGCAAGTTCTGATAGAAGCAGCAAACTCGTTGTCCACTCGTTTTAATTCCTCTGTAGGGTGTTTAAAGAGCTGGGATGTTAATAATGGATGGCAATCCAAAAGAAATTGGAAGTTTCCTGTCATCATAGATAACATGATGAATTTAGAGCTTTTGTTTAAAGTAAGTGAAATAACAGGAAATCCTAAGTACAAGAAAATTGCAATAACTCATGCTAATACAACTTTAGCCAATCACTTTAGAGAAAATAACAGTTCGTATCATGTTGTGGATTACGATCCGAAAACAGGAGATGTTAGAAGTAGGCAAACAGCCCAAGGTTTTGCCGATGGAAGTTCTTGGGCAAGAGGACAGGCCTGGGGGCTTTATGGCTATACGGTTTGTTATAGATATACAAAAGACATGACCTATTTAGAGCAAGCCCAAAAAATAGCTAAATATATTTTGCATAATAATGCCATTCCAAAAGATGGAATCCCATTTTGGGACTATGATGCCGATAATATTCCTAATGAACCAAGAGATGTTTCGGCAGCAGCCATAACCTTATCGGCATTAATAGAGCTTGACGAATATACGTCACAATCTTATTTACCTACAATTAACAAGCTCATCAAATCACTTGCTTCAAATGATTATACATCTCCAATAGGTGAAAACCAAAATTTCATATTAATGCATTCGGTAGGCAGTATTCCCCATAATGCTGAAATAGATGTGCCTCTTAATTATGCCGATTACTATTATTTGGAGGCCTTAGTGAGATACCAAAATCGATATCACATTAATTAACTTAAATTTTATTGAGAATTAGAAGAAAAACCTTTGACATAATGAAGGTTGAAATGTGAGATGAATAAATAAAAAAATAAAAATGAAGATTAAATTATTTACGATAGTATTAAGTGTTTTAATATGTTCATGCACCAATAAGTATGCAGAAATTATCAACGTAGAAAGTGATTATCAAATTACACCTAAACCTGTATCCCAAAAGATATTAAAAGGTAGGTTTTTGGTTGATGGAGATGCCAAAATTACTTATGATGAAAGTTTAGAGAATGAAGCGGGCTATTTATCTGAAATTTTAGGTTTGGCAATTGGGAAAAAAGTACCGATCAATTCACACGGGAAGGACGGTAATATAATGTTAAAGTTAGATGATCAAATTTCTAATGACGAAGGCTATGGACTGACTGTAAACTATGATGGAATTACAATTTCAGGAAAATCTGCCACAGGGGTATTTTATGGCATTCAAACCTTAAAACAGTTAATGCCTTCTACTATAGAAAAAGAAGAGATCCTAGAAGAAGCACTTACCATTCCGGCAGTTAATATTACAGATAGTCCCAGGTATAAATATAGAGGAATGCATTTAGATGTGGCGCGTCATTTTTTTCCAGTGTCCTACATTAAAAAGTATATCGATTTAATCGCTATGCATAAAATGAATACATTTCATTGGCATTTAACAGAAGATCAGGGATGGCGTATAGAAATAAAGAAATATCCAAAACTTACTGAAGTTGGAGCATGGAGAAATGGCACCATCATAGGGCATAGCCCGGGCACAGGTAACGATCAAAAAAAATACGGTGGTTTTTATACGCAAGAGGAGGTGAAAGATATTGTAGAATATGCGGCGAGTAAGCACATTACAGTCATTCCGGAAATTGAAATGCCGGGACATAGTGGGGCCGCTATTGCAGCTTACCCCTATTTAAGTTGTTTTCCGGAAGAGCCTACAGACAAAAACTATGATATGTTATCCGACAAAAGTAAGGCACTTCAAAAAGAAGGAACCCCAAAGGTCGTATACGAAACCTGGGGAATAATTCGAGATGTTTATTGTGCAGGAAATGAAGAAACGTTTACGTTTTTAGAAGATGTTTTATCCGAAGTTATGACGTTGTTCCCATCGTCATATATTCATATTGGAGGCGATGAATGCCCTAAGGAAAACTGGAAGCGCTGTCCAAACTGTCAAAAAAGGATAACATCTCTTGGTTTAAAAGATGAACACGGACTGCAAAGTTATTTCATCCAGAGAATGGAACGTTTTATAAATTCCAAAGGGAAAAAAATTATTGGCTGGGATGAAATCTTGGAAGGCGGATTGGCTCCCAATGCCACTGTGATGTCCTGGAGAGGAGAAAAAGGAGGGATTGAAGCCGCCAAACAACACCATAATGTTATTATGACGCCCTCTCACTCTTGCTATTTTGATCATTATCAATATGAGGATAAAGATAGTGAGCCTTTGGCAATAGGAGGTTTGACCACGGTAAAGGATGTTTATGCCTATAACCCTGCGCCTAGTGAATTATCCCAAGAAGAGCAAAACTATATTCTAGGGGCCCAAGGCAATGTATGGACAGAGTATATCGGTACCGAAGATTATCTGGAATATATGGTCTTACCAAGAATGACGGCACTTGCAGAGGTGGTTTGGACTCCCCAAAGTTTACGTAATTGGGATGATTTTAAATGGCGATTACCTAATTTAATCGAGCGCTATAAAGCTTTAAATTTTCATTATGCCAGGCATTTTTTAGATGCAGAACAAAAATAGTGTTCAATGAATTAAGGATTTTAGAATAGAAAATAAATAATAACTAACTTACCCCCTTAGATATAAACAAATAAAAGCAACCGCATGATAAAGAAAACCATTTTCACTCTATTTGCAGTAGCAATTATTCTTGGATGTAGCAATAAGAATGAAGTTCAAAGCCTTGTACCAACCAGCGTCGGATCTTCCCCAAATTACTGGTGCACATGGTACTGGCAAAACTATCTTATTTTAAAAGGGAAAGAAGTGACCAACCCTGACGCTAGAACTGTTTACACAAATGAGGCAGCTCGTGAAGGTGTCAATGAGGAAACCATTTTTGGCCAGGATGGTATGGCAAAAGTAATGTTACCAAGAACAAGAAGCGATTACTATTTTGTGATAGATCATGGTTGGCAAGATAAACGTATTAAGGACAATACTTTTTTTACCTTAATAATGGATACTCTTGATTTTCCAAGATATGCCTATCTAGAGCCCAAAGAACGCATTAAGCAAATGAATTCAGACATTAAAGCTTTAGGATGGAAGGGATTAGGTTTATGGGTAAGAGGAAACCCTACAGAAAATGAAATGAGGAAATTTGTTGAATGGAGTAAATATGCTGGTATTGAATACTGGAAAATAGATGGAGGGGATACACAACATTTTTATGCATCGAAAATAAAAAATGATATATATCCTCAATTGACTCTGGAGCATATTACAGGGGCCGGACCTGTAAACCCCAAATGGGATATACCAAACCTATCTTTATATCCTTCTGTTTATAGTAGTAAAGAAATGGTTTCACAAGATCTAGATGCATCACTTGACAGTAAGACCCAAAAAGTTGAACAGTCTTTGGAAACGATAAAAAACACAGATGTTTTTAGAACATATGACGCCGCACCATTATTGGTAAGCACAACTACAATGCAGCGTATTCATGATATATTGGTACAAACGGCTGGAAAACCAGAATACAAGGCTTTGCTTAATATTCAGGATGATTGTAATGTAGCGGCAGCACTGGGATTGGTGGTAGCTGTTAAAAGACACCCCATGAATACTCCTCGAATGTATAAGGGGAAAGATTTTCATTTACAGATTTCGGGAGACAGACATGTAGACAAACGTCTTAATGAAATGGATCGTTTTGCATTGTGGCAGAGAATTGCGCCTCCTATGCCTGCAGGCTATGGTTCCTATCAGTTTTCAAAACACAATCTCATTGACAGCATTGTTTTTCATAAAAATGATACATGGTATAAAGCAGCACATGGAAAAATGGTTCGACAAAGTGCTCCTGCAATAATGACTCGAAACATGCCATTACCAAAGGTTGAATATAAAAATTTAGCCCCCTATGTTATGGCTTCAAAATTTCCCAATGGTGCGGTTGCTATAGCTACAGAGGGAAGAGTTACTCCAGAAAACAGCTGGGTACATCCTAAAGCAAAAATAGAATTAAAGGAACTGGAAATAAATAAACCCATTGGCATATTTGGTTATTATGAGGATTTAACGCTTAATTTTAAAACGGAGTTATCTAATGATATCAAAATTTTAGGGCAAGATTTGCTATCTCATAAAGCTATTGATATTTCTAACAAGGTTCATATAGACCATAACAAGATTATTCTATCCGGCGATTTAATTGAAGAATTGGGGACCATGGCAGGAGAGAAAGGAGACAAATCTGTGCCAGGCATGGTTATAAAGATAATATCTAATTAAAGAGATTTGTATCTGGCGATTACCTAATTTAATTGTCTAACTAATTTATTGAAATTGTCAGATTAAGTCTTAACTGTTACAAGTTATAAAACCTTGGAGCATTACCTGAAAAAAGCAGAAAAAAGATAGGTCATTTATCCTTAAGGTCATACCATTCAATATTGTTTAAAAGCTCCCGTCTTCCTTTATTCTCCGGAGCATAATGTGTTGCAAGATAATCCACAATAACGGCTTCGTTAGCTCCTAAATCCCATAAATTCTGTGTTTCCTGCATCCAACGAATAATACCTATCCACCCCTCTCTAGTCGCTCTGTTTTGTGTTACCAACTTAGCCGAATGACATGGCGTACAATTAATAACAACCTGCTCTAAGCCATTAGCATCAACAAAACCAGTTGGCTCATGAATTCCATTTTTTATATCATTCTTGCCAATAACCTCTAAATTTTCAATAGGCTCGTAAACAATATCCTGGTCCGTTTCAGTAATTAAAAATGAAGGATACAACATTTCGTAAACCAATCCGCCAGCTATAATCAACAATAACCCGAAAAAAAGAGATAAAACCACATAAGTACGCTTTACAATTTTCTTAAACTCCTCGTAGTGCATCCCTCTACTATTTAATTTTTACGGCAATTCTATGACAGGCATTATTTAAATATCCTTTAGGATTCCATCCCGGCACCAACATAGGTTGGCAGACACCTTTTTCATCTGTTGCTCTAGCCCATACTTCGTAATATCCTTTTTGAGGAAACTCTACAGAAGCCCTAAAATGTTGCCAAGCCAAACGGTTAGTAGGCCTATCTAAAGCACAGGTCTTCCATGTCGCTCCAAAATCTATGGAATATTCCATCTTTGCCACTTCCAATTCACCTGCCCAGGCATGGCCTCTAATTTCAAGTTTACTACCCGCTTCTATCATCGCTCCTGTTTTGGGGTATGTGATTAAAGATTTAACCGGCATACTTTCAATAATACACATATCGCTCTCCTTAACCTTTTCTCCCGGGGCTACGGCATGACAAGGCACACTATATGATGGTGCTTTCATTTTGGCTCCATCATGAATTTTATTTCTAATACTAATTCTATTTAACCACTTTCCTGAAGCTGATGCCGGCCAACCTCCCGCAATTAATCGTAACGGATACCCATGAGCTAATGGGATATCCTTATCATTCATTTTAAAAGCTAATAAAGTTTCATTCTGTAATGCTTTATACATGGGCACGCCTCTAGAAATCGCTTCTTTATTTGGGTCTTTACTTAAATGTACATCCGCACCGTGGTATCCAATATAAACAGCATCTTCTTTAACGCCCACATCTTCGAGTATATCCCTTAACCTAACCCCCGTCCATTTAGCACAGGAAACAGCACCTACTGTCCATTGGTTCCCTTTTGCTGGCGGATTAAACTCACTCCTACCATTGCCCCCACACTCAAGTGTTAATTGGTAAGAATACTGCTTAAACTTCGTTTTTAATTCTTGCAAACTATATGTTCTAGGCTTTACAACAGATTCCCCATCAATGACCAACTCCCAATTAGAAACATCTATACTCTGTGGAATTAAACCATTGTTCCTAACAAACATATACTTATTGGGAGTGATTTTATCATCCAACAAATGGGCTTTAGCCTCAATATTCCAGGGCTTATTGTTTAACACCGTCATTTCAGGATCTATCCCAAATAATTTATATGGGTTGCCAGGTTCTTTAACAAGTGGTATATAATTTTCTGGTAAGGTGGACGAAAACACAATGTCCAAACCAACAACCGATGCCGCTGTAGCCAACCCGGCTTCTTTTATAAACTTCCTTCTATCCATTAAAATATCAATTAAGAATCATTAGACGAATATAAGTATATCTGTATTAAAATCTTAATTGATAGGTCTTAACCTATTCCCTCAATCCTTCAAACTAAAAAGATAAACCTAAAATATTGTATATTTATAATAATTACCAAAATTCAAGTTACCGATATTACCCCTCCTCATTTAAGGAGGCGAAGGCAAAAAACTAGATAAACACTTACTATCAAAGTAGTATGAAAATGCCCCTATAACAAATCTCAATAGCAACCGCAATGTTTAATGGCGAATTATATCTAGCCATTCAATAGGCAAATTTGACTAATAAAAACAAACACATGAAACGAACATTAAGAAATTTTAAAAATTACTTCACAAAAGGAAATGTTTAAAATTTTTAATGAGAGAACGAGTGTAAGCAGTGGTCGCACACGTTCTTAATTTTATAATTACAACAAAATCAATTAATTACTAAAATTTAAACGTGTGAAACTTAAATTTATAATTCCATTATTACTTTTACCGTTTTGTATCGTATCCCAAACAAACATTCCGTCTAAGGAATGGCAAGTAAAAACAGCTGTTTTGGGAATAGCAGAGGAATTTCGCGAAGGCGCAAAAGTTTACGGCTACGATTCCCACGGAAACTTTATGGTGCTTAAGAAAGGGACAAACCAATATGTTTGCCTTGCAGACGATCCCAACAAAGAAGGTTTCGAAATTGCCGCTTACCATAAGGATTTAGATTTATTCATGGCAAGAGGGCGTGAACTAAAAAGGCAAGGAAAGAAATTTCAAGAAATTTTTGATATCAGAGAAAATGAAGTTAAGAATGGAAGCCTAAAAATACCTTATTGCTCCACATTGATTGTACTAAATGGAAATGTAAACCAAGTAACAAAAGAAATAGAAAATCAACATGTTAGGTACGTTGTCTACATCCCGTACGCAACCACCGAAACCACAGGTATACCAACCGTTCCTCATGCTGCCGGCCACCCTTGGATTATGGATCCTGGAACCCATAGAGCTCACATAATGATTACACCTACCTATTCCGAAACGAGTGAAGATTGAAACAAACAAGAATTGGCAACAAAACAATTGATCTTATCCAAAATAAATTCAACCTTTAACTTAGCAAATCCACCAAGATTCCCTTCGGTCACACTCAGGATAAACTTCGAATCACAAAGCCTTGCTTTGCCAGTGCTGCGCACTTCTAGCGCATTCACTTTGTGACTCCACCAGGATTCCCTTCGGCTAGACTCAGGATAAACCCCGAATCGTAAAGCCTTGCTTTACTAGTGCTACGCACTTCTGGCGTATTCACTTCGTGACTCCACCAGGATTCGAACCTGGATCTAAAGTTTAGGAAACTTTTGTTCTATCCCTTGAACTATGGAGCCATTAAGCAGCAAACATACTAAAGTTAATTAAAACAAAAAAGCCTCACGGGTCGTAAGGCTTTTCTTTGCTCCCCCTCTTGGGCTCGAACCAAGGACCCTTTGATTAACAGTCAAATGCTCTAACCAACTGAGCTAAGGAGGAATGTTCACTTTATTGGCGTGAACTAAATTAATATCTATAAATAAGTGAAACAAAAAAGCCTCACGGTTTGTAAGGCTTTTTCTTTGCTCCCCCTCTTGGGCTCGAACCAAGGACCCTTTGATTAACAGTCAAATGCTCTAACCAACTGAGCTAAGGAGGAGTGTTCGCTTCACTTTTGCGAGCGCAAATATATATATTATTTTTATATCATTCCAAATATTTTCAATCTTTTTTTAATCAAAGATCGCTTTAAAAATATCGTTTCCATTGGCAAATAAAACAAGTGCTATTAAAATGAAAAAGCCAACCATTTGCGCATACTCCATAAACTTGTCTCCCGGCTTTCTTCCAGAAACCATTTCATACAGTAAAAACATAACATGTCCACCATCAAGTGCTGGTATAGGCAATAAATTTAAAACCCCTAACATAATAGATAAAAACGCAGTAATACTCCAAAATACCTGCCAACTCCAAACATTAGGAAATATATCATAAATCGCTTTAAATCCACCAACACCTTTATAAGCTCCTGTACTCGGTGTAAAAATAGCTCCTAATTGATCCCAGTAAGAGACCATTCTATCTTTAGCCTTGGTTAACCCAACAGGAAAGGATTCAAAAAACCCATAAGATTTCGTTTCGTATTTATAATAGTTTAAGGCTTCTAATGTCTCTGAAGTAATATTCGTAGCGTAAATCATCCCTAACATTCCTTCTTCATTGATTTTTAAAGAGGTATTAAAGGTCTCACCATCCCTTAACACTTCGGCGTCAACTTCATTCCCTTTGAATAATTCCAAAGCCTCTTTTACCTGATCGGCATACCTGGTTTCTTTATCATTTATTCTCGTTATTATATCGCCTTTAACAAGATTACTGCCTTTATTAAACGAAGTATCCGGAACTTGAAAAACAACAAAAGGCTCTCGTAGATTAATAAATCTTTTTTCTTTAGAATCGATTAATTGGGCTAAAAAATCTTCAGGCAACGTTACTATCGACTGCTCCCCATTGCGTTCTATGGTAATTTCTTTTCCAAAAAGTACTTTTTCTGAAATTTGAGAATAAGTTTCAATCTTATCACCATCAACTGCTAAAATCTTATCTCCCGTTAGCAAACCTGCTTTATTGGCTACCGTGCTCTCTATTGCAAGGCCATCCTTTATGTTCTCATTAGGCAAGTATTTGTCACCATAAAAGTAACTCATACCTATATAAATTAAAATTGCCAACAAGAAATTTACCGTAACGCCTCCTAACATAATAATTAAACGCTGCCAAGCTGGTTTTGAGCGAAATTCCCAAGGCTGTGCAGGTTGCGACATTTGTTCGGTATCCATGCTCTCATCGATCATCCCAGATATTTTTACATACCCGCCTAATGGCAACCAACCAATTCCATAAACTGTTTCTCCTATTTTTTTCTTAAAAAGTGAAAATTTAACATCAAAGAATAAGTAAAATTTTTCTACACGGGTTTTAAATGCTTTTGCTGGAATAAAATGCCCTAATTCGTGTAAAATAATTAACAATGATAAACTCAATAAAAATTGAGATATTTTAATAACAAACTCCATATAGCTTCAATCAGATTTTTATAATCGCACAAAAGTAAGCTTTTAAACCAACTTTAAAAAAGACAATACGTGCATTTTAACAGGAATTTAAACTTCAACAAAACCGCAGGTGATCAATTTTCATTGTATTTTTGCATGAATTTAATTTTTACAAACACTTATGCTATCATTTTTTAAAGCATACAAAAATTTTGCTATTGTCTTTGTTATTATATCCGTTATCATTGTAACCCTTATATATAACACTTTAAATGTCTACCAACCTTTACCTATTTACCAACCGGCTATGGTGAGCACCGAACTAGTAGACAGCACCATTCAACATAAAAAGAAATACCATAAAATAGCTGATTTCTCTCTAACGGATCAAAATGGAAAAACCGTAAACCAAGAAACTTACAAAGACAAAATTTACGTAGCCGATTTCTTTTTCACCACCTGCCAAACCATTTGTCCGATTATGACAGATCACATGGTACAAATTCAAAATGCACTTAAGGACGATCCAGAAGTCATGCTACTATCGCATAGTGTAACGCCAGAAATCGATAATGTTGCTCAATTGAAAAAGTATGCTGTACAAAAAGGTGTTAACGACTCTAAATGGCACTTGGTTACAGGTGATAAAAGACAAATTTATGAATTGGCCAGGAAATCTTATTTAGCAGTAAAAGATCAAGGCAATGGTGATGCTTATGATATGATCCATACAGAAAATTTTATGCTCATTGACAAAAAACGTCAGATTCGTGGTTTTTATGACGGTACCAAGTCTGAAGATATTGATCGTCTGCTCGATGATATTTATATATTGAAAAAAGAAAAATAGCCTTTTATTACACAACTTCTCATAGTCGTTCGAAAGATTGACTAGAGATCGCTCCGCTTTTAGACAAAAGAATCCAGACCAAATAATTTCAATGCGTTATCTTTTTACTTTGGTAGTACAATTGTCTTGTCTCAATAATTTAGAATGCTAGTGGTAATTTCGGTCAAAAAAACAAAGCGCTTCAACTTTTCTAAATTTTTACCGATTTAACAACAAACTTTAAAGCATAAACTTTTAAACTTTTAAACTTTTACATTACTTTTGCTTCTTTAAAATCAATCTAAATAAGCTTGCAATACACATTAGCACACCTTAAACGCGGAGAACAGGCAATCATTACAGATGTTTCGTCTAATCACATTCCATTAAAACTTTTAGAAATGGGATGTTTACCGGGCAATGTGGTTGAGCTCGTTCAATTGGCGCCTTTTCAAGACCCTATGTATTTAAATATTAATGGTAGTCATTTAGCCATTCGAAAAGAGACCGCTATTCATATTTTAATAGAAAAAGTAGTGCATGAGTAAACAAATAAACGTTGCCTTAATTGGAAATCCGAATACCGGAAAAACCTCTGTTTTTAATGCATTAACAGGCTTAAATCAAAAAGTTGGCAATTATCCGGGAATTACAGTAGAAAAAAAAGAAGGTGTTTGCAAACTACCAAGAGGCGTAAAGGCACACATTATAGATTTACCAGGGACTTACAGTTTAAACGCTTCGTCGCTCGATGAAAATGTGGTGATTGAACTGCTTTTAAATAAAACCGATAAAGATTTTCCAGACATAGCAGTGGTTGTTAGTGATGTTGAAAACCTAAAACGCAACTTACTATTATTTACACAAATAAAAGATTTAGAAATCCCAACGCTTTTGGTCATTAATATGGCCGACAGAATGCATTACAAGGGCATATCGCTCGATATTGACTATCTAGAAAAACACCTAAAAACCAAAATAGCCTTAATAAGTACACGGAAAAAGCTAGGGATCGAAGACTTAAAAAATTTAATCTCTCATTATAAAGATTTACCTGTAACTCCTTGTTTACATGCCTCCGAAATAGACAAAGCCTATTTTGACAGCTTACGTAAAGCCTTTCCCAACCAGCTACTCTATAAGCTTTGGCTAGTAATTACCCAAGATGTGAATTTTGGCAAAACGGATAGAAATGAAATTGAAGCTGTTGCCAATTTCAAAACAAAGTCCAAAACCGACCTAAAACGCTTGCAACAAAAAGAAACAATTAAGCGCTATCAGTTTATTAACAATGTTCTTAAACAGGGACAGACCATTGATGCTTCGCAAGCTAAAGACTTGCGCACCAAACTAGATCGCGTTTTAACCCATAAAGTATGGGGCTACCTTATTTTCTTTGTTATTTTATTAACCATTTTTCAAGCTATTTATGATTGGTCCAGCGTCCCAATGGATTTTATCGATACTGCTTTTGCATCCCTTAGCGAATGGGCTAAAAGCCAATTACCCAATGGTGCATTTACCAATTTACTGGCAGAAGGAATTATACCTGGCCTTGGCGGTATTGTTATCTTTATACCGCAAATAGCCTTTCTATTCTTATTTATATCCGTTCTTGAAGAGAGCGGCTATATGAGTCGTGTTGTTTTTTTAATGGATCGGGTCATGCGCCGTTTTGGGCTAAGTGGAAAAAGCGTCGTACCCCTTATTTCAGGAACTGCCTGTGCTATTCCAGCTATTATGGCCACACGTAATATAGAAAGTTGGAAGGAACGCCTAATTACCATTTTGGTTACTCCGTTTACAACCTGCTCTGCACGCTTACCTGTTTACCTTATTATTATTTCTTTGGTTATCCCCGATGGGCGCTTTTTTGGCCTGGGCTACCAAGCACTTACGTTAATGCTTTTATACCTTATTGGTTTTGGCGCTGCTGTGTTTTCAGCCTACCTGCTCAACAAGATTCTTAAAATTAAAAGTAGAACGTTCTTTGTTGTAGAGATGCCCAACTACAAACTACCTCTTTTAAAAAATGTTGCATTAACAGTTGTTGAAAAAACAAAATCGTTTGTATATGGCGCAGGAAAGATCATTCTTGCCATCTCAATTATACTTTGGTTTTTGGCCTCTTACGGTCCAGGAGACAACTTTAACAATGCCGAAAATATTATTAAAACAGAATACGCTTCACAAAATATAACTGATGACGAGCTACAACAAAAAATAGCATCCCACAAACTAGAACATTCTTTTATAGGCCTAACAGGGCGCAGTATAGAACCTGCCATTAGACCTTTAGGCTACGATTGGAAAATAGGTATTGCCATTGTAAGCTCTTTTGCAGCTCGTGAAGTTTTTGTAGGAACACTAGCAACCATTTATAGTGTTGGAAGTGATGACGAAGCCACCATAAAAAACAGAATGGCCGCCGAAGTTAACCCTATTTTGGGAGGCCCTCTTTTCACGTTTGCCTCCGGCATTTCACTTTTATTATTCTATGCATTCGCCATGCAATGTATGAGTACATTAGCCATAGTGAAACGCGAAACCAACAGTTGGAAATGGCCTTTGTTACAGTTAGGGATTATGAGTAGCTTTGCTTATATAATTGCACTAATTGCATTTCAAATTTTAAAATAAATAGCACCCCTCTATAATTAAGGATTTATACTTATTTGCGACAAAAAAAACGATGAACACGATCATTCAAAACATACTCGTCTTTACAGCCTTAACCTTGGCTATCGTCTTTTTGGTTAAAAAATTCTTTTGGAAAAAACCTGCTCCTAAAAAATCATGCGGTGGTAACGATGGCTGTGGTTGTCATTAATGGCCTTCAATTACTGCTCCTTAATAAATAAGTTATTGGCAACAACTTGAGAAATATTAATGGTAGTTTCTCCTATTTGTATTACCATTGAATCATCAAAGGCTTCCTTAGACAATACAGTAATTTTAGAACCTAATGCAATATTATACTTATCTAAATATTTTAAAAATGCCGACGAAGTGTCTTTTACACCAACACAAATACCCTTTGCGTTTTCATCCAAATTAAACAACAATGTTTTATCGGTCTTTTTTATATCCCCCGATTTGTCCGGAATAGGATCCCCATGAGGGTCGTGTGTTGGATAATCAAGCAATTTATCTAATTCATTAATTAGCTTTTCGGATTTTATATGCTCTAATTGCTCGGCTATATCATGGACTTCATCCCACGAAAAATTTAGTTTTTCTACTAAAAACACCTCCCAAAGCCTATGCTTCCTAACTACATCTGCCGCTATTTTTTTTCCTTTTTGGGTTAACTTAACACCTTGGTAAGGCTTGTAATTAACATAACCTTTATCAGCCAATTTCTTAATCATATCAGTAACCGATGACGCTTTTGTCTCCAAAGCATCGGCAATACTATTAGTACTCGCGTTTACCGTTCCATATTTACCTAATTGATAGATAGCCTTTATATAATTTTCTTCAGTTAATGTAATCATAGCACCAAAATAATTAAACCACAAATATACTTTAATTATTAATTTAAATAAATTTTTAGATTAATCTAAATTTATATTTATATTTGCAAAAAAATAAATACATGAAATACTTAACACTTTTTTTAACCCTGTCATTATTTCAGGTAAATGCTCAAGAAATTTCAGGAAAGGTCTTTTCTGAAGGCGAACCCTTACCCTATGTAAATGTTTACCTAAAAGGGACTACAAAGGGAACCACTACCGATGAAGATGGCTATTATAAAATAACGTCTATCGAAGCAGGACAATACACTGTTGTCGCATCTTTTACCGGTTATAAAAACCAAAGCAAAGACGTTTTAATAGCCAATAACAACACAACGCTAAACTTTAATTTATACGAATCGGAACTATTAGATGAGGTTGTTGTCACTGGTACTTTAAAAGCAGTTTCCCGGTTGGAAAGCCCTGTTCCAGTAGAGGTTTATACCCCCGCATTTTTAAAGAAAAACCCAACGCCCAATATTTTTGAAGCATTACAGAATGTTAACGGGGTTAGACCACAAATTAACTGCAATGTTTGTAATACAGGTGACATTCACATTAACGGCCTTGAAGGTCCATACACATTGGTATTAATTGACGGTATGCCTATTGTAAGTGGGTTATCGACCGTTTATGGGCTATCTGGTATTCCCAACTCACTTATCGAGCAAATAGAAATAGTTAAAGGCCCAGCCTCTTCCCTTTATGGAAGCGAAGCTGTAGGAGGGCTTATAAACATTATTACCAAACTACCTGAAAACGCGCCTTTGGTATTTGCAGATACTTATACAACTGCCTGGGGCGAATACAATGCAGACGTTGGTTTTAAAGCGCAAGTTGGAAGCAAAACCAATTTGTTGTTTGGAGTTAATTACTTTAATTATAACAATCCAATAGACAATAACAACGATAACTTTACAGATTTAACACTTCAAAATCGTGTTTCTGTTTTTCAAAAATGGGATTTTAAGCGTAAAGCTAACAGGCTATTCTCTTTAGCTGGCCGCTTTTTTTATGAAGACCGATGGGGAGGCGAAATGCAATGGGATCCTACATATAGGGGAGGCGATGAAGTGTATGGCGAAAGTATTTATACAACGCGATTTGAACTTCTTGGCAAATACCAATTACCCATATCAGAGAAAATGTTATTTCAATTTTCCTATACCGATCACGACCAAAACTCGGTATACGGGAATACACCTTATTTAGCAGAACAGCGTATCGGCTTTGGTCAATTAACATGGGACAAACCCATGAAAAACCATGATATGCTATTTGGTATAGCAACACGCTATAACTTTTATAATGACAACACGCCTGCAACTGAAAAAGCAGATGCCATTGTTATTCCTTCATTTTTTGTACAAGATGAAATTGCATTTAACAAAAAACACAAGCTTTTACTAGGCGCTCGTTATGACTACGACAAAAGACATGGTAATATTTTCACACCAAGACTAGCGTACAAATTTAAACCCACCGAAAATGACATCTTTAGGCTGAATGCCGGAACAGGATTTAGGGTCGTAAATTTATTTACAGAGGAACACGCTGCCCTTACAGGCGCCAGAGATGTTATTATAGCAGAAGCTCTTAAACCTGAGCGCTCCTACAACGTCAACCTTAACTACCTAACAAAAATTTTCACCAAAAACGGCTTTATTATTGGTTTAGATGCTTCGGCATGGTATACACATTTTACTAATTTAATATTACCCGATTACGACACCAACCCTAACCAGATTATATATGACAATCTAGACGGAAAAGCCATAAGCAAAGGTCTTAGCCTAAATTTAGACGCTATGTTTGCAAATGGCATTAAACTACTTGTTGGAGCAACCGTTCAAGACGTATCGAAAACCGAACAAAACATTACCGAACGTCAAATGTTAACAGAAAGTTTTACAGGCACCTGGGCTGCTTCGTACAAAAATTACACCTACAATTTGACCATAGACTATACCGGAAATCTATACGGCCCCATGCGCCTTCCCCTCTTAGGCGACTTAGACCCCAGACTAGCGCACTCACCTTATTGGAGCATTCAAAATATACAATTTACCTACGATGGTATAAACAATTTTGAACTCTATGCCGGTGTAAAAAACTTACTCAATTGGACTCCCAACAGAGGAAACCCATTTATAATTGCAAGAGCTCATGATCCTTTTGATGAAAATGTTCAATTTGACAATAGCGGAAATGTAGTTGCAACACAGGACAACCCATACGCCCTAACTTTCGATCCATCGTATGTTTATGGACCAAACCAAGGTAGACGCTTATTTTTGGGATTGCGCTACACGCTTAAATGATTTTAATGTGCTTACTACTTTTATTATTAACTTCGCAAAAATTTTAACCGCGTGAAAAAGCTATTCTTTTTACTTATAATACCTGTTGTGTTTGGATGTAAAAACGAAAAAAAAAGTAATCAAAAACTTAATATCGTTACAACCACTACAATGATAACCGATTTGCTGACTAACATAGGCGGTAATCTCATTAACGTACAGGGCTTAATGGGTAGTGGCGTTGACCCCCATTTATACAAAGCGAGCGAAGGCGATGTAACAAAATTAGCCAATGCAGATATTATCTTTTATGGCGGTTTGCACCTAGAAGGAAAACTTGTAGAAGTTTTTGAAAAAATGGCACATCAAAATAAAAAAACCGTCGCCCTTTCTGATGCCTTAGATTCTGACACACTTATAGGTTCGGAATCCTTTCAAGGTAATTTCGACCCTCACATTTGGTTCGATATTAGTTATTGGAAGACCATTACCTCTTATGTAGTCAAAATACTCTCTGAAGCTAAACCAGAATACAAGCAAGCTTTTGAAACCAATGGTAAAAACTACATCGAAAAACTCACTACACTAGAGTCTGAAATAAACACCATTATAGAACAGCTTCCTAAAGAAAAGCGTATTTTAGTAACGGCACATGATGCCTTCAATTATTTTGGAAAAGCATACGGTTTCAATGTTGTTGGCCTACAAGGCATCTCAACAGCTACAGAAGCAGGCGTTCAGGATGTTCAAAAACTTGCTGCTTTTATTATTGAAAACAAAGTAAAAGCTATTTTTGTAGAAAGTTCTGTTCCTAAGAGAACCATCGAAGCACTAAAAGCTGCCGTAAATTCAAAAAACCACCATGTAGAAATTGGCGGCACTTTATATTCTGATGCTTTAGGAAGTGCTGGAACAGTTGAAGGAACTTATATTGGCATGTTTAAATACAATGTAAACACTATTGTAAATGCGCTAAAATAAAAACAGTCATAACAACTAGAGGTAAATCGTATATGACAAAATGAAAAACAAAATAGCTGTCCAAGTAGACGATTTAACCGTCGCTTATAATTACAAACCTGTGCTTTGGGACATTGACTTAGAAATCCCTGAAGGTGTTCTTATGGCTATTGTTGGGCCTAATGGCGCAGGTAAATCCACACTTATCAAGTCTATTCTAGGGATTTTAAAACCCATAGCCGGAAGTGTTGCTATTTATGGAAAGCCTTACGACAAGCAACGCTCTCTAGTTGCTTACGTACCACAGAAAGGCAGTGTAGACTGGGATTTCCCAACCACCGCCCTCGATGTGGTTATGATGGGCACCTACGGTAGCCTGGGCTGGATTAAACGCCCTGGACAAAAAGAAAAAAAAGCAGCCTTAGAAGCTCTTGAAAAAGTAGGCATGCTGTCGTTTAAAAACAGACAAATAAGTCAGTTATCCGGCGGACAGCAACAGCGTATTTTTTTAGCAAGGGCACTGGTACAAAATGCCTCTATATATTTTATGGACGAACCGTTTCAAGGTGTTGACGCCACAACAGAAATAGCCATTATCAATATTTTAAAAGAGCTTCGTAAAGCAGGAAAAACAGTAATTGTTGTACACCACGACCTTCAAACAGTTCCAGAATATTTTGATTGGGTAACCTTTTTAAATGTGAAAAAGATAGCTACTGGACCGGTTAAGGATATTTTTAACGACGATAACCTAACAAAAACTTATGGTATTAACTATAAAGTAGTAGTTAGCGACTAGTTGTTTAGTTGAAAAATGAATTATGGATGAACCAGAGTTTAAATTCGAAAACCTTAAAAGTTTTAAATTATATCGATCTAACCCTAAGTATTAATTACTATAGATTTTTTAGAATACATACAACTCGTCTTTACAGACTACACGCTTAGAACCATCACGCTCGGAACGGCTATTTTAGGTGCGGTTTGTGGTATGCTAGGGAGTTTTGCCGTATTGCGAAAACAGAGTCTTTTGGGCGATGCCATTTCACATGCTGCGCTACCGGGCATTGCTATTGCCTTCTTAATTACTGGAGCCAAAGACACCAACACCCTATTACTGGGGGCTTTAATTAGTGGACTTGTTGGCACCTTTTGGATTCAGGGCATTATTAGTAAAACCCATTTAAAATCCGATACCGCCTTGGGGCTTATCCTTTCCCTGTTTTTTGGATTTGGTATGTTACTATTAACATATATTCAAAAGCAGCCTAACGCAAATCAGGCTGGATTGGACAAATATTTATTCGGACAAGCGGCAACACTTGTTGAAAGCGATGTTTGGCTCATGAGCATAGTTACAGGCATTTGTCTTTTGGTATTGTTGCTTTTCTGGAAAGAGTTCAAGATTCTTTTGTTTGATGCAGATTACACAAAAACACTAGGATTTAATACGAAGTTTATAGACATTTTAATTACAACGTTTATTGTATTGGCTATTGTTTTAGGATTGCAAACTGTTGGGGTTGTACTTATGAGTGCCATGTTATTAGCTCCTGCCGCTGCTGCTCGGCAATGGACCAACAGTCTAAGTATGATGGTATTCCTGGCCGCTATATTTGGTGCCTTTTCGGGTGTGTTTGGAACCGCTATTAGCGCTAGCCAAAATAACCTGTCCACAGGCCCAGTTATTGTTATCGTTGCTGGTATTTTTGTACTGATTTCCTTTGTGTTTTCACCAGGAAGAGGCCTGCTCTTTAAACAAATACGGTTTATTAAAAACCGTCGCGATTTAAAACTACATAAAACCTTGGCATTTATGTACCATATCGCCAAAACGCATGAAGACATTTCACACCCACACACGATAAAGATTTTAAATAACTTTCAGGGCTACACAAAGGGAACACTTCAAAAGTTAGTAGACAAACGATATGTAAAACTGGAAAGCGGTAATTGGAGCCTAACTAACGAAGGCTATAAAACAGCAGCTAATTTATACAACCAACAATCCGAAAATAATGAGTAGCGCCCAATTGGAAATACAGCTGATTGCTAGTTTGGTTGCCATAGCCTGTGCCATTCCCGGAACCTTTTTGGTACTTCGTAAAATGGCCATGATAAGTGACGCTATTAGCCACTCCATCTTACCCGGTATTGTTATTGGCTTTTTCATTACGCAAGATCTAAATTCGCCCGTACTTATTCTTTTAGCTGCACTTACTGGAATTATTACAGTAGTGCTTGTAGAATACATACAAAAAACGGGGTTAGTAAAAGAAGACACCGCTATAGGTTTAGTATTCCCTGCACTATTTAGTATTGGCGTGATATTAATTGCAAAGAACGCCAACGATATTCATCTAGACGTCGATGCGGTTTTACTTGGAGAACTTGCCTTTGCTCCTTTCGACAGGCTCCTTGTTTCAGGAGTTGACCTCGGTCCAAAATCGTTGTGGATTATTGGAACCATTCTACTTATTACAATCACACTTTTAATAGCTTTCTTTAAAGAACTTAAAGTAAGCACCTTCGATGCCGGTCTGGCATCGGCTCTGGGATTTTCCCCTATGGTAATCCATTACGGCTTGATGACGGTTTCTTCTGTTACAACGGTTGGTGCTTTTGACGCCGTAGGCGCCATATTGGTTGTAGCATTAATGATCGCTCCCGCAGCGAGTGCCTACCTAATAACCAACAATTTAAAACGCATGTTAGCTTACGCTATTTGCTTTGGTGTAATCAGTGCTGTTTCAGGATATTGGCTCGCCCATTGGCTAGACGCTTCCATTGCTGGATCTATCACATCTGTTTTGGGGATCCTTTTTTTAACAATCTACTTATTTGCCCCCAATAAAGGCATCATAGCTATTCTATACCGGGAAAAACAACAACGCACTGAAGTATCATTACTTACATTTTTGTTGCATTTAAAAAATCATACCGATGAAACCGAACGCCATGTTAATCATCTTAACGAGCATATTAACTGGCAAAAAGTGCGCTCAAAGACGGTTTTGGATTTAGCGCTTAAAAACAATATGATTCGTATTGAAAACAAAATTGTTTCACTTACAGAAAAGGGCAACGATTTTACTACTCAGGCAATCGACTACATTATTACCAACGAAGACTCACAAATAGAAGGCATGAAAGACGACTTCTTTTTGTTTAGGGGGTAATAACATTCAAAACGAATCGTATTTGTAGCAAAAATACCACGATTTTTATTATATTGACCTTACCAAATATTAAAACGTCATTTAACGTGAATAATGGTTACGAATCCTAACGTATCTTCGATTGAAATTCTGGAAAAATTCAGTATCGAAAAGTACTTTTAGTGGGAATTTATGTCAGTTTGAGTGCCAAATCTGTGATTTGGTGTATCGAAAACAAATAAATTCCTTATCCATTATTCACGTTCATTTAATAATAGATTCTTCAGTTAGCCTTTGGTCTACTTTGGAATGAAACACAAAAGGCTTTCATGGCACAACATAACGAACTTGGTAAAAAAGGCGAACAACTGGCGGAAGATTTCTTATTGAAAAAAGGCTATGCTATTAAGGAACGGAACTACCGATTTGACAAAGCCGAGGTCGATATCATTGCTCAAATTAACGAAATACTAGCCATTGTTGAAGTTAAAACACGATCAACTATCGATTTCGGTAATCCACAAGATTTTGTAAAACCCAAACAAATCCAACGACTTGTTAAAGCTGTGGATGCCTATGTAATTAAGAACAATTTAAACGTAGATGTTCGGTTTGACATTATTGCTATTATAAAGAACGGAAACGGTTTTACTATCGAGCATCTAGAAAATGCTTTCTACCATTTTTAACTATTATTCCTATCCAAAACAATAACAAAACCTAATCTGCTTCAAAAAATTCCTTTAAAGCTTCAAAATCTTCGGGTTTTGCTATAATGACCTTGCTATCATTTAAAATGAAATAGGTTGGAGTGGCTGTAACATTATAACTATTACCAATAGGATTTTCCCATTTACCAGAGCCATAAACATGGATAAAATCTGGATAATTTTTAATAACTGAAGCCCATTCATTAGGTTCTTCTTCCAAAGCAACCGCAATCACTTTTACAGTATCTGGTTCTCTGTTTTTTACATACGCCTCCAATTGCGGTACTTGATCCAAACAGTGCGAGCACGTACTACTCCAAAATACCAATACGTAATTTTCTGCCCCCGTTAATTCACTCAATTTTTTTGTAGTCTTTTTGTTTTTACCATCCTCCACTTCAAAAGAAAAATCGGGCGCTGTACTCCCTATCGAAATATCCTTATACAATAGTAATGCATGCAATAATTCTTGATCGTTTAATAAAACCGCCAAATCCATTAAGTAGGTTTCTGCAATATAGTTGGCAACCGATTCTTCATTCAAATCGACCATTTGCTGCCATAATTCAACCAATAAACTTCTTTTAATCTCTGGATCTGTTTGTTCTATAACTTTACAAAAAACATCTATATTGCTTATATAATTCGCTGTTTCATCAAGCCCTTCAGTCGACATTCCAAACACATAATTTAACATACGTTCTATTAAAAAACTAGAGCTTTGGAGTACCTCATTATTAAAATCTACATGATCAAAATAATGCGTCTTCAAATTATCAGTATAGGTTGCTACATCTTCATATGCGTTTGGGATATAGGGCGTATTGGCCTTTATAAAATGCCAGGCGATCATTCCTTTTGTAACTGCTTCATAGTGCCCTTGCGTTTCTCTTTGCGTTTTAAAAATAGATATTAGAGCGAGTGTGTCTTTACTTTGTTCCCTATAAAACTTACCTATACTGTGCGTAATCATGGACATACTATTGGTATAAGACGCCAATGATTTATTTTCAACAGAGGATTGGAATTTTACCCCTATTTCCGAATTAAAAGTAAGTGCAATGTTTTCCTTACCATTATAAATCACATCAAAATTGTACTCTTCCTGCGGAATGGCGTAGACCACCCTATATATGCCTTTTATAGCCGTAGAATCCATTTTAAACTCAAAACTCCCATCGGGTCCTACTTTGGCATTAGCAACATAATTAGAGACTTGTGGCGTTACCTTGTACAACAAGGCTACTTTGTATTCTTCGGCTGGAGAAAACACCCCCTTTATAGTATATTGCCCTAAAAGAATACTTGGTAGTAATAACGCTAAAATTGCAGTAGATTTTAACATACTTTATATTTATAACTATGCGGACAATAATTAAGCCACAATAGGTTTTAATGTATTTAATGCTTGTTTTACCGATTTAACACCCTCAAAAGTAAGCAATAAACGCAAACCTTTGCGAGTCTGCTTCTCTTTCATTTTACAGGCCTTTGGATTGGATTGCACAAACTGCAGCACTTTTGAGAAATTTTTACTTTGATAAAAGCTACTTTGCTGATCGTTTATAAAATATCCCACAAACTTACCGTGTTTCATTAGAATTTTTTCAAAACCTATTTTAGTTCCCAACCACTTAATGCGAACACTATCTAGCAAATCCAATACCTGAATCGGCAATTCCCCAAATCGGTCTTTAAGTTCAACTTGAAACGCTTGTAATTCGTCTTCATTTTTTAAGTTATTAAGCTGCGTATAGAGGTTTAATCGTTCAGCAATATTATTTACGTAATCGTCTGGGAACAATAATTCAAAATCCGAATCGATGGTTATGTCTTTCACATAAACCTTGTCTTCATCGGCTTCTTGATACAGATCCTTAAACTCATTTTCTTTAAGCTCGTCAATAGCTTCATTTAATATTTTTTGATACGTATCGAACCCTATTTCATTGATAAACCCGCTTTGCTCACCTCCTAACAAGTCTCCAGCTCCACGTATTTCCAAGTCCTTCATTGCGATATTAAAACCACTACCAAGCTCTGTAAATTGTTCCAAAGCAGTCATACGCTTACGGGCTTCGTCGGTCATTGCCGAATATTCTGGTGTTATAAAATAGCAAAACGCCTTTTTATTACTACGCCCTACGCGTCCGCGCATTTGATGCAGGTCACTAAGTCCGAAGTTATTGGCATTATTAATAAAAATGGTATTTGCGTTAGGAACATCAAGCCCACTCTCCACAATTGTGGTACTTACCAACACATCGAAAGCACCATCCATAAAAGCCAACATAAGCTGTTCTAATTTTTTTCCTTCCATCTGGCCATGACCAATACCAATTTTAGCATCGGGAACCAACCGCTGAATCATCCCTGCAACTTCCTTGATATTCTCAATACGGTTATGGATAAAGAATATCTGACCGCCACGCTCTATTTCGTAACTCACGGCATCGCGAATGGTTTCTTCGTTAAAACGAATAACATGACTTTCAATAGGGTATCGGTTTGGTGGTGGTGTTGTGATTACCGACAAATCTCTTGCAGCCATCAAACTAAACTGAAGTGTTCTAGGAATTGGCGTTGCCGTTAAGGTCAACACATCTACATTGTCCTTTAAGGTCTTCAACTTCTCCTTTACCGCTACTCCAAATTTCTGCTCTTCGTCTACAATAAGCAGTCCTAAATCTTTAAACTTAACATTCTTATTAACAAGTTGATGGGTGCCAATAATGATATCTACATTACCCTTTTCCAAATTTTCTAACGTTTCCCGTTTTTCTTTGGCCGTTCTAAAACGATTAACATATTCTACTGTAACAGGAAAATCCTTTAAACGTGCAGAAAATGTCCTATAATGTTGGTAAGCTAAAATTGTGGTTGGCACTAACACTGCCACTTGCTTTCCATTATCAACAGCTTTAAAGGCCGCACGAATAGCGACCTCAGTTTTACCAAACCCTACATCACCACATACCAAGCGATCCATAGGGCGTTCGCTTTCCATATCGACTTTAATATCTGCTGTAGCAGTACTTTGATCGGGTGTATCTTCATAAATAAACGACGATTCCAACTCCAATTGCATGTAACTATCGGGGTTGTACTGGTATCCTTTTTGGGTCTTTCGCTTAGCGTATAATTTTATGAGATTAAAAGCGACATGTTTTACGCGTGCCTTTGTTTTTTGCTTTAATGTTTTCCAAGCATTGCTTCCTAGCTTATATACTTTTGGCGGCTTACCATCCTTACCGTTAAACTTGGTTATTTTATGTAGTGAATGTATGCTTAAATACAATACATCACGCTCTCCGTATACTAACTTTATAGCCTCTTGCTTTTTGCCTTCGACATCTATTTTTTGAAGACCTCCAAACCTGCCGATGCCATGATCGATATGCGTTACATAATCGCCAATATCTAAGTTTGTAAGCTCTTTTAATGTAATGGCCTGTTTTTTGGCATAGCCATTCTTAATATGAAATTTATGATACCTTTCAAAAATTTCATGATCCGTATAACAAACTATCTTGGCATCGTTATCGACAAACCCTTGGTGTAATGACAATACAAGGGTTTTGTAATGCACGTCTTCTTCTACATCTTCAAAAATATCGTGAAACCTTTTGGCTTGTTGTTCACTAACACAGGCTATATAGTTATCATACCCAGCATTAAACTTTGTATTTAAATCTTCAATTAATAAATTGAATTGTTTATTAAAGGCTGGTTGTGGTGTTGTGTTGAATGCAATGTCATAAGATGCCTCACCTACGGACGACATGACAGCGGAGCTACCAAACTCCATAATCGAAAAATCCAGCAATTGCTTTTTAAGCAACTCCGAATTACAGAACAATTCGTTAGGCTCGGCATGCTTAATATCGGGCGACAAGGTTTTAAAAGTCGCTTCGGCTTTAGCATAAAAATCATCTATCCTTGAAAAAAGCAACTCAGCGTTTTTAAGACATATTACTGTTTTAGCAGCGATATAATCTAAAAAACTTTGTCGGCGCTCTTCTAAAAGTTTGTTCGCAACATTGGGAATGATGTTAATCTTTTTTATCTGCTCTACAGACAACTGTGTCTCAACATCAAAAGTTCTAATACTATCCACCTCATCTCCAAAAAACTCAATTCGGTAAGGTTCATCGTTCGAAAAGGAAAACACATCTACAATACCACCGCGGACAGAGAAATCACCCGGTTCTGTCACAAAATCGACCCGTTTGAATTTATACTCAAATAATACTTCGTTAACAAAATCAATAGACAAGTTATCCCCAACACCAACTTTTAATGTGTTTCGCTCCAATTCTTTTCTAGTAACTACTTGCTCAAAAAGCGCATCGGGGTACGTGACAATAATAGCCGGCTTTTTACGTGAATTAATACGGTTTAAAACCTCGGCCCGTAACAAAACATTGGCATTATCTGTTTCCTCTATTTGATAGGGTCTCCGGTAACTACCTGGATAAAACAAAACATCCTTATCGTTACACAATCGCTCCAAATCGTTGAGATAAAAAGCCGCTTCTTCTTTATCATTAAAAACAATTAAAAAGGGTGTATTGGACGTTTTGAAAACATTTGAAATAACAAAAGAAAAAGACGACCCAACGAGGCCTTTAACATGTACTTTACTTCTAGAATTGGCAATAGCTGCCTCCAGTTTTTGCGTTTGCAAAAGCTGTGCATAAGTCTGGGAGAGAATGGTTTTACTCAACTATTTAAATTTGTAAGTCCTTGGCTTTTACACCTCATATATTTACGTGCAAATATAACCAAGAATTATAAATTATAGCCGTTTGAATTTATTGCATTTATCATGCAATGCTATTTGATTTTTTAGTATCTTTTAGTGCTAAATCAAAAGCAAAAAAGAAGGTCTAATTTATCCTACTTTCATTTTATTTTGTACAAAAAAAAATGTAGGTTTGCAGCATTAAAACAACAATATATGTCGATTTCAGATTTATTTGACAGTGGATTTAAAAAGCGTAACGAAGACCATTTTGCTGCTATCGTTCGTGTCGCCATGGATGATGGTGTAATCTCTGAAGAGGAAAAAGCCTTTTTAGACAGGTTAGCTCACAATTTAAATATTAGTGAGGGGGATTATAAACAAATTCTAAAAGATTACAAATCCCACCCAATTAATCCACCACATTCATACGATGTGCGTTTAGAGCGTCTTTATGATCTAGCTCGTATGGTATACGTAGACCACATTAAAGGTGATCATGAAGAAATTTTACTTACAAAAATAGCTGTAGGACTTGGTTTTACAACATCCAATGTAAAATATGTTATAGATAAGGCATTGACCTTGGTGAGTGAGGGCGCTACGCTCGATACCTTTACTGAAGAAATAAAAAACATGAATAGATAAGTCCAGATATTTCTGTGTATCGAAAGGGAGAACCAAATAGTTCTCCCTTTTTTATAAAATGTTCTGACAACTCATTTCTTATAAAATGGTGTCCGTTTGGCTAAATACTTTAATGTGATTTTATAGGCATCCTGTGTGTTCCAAAATGCTGTATGATCCTGACTAAAAATATTACTACCTCTATCATTATAAATATTCATTATCATAGACGTTGAGTAATTTTGAACCGTTGTTGAACTGGAACTACTTGAAGTCTTAATCTTATTATCATTAAAAATATTACCTATTAAATTTCCTTTTTTATCTACATGTGCTTTCTTATCACGCTTTGAGGTAATCGTGGCATTTGAACTACTAAAAGTATTCTGCTGTGTTTTTTCGACCGAAACCGTTCCCTGAATAACATATTCCACACCTAGTACATGACATATCTCTCCCATAGTAAAACCATCAATATTATTATTGGTTACACCTGCTTTTATCAACAATGCATTGGTTGTTCTTGGGTATTGGTATTTCAGTTCAACATTATGTTTGTTAAATACTGAAAAAGCCTCCTGCTGAATTCTATTAGATAATACTTCAGAGCCTTTACTTTCATCCTTTATATAAGCAAAAGGAAGAATTGCAACCCTATTGTGATGGTCCTCAATATTTACATCTTGTCCTTTCAAAGAACTTGTCTTATTAAAAAACTCAATCCTTCCAGAAGCAAATGTGATTTTTACAATATCGCTTTTTTTAACATTGTAATTTACGGATTCATTCTTATAAACAAACTTAACAGCGTCGTCATTAATTTCCTTAACGGTCCCTTCCATCTCTTCACCATTAGTCTTCAATATAATATCGCTATTTTGGGCAACCATCGAAAACGTCCCTAATACAATAAGAACAAAAAACAAAAAAGACCTCATCTTTTATAATTTAGAGTTTCACAAAACACCACAATTTACAAATATTTGATTACAAATCACTTATACAACTTTAACTGAATTCGTTTTCTTGGAATGTCTATATCTAAAACCTTCACAATTACTTGTTGGTGCAAACTCACGTGTTCGTTTACATCTTTTACAAAACTATCCGATAAATTAGACACATGGATTAGTCCGCTTTCCTTAATACCAACATCCACAAAACAACCAAAATTGGTTATATTATTCACAATCCCAGGTAGCAACTGCCCTTCCCGCAAATCGTTAATGGTCTTTATATTTTGATTGAAAGTAAACACTTTGGCCTGTTCACGAATATCCAATCCTGGCTTTTCGAGCTCTTTAATGATATCCTTAAGTGTTGGTAGGCCAATTGTATCTGTACAGTATTTTTCCAAATCTATCTTTTGAAGTTCTTTTGAGTTTCCAATAAGCTCCTGAATGTTTTTCCCCAAATCCTTAGCCATTTTAACAACAATTGAATAACTTTCAGGATGTACAGCCGAATCGTCTAGCGGATTTTCAGCATCCTTTATTCTTAAAAATGCAGCGCCTTGCTCAAATGCTTTCCCGCCTAGACGCGGTACCTTTTTAATATCTTTCCTAGAAGTAAACTTACCCTGCTCTTCACGGTAGTTCACTATATTTTCAGCAAGTTTAACACCGATACCAGACACATAACTTAACAAGGGTTTACTTGCCGTATTAATATTAACACCAACAGCATTTACACAACTTTCAACTACGGTATCCAGTTCCTTTTTAAGCTTTGCTTGATCAACGTCATGTTGATATTGCCCAACACCAATTGACTTAGCATCTATTTTAACCAATTCTGCCAAAGGGTCTTGTAAACGTCTTCCAATAGAAACCGAACCTCGTACCGTAACATCATAATTAGGAAATTCTTCCCGAGCTATTTTTGAAGCCGAATAAATACTGGCGCCTGCTTCACTAACCACAAATACCTGTATCTCATTTTTAAAACGCACTTTTCTAATAAGTGCTTCTGTTTCACGTGAGGCGGTCCCATTTCCAATAGCTATGGCTTCAATTTTATAAGCATCAGCCAATGAGCTTATCTTTTTCATTGCTCCTACAGCATCATTCTTTGGAGGGTGGGGATAAATCGTTTCGTTATATTTTAATTGTCCTTGCGCATCTAAACACACTATTTTACACCCTGTTCGATACCCTGGATCAATACCCATAACACGCTTTTCTCCTAGCGGAGCTCCCAACAACAACTGTTTTAAATTTTTAGCAAACACCGTAATAGCCGAAGCATCGGCTTTTTCTTTTGCAATTTGCAAAGCTTCATTACTTAAGGATGGCAACATTAAACGCTTGTATGCATTTTTAATGGCTATTTGTATTTGATTTGAGCACATGTTATTAGAACGTATTACTCTACTTTCTATACGTTCAAGTACACGTTCATCATCAATCTCGATCTTAACACGAATAACCCCTTCTTTTTCGGCTCTTAGAACGGCTAGTAATCGATGGGATGGCATACGGGTCAAGCTTTCGGACCAATCAAAATAATCCTTAAACTTTTGTGCTTGCTCATCATCAACTTTCGTTTTGATTACTTTAGTAGAAAGCATGGCAAAACGCTCTAACTGGTTACGAATATAATTTCTAATATCGGTACGTTCATTGATCCATTCAGAAATTATATGGCGAGCACCTTCTAAAGCCTCTTCCATTGTGCCTAGATCTCCTTTAACGTGCCTACTGGCAACACTTTCAAGATCGTTGGCATTTTGTGCCATAATAATTTTAGCCAAAGGCTCCAACCCCAAAGCCTTAGCCTTATCGGCTTTTGTTTTACGGCTTTTTTTATACGGCAGGTATAAGTCTTCCAAAATCGTTAGGTCTTCAGCACGCTTTACTTTTTGTTCCAGATCAGGAGTCAAAACGGCTTGTTCCTCTAAAACCTTTAAAATAGTCAACTTTCGTTTTTCTAGAGTTTCAAATTGTTCTTTAAACTTAACTATTTCACCAATTTGAACCTCGTCCAAATTACCGGTTCGTTCTTTTCGGTAACGCGCAATAAAAGGCACAGTACAGTCCTCATTTAACAATTCGATTGTATTTTTTACAGTATGGGTCGTTAACTGGGTTTGCGCTGTTATAAAGTGTATAATATCGGTCATTAAAATATGAAATTGTTTATAAAAAAAATCTCGTTTTCAAAATAACATTGAAAACGAGATGTACACAAATTTAATTTAGAATTTAATTGCCTGCTTCTACCTTAGCATCTTCAATCATTTTCTCATTTGGCAAGATAGCTATGTTAACACGCCTGTTCTTTGCACGTCCCTCTGCAGTAGCATTATCGTGCAAAGGTTGTGTTTCTCCAAACCAATTGGTGGTTAATCGTCCTTGGCCTATACCATTCTGTGTAAGATAATTTGTAACAGCATAAGCACGATTTTTAGAAAGCGTCATATTGTAATCTTCTGATCCAGTACTATCGGTATGTCCTACGACTAAAAGATTGGTGTCTGGATATTCCTTAAAAACACCTATAAGCTTATTTAGTGTTGCTTGCGAAGCCCCATTAATATTATACTTATTGGTATCGAAGTAGACACCGCTATTTTCATCGAAGGTTACAACAATACCATTATCAACCCGTTCAACTTGTGCTCCTGGAATTTCTTCTTCTATTTGTTGTGCCTGCTTGTCCATTTTCTTTCCAATAAGTACACCTGCGGTTCCTCCTACAACACCTCCAATAACAGCTCCCAATTCGCCATTACCGCCTTTACCAACATTATTCCCTATAATAGCACCTAAGACAGCTCCTCCTGTGGCACCTATAACACCCCCTTTTTGTGCATTGTTTGCATTCTGAATTGCTTTACAGTTAACAAAGCTCACTGCCAATAGGGTAGCAAAAAGTAATACTCCTATGTTTTTTAATAATTTTCTCATAGCATCTAATAATTATTGATTTAAATTTTTGTAAAGTTCATAGTAATTGTAAACGGTTTTCCATCAACAGATACGGTTTGTTGCCATTGCATAATTGTATCTGACAATGAGGCTAAGCGCAACCTAAAACCTTGATTGGTTTCCGACTTGTGCTTTTCATTGGTTGGCTTTAATAAGAAATCATAAAGCCCCGTTTGCGAGTCGATTTCCTGAATGGTAAAAATAAAGTTTCGGTCGCCCGTTTCACAACCTGAAGTATTGATAGTATAAATGCCTGTATTATTGTTAGGCACAAACTGCCATGTACTCCCCTCAAAGCATGCTTTAGAAACATCATTAAGTAACGTGACATTATATGTTCCTTTTTCACTATAACCAATTGAATTTAACGTCCAATTGCCTTTCATAACTTTTTTAGAATCCCTAACGGTTTTTGAGGCACCACAAGATACCAAGCACCCCACAATGAATAACATGAGTATTTGTTTCATAAATTTTATCATTTTTAGTTACAGTTAATATACGAAAAATAAGACGCTAAGGATTTTTTAACTCTTAAAAAAACAACATTTAAAACAGCTAAAAAATTATAACCAACAACTTTTATTGATTATGTAAACCTATACTAATTGGTGAAAATCTCTAAGCCACTTTTTTAAGCAAGTCGTAGCACGGGCACTTTTTACAGCGTTTGTTCTCGCCTTTTTTGAATTTCTTACAGCAACTACTCTTTACTTTCTTAGGAATTACGATTCCTTCCTTTTCAAGTTTTTTTACTGCTTTTTTTTGTTTCTTTTTGCCCAAGAGATTTTAATAAAAAAATTACTTTCGGGCAAAAATAGTTATTTTTATTAAATCTAAATAAGGTTAAGTGTTAAATTTATTCCGAACCATTTGTAGAGGCCGTATTTACTGTTAAGGTCTGGATGTCCCTGTCAAATAAGTACAAACCACCCTTGTCGTCTCCAATGAGGTTTATTTTATCTAAAATAGTACGCGCCATCGCTTCTTCTTCAATTTGTTCCGAAACGTACCACTGTAAAAAGTTATGCGTTGCATAATCCTTTTCCTGTAAGGAAACATGAACCAACTCATTAATGCTCTCCGAAACAAAGACTTCATGTTCAAAAAGCTTTTGAAACATTTCTTTAAACGATTTAAACATTACGTTAGGTGCTTTTAAAGCATAGATTTGAGCATGTCCTCCACGTTCGTTTACAAACTTAACCAACTTAAGCATATGATCACGCTCTTCATCGGATTGTTTGTACATAAAATTTGCAATGCCTTCAAGCCCTTTTATTTCAGCCCAGCACGCCATTGCAAGATATATTTGTGAAGACTCTGCTTCTATTTTTATTTGATTATTAAGTGCTGTTTCTATATTTTTTGATAACATAATATGGCTTTTTTGTAAAGTTACAGTTTTCTTTACTTTTCATACAAATCAATAGTATATTATTTATCAAAATTTCAAGAAATCGTTCGTCCTAATAAATGTAAATAAATCTAACTGTTTAGGTATTCCGTAAGACTCCAAAAGCGATTCATTCCCAACTTTTAGGATGGCATTAGTAGAAAACTCGGTAAATATTTTTTTCATGTAGCCTTAGTCTTCAAGCAATACATAACATTACAAAAAACATTATGCGTTGCTTCACCACAACCACAGAAACAAATTCACTAACTTATCTGCAAACCGTTTGCAACGGATGCATCATCTGGATTTACAAACACCAATTTGCCATCGGTGCTTTCAGTCATTAAAATCATACCTTCACTCTCTACACCACGAAGTGCTCTGGGTGCCAAGTTAACCAAAACAGTTACTTTTTTACCCACTACTTCTTCGGCTGTAAAGCTTTCGGCAATACCCGATACAATGGTACGCACATCAATTCCCGTATCGACCTTTAAAACAAGCAATTTTTTAGCCTTTGGCATTTTTTGAGCTTCCAGAATGGTTCCCACACGAATATCCAACTTTGTAAAATCGTCAAAAGTGATCGTCTCTTTTTGTGGTTCCACTATTTTATTGGCCGCTTCGTTAGCTTTTTTACTGGCTTCTAATTTATCCAATTGCTTTTGAATGGTCTCATCTTCAATTTTAGAGAACAACAATTCTGCTTTCCCTATTTGATGCCCTGAAGGCAATAATATGTCTTTAGATGAAATATCACCCCAAGTATTCTCTCCTAAACTCAAACCGATATTGAGGATATCTTTCAGCTTGTTTGATGTAAATGGTAAAAACGGCTCACTTAAAGTTGCTAGGGCAGATGCTATTTGAAGCGCCACATACATTATAGTTTGGGTACGAGTTTCGTCTATTTTTATTACTTTCCAAGGTTCTTCATCTGCAAGATACTTATTCCCAAGGCGTGCCAAGTTCATTAATTCTTGTCCAGCTTCCCTAAAGCGATAACGTTCAATAGAGCTTGAAATAACATCGGGGTAGGCTTTTACAGCCGCCAAGGTTTCTGCATCTACTTGTGACAACTCATCCGCAGCAGGCACAACACCTTTATAATATTTATTGGTCAACACCACCACACGATTGATAAAATTCCCAAAAACAGCAACCAATTCATTATTGTTTCTCGCTTGAAAGTCCTTCCATGTGAAATCATTATCCTTAGTTTCTGGAGCATTGGCCGTTAAAACGTAACGCAAAACATCTTGTTGACCCGGAAATTCTTCTAAATATTCGTGCAACCAAACCGCCCAATTTTTAGACGTAGAAAGCTTATTCCCCTCCAAATTTAAAAATTCATTGGCAGGCACATTATCAGGCAAAATATAACTCCCTTCTGCTTTTAGCATTGCTGGGAAAATAATACAATGGAATACAATATTATCTTTTCCTATAAAGTGCACCAACTTGGTATCTTTATCTTTCCAATACAGCTCCCAATCCTTACCTTCTCGGTCTGCCCATTCTTTAGTTGATGAGATATACCCAATAGGAGCATCAAACCAAACGTATAACACTTTACCTTCTCCCCCGGCAACCGGAACAGGTATCCCCCAGTCCAAATCACGCGTTACGGCGCGAGGTCGCAATCCATCATCAATCCATGATTTCACCTGACCATAAACATTAGGCTTCCAATCTTTTTTATGTCCTTTTAATATCCATTCCCTTAAAAAAGCCTCATGCTTGTCTAAAGGTAAAAACCAATGTTTGGTTTGCTTTAGGGTTGGCACATTCCCTGTTAACGCAGATTTCGGATTAATTAAATCAGTAGCGTTCAAACTTGTTCCACAGGTTTCACACTGATCGCCATAAGCCTCCTCATTGCCACACTTCGGACAAGTTCCCGTAACAAAACGATCGGCCAGAAACTGACTTGCCTGCTCGTCAAAAAGTTGCTCGGTAGTTTCTTCAATAAATTCTCCTTTATCGTATAATGTCTTAAAAAAATCGGAAGCTGTTTCATGATGAATTGGTGCCGATGTACGAGAGTAATTATCATAGGTAATCCCAAAATCTTCAAAAGATTTTTTAATAATAGCATGGTACTTATCTACTATATCCTGAGGGCTTACACCTTCCTTCTTAGCCTTAATGGTAATAGGCACTCCATGCTCGTCACTTCCTCCTATAAAAGCCACATCGTTCCCTGTTAACCTTAGGTAGCGCACATAAATATCTGCTGGCACATAAACACCTGCCAAATGACCAATATGGATAGGCCCATTGGTATAAGGCAATGCTGTAGTAATTGTATATCGTTTTGGTTTATTCATTTTTTACTTTATAATGTCAGGTCGAGCGCAGTCGAGACCTAAAAAACACCTCTCGACTGCGCTCGAGGAAACAAAATACGTCTAACTTAATTTGTTTAAAGCCGTAAAAGTACACATTTTGACAGCTAATTAGAAACGAGTATTTATAAATTTTAAACATCCCTTTTTTAACAGATGCTTTAAAAACTATCATTCGGAAACGAAGCGTTTACACACGTCTTTATTTTAATAATTATTAAATTTAAAAGTGTAAAAAAAATGTACATTTACATTATGTCTGGAAAACCACTAATAATAACCTTGATTTGTACTGTTTTTTTCTTCGGAATTAAAACCATTATAGGACAAAACACAGCATCACCAAAACACACAAACACTTTGATACAACCACCATATTTAGAAGCAGGAGATACCGTTGCCATTGTAGCGCCTTCAGGAATTTTAAAAAACCGCACTAAAGAAATTGAACAAGCCAAAAATTTACTGAAAAGTTGGGGGCTGCATCCTATTGTAGGAGAACATGTTTTTAACCAAGCTAACCATTTTGCGGGCACTGATGATGAGCGGTGTGAAGACCTACAAAAGGCCTTAGATGACCCTAACATAAGAGCTATTTGGTGTGCCAGAGGGGGTTATGGCACAGTTAGAATTTTAGATCGACTTAATTGGACAAAGTTTAAGGAAAACCCAAAATGGATTATTGGATATTCAGACATTACAGCCCTTCATAATCAAATTCACAATGAAGGCTTTGAAAGCTTACATGCTATAATGTGTACCAGTTTGCAAGATGATACCAGCACTATTAAAGAAAGCATTTCATCATTTAAAGCTGCCATTTTTGGCAAACCGTTGTCCTACACCTTAGAAGGATCAAAATATAACAGACAAGGGACAGCTTCTGCCTCCCTTGTTGGAGGCAACCTAACGATATTGCATACAATGCTGGGCTCTAACACCAGTATTGACACTTCTGGAAAAATTTTGTTTATTGAAGAAATTGGTGAATATAAATACCACATAGACCGGATGCTGCAAAGCTTAAAACGCGCCGGTTATTTCGACCAATGCAAAGGGGTGATTGTGGGCAACATGACCAAACTACGCAAGAACACAACGCTATGGGGAACAAGCATTGAACAATTAATTTTAGATGCGTTAGCCGATTACGATTTCCCTATTGCCTTCAATATGCCAGCCGGGCATGAAAAGGACAATCGTGCTTTGATTTTGGGGCGTACCGTCGATTTAACCGTAAATAACGGGCAGTCAACTATTTTTTTTAGGAATAACTAAAAAATGTATTATAATTGGGCACTAATTTAGTAATAACTATTAAAAAGTCTCCAAATGAAAAGAAAATTACAATTATTACCTTTAGCAATCGCGCTATTGCTTTCGGTTAAAGTTAGTGCTGACGATGTAACAAGAATAAACAACTTAGATTTAAACAATCCAGATGTACGTAAGTGCTTGATCGAAGCTTCTAAAAGTGAAGGTTGGGATTTAAAATCTGTTTATCTTAATTCTGAAGAAAAGCTAGTATACATCTTTTCCAAAGGAAAAAATGATAAAGTATACACTAGTGTACAAGCATTTCCTAGTAAATAATTACTTTACACCAAATAAAGTGCTATTTCATATTGTGTTTAACATGAAATAGCACTTTTATTCTTTAAACAAGCCCATTTGAATTTACAGTATCAACTTTTATCACCTGTTTAGTTTTCTCAACGCCTGTCTAAGCTCCTCAACCGTTACCTCCTTAAAATTAAAGTTTATATCTGGATTCTCTACTGTTGTTGTTTCTATAATATCCAAGAATAGCTTCCCGTTTTGTTTTTTAATAGCCACAAGGCTTACATCTTGGTTCTTAGCTACGGTTCCAAAATCAAAACTCCCATTTACCATAGACCCCGGCAAAATAGCATTTAAGGATTTGAATAACAGACTTACTTTTGCCCTGCCATTTCCATCCTTAACTTTAAACCTATAACGTATACTATTGGCACTTCCTTTAACAAACCGATCGCAGTTAATCCAACCCAATTGTGTAGTAGCCATAACATAGCTTATAGCAGTTCTTCCGCTAAGATTGTCGTTCCCTTTATCTTTCAGGCGCTTTTCGATATATGCCACAGTCACCGAATCAGTATTCAGTTTTCTGATTCTTCTTTCCGGAATAATTTGTGAACCTTCTGTTTCAAAAATAAATGGCAACGAATAGGGAACGGTAACAGGTTTGTCTCGCTGTTTGCCAGGCTGAAATTTTGGTAACAATCCCATTACCCTTTCAACTTCTTCTTCCAAGACCAGGTGATTTGCCCTAGATTGTACCGATTGCACACTCCCATTTTTATCTATTTTAAAAAGTATATTTATGCGTTGCCTACCCTGCAAACCAAATTCTTCAGCTATACCCGTATTAAAATTTTCCCGAACAAACTTTACAATGGCCTCACTTGTACAAGCCTTTTGTTGTAATCTATCACCTTCTTCACAGCCTGGGAAAACGGGAACTTGCTCCACAACTGCATAGGGAACCTCAATATTTTCTTCAACCTCAATATCCTCCACAATAATATCCTGTTCTTTTTGAAGCTCCCAATTTATATGTCCATCCTGCCATTCCCCAGAAAATAGTTGCATACCCGCTTTTTTATTTTGTGTAGGAAATGCTATTTCCATATTAGCATTCTTTTTTAATACCAATTTAGCATTAGCTTTTTTGGCTTCAATATATAACATACCTCCTGTCTCCAATAGTTTCCCCTTGGAAGTTGTAGATAAATTTGCCAAAAGCATATCTTCCAATTTATAAAATTCGGTAACCTCAAGATCAACCACACCTTTTATGGGAAGCCCCTGAGCATTAATAAATGAATTTGCCTTAATCGTTAATTTAGTACCTTCCTTACAAATTACCGTTGTATCCCGTTCGGTATTTATTGATATGCTTTGTGGCGTTCTTTGCAACGGTTTTAAAACCTCTTTAGTAGTTACTGTATTTTTAGCAGTTTCAATTTTTAAAGGTGCCTTCACCGCCTCTTTAACAGTTTCTTTCATAACTGGACTAGTCTCTATAACCAAAGTATCACTTACTTTCAGACTTGGCTCAACAGGTTTACCCTCAACTTTAAGCGTATCCAGCACCAAACTTTCGCGACTTTCCTTCGCCCTCTCATCATTAGGCTTCAAGGTTTTATTAAGAATTAGAACAGCAGTTACAACTACCATTATTAACACAAAAGCCCCCCCAATGTTCTTTATCCATTTGGTTTGTACACACAATTGTCGCGCTTTCATTATTTCCGCCTTTAACTGTACACGTTTTATCCCTTCTAAAAAACTAAGATGCTCATTGTAAAAGGTTTTAAATTCCGGATCTGTTTCCAAGCGCGCTTTAAAAGTTTTAGATTCACTTTCTGTAAGTGCCTTATTTAAATACGCTTCTATTGACTCAATATTTTTAATATGATTTTCCATGAAGTACCGAATTAAGATTGAATCATTTTTAAACGAGTTTTAAAGATCTCTTTTGCTTTTAGCAAACACTTGTACTTTTGGTTTTTTGCAATCTTTTCAGATTTAAATCCCATGCTTTTAGCAATGACTTTAAAAGACATCGCTTTGTTATAAAACAAATGTAAAAGCTGTTGACATCGCGCTCCTAATTCGAGAAATGCGTCCTCTGCAAGCCGATACTTTTTTTCTTCCAGAATACTATGAAAGTATTCTATCTCTGATTCGTTAAAATTATGAAGTTCCTGTTTGGAAAATTTCTTTTGGATATCCTTCCAAATAAATCGTGATACGGAATGTAAATAGGTGTAAAAGGAAGCCGTAAGTTTGAAATCTGATTTTTCAAGATTCCTATTGAGTATAATTAATGCTTCCTGAAACACATCGTACGCATCTTGCTTACTCCCTCCTTTTGAAACAACAAGTGTTTCAATTTTAGGATACAAACCATATAATTTACTAAATGCTTTTTCGCGCTGACCTTGCTTAAAAAGTTCTAAAATTTTTTGATCGTTCATTAAACCTGTTTATTACTTAATGGTCATTTCACGAAAAGGTCTCCTCTTATTTTTTGATAAATTTAAATTGTTTCATGCAATGATTAAAAATGTGATAGGCTTTCTTTTTTCAAACATTCTAAAACCCACGTTCCTTTTGTAGCTTCTCGTAAGCATCCTGTACCTGTCTAAATTTTTCTTCAGCCCCTTTTTGGTGCGCTTCCCCTAAGTGAACAACCTTATCGGGATGGTATTTCTTTGCCATTTTCCTATAAGCCTTTTTAATGTCGTCGTTCGTTGCACTTTTATCAATCTCCAAAATTTTATAGGCATTATCGGCATTTTCATAAAACATAGCCTTGATACTTTCGTAATCGACATGGCTTATCCCTAAATAACCGGCAATAGTATGAATCTGATTTAATTCACTATCGGTAACAAAACCATCGGCCTTGGCTATACCAAATAAAAAATGTAGTAACTGTAAACGCGATGCGTGCTGCATCATCTGTTTTATCTGTAAACACACCTGCCTCGTTGAAATATGCTGTTGCTTATTTATCTCCTTAAACAATCTAAATGCACGATTAGCACGTTCTTTCCCATACATACTAACAAACTGCTGACGTACAAAATCCAATTCACGTTGGTCTTGTTTGCCATCAGCCTTTATAACGACAGAAGCCAAAATAAGTAGGCTCACTTCAAAATCACCGGGTTGCGTTTGTGGC
The DNA here is from genome assembly GCF_016428595.1 of Snuella sedimenti. Classification (GTDB taxonomy): domain Bacteria; phylum Bacteroidota; class Bacteroidia; order Flavobacteriales; family Flavobacteriaceae; genus Snuella; species Snuella sedimenti. The sequence continues at coordinate 88,137 of NZ_JAELVQ010000009.1, read as the reverse complement.
TGCCGTCTTTGCGTACCATAATCCACTCGACGCCTTTGACGTGTGGTGCTTTCAACATCCTTCCCGTTTGCAATAGCATCAACAACACTTCCTAAAGCCAAACCAACAATAGCACCAATAGGACCACCAAACGACCAGCCAATAGAGGCGCCTATCCATTTTGAAAAATTCATGTAAGTATCAATTTTATTAATCGTCAAACCTACATATAAATAAATTCTTTTAAAAGAAGAAATTATAATTAAGAGACTGATTAAATTTAACGATTGAATTCGATTAAACAAAAAAGCTTAAACAAGCTCTTCAAGTGAACATCATATTTGTTAGTTGATAGTATTACTTTTTTGTTACACAAATTGGTATCTTTGCAGTCTTAAACTGTTAATTATTAAAATTAAAGAAATATGTATCCAGCAGAATTAGTAAAACCAATGCGTGAAGATTTAACTCGTGTTGGCTTTGAAGAGTTACACACCCCCGAAGACGTTGACACTGCCTTGGCAAAAGAAGGCACAACTTTAGTAGTTGTAAATTCGGTTTGTGGCTGTGCAGCAGCAAATGCACGTCCGGGAGCACGACTAAGTTTAGAAAACACGAAACGCCCTGACCATATCGTTACTGTTTTTGCAGGTGTTGATAAAGACGCTGTTGCACAAGCAAGACAACATATGATTCCGTTCCCTCCAAGTTCACCGAGTATGGCTTTATTTAAAAATGGTGAATTGGTACACATGTTAGAACGCCATCATATTGAAGGCCGTCCAGCCGAATTAATTGCAGAAAACTTAATAGACGCTTATAACGAGCACTGCTAAAATTAAATAATGAAGTGGTTTAAACTTTTTGGATTGAAGCGAAAATTAATGGGTTTGTGACCAAATGAAGGCTTTTTTGAGTCGTATAGCAGGGCTACGTGACGATAAAAAAACAAAATATGGGCGCAAACTGGCAATCTTTTAGCCAATTTGTAAAAGTTCAAATCACTTCAATAGTTAAACACCTAAACCACACTTCTTTGTGTGGTTTTTTTTACACCAAAATCCATCAAACATTCATTGCTAAAATAACCATTGTCTACCTGTAGACTAAAACTAAGTTTTTACTTATTTTTGGAGCATGCAAAAAATATTATCGTACCCTCTTAGTTGTATCTATCATTTATGTTTTTTATTAACACTTATTATTTTCCACCCAATACAGTGGATTTGTTTTAATTTATTTGGCTATCAAGCACACAAAGTAAGTGTCGATATTTTACAATTTTTTTTAATGCGATGCGCCAACATTTTAGGCACACGATTTTCATACATCAACCCGCACAAAATTGACGAAAACAGACCTCTCATTATTGTTGCGAACCACCAAAGCTTGCACGATATCTATCCCCTAACATGGTTTATGCGCAAACACCACCCTAAATTTATAAGTAAAATAGAATTAGGAAAGGGCATTCCCAGTGTATCGTATAACTTACGTCATGGAGGCGCTGCATTAATAGACCGTAAAAATCCAAGGCAATCCCTACCTGCTCTAATGAAATTTGGAGAGTATCTTGAAAAAAACAAGCGATCCGGAGTTATTTTCCCAGAAGGCACCAGAAGTAAAAATGGGAAACCAAAGCCTTTTCAAACAAAAGGCTTGGAAATACTCTTCAAAAAAACGCCATCAGCCTTAATTGTTCCTGTAACAATAAACAACTCATGGAAAATGTTGAGATATGGGAAATTCCCAATGGGACTAGGCAATCACCTTAAATTTACCGTGCATAAACCCATAGAATTAGCTACCTTTGCAGATAAGCAGGAGCTTATTAATAGTATTGAAGAAACGATTACAAAACATATTGAATCATAAAAAAACAAAAAATGTCTTTAAAGAATAAGAGATTAGAGGTTATGCAGTTTTTGGAAAAAGACGTTGATGCTTTAATGCAAAAATATTTGATTCCTATAGATAGTATATGGCAACCTACAGATTTTTTGCCAAATTCTGAAACAACAGACCATAACTTCTTTGAAGAAATAAGAGAAATTAGAGAATTAGCGAAAGAGCTTCCATACGATTTTTGGGTTGTTTTAGTGGGCGACATGATTACCGAAGAAGCATTACCTACCTACGAATCTTGGCTTATGGATGTTGAAGGTGTTGATCAGGTAGACCGTGAAAATGAAAATGGTTGGGCTAAATGGGTTCGCCAATGGACGGCCGAAGAAAACAGGCATGGTGATGTGCTTAACAAATACCTTTACCTTTCTGGAAGGGTAAACATGAAAGAAATTGAAAAAACGACTCAGTACCTTATTGCCGATGGTTTTGACATCGGTACCGATAGAGATCCGTACAAAAACTTTGTATATACCAGTTTTCAAGAATTAGCAACCTATGTTTCCCATAATCGCGTTGCCAAAATTGCTAAACAAAAAGGAAATAAGCGCTTGTCAAAAATGTGTAAAATTATTTCGGGAGACGAAATGCGCCACCATAATGCCTATTCGGAGTTTGTAGAACGTATCTTTAAGGTGGATCCTAGTCAAATGATGATGGCATTTCACTATATGATGAAGAAAAAAATTACCATGCCAGCACATTTTTTAAGGGAATCGGGTGGCAAGATAAGTACTGCTTTTGAAGAGTTTTCTAACACAGCACAACGTATAGGCGTTTATACTTCTAACGATTATGTTGACATTCTTCAAAAACTAATAGACCGCTGGGAAATTGGCTCGATTACAGGATTAAATGATGAGGCCGAAAAAGCTAGGGATTACCTTATGAAACTCCCTTCTAGAATGTATCGTTTATCCGAACGCATGAAAATACCCGAAAACTCATATCAATTTAAATGGGTAGAACCAGCTATTGTTAAATAGAAGCCCCATTCCATTCAAATCAAAACCAATTCCTTTCCTTTGTGAGAGGAATTTTTATTTTTACACTATGCAAACTTCTACAGAAAAAATAAACCAAACCATTGCTTTTGTAAAAGAACAATTAACCCATGCTGAAGGGGGGCACGATTGGTTTCATATAGAACGTGTTTATAAGAATGCCTTGTTAATTGCCAAAAATGAAAACGTCGATGCTTTTATAGTTGCACTTGGTGCTTTACTGCATGATATTGCCGATAGTAAATTTCATAATGGAAATGAGAGTATCGGCCCTAGAATAGCACGCGATTTTTTAACAAAGCTTGAAATAAACTCAAGTTGCATCGACCACATCGTCCAGATTATAGAAAACATTTCTTTTAAAGGGGGCAACGAATCCCAAAAATTCCACTCTCCAGAACTGGATGTGGTACAGGATGCCGATCGCTTGGATGCCATTGGAGCTATTGGTATTGCACGTTGCTTTAACTATGGCGGCTTTAAAAACAGGGCTATTTACGATCCTTCTATTGAACCTAATCTTAACATGACCAAAGAAGAATACAAGGCATCTACAGCTCCAAGTATTAACCATTTTTATGAAAAACTTTTACGCTTAAAAGATAAAATGAATACGGCAACAGGAAAGCAAATTGCAACCGAACGACACAATTACATGCTTAAGTTTCTAGACCAGTTCTACAACGAATGGAATGGCAAGATATAAATTTGTACCATTTATAACTTAGAGACCGTTAAAATTACCTAATAAAGAATTTCTTAAAACGAACTATCTCCGAGGCAGAGCCTCAAGGAATTCTTTTCGATTAAAACAACAAATTTCAGGTAAACCTTGCGTTAATTAAAACTCCAAATCATCCGGCAAATCATCGCTCGAATTATCTATACTATTTTTGTCGGAAGCCTTAGAACAATCCACATTTATGGAAAGCTCAAGCGGTGCTTCAAAGTCTTCTTTGGAGATATTCAAAGTCTCATCGGCGTAACAGTTTTTCATATACACCCCCCATATTGGTAAGGCCATAGCTGCTCCCTGTCCATAGGTAATGGTTTTAAAATGAACCGATCTTTCTTCGGCCCCTACCCAAACACCGGTCACCAAATTGGGTACCATACCCATAAACCAACCATCACTCTGGTTTTGTGTAGTTCCTGTTTTTCCTGCTATAGGATTTGTAAATTCATAAGGGTAACCGGTAATTATTTCTCTGTAGTCCGCTCTGTAAGCATCTCTGCCTTTACCCCTTAAGCGCGCACCCGAACCATATTGTGTTACACCTTCTAAAAGCTTCACAGTCACATAAGCAGATTCGTCACTTAATACATCCCTTGTCTCCGGCTTAAATTGATATAGTACCGTTCCGTTTTTATCTTCAATGGCTGTTACCAATACAGGTTTTGTATAGACCCCTTTATTAGCAAAGGTAGCATAAGCTCCTACCATTTCATACACACTGAGTTCTGCTGTTCCCAATGCGATAGCCGGCACCGGCAGTATCTCAGACTCAACACCTAACTTTCTGGCCAGATCCACCACCGTTTGAGGTCCTACCTTATCCATTAACCGTGCTGTTACCGTATTTACCGAATTGGCCAGAGCATCCTTTAAAGTTCTAATTCCACCATATTTATCACCCTCATTTTTAGGACACCACTCTTCTGGATTGCCATACTTCCCTTTGTCTATACAGAAAGGCGTATCAGGTAATTCGTAGCAAGGTGATAAGTGTAACTGGTCTATAGCCGTTGCATAAACAAACGGCTTAAAAGTAGAACCAACCTGGCGTTTTCCCTGGCTTACCATATCGTATTGAAAATGCCTGTAATTAATACCGCCTACCCAGGCCTTTACATGGCCTGTTTGCGGCTCCATAGACATCATACCCGTTCTTAAAAACGACTTGTAATAACGCATGGAATCGATTGGTTTCATAATGGTATCTATCTCCGACGGTTTACCATCTTTCCACTCAAATACTGTCATCTTCACTGGTTTGTGAAACGATGCTTCAATTTCCTTCTCAGACATTCCTGCCTTTTTCAATATCCTCCAGCGCTCACCTTGCCGCATGGAACGCCTCATTAAGGTATCGATAGCTCCCGGTGTCAATTCTAAAAACGGAGCAGTAGGGTTTCGCTTCGGGGTATTTTGATTAAAAAACTCCGCTTGTAATCGCGGCATATGTTGCTGTACAGCGTCCTCGGCATACTGTTGCATACGTGAATCGATAGTGGTATACACTTTTAAACCATCATTGTACAAGTTCCACTTGCTACCATCGGGTTTTGGATTTTTCTTAATCCAATCTTTCATAAACGTTTTTAAATACTCCCTGAAGTAGGTAGCAATCCCCTCACGATGAGATTCCGGAGAATAATTCAGGTCTAAATCTGTTTGTTGTAAGGAGTCTTTAACCGCTTCATCTATATAACCGTATTTGGCCATTTGTGCCAATACTACATTACGTCGTTTAAGTGTTTCGTCAGGGCGTACTCTTGGATTGAAATAGGATGAATTTTTAAACATACCTACCAGCATGGCCGATTCCTTAAGCCCCAACTCTTTAGGCTCTTTACCAAAATAAATTCTAGAAGCACTACGGATACCATCGGCATTATTTAAAAAATCATAAATATTGAAGTATTGGGCGACAATCTCTTCTTTGGTATATTGACGCTCCAAACGAATGGCAATGATCCATTCCTTTGCTTTTTGTAATATGCGCTCTACAGTATTTTTAGATCCTTCGCCATGGAATAACTTTTTTGCCAACTGTTGCGATATGGTACTGGCTCCACCCCCGCTTCCCAGTGTTAAAACAGCCCTAATCGTTCCACGGGCATCAATCCCCGAATGCTCTTCAAAGCGAGCATCTTCGGTGGCAATGAGTGCATCCACTAAATGCTTTGGCAATTCACCGTAATCTACCGGTGTTCTATTATCGTCGAAATAAAATTTCCCTAGTGTTTTTCCATCTGAAGAAATAATTTCGGTAGCCAAGTTGGTTTTTGGGTTCTCTAAAACCGTATGATCGGGCATTTCTCCAAACACCCCCCATGAGGCCAATAGAAACAATAAGACTAAAGACAAAATCCCCACAGAAAATAGAATCCAAAACCAACGAATATACTTAGAAAAGTCTTGTGTTGCTGTTTCCTTTTTATTTTTTGTTCTTACTTTCGCCATTTAATTTAAATATTAAATACTTCTCGATACAATTCTGATAAAAAAAACCAGAATCACTCGAAGTGACATTTATTTGTTTAAAGGTTTTTCAATTCTAAAACCTACATCTGTAACGCCATCAAGGTTAATAACACCATTTACCTTTCCGTTTTCACGCATGGCGTGCTGGACATTGACCGTATATTCTCCAGCCTCATTAAATACCACCTGTTCTTTATACCAAAGTTTATTCTCCTTAACATCGGTATAACCTTCTCCCAATAACTTACCGCTTGGATCGGCCATTCTATATTCTAAAGTATCTTTTATTGTCTTACCATGCGGAAACACCATCTCTACGATTAAAAACAGGTTGTTGAATTTATAAGCATTGGTATTCCTTAAATTAACGAACAAATTATAAGCTTGTATGGAATCTGGAGGGCTTACCTTAAAACTTACGATGGAATCTTTATGCCATCCATTAGCAGAAACAGGTTTGTAAACATCAAAAACACGATTTGAGTCACACGAAACAAAAGAAATAATCAAAAAAAATACAAATACACTATTTCTTAACATTTTTGTTTCTTTGAGGTTTTCTTTTGTTGTTAGTATTCTTTTTGTTTTTATTATTCCTGTTCCTATTGTTTTTACGTTTTTTATTGCGTTTTGGACTATCGAAGCGTGTTAAACTATCTTGACCTACAACGTTTTCAAACTCAGCTTTAGTATCCTCCACTAGATCGGAGGCATATTCTTCAAGACTGGCAATGGGTTTGTTATTTTTATTAGCTTCAATAATTTCGTTAGCCTGAGCTGTAGTAATCTTATGCCAATGCATCCATTCACCTTCATAGGCATACCACATGTGACCTTTAAAAATGTCGGTTTTTTGGCAAACAGCAATCCCTTTTTCTGTTTTAAGCTTTATATCGGTTTTTGGAAAATCTTTTAAAGCATCAAGATAGCTGTCCAACTCATAATTTAAACAACATTTTAACTTACCACATTGTCCTGCTAATTTTTGTGGATTCAATGACAATTGCTGGTAACGTGCTGCCGAAGTACTCACCGAACGAAAATCGGTTAACCAAGTAGAACAACACAATTCACGACCGCAAGAGCCAATACCTCCCAGTCTAGAGGCCTCTTGACGAAACCCAACTTGTTTCATTTCAATACGCGTTCTAAACTCGCGTGCAAAAACTTTAATAAGCTCACGAAAATCCACACGCTCTTCGGCCGTATAGTAAAATGTCGCTTTACTGGCATCACCTTGAAATTCGATATCAGAAATCTTCATCTGCAATTTTAAATCAATCGCAAACTGGCGCGCACGTACTTTCATAGGTTCTTCCCTATCGCGTGCTTTTTGCCATATATCGATATCTTTCTGACTTGCCTTACGGTAAATTTTTAGTACATCGTCCCCTTCAAATGCAATACCTTTGCGTTTCATTTGAACACGTACTAACTCTCCCGTAAGGGTCACCATACCTATATCGTGCCCTGATTTTGCTTGTGTAGCAACAATATCGCCAATACTAAGCGTTAAATCTTCGGGGTTTTTATAATAATGCTTTCTTCCGTTTTTAAAACGAACTTCAACCCAGTTGAATGGTTTTTCACCATTAGGAAGTGACATATTAGCAAGCCAATCGAATACGGTTAACTTATTACAGCTATCGGTACCACAAGTACCATTGTTTCTACATCCTTTAGGTTGCCCGTCTTTTCCAGTTGAACAACTGTTACAAGCCATCTTTTTAATATATTGAATTCGTTAAGGCTCTAAAAAGCATTACGAATGAAGGTTAATAATAATTTTGCTTGGTAAAGATAAGATTTAAATACAGACTATTTTAATTGCTTAAAAAGAATTAAATCATCTTAACATCTATAATCTTTACCGGACATGCTTTTGAAGCATTTTCACAGGTTTCAAAACTCAAATCGTCATGTATCTTTAACGTATGAAATCCTTTCTTTTCCTTTGCATGTAAGAGCACGGATTTTCCATCTTTTTTTGACATTTGAAACTGTTCTGGCGCCAATTCTACACAGTAATTACACCCTATGCACTTGTTGCGTTGCAAGGTAACTATCACCATCAGGCTTCCACTTTATTTTCAACAATTTTATACAATTTATCGGAAGGTCTAATTCTAAAAGGCAAGGGTATTGTTACAGAATCTCCTTTGGTGCCTTTCTCTTTTTTCTCATCATTAACCAACATCTCGGCAACCTTAATTTCTTCGGCACCTGTTGTTTTTCCGGTTATCAAAATAGTATCACCAATTGCTACATCGTAAGCTTCTATTTTAAATTCACCAATGTTCGCTTTTGGAAAAAAGTGCACACCTTTGCCAATGTAAACTTTCTTTTGTGTAGCATGGGATCCCGAGCCTTTACTCCATTCTCCTAATTTTTGCCCCAAGTAATAACCACTCCAAAAACCTCTATTATATACTGTTTCAAGTGTTTGCATCCACGAAATCACTTCTTCTTTACTATAAGTGCCTACCTCAATACTATCTATAGCTTCTCGATAGCATTTAATAACCTTAGCAACATACTCTGGTGCTCGCCCCCGTCCTTCAATTTTTAAAACCTTTATACCGGCATCGACTACCTCATCTAAAAAATCAATGGTACATAAATCTTTAGGCGACATGATATACTCATTATCGAGCTCCATTTCAAAACCAGTTTCCTGATCGATTACAGTATATTTTTTTCTGCAATTTTGTTTACAGGCACCGCGATTAGCCGAAGAATTCTGTGAATGCAAACTCATATAGCACTTGCCCGAAACAGCCATACAAAGTGCCCCATGTCCAAAAATCTCAATTTCAACAAGACGCCCCGAAGGCCCTTTTATTTGTTCTTTCTCAATTTGTTCGGTAATCTTCTTTACTTGGCGCAAACTAAGTTCACGGCTTAAGACCATAGTATCGGCAAAGAGCGCATAAAACTTAACTGTTTCAATGTTCGTAATATTTATTTGAGTAGAAATATGCACTTCCATTCCTAGCTCACGCGCCATTGCTATTACTGCTTGATCCATCGCTATTACAGCAGTAATATTGGCTTCCTTAGCTTTTCTAATTAAGGTTTTAACAATCGATAAGTCATGATCGTAAACAATGGTGTTTAAGGTTAAATAGGTGCGGACATTTTTAGCTTTACAACGATCTGAAATCTCTTGAAGATCATCCAAAGTGAAATTAATGGAAGCCCTTGCCCGCATATTCAATTGCTCTACACCAAAATAAACCGAATCGGCTCCATTATCCAAGGCTGCCTGTAAGGATTCAAAGTTACCCGCAGGCGCCATCAACTCTATCTTTTGCATATCAATACGTTACTGTTTATTGGACATAAGAACCTCAAAAATATTTCTTAAATCTTTTTTATAAGGTAAATGGTCTGCTCTTCCTTTCTTAAATATGTCATTGCTATTCCCTTGTCCTTTTCTTAGAGCTTTTTGCTCTTCATACGGTAAGGCATGAATCTCTTTACAGGTAACAGAACAGCAATTGTTCATATCTTCCTTACAATCATCGCATTGAATAAAGAGTAAATGGCATGCATCGTTTGCACAATTGGTATGTACATCGGCTGGTTTCCCACATTGATGACATTGTGCAATGACATCGTCACTTATTTTTTCGGCACGACGTTCATCGAACACAAAATTCTTTCCAATAAATTTATTTTCTATATTTTGCTCGTTAACTTGACGTGTATACTCTATAATACCGCCTTCTAACTGGTATACATTTTTAAACCCTTTGTGTTTAAAATAAGCACTTGCCTTTTCACAGCGAATGCCTCCAGTACAATACATGACCAAGTTTTTGTCTTCCTTATGATCTCTTAAATCGTCCTCAATAATATCCAGGGACTCTCTAAACGTATCCACATCAGGTGTTATCGCATTTTTAAAATGCCCTATCTCACTTTCATAGTGGTTACGCATATCGACAAGAATTGTGTTCTCGTCTTCAATAAGTGCATTGAAATCATTAGCCCCAACGTGCACTCCTTTATTGGTAACATCAAAAGAATCATCGTTTAAACCGTCCGCAACAATTTTATTACGCACTTTCACCTTCAGTTTTAAAAAGGACATATTATCCTGCTCTACGGCAATGTTTAAGCGAACACCTTTTAAAAAATCTATGGTATCCAAATGGGTTTTAAACTCATTAAATCGGTCGGCTGGAAGCGATAATTGTGCATTTATTCCCTCTACTGCCACATAAATACGCCCTAAAACGTCTAACTGGTCCCATACGACAAACAGGTGATCTCTAAATTCATGAGGATTGGCAATCTTGGCGTACTGATAAAAAGAAAGCGTTAATCGATCTTTGCCTGCTTTCTCGATTAATTCTGCTCTTTCTTTAGCACTTAATTTATTGTACAGTTGCATGCTATACTAATATTTAAGGTTAAAAAATATTTTAAAGCCGCAAATTTACAATTTTTACTAGGAGCTAACAATTTATGAAACATAAAAATGCGCTTTAGCAAGTCTAAAGCGCATTAAATCTGACCTGTTTTCTGTTTTGAAATATTTTCATTTTAATCCCAAAAAACAAGCAGTCTAAAACTATTTTTAGGATAATTTTATCTGTTATGCTTATTGTTTTTTAGGGGTCAGGTGTGATGCCCAAATTATCATATCAGTTGGGTTTGCAACTTTTTGTTAATGGGCATTTCATAGCAAAAATTTTCCCTCTTTAACCACTAGATGCAAATTACACAAAAAGGTTGCGTCATAAATTGAACTCATTTAAACTTTTTAGATTGAAGTGAAAATCAGGCATTTTTTGCACATTTGAAAGCTTTTTTGAGTTGCATAGCCGAGCTACGGAAGGAGAAAAAGACAAAAAATGGGTAAAAAAGGGCAATTTTTTAGCCAATTGAAAAAGTTTAAATGAGTTCATTGTATTGTGACAACAATTATAGTATTTTAGCATGACTAAAATGAGATAAAAAAAAGATACATGAGTAGTGAAAAAGACGCTAAGTTAAAAGCACTTAAACTTACATTAGACAAACTAGATAAAGCTTACGGCAAAGGCACCGTAATGAAAATGGGTGACAGCGCCATTGTAGATGTAGAAGCGATCCCTTCAGGATCCTTGGGCTTAGATATTGCACTAGGTGTAGGCGGATACCCTCGCGGACGTGTTATTGAAATATACGGGCCGGAATCGTCAGGAAAAACAACCCTTACATTACATGCTATCGCAGAAGCCCAAAAGGCAGGTGGCATTGCTGCCTTTATAGATGCAGAACACGCTTTCGATAGGTTTTATGCAGAAAAGCTTGGTGTAGACATTGACAATCTAATTATCTCACAACCAGACAACGGTGAGCAAGCTCTAGAAATTGCCGATAACCTTATTCGCTCTGGCGCTATTGATATTGTTGTAATCGATTCGGTTGCTGCTCTTACTCCTAAAAGTGAAATTGAAGGGGAAATGGGAGACTCCAAAATGGGACTCCATGCGCGACTCATGTCTCAAGCACTAAGAAAACTTACTGCATCCATTAGCAAAACAAACTGTACGGTAATTTTCATTAACCAGTTACGTGAAAAGATTGGTGTTATGTTTGGAAATCCAGAAACTACTACAGGAGGTAATGCGTTGAAGTTTTACGCCTCGGTACGATTGGACATTAGAAGATCCACACAAATAAAAAGCAGTAATGGAGACGTATTAGGAAACAAAACCAGGGTTAAGGTTGTAAAAAACAAAGTAGCACCGCCATTTAAAGCAGCTGAATTTGACATTATGTATGGTGAAGGCGTCTCAAAAGTAGGCGAAATACTAGATATTGCGGTAGATTTGGAAGTTATCAAGAAAAGCGGTTCTTGGTTTAGCTACGACGACACCAAATTAGGACAAGGACGCGATGCTGTTAAAGCCATTATAAAAGACAATCCGGAACTGTTTGAAGAACTGGAAGAGAAAATAAAAGCGCTCTTAAAAACAGCTTAGAAAACATTAAAAAATCCCGATTCACATCGGGATTTTTTTTGTTTTAAACGCAACCTTTTTATTTTAAGTGCATCTACAAAGAAAAAAGCACATATAATTAAACTATTAAATTTATTTTTATGAAAAAGTTCCTTGTATTCTGCATGACACTCGTTCTCTTTAGCGCATGTAGTATAGACGATGATGGTACAAATTACGATTTAGAAGTTTTGCCAATAGAAAGTGTAGACATTCCTGACGAATTTGCACTTGGCGAAACCTACCCTATTACTATCACCTATTTAAAACCATCAACCTGTCACGCTTTTAAAGAGTTTTACTACTTAAAAGACAATAACGAACGTACTGTAGCAGCAATAAACTATGTATTTGAAAAAGATAATTGTGAAGTATTGGAAAATGAACTTGTAGAAGCTACCTTTAACTTTGTAGTTACCAGCAATGGCTCCTACATATTTAAATTTTGGCAAGGTGAAGACGAAAACAACGAAGATCAATACTTGATTATTGAAGTTCCTGTTACTTCATAACACCCACTAGTTTTAAAACTAATTAATATGCGTTTAATTTGAGTTTAAAGCAGCTCATAGAAGATTGTAAAGCCAACAATACTAAAGCACAAGGGGAATTATACAAACTCTTTTCGAGTAAGCTATTCTCTGTTTGCTTAAAGTATTCGAGAAACTATGCCGAAGCCGAAGATAATCTTCAAGATGCATTTTTAACAATTTTCGATAAAATTAAACAATATAAGAACAAAGGGTCTTTTGAAGGCTGGCTAAAGCGAATAGCCATTAATACAGCACTGCAACGCTACAGAAGTGAAAAAGTTTTTAATATTACAAACGAAAACACGATTGAAGATAATGAAATAGAAATTGACGAGGACTCCTATTCTATAGACTATCTTCTAAAAATCATTCAAGAACTTCCAGATCGTTACAGGTTGGTTTTTAACCTATATGTACTTGATGGTTATTCGCATAACGACATAGCAGGAATGCTTAATATTAATGTTGGTACTTCAAAATCTAATTTGGCCCGTGCCAGACAGATTTTGAAAAAAACGATTGAAAATCACAAAGCAACACAACGCATACAATCATTATAATGGGAGACAAAAAACATATAGACCGCTTATTCCAGGAACGCTTTAAGGACTTTGAAGTGGCACCAAGCGATGCTGTTTGGAAACATATTGAAGCCCGACTGGACAAAAAAAAGAAAAAACGACGCATTATTATCCCAATATGGTGGCGTTACGCAGGTGTTGCCGCTTTACTATTACTACTGCTAACCGTTGGCATGATTTATTTTAACCAGGATAATACTATTCCTGAAAACCAGGTTGTCAACACAGAGAAAACGCCTTCTCCAAACAATGAAAACACAAGTACCCCTAACGGCTTTAATAATCAAGAAGGTATTGTTACCAACTCAGATAATTCAGAAAACATATCAGATGAAGAAGGAAAAGGGGAAACGCCATTACAGCCTTCCAATAACATACCCCCTTTGAGCGAATCGGCAATAGCAGAAACAACTTCTCCTAATAATAAAAACAGTGATGAGCCATCCAATAAAGTCTTAAACACCAAAAGCAAAACCGCCATTGCTAACTATTTAAAAGAAGACCAGTCCAAGGACACGGATCCTTTAATCACTATAGATAAAGCCAAAGACCTTTTTAACAAGCAATCACAAGACATCACCGACATTGTATCTTCCGAAAAAACAGAAGACAATAAAACTAATAACAATGCAAAACAAAATCCGCTTACTATAGAAGACGCCTTAGAAGGAACCAAAGACATTATTGAAAAAGAAGGGCGCTTAAACAGATGGCGCATTATTCCTAATGCTGCTCCTGTTTATTTTAGCAGTTTAGGTGAGGGATCCTCCATAGACCCACAATTTAACAACAACTCTAAAAGTGGTGAACTCAATATGAGTTATGGCATTACGGCTAGCTATGCTATTAACCGGAAACTGAGCATTAGATCGGGTATTAACAAAGTAAACCTAGGCTACAACACCAACAACATTGTTGTAATACAAACAATAGGAATAAATGCAAATAGCAAACTACTACAAAATGTAGCAATAGCTCCTAGCAACAATATAAACAGTGCTCCTGAAGCCGACATGTCATTTATTAGCAACGAAAGCCTTAGTGCCAGTAAGCGACCCGAAACGCTTACAGAAACATCCAACACATCCATAAACCAAGCTCTTGGATTTATTGAAGTGCCCCTAGAAATCGAATATGCACTTTTAAATAAAAAATTAGGCGTTAACATCATTGGAGGCTTTAGCTCATTCTTTTTAAGTAATAACAAAATATATACTGAAACTGAAGGTTCTAGAAGCCTTTTAGGAGAAGCCACCAACTTAAATAAAGTAAGTTACAGTGCTAATTTAGGACTAGGACTAAACTATAAAATTTCTAAAAGAATAGACTTAGGCTTAGAACCTATGTTTAAATATCAAATCAACACGTTTAACAATACTTCCGGAAATTTCAAGCCCTATTTTATTGGGGTTTACACCGGATTCGCCATTAAATTTTAGGTTTTTGGTTAGATCTGAATGATATTGGTTTTCTTTAAGCTTGGAAATCAATATCGAAAAACTGCTCCTCCCCAGAGCAGTTTTTTTTGTACAAAGGGAAGTCTTAATTTAATGTGAGTTTCGACGTAATTCAACCGGTATTCAAAAACTTATTTTTGATACTATTTTTCTTCGAAAAATCACTCAAATTGACAGTTTTTGAATGAAAATCCTGTTGGATTGAATCGTATTCCGAAGGAGTATTGTATCGAAATTACATTAATTTACACCTAAAACTTTCAATTGATTCAATATGACACTTCTTGCCTTATTGTTTAAATCTTTAGTGTCTTTAACACCCAAGGTATCGGTAAGTAAAAATTTATGAATCTTAACACGCATCCTACCTGGCCCTCCACTAAAAAATGTATACGAAAAGCGTTTTTTATTATCGGCAAAAGTTAATGGAACAACAGGTATTTTATGGTTAATCGCTAGTCTAAAGGCACCATCCTTAAATGCATCCAAAAGAATGTGCGCTTCGGGTACGCCGCCTTCTGGAAAAATACAAATACTTAACCCTGATTTCAATCGGCGTTGTGCTCTTAAAAAAACAGCTTGTCCACTTCTAGCAGAGTTTCTATCAACCAAAATACAGGTGCGCTTGTAAAAAAACCCAAATAGCGGAAGCTTTGCCAATTCTTTCTTTCCAACAAAAACAAACGGATTTTTAACCACCGCTAGCATAAGCATAATGTCGATCATAGAGGTATGATTGGCTATAAACATATAGCTCTTATTCAATTCGGGAGTTTGTTCTTTATAAATTCTATACCTAAAGCCCATACCAAACAGGATAATCTTTGCCCATATTCGAGCTAGCCTAAAAAAGAATGGATACCATGCCTCCCTTAAAATTGAAATTAACAGCAGTGGAGACATCGCAATAATTGGTATTATAACAAGCACATAAAACCAAAAACGATACAATATCCAAAATAGATATTTAAACACATTCATATCTAGCAAAAATAGTATTAATAAATTGATTATATTTAAGGAATACGAACATAAAATTATCGACTATGAGTTTACTTTATGCATTATTAATAGGTGCTATTGCCGGTTGGCTTGCTGGAAAATTAATGAAAGGTGGCGGATTTGGCGTCATTTTCAATATTGTACTTGGTATTATTGGGGGCATTGTAGGAAACTGGGCTTTCAACACCCTAGACATCTCTTTATCGAGTGGGGTAATTGGTGATATTATAACAGGAGCCATTGGAGCCATAATTATTCTATTTATTGCTGGGCTTTTAAAAAAATAAGAGCGCTTCAACACATTAGCGGTTCTTAAAGAACCACTTTTTTATATTCTGAAGTATCCCTACATTTGCCCTTTGTTTAACTTTATAAAAGACTTCTGTTTTAGGAAGAAATAAATGGCAAGAATACTTACAGGTATACAAAGTACAGGAACTCCTCATTTGGGCAATATTTTAGGTGCAATTATTCCAGCAATTGAAATGGCCAACGACCCTAAAAACGATTCCTATCTATTCATAGCAAATCTGCATACATTAACCCAAATTAAAGATGCTGCGTTATTACGTACAAACACCTATTCGACAGCCGCCACTTGGCTAGCTTTTGGATTGGATGTAGAAAAAACTGTTTTTTACAGGCAAAGCGATGTGCCCCAGGTAACGGAATTGTCATGGTATCTAAGCTGTTTCTTTCCTTACCAACGTTTAACTTTAGCCCACAGCTTTAAGGACAAATCAGATCGATTAGAAGATGTAAATTCTGGTTTATTCTTCTATCCCATGTTAATGGCTGCCGATATTCTATTGTACGATGCCGAAATTATCCCTGTTGGAAAAGACCAGTTACAACACATTGAAATGACACGTGATGTGGCTTCGCGTTTTCATACTAAAATGGGCGACACCTTTATATTACCAGAAGGAAAAACTCAAGAAAACATCATGCTTATTCCCGGTACTGATGGTGAAAAAATGAGCAAAAGCAGGGACAATACCATCAATATATTTTTGAATGACAAAAAATTACGCAAACAAATTATGTCTATTCAAACCGATAGTACGCCTTTAGAGGCTCCCAAAGACTGGTCAACATGCAACTGCTTCGCCATTTATAAATTATTAGCCAACGATGCGCAGATTGAAACCATGAAGGCTAATTACGAAAACGGTGGTTATGGGTATGGCCATGCCAAGCAAGCCTTATTTGAATTGATTGTAGATGTCTTTTCGGAGCAACGGGAGCGCTACAATTACTACATGGACAACTTAAACGAAATTGATAAAGCTTTAGCTATCGGAGCTAAAAAAGCACGGTTAGTTGCTAATGATGTTTTAAACCGTGTAAGAGAAAAGGTTGGATATTAAAAGACTGTTTGTTAAACAAGCTCAAATAATTTACCCGGTAACGGGCGAACAACCCCTTTAAGCTCCATGTTTAATAACATACTGGCCACTTTATAAATTGGCATATTACAATTTACAGCAATAACATCTAACAGTTGTTTATTATGCTCTTTAAGATAGTTATAAATAACTTTCTCATCGGCTTCCAACTCAACAAACAATTGTTTTTGAACGACCTGCTTATTGGGTTCTTCTAATTGCCAATTTAAAATATAGGGTACGTCTAAAGGATTAGACAACATATGTGCCTTTTGGTATTTTATTAAGTTATTGCAACCTAGGCTTTGTGTGTCTGTAGTACGCCCTGGTACTGCAAAGACATCCCGGTTGTACGAATTGGCAATATCAGCTGTTACTAAACTCCCTCCTTTTTCGGCCGATTCTATTACAATAGTTGCTTCACTCAAACCGGCTATAACCCTATTTCGCTTCAAGAAATTATTCCTATCAAAAGTAGCACTACTCCAAAAATCGGTAAAAAACCCACCGTTATTTTCAATAGCTGCCACATACTTCTTATGCACTTTAGGGTAAATTTGATTTAACCCATGTGCCAAACAGCCTATTGTTTGCAAATTATGCTTTAATGCTGCTTTATGCGCCGTAATATCCGTTCCATAAGCAAGTCCCGAAACAATTATTGGGTTATATGGTGTGAGTGCCTCGACCAAAGCTTCGCAAAAAGCAATACCATGAGTTGTTATTTTTCGAGTTCCCACAATACTAATAATGGGCTGATGGTTTATATTAATCTGCCCCGATTGAAATAACAGAATAGGGCCATCAATACAATGTTTTAATTTACCCGGGTAATTGGCATCCTTAAAATAGGAACACGTAATATTATTGGATTCCATAAAATGAATTTCAGCTTCAGCCGCTACTAAATGATCCTTTTCATTTAAATCATTCAACATAATGGAGCCAATACCATCGATTTTAAGCAAATTTTGTTTCTTTTCCTTAAAAACAGCCTCGGCCGAGCCACAATTCGTAATCAATTTCTTAGCTGTTATGTCGCCAATTTTTGGGACATGCTGCAGGGCCAGAGTATAAAGCAAATCATTTTCAGACATGTATTCATTTGATTTTGAAGTTACAATAAAAGAATTTTTAAAGTGTTAATAAATATTTTGAGGTTAATTTTACCTGAAAGCAAAAATTTTTAACTTTGTTTACATGCAACTAGAAACCTACATCAGCGATTTATTATACAGATATGAATGTGTTACAGTTCCTGAATTTGGAGCTTTTTTAACACAACGTGTTCCTGCTTCTATAAACGAAACTACAAATGCTTTTTATCCACCTAAAAAAATGGTGTCGTTTAATGAACAGATCCAAAAAAGCGATGGTCTATTGACCCATTACATTGCCGATATAGAAAAAATCTCTTTTGAAGCCGCAGCCGGAAAAATTCAAAAGCGCATAAAAGCGATCAAATCTAGTTTGATGCAGGGTGAAACGGTATCTTTTAAAAATATAGGAGATATTACATTAAACAGTGAAGGCAAAATTTTGTTTGAACCGACTTATCATCTTAATTATTTAACAGATGCATTTGGTCTCTCCCAGTTTGTTTCTCCAACGGTAACCCGTGAAGTTTATAAGGAAACTGCCGAAACAATTGAAAACGTAATACCTATTGCTGTTACACCCGAAAAACGTAAAAACAGATCGTATTTGAAATACGCTGCTGTAGCTGTAATTGCCCTCTCCCTTGGGGGTTTTGCTGCATCCAACTTTTACGTTAACAAAATTGAACAACATAATCAAATAGCTCAGGAAACAGCGGAACAACAGCTTGACACAAAAATACAACAGGCTACTTTTAATTTAAATCCGCTCCCTGCTATTACTGTTAACCTTACTAAACAATCTGGCAACTATCATATTATTGCTGGGGCCTTTAGAGTTGAAGATAATTCGAATAAAATGGTTCAACAACTCAGAAAGCAAGGGTATCCAAATGCGAGAACAATTGGTATGAACAAATCTGGTTTGTACGAAGTAGTTTATGCCAGTTATGAAAATGGAAAAGACGCCTTAAAAGCCATTCGAAACATTAGAACAAACCATAACAAGGATGCTTGGTTATCGGTTAAAAAACTAAACTAGTTTTTTGCGAATTCGTCAATATTTTACTTCTTTAATCCTAAAATCGTTTTAACTTTGCGGCATCATTAAAAAAACCACAAATGATGCAAGCAAAAACGCCTGAACAATCCAAGACGATCCTTACTGATATGGTTTTACCCGGTGAAACCAATCCGTTAAACAATTTATTTGGAGGAGAGTTATTAGCCCGTATGGATCGTGCGGCAAGTATTGCTGCCAGAAGACACTCAAGACGTATTGTGGTAACAGCTTCGGTAAACCATGTTGCATTCAACAGAGCCGTTCCCTTAGGAAGTGTGGTTACTGTTGAAGCCAAAGTATCCCGAGCTTTCAACACCTCTATGGAAGTCTTTATAGATGTATGGATCGAGGATCGTGAATCTGGCGAAAAAACGAAGGCTAATGAAGCTATTTATACCTTTGTAGCTGTCGACGAAACCGGAAGACCTATTGCAGTTCCAGAAGTACTTCCTGAAACGAAACTAGAAAAAGAGCGCTTTGCAGCCGCCTTACGTCGTAAGCAATTAAGTTTGCTGCTTGCCGGAAAAATAAAACCAAATGATGCTACCGAACTAAAGGCACTGTTTGAATAATACTAATTCAGATCCGTTAGAACATCCCTAATTTAACGTTAATAATGAATAAGGAATTTATGTCTGTTTGAGTGCCAAATCTGTGATTTGGTGTATCGAAAACAAATAAATTTCCCACTAAAAGTACTTCTCGATACTAAATTCTTTCAGAATTTCACTCGAAGAGACATTAGGACTCTTAAACATTATTCAAGTTAATTTATAATGATCCTGATAAAAAGGTGATTACATTTTATAAATCCACGAAGCTGGATTTTCCGTTCTTGTTTCTTTAAAAATGCTAAAATTAAGGGTTGTCTCTCCACTGGAAGGATTCGTAAAGACCTCACCTATTTCCTGCTTTGTAGAAATTTTATCGCCTTTTTTTACGTAAACCCTCCCCAAATTCTTATAGGCTGTAAAGTAATTTCCATGGCGAACCATAACAATGATGTTTCCATTTTTAATGGCAACTATTTTGGTTACCTCTCCATTAAAAATAGCCCTTACCTTTGCATTTCTCTCAGTTGCTATTCGAACCCCGTTGCTGTTTATAGTCAAGCTCTTATTTAAGGGATGCGGTTGTTTACCATACCCCAACTTAACAAAACCTTTCTCTACTGGCCAGGGCAATTTTCCTTTATTTGCTGTAAAATTGGATGCCAATATTTTCTCTTCGGCTGTTAAAGCAAAGGTTGCCGAGCTAGTAGCTTTTCCTGCACGTTTATTGGAACTGGCAATAGCTTCTTTTATAATACGGTCTATTTGGGCATCTATCCTATCGGCTTCACGTTGTTTATTCTTAATCTGGGAAGCATATAACGAAATATTTTTTCTAACGGCTTTCATTATTGTTTCATGCTGTTTACGCTCAGTTTCCAAAGCCTTTTGATGCTCCCGATTATCAGCTATCAACTTCTTTTTATCTTCTTGCTGTTTTAGCAAATCAACATTAACCTGTTGTAATTCTCTTGTTTTAGCCTTTATGGTTTCCCCTTGTTGCTTTTGATGATCGGAATACTGCTTAATATATTGTAAACGCTTATATGCCTGCTTAAAATCGTTTGAAGACAACAAAAACATAATCTTACTTTGTTGATTTTTGCTTTTATACGATTTAACGATCATTGCCGCATAATCTTCCTTTAATTGTTTTAATTCGTCTCGTAATGCTGTAATTCGTTTTTGGTTAGCACCAATCTCTCTTGTTAACAAGTTAGCCTGTTGATTGGTAACTTTAATTAAATTATCTAATACGCGTATCTTATAATTAAGATCTTCTATCAAGGATAATTCCGATTTCTCTTTCGACTTGTTCTCGGTTCGTAGCTCATTAATTTTTTGGATTTCTCGACGCAATTCCTGTCTACGCGTCTCCAAAGCTTTTTGCTTGTTGTTTTGAGCAGGAGCAATGGTACTACACAGCAAGAAAGCCAACAAAAAAATAGATTTACTTATGCTATTGGTTTTTATCATTCAAATGCGATTTCCTTATATCCAGACGGTATTTTAAACGGGAACCTAAGATCTACATCCAATGCCGCACCCTTATATTCTAAGTTAATAATTAGCTCTTCATTTGCTTCAACGGCAATAACTTTAATACGTTGCGGCAAGGTTTGTTTTGCAACCTTTTGATAATCTAAATAATCGATTTGTAAATACCTAAACTTTTGGGGTTGGTATAGTTGCTGCGACTTAATTTTAAAATACGAGGGTTCAAGGAACAAAAACAATTCAAAAACAGCACGTTGTTGCTTAGGCTGTAAAACGTAGGTATTGTTGTCGACCGACACCTTGTAAGTCTCATCTTTTAAATGGTACAGAGCTTCTCCCAAAAGTAAATTCTGTACTTTTTCAAAATCTAATTCTGTTCCCAACAACTTACTTAAATAGCTATAGTCTCCTTCAAAATAGGTGTTATCGAGTTTATTATAAAAACTTACCTTATCAGGTGTTATCAGGGCTTTAACAAATGATATTGGAGAAGACATCAATAAGATTTTTTTGTCTTTCTCTATACGCATATTAACGGTATACCCTTTTTCTTTATCACCATCTTGAACATCTACTTTAACACGTGCTGCCAAGGTTTTAAAACGGGGTGTCTGCTTTAAATTCTCTTTAATTAATTGTTTGGCCGATAATTTAAGGTTTGCTTCTCCAGATCTGACCGTTCTGGCCGATTTGCAATTAAAAACCAGTAACAGCAATAGGATTGTAATGGAGCGTCTATAAGTATACATTAATTCGAAGATTCTAATTGTTTTGCTTTATCATCATAAAACTTTGCTTTGGCAGCATTATTTAACTGGCCATAGGCCTTACTTAACTGATTATAAAAATCGGCTTCCATTTTGGGGCTATCAATAATATAATCAAGTCCTATTTCTAAAACTTCCACAGCCTTTTTAGGCTGTTGTAAGTTATTTAAAGTCACGCCGTTTATTAGGTAAAGAATAGGTTGCGAAGGATACTTTTCGAGTGCTTTACTACTCCTTGCTTCTGCAAATGCATCTTTCTTCAAATCGACATATAGCAACAATACATTGCGTAAAACATCAAAATTATCATTATCTAACTTTAACGCTTGCTCATAATACTCAAGTCCTTTTTCTTTATTGTTCTTTGTTAGATAATATTGGGCAACTTCAACAAGTGTTTTGGCATTGTTTAAATCTCCCATTAATAGGGTTGCTTCAACCAAATCGGCTTCATGCTCTGGGTGATTCCCCACAAATTTAACAAAATCTGATAAGACCTTAAGCTTCGCTTCTGGCTTAATCTGTGCGCTTCTAATAACTATTTTCATAGAGGCTATAGCCTTTTGTGTGTCAGCATCATCCAGATAAAACTTATACAGAGCCAAATGCACCAATTGTGAATTCGGATTTACTTTTAATAATTCTTTTGCTGTTTCAAAAGCTTTCTCTTTATCGTTATTCTCACTATATCTAAAAATAAGGTTCAAATAATTGGATTCTTTATCTGGATTGTTTTCAACACGAGCTTCCAAATTTTTTATTTGATCCTTTTTACGTCCTGTTGCCTCATATACTTGGTTACGCATCCTATCCCTCTCTATTGAAATACCAAACTCTGCATCAAGCGCATCTAACAGTTCCAATGCATCCTTATACTTTTTGGTTCTAACATATAAAGCAGCTAGGTCTTCTTTGTAATCGGGATGGTATTTAACCAACTGTTTAACCGTTTTTATGGCTTTGTCGTATTCATTCTGTTGGGCATAAAACCCATAAAGCTCATCCAAAAACCATTCGTTGTCAGGTTCTTTACTTACCGCTTTCTTTAGGGCATCTTCGGCCGCTCCAAAATTTTTAAGCTTATTATAGTTTTTTCCAAGCTCGAAATATAACACAGGGACATTTTTATCCAATT
Organism: Snuella sedimenti; assembly: GCF_016428595.1. Classification (GTDB taxonomy): domain Bacteria; phylum Bacteroidota; class Bacteroidia; order Flavobacteriales; family Flavobacteriaceae; genus Snuella; species Snuella sedimenti. The sequence continues at coordinate 64,974 of NZ_JAELVQ010000009.1, read as the reverse complement.
CAACACATTTTAAAAGTGCTTCAACAGAGCGATCGTAATTCTCAATCCCTTTCTGTTTTAATGCTTCAAAAAAGAGTTCTTGGAATTGATCCTCTACATTACCTAAATCGTCATCAGGCTTTTTATTAAAATCTACCTGGGCGTAATGATGCATAGGAAACAATAAACTCCCCAAAAGAAATAGTATTATGTATATATTACGTTTCATCTGTTAATATTTATTGTTTTTAAGTGGTCAGATGCAATGCCTAAATTATCATATATTCACGTGTTCTTATTTTGAAAATAGGAGTTCGTGAATCTTCGATTTCGGTTGGGTTTGCAACTTTTTGTTAATGGCATTTCATAAAAACACCTTTTGCCTTTAATCTAGACTATAAGTAATACAATATGCATTCCAAACGTTATGCGATTCCTGTCTGTGTTTATAAGCTACTCCAAAACGGCATAATCACCTATACTAATGGCTTTAAAATTACCATCGAATGACACATAGTTCCCAATCATTGCTTCATCTAAGTTAGCATTTTTAATGATTGTATGTGTTTGTATCAAACTATTCTTGATAGTAGCATTTTCAATAAAACTATTATTACCAATAGACACGTAAGGTCCAACAGTTGTGTTTTTAAGAACAACATTCTCACCGATAAAACACGGCTCTATAACCTTAGAATTATCTAATTTCACTGAAGGAGCTACCAATTGTTCTTCGCCATCAGCTTTTAAAAACCCTAGCATCTTACCATTGGTTTCAATAGTTATCGCCTTATTACCACAGTCCATCCATTCGTCAACCGTACCAGTCTTAAAAACGTTTCCATCGGCCATCATACGCTTAATTCCGTCATTTATTTGGTATTCTCCACCATTCATAACGTTTTCTTCCAAAACTTCTTGTAATTTATCCTTTAAAACACTTACATCTTTAAAGTAATAAATACCGATTACTGCTTGATTGCTAACAAAATCTTGAGGTTTCTCCACCAATTCAACAATTTCTTCATTAGCATTTAATTTTACAACGCCATAGGCTTCTGGGTTGTCAACTTGTTTCGTCCAAATAACGCTATCTGCATTTGGGTCTAAATCGAATTTTGCTCTAATTAATGTATCGGCATAAGCAATTACAGCGGGTCCGGACAGTGAGGGCTTGGCACACATAATAGCATGGCCTGTCCCTAAAGGCTGGTCCTGACGGTAAATGGAGGCTTTAGCTCCTAAACCTTCTGCTAAATCTTGCAAGCTTGAGACAACATCGTCTCCAAACCAAGCAGGGTCGCCAAGTACAAATGCTATTTCTTCTATAGGCTGTTTTAAAACCTTGGCTATATCCTTTACCAAGCGATGCACAATAGGCTGACCAGCAACTGGGATTAAAGGTTTTGGTATTGTTAAACTATGGGGCCTTAATCGTGACCCGCGTCCTGCCATTGGTACTATTATTTTCATCTTTTTAAGCTAATTTTTTGTTGATTATTGATTTGCTCTAGCCACTCTAATTCACAAATGTTTTCTTTTTATATTCTGAAAATCAAAAATCGTCAATCGTAATTCTTTAATCACTTTGTTCCTGTACTCCCAAAACCACCTGCTCCACGAGATGTTTGAGAAAGTTCTTCAACCTCAATCCACTCGGCACGCTCGTGTTTCGCAATTACTAATTGCGCAATACGTTCACCATTTTCTATAGTAAAGTCATCGTTAGAAAGGTTTATCAGTATCACGCCAATTTCTCCTCTATAATCGGCATCTACAGTACCGGGAGCATTTAACACCGTAATTCCTTTTTTGGCTGCCAATCCACTTCGTGGTCTTACCTGAGCCTCGTAACCTATAGGTAACTCTATAAACAGGCCCGTTCCAACAATACTCCTTTCCAAGGGCTTTAATGTCCGAGCCTCTGATAACTTGGCACGTAGATCCATTCCGGCCGAAGCAATCGTTTCATAATTGGGCAATTCGTGATTGGATGTATTTATTATTTTAATTTGCATATGTTTTATTTTTAAATGACCTTCTAAGCCTAATATGGCATTATAATCTTGTTAACAGCCGTTTTAATTCGTTTTTTTCTAACACATAAATAATAGCCAAAAATACTAAAAGTAAAGCTGTATTTATATAATAGTTTGCATTTGTGTTAAGCGCTAGAACCGATAAAATAATGGCTAAAACTAAATAACTTACTATACTTTTGAGGTTATAGGGAACTTCGTAATGTTTTTGTCCCAAATAATAAGATAAGACCATCATGGTTCCATAGGCCAGTAATGTAGCCCAAGCAGCCGCAATAAACCCTATTTTTTCGATCATAATGACATTAAAGAGAATTGTAATAATGGCTCCTACCAACGACAGATACATACCGTAACGCGTTTTATCGGTTAGCTTATACCAAATGGCCAAATTGAAATAAATACCCAAGCACAAATTAGCGAACAGCACTATAGGCACAATATTTATAGCCACCCAATAACTCTCATCCCTAACGATTAGGGACTTAAAAATATCCAGATAAGCAATAATAAAAACAAGCATGAAACTCCCTAATATTACAAAGTATTTCATGATAATAGCATAGGTCTCTTTTGCATTTTTCTCCTTAGCGTGATTAAAAAAGAACGGCTCTGCCCCCAATCTGAACGCCTGAATGAAAATAGTCATAAAAACAGCTATTTTATAACATCCACTATAAGCTCCATTAATATCCTTACCCAACACAGTTGGCAGTAACCACTTATCAAAATTTTCGTTAATAACATAGGCCAGACCAGCCACCATGATTGGCAGGCCATAATTTAGCAACTGCTTAAAAATGACTTTACTAAATTGCAGCTTAACCTTAAAAAAATAGGGCGTTAACATTAAAAAGGTAACCACACTGGCTGCAAAATTGGCTACAAATATATATTTTACCAAGTCGTCCCCATCGTAATAGGAAGCTTTTATAGCAAACTTTGGAATAGCCCATAAGAAGAAAAAATTCAACAAGACATAAATAAAAATATTACTCAATTTTATAGCTGTGAACTTAATAGGTTTTCCTGTAGCCCTTAAATATGCAAAAGGTATAACAACAATAGCATCTAAAACCAACACGCCTATTAACAAATTAAAATAACTTTCTTTTAAGTTTACCAATTCCGCCAATTCTACACTAAACGATAAAACAACTATTAAAAAAAAGATCGTTGTTACCATTAAACTAATTAAAGCTGTAGAAAACACTTTGCTTTTTTCTTCACTCTTACTGAAAAACCTAAAAAAGGCTGTTTCCATGCCATAGGTTAACAGCACATTAAAAAAAGCTGCATAAACGTAAAATGTGGTATTATCAGAATAACTAGCTGTTCCCAAAGTATCTGTATGTAATGGGACCAAAACAAAATTCATTAGTCTTGGCAAAACAGTTGCTAGCCCGTATATAATGGTATCCTTAAAGAAGGTCTTTAATGTACTCAAGTAGTATTTGTTTATATGGCTAAAAATACGTTTTTAGCTAACGTAAACCAAAGATAAGTTATTGCTTCTTAGTACGAGAACCTCGATATATTTGCACTTCTTTTTCGGCAATGCCCTCGATTTTAAAGTAATGCGTTTTGTTGCCATACTTGTAACTTACTATACAGGTATTATCCTTTAGCTCAAAAGGCATCTTTTTTGGGCGTACCGGTGCTTTATTACCATATTCGGCATAGGGCTTATTACTCATAATTATATCCTGCTCCTGATTCAGGGAAGTTTTAAATCGCCCCACAAACAGTGATTCATCCACAAATTCCAACTTGGCTTGTTTTCCTCTAAAAAAGACACTATCTAGTATAATATCCTTAGGGTTCGATAACACTGGAATATATAAATTACCTCCTTTACCGCCACTTTTCACTCCAGATATCCAAGGCTCATAATATACATCACCTATCGCCATAGGCATCCTATCTTGAAGTTTCTGAGCACTTATACAGCTGAACACTGCCAGTATAATTAAAGATGAAAACGATATATTTTTTATTGCAACCATTTCGAACTATATAAAGATACAGTTTCAAAATTGATGCCATAAAAAAAGCCCCACTTAAAGTGAGGCTTGATAATTTATAGTGAAAATCCCTTTTTTGAATGTTCTTAGAACAGCAATCTAATTATTTAAAGCTTCTGCTCCACCAACAATCTCAAGGATCTCGTTAGTAATAGCTGCTTGACGCGCTTTGTTGTAAGTCAATTTTAACTGATCTCTTAATTCGGTTGCATTATCGGTTGCTTTATGCATTGCTGTCATACGGGCACCGTGTTCACTTGCGAAAGAATCTCTTATCGCCTTATACAATTGCGTTTTTAAAGACTTTGGTATTAATTGCTCAACGATTTCTACTTTAGTAGGTTCAAAAATATAATCGAGATTAACATTTGCATCGGCTTCAACCTGTACAATTGGTAAAAACTGTTCTGTTATTACTTCTTGTGTTGCGGCATTTTTAAATTTGTTATATACAACTTCAATTTTATCGAAATCGCCTGCTACAAACTTATCCATTAATAACTGGGCTATTTCAGAGACATTATCGAAAGTCAAATCATCGAATACCTCACTTTTATTTGCAATGACAATATTTTTCTTAGCAAAGGCATCGTTGGTTTTTTTACCTATTGCAACCACCTGTACATTTTTACCAGCATAAACATTGTCGATTAAATGTTGTGTTTGCTTAATAATGTTAGAATTAAAAGCGCCACATAAGCCCCTGTTAGAGGTAATGGGAACAATTAGAACATTCTTTACATCTCGTTGGGTTGAAAAAACACTGCCTGAGTCTGCATCTAAAGTCGCACTTAAACTTTGTAAAAGCTCGGTTAACTTATTTGCATAAGGACGCATTGCGGTAATAGCATCTTGTGCCTTCTTTAACTTAGCAGCCGATACCATTTTCATGGCACTGGTTATCTGCATGGTTGAAGACACCGATGATATTCTGTTACGTATTTCTTTTAGATTAGCCATAATCTCCTTTTGTCATTCCGCATTTGATGCGAAATCTATTTTAATTGAACTCCAAATATGAGATTCCTGCCTTCGCAGGAATGACAATTATGCTTTATACTTTGCCGATAAATCCTTAGCTACAGCTACTAATGTATCTGTAACTTCGTCTGTTAACTTACCAGACTTTAAAGTATCTAAAGTATCTCTATGTTTAGCATTTAAGAATTCTATATAATCTCTTTCAAATTCTTTAACTTTCTCTACAGGAACATCTTTTAACAAGTTTTTTGATCCAGCATAAATAATTGCAATCTGATCTTCAACTGTAAACGGATCGTTTTGAGCTTGTTTTAAGATCTCAACGTTACGTTTACCTTTCTCGATCACGTTTAAAGTTGCGGCATCCAAGTCTGAACCAAACTTAGCAAACGCTTCTAGTTCACGGAATTGTGCCTGGTCTAACTTTAACGTACCAGCTACTTTCTTCATGGATTTAATCTGCGCATTACCACCAACACGTGATACTGAAATACCTACGTTAATCGCTGGACGTACACCTGAGTTAAATAAATCGGACTCCAAGAATATCTGTCCATCGGTAATCGAAATTACGTTTGTTGGGATATATGCCGATACGTCACCAGCCTGCGTTTCAATAATTGGTAATGCTGTTAAAGAGCCTCCTCCTTTAACGATTGGTTTTAATACATCAGGAAGATCGTTCATATCCTTAGCAATAGAATCATCATTGATTACCTTCGCAGAACGCTCTAATAAACGAGAGTGCAAGTAGAAAACGTCTCCTGGATAGGCCTCACGTCCTGGTGGACGACGTAATAACAAGGATACCTCACGGTAAGCTACTGCCTGCTTGGATAAGTCATCATAGATAATTAAAGCCGGACGGCCAGTATCTCTAAAATACTCACCAATAGCAGCTCCTGCAAAGGGAGCATAAACTTGCATTGGTGCAGGATCTGATGCGTTTGCAGCCACAATAGTGGTATACGCTAACGCTCCTTTTTCCTCTAATGTTTTTGCAATTAAAGCAACAGTAGACGCTTTTTGTCCTATAGCTACATATATACAATATACAGGCTCACCTGCATCATAAAATTCTTTTTGATTTAAGATGGTATCAATACAAACTGTTGTTTTACCAGTCTGACGGTCTCCAATCACCAACTCACGTTGTCCACGCCCAACAGGAATCATGGCATCTATAGATTTAATACCTGTTTGTAATGGCTCGGTTACGGGCTCACGATAAATAACTCCTGGTGCTTTACGCTCTAAAGGCATTTGGAAAGTCTCACCAGCGATAGCCCCTTTACCATCAATTGGATTACCAAGCGTATCTACAACACGTCCAACAATACCCTCTCCAACATTAATAGAGGCAATTTTACCTGTACGTTTTACTGTAGAACCTTCACTTACCCCTATGGAAGCACCTAATAATACGATACCAACATTATCTTCTTCAAGGTTAAGTACAATCCCTTCTAAACCGCCATCGAATTCTACCAATTCTCCGTATTGCGCATTAGAAAGTCCATAAGCACGTACAATACCATCTCCAACAGTTAATACTGTTCCTACCTCGTCTAGCGAAGCCGACGCTTCGAAACCTGCAAGTTGTTGTTTTAAGATTGCTGATACTTCAGCTGGTTTTACTTCTGCCATCTTATTTTAATTTAATGTAAATTCTCTTTTTAATTTGTTAAGTTTGTTAGAAACACTCGCATCATATTGCTTGTCGCCAACTCTTAAGATGAACCCTCCTAAAATGGTTTCATCTACAATACTTTGAAGCTCAACAGTTTTATCTGTAAGCGTTTTTACTTTAGCAAGTACTTTGGCTTCTAAATCTTTGGTCAAAGGAAAGGCTGTTGTAACTTGTGCTATCTCTTTTCCATTTAGCGTATCGTATAAATCACTATACTTGATTGCTATATCATTTAGAATACTTATACGCTTGTTTGTTATTAGCAAATCAAACAAACCTGTACTAATTGCATTAAGGTTAGGAAAAACAGCTAATAACGCTGCTTTTTTAGCTTCTACCTTAATCACAGAATTATTAAGCATATCGCTTAATTCTTGGCTTTCTGCAATAGTAGTGGCCATTAACTTCATATCGTTGTTCACAGCATCAGCCTGGTTTTGGGCATTGGCCAAACTTAGGACTGCTTTAGCATAACGTACTGCTGCTCTTGCTCCTGCCATTTTTACTTAGTTTAAAGTTGTTTCAGCCAACATAGACTCTACTAAATCAACTTGCTTGTCTTTATTAGATAACTCCTCACGAATTACTTTTTCTGCAATTTCTATAGACAGTCCAGCAACATGGTTTTTAAGTTCTGCCATAGCAGACTTCTTTTCTCCTTCAATAGCTGCTTGTGCTTGCTGAATCATTTTATTGGCTTGATCTTGTGCTTCCTCTTTAGCATCTTCTATCATTTTTGATTTGATATCCCTAGCTTCTTTAAGCATGGCTTCACGCTCCATTCTAGCTTCTTTTAAAAGCTTCTCATTATCGGCCTGCAAGTTCTCCATATCCAACTTTGCTTTCTCTGCAGAATCCAAAGCATCTTTAATTCCTTCTTCGCGTTTTTCAACTGCATCAAGAATGGGTTTCCAAGCAAATTTTCTTAACAATAAAACTAAGCCTACAAATAATACCAATTGCCAAAAGAACAATCCAATTGAAAATTCATTAATTAACTTTTCCATGTATATCTATGTTATAATCTTAACTAATCTTTTTTAACAACAGCTATAACCAACCGTTATAGCTGTTGCTAGTGTTACTAAGCTGCGAATAAAGCAGCAAATCCAATACCTTCAATAAGTGCAGCTGCAATAAGCATAGCTGTTTGGATTTTTCCAGAAGCTTCTGGTTGACGGGCAATAGCTTCCATAGCTTGTCCTCCAATTCTACCAATACCTAAACCGGCACCGATAACAATTAATCCTGCTCCTACGATACTTGGAATTTCCATAAAATATATATTAAAAAATTAAACATTCAACTTTTAAATTAATGATCGTGGTGCTCTTCTACTGCCGATCCAAAATACAATGCCGACAACATTGTAAAAATATACGCCTGCAATGCTGCTACTAACAACTCTAGTAATGATAAAGCAAATGCTAAACCAAATGACAGCGAACTTCCTAGCCAATTCTTGAAGATAAACATTAAGCCAATAATACTCATCAACACAATATGACCTGCTGTAATATTAGCGTACAAACGTATTAACAACGAAAATGGTTTAATAAATATCCCTAATAATTCAATTGGGGCTAATACAATTTTCATAGGCCATGGCACACCCGGCATCCAAAAAATATGTCCCCAGTAATTTTTGTTCGCCGTAAAGTTGGTTATAAAAAAGGTCAATAAGGCCAAGGCCAATGTTACAGCTATATTGTTTGTTACGTTAACTCCAAGTGGCGTTAACCCTAACAAGTTTATAATCCAGATGAAGAAAAATATAGTAAGCAAGAAACTCATGTAACGCTTATAATGTTTTTTTCCGATATTAGGAATAGCAATATCATCACGAATATAAAGCACTATAGGCTCTAACAAACGCCCCATTCCTTTTGGCAACGCTCCTTTACGGTAGGACTTAGCCATAGAGCTAAACATGTACAGCATTAACAACCCAACCAAAATGATTGTAAACACATTTTTAGTTATTGACAAATCCAAAGGCTTCGCATTGGTTGGATGATGGTGATCATCGTAAGTTATTGTACCAGAAGCATCCGTTTTATAAATTTTACCATGGTAAGATTTATAATAATTCCCATCTACCTCAGCAACTGTTTCTCCATGGTGAAACTTAGATGACCAAAACACTTGCAAACCATTGTCCCATAAAATAACCGGAAGCGGCGCCCCAATATAAACATGCTCTCCTTGATCGTTTGTATAAGAATACAAACTAAAATCGTAAGAATCCTTTAAATGGTGCTGGATATATTCCTTAATTTCTGTTTTTATATCGCTCTTTGGCTCCCCATCAGAATGTCCTTCTTTAGCAAAAGAAGCAAATGTTATTAAAAACAGTAGTAGTGTTATTGGTTTTAAAGATATTTTTCTACGCATATCACTTTAAATAATAGTGGCTTAAAAATCGCTGCAAAGGTAGGTTTTTATCTCAAAAACAAAAACTATTTTTCTTTTTATTTCAATTCACTTATTAATAAGAATTTAAGGAGCAATTAATCCATTTTATTTAACCATTTGCTCAGGCTAATAGTTTCTATAATTAAGCCCAAACCATAAGGCACAAAAAAAGCCATGAATTCAAGTCTTGAAACCTCATTGTCCTGTTTATAAAAAGGATAGAAAAACACGAAGAACATTGCAAACTTGAAAAAACTACCCATCATAAAAAGAAAGCCTAATTGACTTTTGTACTTATACCTCATCAAATAAAGAAAGCCAAAAACCCCAATAATTAATAAAAGATTAATCGCATAAGCCAAAACAATCCTGTTATCGAATAAAGGCAAGTTAAAAACAGACAATATACTTATGTGAATGCAAAAAGCCAACAACAAAAATATGCTTGCCTTTATTGTAAAACTTAAAAAAGGATTTATCATTTAATCTTGAATTCGGTTAAGCTGTTTCAAAACTACATACAATGAAACACCAACCCCTAGAAGTGTAAAAATTATTAAAAACGCTTTACCGCCAACATTATAGGTAGCATCTAGCCACCTACCCAAAAGCACAAACAAATAGATAATAACACCCATTTGGATACCAACTCCTGTAAGTACCGCAATTTGCTTAAGCGGATTGTTCGGCTTTTGTCCCTTTTTGCCCACCATTAATTTCTTTTACAGATCCCTTCATAACACAGGTTACGTTAAATGTTGCCCCTGGCTCGACGGCTAACTTTCCTGCCACCACTTCTCCTTCAATATGTGCCGAGGATTTTAACGTTAAAGTACCCGAAAGTGTTAATTTACCTGAAAATTCACCTTCAAAATAGGCATCGGTACCCTGTAAAGTTCCTTTTATTAAACCTGCCTTTCCTACCACTACTTTTCCAGATGTTGTAACATTGCCTTCAACAACACCATCAATCCTAAAGTCTCCTTCACTAATAAGGTCACCGACTATTTTAGTGCCTTGTGCTATAATATTCTGACTTGACGATCCCTCTACCATTTGCTTTTCTTTTTTATTATCAGAAAACATAATATCTATTTATTGGTTCTATTTAAGTATATACCTAAATTCTTGTGGATTTGGATGATTTGATAATTTTCAGACGCCATTACAAAATAAGGTACCTGTATTTTTTGTCGATCTTCCTTTGTCAACAATTGATCAAAAGTTTTAGCTACCTGAGCTGTTTTTAATCCATGAACAACAACTAAAGCAGTACTCTGGTCATATATATCCAGAGAGGTTTTTAAATCGTAATACTTTATATTTTTTAAAACAGTATCCAACACTTTCTGAAAAGGCTTAGCTTCTAACAGTGTTTCGTCTTGAAACTTAAAAATCACCTTAAAATTATTTGACATATTATCTTCGACAAAATCCTTATTGGCTAATATAGGTAAGACGTTATTTTCAATTGTTTGTGCTTGCATCCCTTCTGGCGTATTTGCATAAGTCACAGCAATGTAATTAATCGCTTTACTATATTTTTCGAAACCATACAAACGTCCCATAGCGGTCGCCTTTAACAGTTCAAACTTAGGAACTATAGGTTCTCCATCGAATTTATTAATGTAGGTCTCGCAGGCTGTAATCACCTTAGCGTATTCTTGATCTTCATGTTGTTCATATAGCGCTTCATACAAACGCTCTGGACTATCGCCATCTTCTGTGTCTGCTAACTCGGGGTTGTTTAAAATTGCTGCATAACGTGATTCTGAGTACTTTGTGACAATGTCTTGTTTTGCAATAGTTGCTTCATCATTTTCACCTAAAACCGTATAAATCTTATACAAATTATATTTAGATGGAAGCACCAAGCGTTCTTCTGGGTTATTGTTGAGCAAGGTTTTAAATTTGCTTTTCGCTAAGGGGTATTCTTTAAATTTTTCCTTATAAATAAGCCCTAATTGATAATAGGCAAAATTGCGTTCTTTGGAAATGCTATCTATTTCTTTTTCTTCGGATGGGATTTTAGAAATGTAAAATTGCGGATCGTACAATTCGTCTTCTGAAGCCGATGCCAGAATATCTTGGCTCGAAGTATTATTGACCGTTCCTGTGCCTCCTTTGGACGACCACCTCCAATTATCCTCCAGGGCACGATCTCCCCAAATTTTAACAAACTCATTCTTACCATAAGCAACCGTTGTTGGATTGTAAAAATAAAACATTGACGCCTGTCCTGGAACACCTCTTCCAGAAAGCTGCTGTCCGCCCGGAACGTTATTTACAGCGACACCTCCTCTATTGCGTTCTATAGCTTCTTGGCGTTCTTTTTCTTCTTTTTCTTCCTGGGCTTTTAGCCTCAAGCGTTCTATAAACGATTCGAAGTACTGCACACGATCTACATCCGACAAACTCACTAACTCCAAGATGCTATCATTAACCCGAGCAACGGTTTCATAAAATATAACATCTTCCAAATTATCACGCTTACGCTTTATAACACGATAAGGTTTAGAGTCAACAACCAAATTACCCATAGTGCTATCGTAGTAAGCACCGGCATCACGATACAACAATTTATCAAAACTCATATCGCCAAGTATTTCATAATTCTTAGCTTTTAACAATCTATCTTGTGTATTGGTCCGCAACGATTTATTATAATACGACACAGCCAAGGTATCCGATCCATTTTTTAAATGATAGGTTGCTATCTGATGGTAAATTTTATCTAAAAAAGGCCTGTTTTCTCTATTTTCTTCAAGCTCGGTAAGACGCTCCAATAGCTCTAGTTTGTTGCCACTTTTATAATCAAAATTTTTTATCTTTTCAATATGGGCGCTTATTAAATAAATGCGCGGCGTTTTTCTATTTAGTTCAATTACTTTATCAAAAGCATAATTAGCACTATCGGTTTTTCCTAAAGTATTATATAGCTGTCCTTGTATAAACCGGTATCTACCTCGTTCATCATTTCGCTTGGTCGCATTGGCAGCAACTTCCAATTGGGTAATAGCACTATCTACAGCCTTGGTATTTAAGTATGCCTGCGCCAACATGGAAGTAGCATCCGCTAAATCTTGATCTTCTAGTGCTTCTTGTTTTAGCAAACGCTTTAAATTATTGATTGCCAACTCATCATTTTCTAAACGTATGTTCGTTTTTTCCCGCCAAATCTTGGCCTGATTTATCTTGTCGCTCGCTGGATACTTGTAAAGAATGTAATTGAATGCTTCAAGTGCAGGAACAAAGCGCTGATCGAAATACCTTGCCTTTCCCAAAAGCAGGTACGCTTCGTCTATTTGCGGATTCTTCTCCTTTCCTTGAAAATTCATACTATGCTTTTGTATGGTTTTCACGGCTTTTTCCTCTGCCTTGGAAAAAAGTTCACTTTTAGATTGCCCAGGAAGCATAACCTCATCGGTAACTTCCATACGTTCTATAGGAAGTACTTCCCAATAATTATCAAAATAACTTTCATTAAGACTAGTACGTCCCTGCTCTAAAACATCATACCCATTGTATAACGTATTAAATTCTGCAGTGACTGCGTGGTAATTACGACTTACGAAGCTATTCTTTTTTCTTGAACAACTCGCCACTAAAAAAGTAGAAACTACTAAAACAAGTATGACTCTATAAACTGTTCTCAATGCTGGTTTTTTAGTCTAATAAATAACTTAAAACTCTCTTTATTATTATATATAGAGGTAAAAATAAGCATCTTTTTGGATTTAGCTATAAAAATGGAACTTTTAACGAGGCTTTGACTCTTGACAAAAAACTGCCAGCAAACATCCATTTAGCTTACAGAAGATTGCCGAAAAAATCAAAAACCCTGTTTTATTCTACTCTTTTCGATTTATTATGACCTATCAAATTCTTATTCACCAGTATACGCCATCTGTTACATTATCTTAAAATTAGTTAAAAACAACATCCTATTTACAAATCAACTTATTATTTTTGTCAAAAATTTACACATGTCATCATTTCACAAACTTAGCATAAAGGAAATAAAAAGAGAGGCAAACAAAGCCATCAGCATTGCTTTTAACCTCCCTGAAAACTTAAAAGAAACCTTTGCTTTTCAAGCAGGTCAATATATTACTTTAAAAACGACTCTTAATGGCACTGAAATACGTCGTGACTATTCACTTTGTGTTTCGCCCAAAAGCGGCGAATTAAAGGTAGCCGTAAAAGAGGTAAAGGACGGTACGTTCTCATCATACGCAAACAATGTATTGCAAATAGGAGACACATTGGATGTAGCACCGCCTAAAGGACATTTTACTTTCGAGCCCAACGACTCTATAACCAAGAACATCGCTGCCTTTGCCGCAGGAAGTGGCATCACACCTATTTTGAGTATTATTAAATGTGCTTTAGAGGAAGAAGTACACAGCAAGATTATTTTAGTTTATGGCAACAAGACCACTAAAGACACTATGTTTTTAGATGAATTACTAAATCTACAGCATCAATACAAAGAACGTTTTTCCATCCAGTTTGTGTTTAGTCAGGCAGATGAAGAGGATGCCATATTTGGCCGTATTGAAAAGAGCACCGTAAATTATATTATGAAAAACAAGCATAAACATATAGAGGTTGATGCTTTTTATCTTTGCGGCCCAGAAGCCATGATACATACTGTTAAAGATGTTTTAACCGATCATGGCATTGATGAAAACAGAATCCATTTCGAACTCTTTAAAGCTGCAAAGCCAGCCGAAATTGATGTGGCACCCATTAAAAGTGGGAAAACACAAATCACCATTACTGTTGATGATGAAACGACCACTTTTGAAATGTCCCAAAAACAAACGGTTCTTGAAGCTGCCCTAGATGAAGATTTAGACGCGCCTTACTCATGTCAAGGAGGCATTTGTAGTAGCTGTTTGGCTCGTATAACCGAAGGTGAAGTGATCATGAGACAAAATAATATCCTAACAGACAGTGAAGTTGCAGAAGGCCTTATTTTAACATGTCAAGCACATCCAACAACCTCTACGCTTTCTGTTGATTACGACGATGTTTAGGCTCCTTCTATCCTTTAGAAAGTCCCATAAGAGGAAACATAAACACTAAATTTTTCGTCATTGCGATGATCGATCGCAGAGCGAGAAGAAGCAATCTCTCTGTTTTTAATAATGGGATTACTTCGTTGTTCGCCCCTCACGCCTCGTAATGACGGATTTGATTTTCTCCACAACAACTTTAGGAAGAATACTTCCAGCCGCTGTTTTGTAGCCCTCGGGGTATTTGTTACCATAAACCGACGTAGGGATATCCGGAAATTGTGTTCTATCTGCCAGTAAGGCATAATCTTCTGGTTGGTTAAATGGTGCAAAGCCAGCATAAGGATGGGTAACCCCCCAAATAGTAACAACCTTTACGCCTAACATCGCTGCTATATGGGCATTACCAGAATCCATTGACAACATGACATCCAAATTCGAAATAACATCCATTTCCTCTTCCAGAGACAATTTTCCGGCTATATTAACAACATTCTTGAAGTTTTTTTCAACAGCATCTAGAATCGCAATTTCCGATGCGCCCCCTCCAAACAGAATCACCTGATAATCCTTGGATAAGGCTTCTATAACCCGCCGCATCAAATTTAAAGGGTACATCTTTCCCTCATGTGCAGCAAAAGGTGCAATACCTATACACTTCTTGACATTTTCACCTAAAAGACGTAAAGTCTTTTTATTTAAAACCGATGGATCCGGAAATACAGGATGTGATAAATCCAACTGGAACCCCAAGGTTTCAAAAACACGCGCATACCGCTGATGTGTGGTGGTTAGGGGCTTAAAAACGCGGCCTGAAGTTAGCTGTTTTTTCTCTTTTCGCCCTTTATCAATAGAAACAAAACGCTTGGTCTTTAAAAATTGCTTTAACAATTTACTCCTTAACACATTATGCAAGTCGGCAATAGCATAAAACTTATTTTTATTAAGTTCACGAGCTAGTTTATACAATCCAAAAACGCCTTTGTGCTGTCCTTTTAAATCTACTGGAAAAACCGTTACATTTTTTATGTCTCTAAAAAATGGAATGAAAAAAGTCCGTGTTAGAACCGTTATTTTAAGTTCTGGATATTGTTCGGTCAATGCTCGCAATACGGGAACGGTCATAGCCACATCGCCCATAGCGGATAGGCGGATAACTAAGATGTGTTTGGACTTAATTTGCATAACCTTTCCGTATTTCAATTTTGAAAAATTGAAATCCACCTTTCCTTAAAAGGGAAAGGATTTTTTTATATTATGACCCTATTATTTCTGTGAACGCAATACTGGGTTAAGCTCCTCGTCATTATACATTTTCATTTGCTTATACACTTTCATATACTTATCGCCACTTTCGATATCGCCCAACAAAGTATCGATTGCTGTTGATAGGTCTACACGCTGCTCCAATAAGACATTTAACTTTTTTTGGCATGCAGCACGGTGTTCATCTGAGGCATCAGCTCTTGTTGCCTCTTCATTCATATGATATATTTTTAAAGCTAAAATAGATAGCCTGTCAATACCCCATGCAGGGCTTTCAGTATTTATTGTGGCACCATCCTTAGGTGTTATATCTTTATATTTTTCAAGAAAATAACTATCGATATACTCTACCATATCTGTACGGTCTTGATTTGAAGCATCAATCTGTCGCTTCAATTTTAGTGCAGCTACAGGGTTAATTTCCGGATCACGGATTATATCCTCATAATGCCACTGTACGGTATCGATCCAACATTTCCTGTATAATAGATGCTCTATCAAATTGCTTTCACCATAAGCGTTCTCAAATGGCTGATCTACAGTGTTAATAATATGGTATTTTTCTATTACTTGCTGAAATATTTTATTCGCCTTACTTGTAAACATATGCTTTTAATTTAAACCGTAAATATACATCTATTTGGTCAACTTTAAATCTGATACAGCTATGAAATTACCTAAAAAAAGACCAACCTAAAGCATTCTTATCTTGAAACTCCTCTAAATGAACAACAACACAAAAGGCACTAAAAACAATATAGCAAGGAAGAGTTCCTTAAACCATGTCTCCTCAATAGTTTCAATATAATTGGTAATAATAACTGCAGAGGGTGCAAATAAAAACAAAAATTCACTACCATTCTTTTCGGGCGCCAGTACAATTATGGCAGTCGCTATGACAGCTGCTATGATTACAACTGTAAATGAAGGCCGAAATGCTTTCTTCTTTTGTTTTAAATTTTTAATATAAAATAAGGAAGACCATAATCCAAAGGAAAACAATGTCGTTATAAACAACAAAAACTTAAGCGTATTGTAATTTTTAAAGTCATAACTCCATTCCGGCAAGTTTACAAATATGCCAAAGAAACTACCATTCCAAACAATAGAAATGCTTACACATATAACAAAAACAGTTACGACTCCCACAAAAGGAATAATCCAATGCTTTATTTTATTGTCTGTATACAATAGCAACGTAATAGGAATCAATATAAAAAATAATAGCGCCCAAAAGTAAAACAAGGAAGCTATTGCAATCCAAAAAGCGGTGTCGAACAACTTTTTCCTAACATGTAACTGAGAGCGCAAACTTATTATACGCCGTATGGCCAATAACACAAAAAAATTAGCCAACAGAATATTTGCATCACCTGTGCTCTGTGGTAATGCCAATAAAAATAGGCTAAACAGTAGTATTTCATAATTACCAAACCGCGTTAGGCTGTTTTTACTCACAATAAAATTAAGCAATAACACCGACCCCAAACAAACAAAGAGCAATCCTAATTCTTTAAAAACAAGCCCTATAGTAATTGCTTCATTTACCAACTGAACTCTAGCGATTAAAAATGCTAAAAGCACAATAAAAAAAACAACTATAAAATTTATAGGCTTAGATTTACTAAAAATGCTTGTAATCATTAACTGTTTTTGTATTTTTGTCGGGTAAATATACTAACTATAAATGGTTAGAAAACAATAAAAACAAACACATGAAAGATTTCTTTTACGCAATACAGGATTTATTTGTGGATCACCTTTTTGCCCCCTTTGACGCTTTAAGAGCATTAGAGCTTGAGAATTGGTTTGCAGCAAATATTTTTTCTTGGATTTTTATGCTGATAGGCTTTGTTGCGTTCGTATACTGGATGAAACAATTAAAAACCTATAACGATAACAACGAAGAAGATAAAAGTATTTCTTCGCACTCGTTTTTATAAATCGAATCCAATATCCTTACGATAATACATCGTATCGAAATGTAGTTTTTCTATATTTTGATACGATTTTTTTATGGCCTCTTGATACGATTCCCCATAAGAGGTAACAGCCATCACACGTCCTCCTGAAGTTACAATTCTACCATCTTGTAACTGCGCCCCTGCATGAAATAAAATAGAATCTTCAACAGACTTTACACCTGTTATTTCCTTTCCTTTTTGGTAAGCTTCTGGATATCCCCCAGACACAAGCATAATGGTTGTCGCTGCGCGCTCATCGATTTCAATGTCGATCGTGTTTAATGTTCCATTGGCCATGGCTTGTAATATCTCTACGAAATCGTTTTTAAGTCTCGGTAAAACCACTTCGGTTTCGGGATCTCCCATACGCACGTTATATTCAATTACTTTCGGGTCGTCTCCCACTTTAATAAGTCCTATAAAAACAAATCCAACATATGGCAGGTTGTCTTTTTTAAACCCATTGATGGTAGGCTTTACAATACGTTCTTCAATTTTATTTAAAAATTCATCGGTCGCAAAAGGCACTGGGGAAACAGCTCCCATACCACCTGTATTTAAACCCGTGTCACCTTCACCAATACGTTTATAATCCTTTGCTGTTGGTAAAATCTTATAGTTTTCACCATCGGTCAACACAAAACAACTCAATTCAATTCCGTCTAAAAACTCCTCAATAACCACCTTAGTACTGGCTTGCCCAAATTTAGCATCTACCAACATACTTTTTAATTCAGCTTTGGCTTCTTCTAAACTGTTAAGAATAACCACTCCTTTTCCTGCTGCCAAACCATCTGCCTTTAAAACATATGGCGGTTTTAAGGTTTCCAAAAATGCATATCCTGCCTCTACATTGTCTTTTGTAAAACTCTCATATGCTGCCGTTGGAATATTATGGCGGTATAAAAATTCTTTTGCAAATTCTTTACTGCCTTCCAAGGTTGCCGCCTCTTTTTGTGGCCCTATTACAGCCACATGCTTAAGTGCTTCATCGTTTAGAAAAAAATCATGAACCCCTTGCACTAACGGATCTTCCGGACCAACTACAACCATAGTAATATCTTTGTCCAAAACAAGTTCTTTTATAGCGCCAAAATCAGTTACTCCAATATTCACATTGGTTGCTATTTCTGCTGTCCCAGAATTCCCAGGAGCAACAAATAAATTATCACATAAAGGACTTTGTGCAATCTTCCAAGCAAACGTATGTTCTCTTCCGCCAGAACCAAGAATTAAGATATTCATTGTATTGTATTTTTATGAAGTGCAAAAATAATTGCTTTTACCTTTAAAAAAGAATTATTCTGCAAGAATTATCAAATGCTTATTATAGGCACGGAATCTCTTAGAAATTTAAAATATTTCTTTACTTTACACAAACCTATTTGATGTATTGCTTTTGAATTTATTTGACCTTTCATTACAACTTAATGGCTTCCCGATTCGAAAAGCCAAACATATGCTACGTGATATTCAAAACAGAAACGACGCTGAATACACTACCTATATCAATGTCCAAAGGCAAACAATTGTTGAACACCATTTAAAACATAACTCCTTTTACAAACAATTCGCAGGAAATGCTGATCCCTTAAAATGGAGCAATATTCCCGTAATGACTAAAAGCGACTTACAGCAACCTTTAGAAAATCTGCTATCGGATGGCTTTTCAAAAAAAAATGTTTACATCGATAAGACCTCGGGCGCTTCGGGTACACCTTTTATTTTTGCCAAAGACAAGCTTTGCCATGCTTTAACCTGGGCCATTATAAAAGACCGATTTGGATGGTTTAACCTAGACTTTAACAGCTCTAAACAGGCTCGTTTTTATGGAATTCCCTTAAATAAAAAAAACTATTATAAAGAACGCCTTAAGGATTTTGTAAGTAAGCGCATCCGGTTTAATGTGTTTGATCTTAGTGACGCTGCCTTAACAAACATTTTGGAAGCTTTCAAAACAACACATTTTAACTATATAAATGGCTACACTAGTGCCATAGTTCAATTTGCTAAATTTCTAAAGCGCAAACAGATAGTCCTTAAAACAATCTGTCCGAGTTTGAATGTATGTGTTGTGACTTCTGAAATGCTTTTTGAAGACGACAAACAACTTATGGAAACACAATTTGGTGTCCCCGTTGTTAACGAATATGGAGCTTCGGAACTCGACCTTATTGCTTTTGAAAATCCTAGCGGCAAATGGCAAACCAATAGTGAAACCTTGTTTATCGAAATTTTGGATGCGCAAGATAATGTACTCCCGCTTGGTGAAACAGGGCGCATTGTTATTACATCGCTATACAACAAAGCACAACCATTTATCCGTTATGATATTGGTGATCTCGGAGCACTTTCAATACATAGTACACCTAAAAAACCTATATTAAAAAAACTTACCGGACGCACCAATGACATGATAACGCTACCTAGCGGAAAACAGGCAGTAGGCTTAACGTTTTATTACGTTACCAAAAGCATTATCGAAGATGGTAGCAATGTTAAGGAATTCGTGATCGAGCAATTAAAAACCAATACCTTTAAAATCAATTATGTTAGCCCGGAAGTGCTATCTACCAATAAAATAAAAGCTGTCGAACAGGCCATTGAAACCTATCTGGAAAAGGGACTTGTCTTAGTCTTTGAGCGCCAAAAGCAACTGCAACGTTCAAAAAGTGGTAAATTGAAACAGTTTTCATCATTAATCCAACCAGCCTCATGAATATACTACTAGTCGCCGGTGCACGACCTAACTTCATTAAAATAGCACCAATAATAGATGCTATAAAAACCAAACAAGCGCAAGGCATTAATATTAACTATAAGCTTATCCATACAGGACAACACTACGATAAAAACCTAAGTGACACGTTCTTTACCGAACTTAACATTCCATTTCCAGACACTAATTTAAATGTTAAAAGTGGCACACAGGCCGAACAAACGGCAGCTATTATGGTTGGTTTCGAAAAAGAATTGCAACAACACCAATGTGATTTAGTAATGGTTGTGGGTGATGTTACTTCTACTATGGCATGTGCCATCGTGGCTAAAAAAGCAGGTATTAAAGTAGCTCATGTAGAGGCTGGTATTCGCTCTGGCGATCTTAATATGCCCGAAGAGATTAATCGTATTGTGACCGATAGCCTAACCGATTATTTTTTTACAACCTCAACTCATGCCAATAACAACCTAATACAGTTAGGCGTTACTAAAAACAACATTTTTTTTGTTGGCAATGTTATGATCGATACGCTACTTAAAAACAAACACCGTCTGAAGAAACCAAGCATTTGGAGCAATTTAGACTTAAAACCCAACTCCTATTTGGTCATGACCTTACACCGACCAAGCAATGTAGATGAAAAGAATAATCTTAAAGCACTTATTACCCAAATCGCAACCCTTGCAGAAAACCATCCTATCATTTTTCCCGTGCACCCAAGAACGAAGAAGATTTTAAAGGGTTTAGACCTTAATTTCAGCAACCTACACTATATAGATCCGTTAAGCTATTTAGAATTTAATTATATGGTGAAACACGCTTTAGCCGTAATAACGGATTCTGGAGGTATTACGGAAGAAACCACAGTCATGAACGTGCCTTGTATTACTTTACGAGCGTGCACCGAACGCCCCGAGACCTGTAACATTGGCACAAATGTTTTAGTTGGCAATAAAACTGAAAAAATTGAAGCAGCCTTTACCTCCCTATTCTCAAAAACATGGAAACAAGGACAAATCCCTGAATTATGGGATGGTAAAACGGCAGAACGCATCGTAAATCATTTAATTGCAATCTATCAATTACAATGAAAGAGGTTTTAATCATAACGAATTATTTTCCTCCGGAGACAGGTGCCGCTGCCAACCGTATATTCCACTTAGCTGAAGGCTTAGAAAAGCGCAATTTTAAGGTTTCTGTCATTACGCCCTTACCCAATTACCCCTCCGGGAAAATCTTTACAGCTTATAGAGGCACTTTTAAACACTCAAACAAAGAACAAAACTTAACCGTCCACCGTTTGTGGATTTATGCCAGCAATTCCAAAAATAAATTTGTTCGCCTTATCGCTATGCTATCCTATAGCTTTAGCTTACTTTGGTTTTTTATGTGGCATAAACTACCGAAAACCATTATTATTCAGTCGCCACCGCTGCTAGTTGCTTTTACCTGTATCTTCTTTTTGCGCTTCCGAAAACGACAGCTCATCTTAAACGTTAGTGACTTATGGCCCTTAGCGGGTCTTGAACTTGGTGCATTTAAAAAAAATGTTAGCTACCGCTTGTTGGAATGCATGGAACGCTTTAATTATAAGCATGCCAGTGTCGTTTTAGGTCAAAGTCAGGAGATTTTAGATCACATCTCAAGTATTGAACCCAAAAAACCATGCTTTTTATATCGTAATTTTCCAAATTTCGATGTTTTAACACCAATACTGCCTAACACAAATACAAAAAAGCTGAATATTGTTTACGCTGGACTTTTAGGCGTAGCACAGAGCATTTACAAACTTTGCAAGGCGTTGGACTACTCTAATATAAGTTTTCATATTTACGGAACGGGTCCTGAACAAAAAGACATAGAAACATTTATTGCCAATCACCCCGAATTAGACATGCATTACCACGGAGAACTACCTAGAAACAAACTACTTCAAGCACTTTTACAATACGACCTTACCATTATTCCGCTACGAAACCGTATTTATGGTTCTGTTCCCTCTAAAATTTTTGAATATGCACGCCTAGGGTTACCTATGTTATACTTTGGCGGTGGTGAAGGCGAAACCATTATTAATACCTACCGTTTGGGCTGGTTAGCCAATTCTGGGGACTACCAACATTTAAATCAAGTTATTGCAAACATCAGCAAAAAAGACCTTAATCTTCAACTTAAAGAACGCATACAAAAAACTGCTCTGGAGCACTTTGACTTTAACAAGCAATTGGATGCTTTTATTACGTTTATCGGTTAAACCAGTCTTTCCAAACCACTTCATAGCCTTGCGATTGAATCATTTGCTCAATAGTTGCTGTAGAACGCTCGTCCGAAATCTCAAATTGCTCTAAAGATTCTGGTTCCACACTATAACCACCAGGATTCGTTTTAGACTCGGCACTCATACTTGTAATCCCCAAATGCACACTGTGGTTTCTAAACCGTTCACTTTCGCGCGTAGACAGCGACAATTCAACATCCTCATCCAACAAACGGTACGCACAAATTAATTGCACCAAATCGGCATCGGTCATTTCTACTTTTGGTTCCACATCGCCCTGATGGGGACGCAATCTAGGAAATGAAATGGAATACTTGGTCTTCCAATAGGTCTTTTGTAAGTATTTCAAATGCAGGGCTGTAAAAAAACTATCCACACGCCAGTCCTCGAGGCCAAACAAGGCGCCCAACCCTATTTTATGGATACCTGCTTTTCCTAACCTATCGGGCGTATCCAATCGATATTCAAAGTTCGATTTTTTCCCTTTAGGATGGTGGGTCTTATAAGCTGTCCTATGGTATGTTTCTTGGTAGACCAAAACCGCATACAAACCTGCTTCTATTAACTGTTCATATTCTTCCTGGCCCAAAGGTTGCACTTCGATACTTATATTCGAAAAATTGGACTTAATCAACTCTATGGCATGTTTTATATAAGCAACTCCAACCGTTTTGTTAGCCTCGCCTGTAACCAATAAAATGTGATCATAGCCTAAACTTTTAATATGGGCTGCTTCCTTTAAGATCTCGGCATCACTTAATGTTTTTCTACGAATCTTATTGGTTAAACTAAACCCGCAATAGGTACAAATATTTTGGCACTCGTTAGAAAGGTACATGGGGATATACATCTGAATGGTATTACCAAAACGCTTTTTGGTCAACTGGTTGCTACGTTGTGCCATTTGCTCTATAAAAGGCTTGGCTGCTGGTGCAATGAGTGCTTTAAAATCTTTTAAAGTTATCTTTTCTTTCTGGAGAATGGCTGCCACCTCATCTTCCGTAACATTATATATTTCTTGTTCTAATGTATCCCAATCGTATGTTTCAAAAACAGTTAAAAATGACATGTGGTATAAGCGAATTGAATGGTTCTTTAACTAAAGATTTAAAAACGACGTTAGTGGACTACTCGCTTCTGCCTGTTTTTTAACAGGTGCCAACTTTGCATTGTAAGCCATTCTTCCTGCTTCAACAGCCTTTTTAAAGGCAATCCCCATTTGTTTCGGATTTTGCGACACTGCAATGGCCGTGTTTACCAGCACTGCATCAGCCCCCAGCTCCATAGCATGGGCTGCATGCGAAGGCGCTCCAATTCCAGCATCGACAATAACGGGTACATTGCTTTGCTCGATAATAATTTCTAAAAAATCGAGGGTTTTTATGCCTTTGTTACTCCCTATAGGTGCTCCCAACGGCATAACACATTGCACTCCTACCTCTTCTAAGCGTTTGCATAACACAGGGTCGGCATGAACATAGGGCATCACTACAAAACCCAGCTTTACCAATGCTTCTGCAGCTTCTAAGGTCTCTATCGGATCGGGCAATAAATATTTTGGATCTGGATGAATCTCTAATTTTATCCAATTGGTTTGCAAAGCCTCTCTGGCCAACTCGGCTGCAAAAACAGCTTCTTTAGCCCTTCGAACGCCAGATGTATTAGGCAATAAATTAATAGAGGCCGCTTTTAAATACTGTAATATGTCATCCGACTCATTTTCAACATCAACACGTTTTAATGCCACGGTAACCAATTCGCTTTCGGAAGCTAAAATAGCCTCTTGCATTAGTTGGGAACTGCTAAACTTTCCCGTACCTGTAAACAATCGTGATGTAAAGGTTTTATCTGCTATCTTAAGTGTATCCATCTTATTTATTATTTTGAATCTACTCGATTATCGAGATTTAAATACTCAGAGACTTCCCCCGAATTCAAAGTCTTTAATCTAATTAATGCCTCGCGGGCTGGCTCCGAGACGGTTTACTTTCCAAATCTGCTCCTTTACAGATGGCGCCTGTAATAGTTTATGAAAGCTATTAATACTATTAACGTTATTTGTAATTGCCCCTGAGGCAGCAATGCCATAAACACCAGTATTTATCAAGTCCGTAACATCTTCTAAAGTGATTCCTCCAATAGCTATAATGGGGGTTTCTCTTTGTAAAGCTTCTACAATCCCAGCATACCCTGATATACCCAAAACGGGGCTTAACTTTGTTTTGGTTTTTGTAAACCGAAAAGGACCCAAGCCGATATAATCTACACTTTTGTTAATAAGCACTTCACAATCCTGAATGGTATTGGCCGTCCCCCCAATAAGCTGCCAAGATGCAAGATGTTTTCTCGCTATTGTTGGACAGGTATCTAATTTCCCCAAATGCACGCCATCGGCTTTAACGGCATGTGCTACTTTGTAATAATCATTAATGATTAAACGTGTTTGAAAATGTGATGTAATCTCCCTAGCCTTTTCAGCCGTTTGTAACACCTGTTTTTCTGATCGGTTTTTGAGACGCAATTGAACCAATTCGGCTCCGGCAGTACATGCCTTTTGAATATTGTCTAAATGGGCTTGAGGGGTTTCGCCTTGCGATATATAATGCAATTTAGGAATCATAGGTTTAAAATGTTGTTGTGCACGCCCAATAAAGAGGCATCGGAATTTAAAAACTGTTCGGTATAATACTTTGCTTTTTTGGAAGCCTTTTCCAAATCGGATTCTTTTAAAATATTACTTGCTAAAGCCGATGACAACACACAACCGCTACCGTGTTTTTCATGTATTGCTTCGGTATACGGCGGGATGTTAACCATTACAATACCACTATGGTATAAGGTATCCCATCCTTTTTTATCGGTTCTGTGCCCTCCTTTTAAATAAATATTGGTAAAACGACCGATATGGGCAATGGTATCTTCGATAGTCCTTTCTGGATATAGCATTTTAATTTCATCATAGTTAGGGGTGATGATGTAACATTGTTTCCAAATATTATCCAATAGCTCCTGACTTTCCGTACTATGAAAATCAAAACCAGTACTTGCTTTAATGATAGGATCCACGACGATTTTAACATTGGGGTTTAAGGTATGTAATGTATCCAAGACCCGTGATAAGGTTGACCAACTTTCAATGATGCCTATTTTAACCACCGAAATATTGAAACGTTCAAATAATATCGCTATCTGATCTGTTATAACGGCTGCATCCACCCACTTACAAGCACGAAAGGCTATATCATTTTGTACAGTAATAGCCGTACAAACCGATAAACCATAAAGATTGTAGGACGCAAAGGTTTTAATATCAGCCGTAATTCCAGCGCCACTGGACGGGTCTAAACCTGCAATGGTTAAAATATAATCTCTATCCAACATACGCGTTATATGCTTTTTGCAAAGTCTCAAAGCTGTCCACAGGTGCTTTACTATTCCATACACTCCCTAAAACAGCAGCCCCTTGATAACCCAATTCTTGTAATGTATCCAGATTATTAGAAGTCACACCTCCCATGCCTATTACTTTTTTTTTGCATTGTATCACGTTAAACCCTTCTCCCTTATATCCCTCTTTTGAAACGGATGTAAATACAGGGCTCAAAAAGTGGTAATTGAATGCTGTTGTACAATTATTCAAAGCATCAAGTGTATGAAAAGAGGAACTGGTCGCTTCAATACAACCATTATAGCTTTCAATATAATTATCTATATCCGCACCCAAATCCCTCCTTTTTTCCTCTTGAAAGTGAATGCCCTTTAAATTAAAATGCTTTGTTAACTCATGAAACCGATGTACCATAATCCGATCATGAAACGCTGTATCAATTTGACTGATATACCTACAATGTCCTTCAAAATCCAGTTCTGGTTTTCTGAGGTGATAGCATGTTAAACCAACTTTAAACAATCGGTTTAACACTACTATTTCATTGGATACCGATATTTCTGGAGCAACAACAATTAACATCTGTTATAAATAGACCTCACTTCCTTTGTCCTTAAATTCTTTTGACTTTTCTGCCATGCCTTTTTCAACAACCTCGTTATCGACAATGTCATTCTCGGCTGCAAAATCGCGTACTTCCTGTGATATTTTCATAGAACAGAATTTAGGACCGCACATGGAACAGAAATGCGCAATTTTTGCGCCTTCGGCAGGTAGGGTTTCGTCATGATAGGCTCTTGCCAATTCCGGATCGAGCCCTAAATTGAACTGGTCCTCCCATCTAAATTCAAATCGCGCTTTACTTAAGGCGTTATCGCGATGCTGCGCTCCCGGATGTCCTTTTGCCAGATCTGCTGCATGCGCCGCCAATTTATAAGTGACCACACCAGTACGTACATCCTCTTTATTAGGTAGTCCTAAATGCTCCTTTGGTGTTACATAACATAACATAGCACAACCATACCAACCAATCATAGCTGCTCCTATACCAGATGTAATATGATCGTATCCCGGTGCGATATCTGTGGTTAATGGTCCTAAAGTATAAAATGGTGCTTCATCGCAAACGGCAATTTGCTTTTCCATGTTTTCCTTAATCATGTGCATGGGTATATGTCCGGGTCCCTCAATAAAACACTGCACCTCATGCTTGCGCGCAATTCGTGTTAGTTCGCCCAAGGTTTCCAATTCAGCAAACTGGGCTTCATCATTCGCATCGGCAACCGACCCAGGACGCAAACCATCTCCCAAGGAAAAGGCCACATCGTAAGTTTTTAAAATCTCACAAATGTCTTCAAAATGGGTATAGATAAAGTTTTCTTTATGGTGTGCTAAACACCATTTCGCCATAATCGATCCACCACGGGACACAATACCCGTAATACGCTTAGCCGTCATAGGCACATAACGCAACAAAACGCCTGCGTGGATGGTAAAATAATCGACACCTTGCTCGGCTTGCTCTATAAGGGTATCACGAAAAATCTCCCAGGTTAAGTCTTCGGCCACGCCTTTTACTTTTTCCAAGGCCTGGTAAATAGGTACTGTTCCAACAGGCACCGGCGAGTTACGAATAATCCATTCTCGTGTTTCATGGATGTTCTCTCCGGTTGACAAGTCCATGATATTATCGGCTCCCCAACGACAAGCCCAAACGGCTTTTTCGACCTCTTCTTCAATAGATGATGTTACTGCCGAATTTCCAATATTAGCATTAATCTTAACCAGAAAGTTACGCCCCAATATCATGGGTTCTGCTTCTGGGTGGTTGATGTTTGAAGGAATTACGGCACGCCCTCGGGCTACTTCGTCGCGTACAAACTCGGGCGTAATCTTTTCTGGAATGGCTGCTCCAAAATGTTCGCCTTTATGTTGTTTTCTAATCTCCGTCATTTCATCAATACGCTGGTTTTCGCGAATGGCAATGTACTCCATCTCTGGTGTAACAATCCCTTTTTTGGCATAATGCAGCTGCGTAACATTCCTTCCTTTTTTAGCTCGTAAGGGCTTTTTCAATAAAGAAAAACGCATATGATCTAAACTGGCATCGTTTAAACGCTGATTACAATACTCCGACGTAAAGCCATCTAAATAGTCTACATCGTTACGCTCTAATATCCAAGGTTCCCGAATGCGTTCCAATCCTTTGTAGATATCTATTTCTTTGTTAGGATCGGTGTATGGCCCAGAGGTATCATAAACCGTAACCGGTTCGTTGGGAATGCTATTACCTGTAATGGCTTCCTTGGTATCGCTCAAAGCAATCTCTCGCATGGCCACCCTTATATGTGGGTGCATAGTACCCTTAACATAAATTTTTGTCGAATTGGGAAATGGATTCCTGGATATTTTTTCGGCGTTTGGTGCTGTATCTTTAGGTTTCATAAATAATGTATTTCTTCTTTTTATACTTAAACATTTTGAAACTATCCACCCTGAGTGGCCTGTATAATCAAAACATTATCGTTATTGGTAAATTTCATCTTATCCCAAAGGTTTCTTGGGATAATTGTATTGTTTATGGCAATGGCAACACCATCAATAGGTGATTTTAATTGTTCCAATACCTGTATAATATTGGTATTTTCTCTAATTTCTAAAAAAGAGTCGTTAACCTGAATTTTAATCATGTCGGTTTCATTTTAAAATTGAAACAGATAAGGAAATTTAACAGCCTTTGAAAAAAGTAACCTTGCCAGACTTGCAAAGCTATTTATGAAAAGTTTACCAACACATGCCTGTGCTGTTCTCAACTTTTCCCTACGTCGGTACTAACCGCATCAGGTTCAAAGGGTCAATCTCAGTTCCTATTATGAGGAACACCCCTAAAGTTTCGGTTCAAAAATACTAAAAGAAAGTATACCTTCTTCTCTTTTTCTCTAAAATATATTGAAGTCACTTAAGTTTACTCCTATTATTAATTCCATTTACTCGATAATCGAAATTTAAAACACCTCAAGGTAATTTACCAAAATTTCCTACGTAAATGCCGAAAACGACCCCACTGCGAAGTAAGATAAATCTATATATTTGAAATTATTTTGATTGAGTGTTCAATCAAAATACTATTGTATTTAATTATAAATCATATGACTATACTAAAATCACTAACTATAATCCATAAATTATGAAGAAAACTATTATGACATTGTGCTTCCTTTTTACAGGAAGTATCCTTGGGTTACATGCACAGAGCGTGAGCCCTTCAAAGACTACGTACGCCCTAGGAGAGGCCATTATTATCAATTTTTCGGGAGGCCCTGGAAATTCAAAAGATTGGATTGGCATCTATAATCAAGGTGAAACCCCTGGTAATGTTAATGCTACTGACTGGTTTTACGTAAACGGAAAAAAGAATGCCACCAAGAAATTGAGCAGTGGTTCAATAACCTTTTCATCGGGCTTACCCAATGCCGGGAATTACGATGTGCATTTTCTGGAAAACGACGGACATACCATTTTGGCCTCGGCGAGCTTCTCAGTAGGAGCTACATCTGGCGTTCCTATTGCTAGCTTCACTTCCAATGCAACTACGACGACAACACCAGGACAAAGTGTTTCGTTTACCGATAACTCTACAAATAGCCCTACGTCTTGGAATTGGACTTTTGGAGGCGGAACCCCAGCAACTAGCAGCTCCCAAAACCCTACGGCAACCTATAATACCGAGGGGACTTACGACGTAACCCTTACCGTAACAAACGCTTCTGGAAGTGACTCGATAACCAAAACAGGCTACGTTACTGTGAGCAACTCCAATAGCATCAAGGCTCTACAATTCAATATCTGGCAGGAAGGTACCTCTGTGCCTAATGGAATGACCTATATTAGGGATGTTATTGCTGAGGTCAACCCAGATATCGTATGCTTTAGTGAGGTAAGGAATTACAATAGTGACTGGACCACAAAAATTGTAAATGATCTTGCTGTCATTGGTTTAACCTATAACCGAGGCTATGCTAATGGCGATGTTTCTATTATTAGCAAACATCCCATTACATCGTCGGGTACAAACCTTGGGGCTGTCTCTCTATTTGATGTTGATGTGAACGGACAAAGTATAGTAGTGGCTACTGCCCACTTGGATTACACCTATTACGCGACTTACCTTCCACGGGGATACAATTGTGGCGGATCTGCTCCATACGATGGGTGGGATAAAATAGGTAAAGGCAATCAAACCCCACAACCTGTTACCGATATAGCCATTATTTCAGATCAGAATTTAGGTTCGCAAAGGGATGAACAAATTGCAGCTTTTATCAATCATGTGAGTAGTGAAACCCGCCCTGTTATACTATTGGGTGATTTTAACGAACCTTCTCATTTGGACTGGACATCAGGTCAGGCAGCTATGTTCGACCATCATGGTGTCGTCATGGAATGGCACACTACTAAATCTTTAGAGGACAATGGTTTTGTAGATGCCTTTAGAGCCGTATATCCTGATGAAATAGCCAATCCAGGCATTACGTGGCCTTCAGTTGCCACTGGTGTTGGCAGTACCAGTTGGACACCAGAAGCAGATGAAAGAGATCGTATCGATTATATTTTTTATAAAGGTGCCAATGTTTCGGCAACAAGTGCAGCCATCGTTGGGCCAAAGGCATCTTATGTGAATAATGTGTCTAGCACAGCGAATACAACAAACGACACTTTTGAGGCCGACCAATTGCCCTGGCCTTCAGACCACAAGGGTGTTACAGCAGTTATCAACCTGTCATCTGGCACTAGTTCTAAAATAACTGGTAAAAAATTACAGACTGCATCGCATATCAAAATATTCCCAAATCCAACGGAAGGACAATTTAACATAAGCTATAACGGGCATGATGCTTTCTCATACAAGGTGAGAAACATTTTAGGAGAAACTGTTCTACAAAAATGCAACTTACAAAGTAAGAGCACTGTTGATCTTCAAATTAAAACTGCTGGTCTCTATTTTATTGAAGTAAAAACCGAAACAGAGACATTGGTCTATAAAATAATCAAAAAATAGGCTGACCAACCATTATATGTATTGTTTTACTATTTGTGAGGCTGAATTCTAAGTTAAAATCCAAATAATTCAGCCTCTTCTTTTTCACTCTACATCAAGAATAATCAGTAACATTTTCTCCTTGATAAAACATGCTGAATATTCACAATAAAAACTGTTTTAATATGCCTTTTCTTCTCCCTTTATAGCATTTAAAAAGGTTTGCACTATAATTTTTATATCGAGTAACAGCGACCAATTTTCGATGTAAAAGATATCGTATTTTACACGGTTAATAATATCCTTATCGTTTTCTATTTCACCTCTACAGCCACTTACCTGAGCTAAACCTGTAATACCAGGTTTTACAGTATGCCGAAACATAAAATCGTAAGCATCAATTACTTTTGCGTATTCATCATTAAACACAGGCATATGGGGTCGTGGACCAACAACAGACATATCTCCAATTAACACATTGAAAAACTGGGGGAGTTCATCAATACTAATTCTTCTAATAAACTTACCTAATCTAGTTAGTCTAGGATCCTGTTCCCTAACATGCTTGACATTTGTGTCCTCGATTATTTTTAAGGATCTAAACTTATAGCAAGTAAACTCTTTATAATTAACCCCATTTCTTTGGTGCTTAAAAAAAACAGGGCCTTTTGATTCCAATTTAATCAATATCCCCAGTAATGGCACTAACCATGATAAAACACAAACAATGACTATTAAAGAAAAAACAATGTCAAAAAGGCGTTTAATTACTTTATTTAATTCAATATTAATTACCCCTCTTTGAAATGATAATACGGGGAGATAGTCATAATAATCAATATGCATCTTTTTTGACACTAAGCTATTGGTATTTGATATAAACTTTAACGTCATATTTCTTTCGTTCGCAACTTTTATATATTGCCGTACTTGATCTTCACTTAAATCATCAATAGCACAATAGATCTCATCGAAACCCCCATTTTTAATTGCTTCAATGTTCTTATTTGTAGCTTGCAAATCTGGGCTTACAAACCCCTTAAGTATGTACCCTAGATCTCTTCTTTCCTCAAAAAAGGTTTTTAGCTGTTCTGCAACCAAACTATTCCCAACAATCAAAACATTCCTATTATTTCCTTTGTAATACGCCCTATACTTTTTTAAAGCATAATATACTACAAACTTCCCTAAGGTAATACTGAATAGTGTTAAATATACATATTGAAATGTTTGTGCCTTACTTATAACGTCAACACTGTAGAATCCCCAGAAAGCAAATAAGACTAGCGTTAAAAAAAAGAATTGCTTTATTAGCAACGATACAATTCGTAATTCTGAAGTGAATCGATACACTTCATAATACTTAAAAAATACAGCAGAAAGTAACCAAGAAAATGAAATAACACCATGAAAAACCAGCACATATTCAATGTTAGCAAATCCCCAATATGCAAAACCATTAATGACACTTAAGTCAAACACTATAAGCATCGGACGAATTAGCCAAGAGTACCTTCCGTGTCTTCCTTCACTCAATTTACAACTTTATATGGTTAGTAAAATCTTTGTGTTCACTTTTATAAAGTTCCTCTTCAGAGAGTCCTTTAAAATAATCGAAAGTTGTTTTCATGCCTTCAACCCTATCTACTTTGGGTTGCCAATCCAGAATCTTTTTAGCCAAACCAATATCTGGCTGACGTTGCAAAGGATCGCCTTCAGGTAAGGGTTTGTACACTATTTTTTGTTTGGTGTCGGTTAGTTTAATAATCTCCTCTGCAAACGCCTTGATCGTAATTTCATGTGGATTGCCTATGTTTACGGGATAGACATAATCACTTAACAACAACCTATAAATGCCTTCTACCTGATCGTCTACATAACAAAAGGATCGTGTTTGCAACCCATCTCCAAAGATTGTTAAATCTTCCCCGCGTAAGGCTTGCCCCATAAAAGCCGGAATCACTCGACCATCATTCAACCGCATACGTGGACCATAAGTGTTAAAAATGCGTACAATACGCGTTTCCAGACCATGAAACCGATGATACGCCATGGTTATAGACTCCTGAAAGCGCTTGGCTTCGTCGTATACACCCCTTGGTCCAATGGTATTGACATTACCATAATAATCCTCCGTTTGCGGGTGCACCAAAGGATCTCCATAAACTTCAGAAGTAGACGCAATTAAAATACGTGCTTTTTTAGCTTTTGCCAATCCCAACAAATTATGGGTGCCCAACGATCCTACTTTTAAGGTTTGTATGGGTATCTTTAAGTAATCAATAGGACTTGCAGGAGAGGCAAAATGTAAAATATAATCCAATCTGCCTTCTACTTTCACAAACTCCGTTACATCGTGCTCAATAAACTCAAAATTGGGATGGTCTTCTAAGTGCAACAGGTTCTTCTTATCACCGGTAATAAAGTTATCCATGCCAATAACATGATAACCTTCCGAAATAAATCGATCACATAAATGAGATCCTAAAAACCCTGCTGCTCCTGTAATTAAAACACGTTTCAAATCCGACTTCCCTTAATTATCAATTTTTTCAGTTAACAAATTTAAAGGAATTACTTCAAAACCATTACTTCTTTTTTGATAATCTGCTCCTGCATAAATGACCATCCCCCCTTTAAAGCCAGTTATAGTACTCCAGAACCTTAACCCTTTAAAATAGTCTTGAGTAATGGTCTTTCCCGACTTTACTTCAATAGGAATTAAAGCATCAAAATTATCAATTACAATGTCTATTTCATTTCCTTTACTATCTCTCCAAAAATAGAGATTGTTTAATTTCCCTTTATTTAAGCACTGTTTTAACAGTTCTACAACAACCATATTTTCAAATAAACTACCTCTAAACGGGTGTAACTCCAGTTGGTCTGCATTTTGTACCCCCAATAAAGCACTAGCTAAACCAACATCATAAAAATAAAGTTTTGGAATCTTAACAATGCGCTTATTAAAATTATTGTGGTAGGGAGGTAATCTAAACAAAATAAAACTTGCTTCTAATATGCCTATCCATGACTCGATAGTTTTACTGTCTACTCCTACCTCAATGGCCAAAGCACTTTTATTTAATAATTGTCCAATTCTTCCTGCGCATAATCTCATAAAACGCTCAAAGACAACTAAATTTTCAATATTTTTTAATTGTCTCACATCCCTTTCTATATAAGTTCTAATATAGTTTGAAAACCATTTTTGAATTTCAAAAGGCTTATCATATAACGGCGGATAAAAGCCTTTAAACAATTTTTCGTTAATGGTTTTTGGCGCGCTGTCCTTTATTTCTGACAAAGCAAATGGCAATAAATTTAAATAGCCAACCCTTCCTGCTAAACTTTGAGAAATGTTTTGTTGTAATAAAAAATTATTTGAGCCCGTTAAAATAAATTGAGCAACATCTGGATTTTCGTCTAATACCTGTTGCAAATATGAAAATAGCTCTGGTGTTCGTTGTACTTCATCAAACACAGCCCCGTTTGGAAATTGTTCAAGAAAACCTCTTGGATCTTCTAAAGCAAAGCTTCTTATGTCGGGATTTTCCAAACTCACATAAGGCTTCATTGAAAAAACAGCTCTTACTAATGTTGTCTTTCCTGATTGCCTGGGACCAATAACTGCAATAGCCTTATACTGCTTGGCTAAACTCAGAAGTTCTTGTTGTGCTTCTCTTAAAACCATAAACAAATATACAAAACAAAGTACAATTTCGGAATTGAATTCCGAAATTGTACTTTGTTTGCCTTGTTCTACTTTTATGGTGACTCAAATAACTTCATTTTTAAAGATGTATTCCACTGCATTGCTTTCTGAACGGCGTCAAGATTGCATTTTTATAATAATCCCTAGCGCCTTACTTTTTTGCATTGCTGGAACCCTTCTTCTGAGCTCAGGATAATCCAAACAAAAAAACAGTGACGTCTGGCGAGGGAGCTACGACCGAAGCCATCTCTTGATTAAGGACACCCTACTTACAGATTACTTCACTACGTTCGCAATGACGTTACAAAATGATTTGATATGCTAATAATGACCTGTCCTTCCTCAAACTAATTATCCGAGTCTTAATTACAAGCCCAACCGAAAACAAATATGCGCGTCATTACGAGAGAGCACAGCGACCGAAGTAATCCCATGTTTAGACTACTGAACTTAAAGATTGCTTCACTGCGTTCGCAATGACGTTATAAAATGATTTGTTACGCTAATAATGACCTGTCTTCCCTCCAATTAATTGTCAAAACCTATGTTGCAAATCCAAACAAAAAAACAGTGACGTCATGGCGAGGGAGGCACGACCGAAGCCATCTCTTGGTTAAGGACACCTTACTTAAAGATTGCTTCACTGCGTTCGCAATGACGTTATAAAATGATTTGTTACACTAATAATGACCTGTCTTTTATTCAATTAATTGCCCAAACCTTTGTTGCAAATCCAACAAAAAAACAAATAGGTACGTCATTACGAGGGCGCACAGCGACCGAAGTAATCTCATGATTAGTCTACTGAACTCACAGATTGCTTCACTGCGTTCGCAATGACGAATTATTCTTATATTTAAAAATGGAACTATCTTATGTTTATTTCTTAACCAATAAAAACAATACCGTTATATATATTGGTGTCACCTCAAACTTATTGAAAAGAATATATCAACATAAAACCAAAGCTTTCAAAGGTTTTACTTTAAAGTACAATTGTGATAAATTAGTTTACTATGAAACCTTTACAGATATCAATCAAGCTATAGCTAGAGAAAAGCAACTAAAGGCAGGTAATAGAAAAAGAAAAGAAAACTTAGTAAACAACCTCCGTTAAAAACGGAGGCTTTGATTTTCAGATTAGACCCAAAGGGTCATAAGACTCATTCATGATGTTCTTGATATTTCACATAACGTTTAATCATTTCCTCATCCAATCCTACTGTACTTACAAAATAACCTCTTGACCAAAAATGATTACCCCAGTAAGGCTTCTGTTTTAAACTTGGATAAGTTTTAAAAAGTTTAATAGCTATTTTTCCTTTCAAAACTCCCATGTATTCTGAAATTGAAACTTTTGGAGGAATTGAACAGACTAAATGGATGTGGTCTTTCTGGACATTCAACTCTTGTACTTGAACATCTTTCCAAGTACTGATAACTTGCAAATCATGCTCTACCAAAGATTTAACCATCCCTTCAAGTATCTGAAATCGATACTTGGGCGTGAATACAATGTGATAATCACATTTGTAATACACATGTGTTAATTTTCTATATTTACTCATCTTTAAAAGTTTTAGATGAGCAAACCTAAATAATGGCAAAGCCTTTAAAACATGACCACCGTCAAAGACGGTGGTTTTTTATGAGTAAATAAACTCTTTAAATCCCGCATGGAATGATTTGTCCGATGGTTGGCTGTTTTATTTTGATTAACGTCATGGCGAGGGAGGTACGACCGAAGCCATCTCTTGGTTTAGAGCACCCTACTTACAGATTGCTTCGCCATGCTCGCAATGACGTTATAAAATGATTTGTTACACTAATAATGACCTGGCTTTCCTCCAATTAATTGTCAAAACCTATGTTGCAAATCCAACAAAAAACAAACACGTACGTCATGGCGAGGGAGGTACGACCGAAGCCATCTCTTGGTTGAGAACACCCTAACTTAAAGATTGCTTCACTGCTTTCGCAATGACGTTATAAAATGATTTGTTACGCTAATAATGACCTGTCCTTCCTCAAACTAATTATCCGAGTCTTAATTACAAGCCCAAACAAAAAAACAGTGACGTCATGGCGAGGGAGGTACGACCGAAGCCATCTCTTGGTTTAGAGCACCCTACTTACAGATTGCTTCGCCATGCTCGCAATGACGTTATAAAATGATTTGTTACACTAATAATGACCTGGCTTTCCTCCAATTAATTGCCCAAACCTTTGTTGCAAATCCAACAAAAAAACAGTGACGTCATGGCGAGGGAGGCACGACCGAAGCCATCTCTTGGTTGAGAGCACCCTACTTACAGATTGCTTCGCCATGCTCGCAATGACGTTTAGCATCAACATTAAGAACCCTTCCCTATAATGTAACAAGTAAACCCTATTTTTTTAAGGGATTCCGTATCTAAAATACCACGTCCATCAAAAATAACATCAGTCTTATTCATATCATAACGAATGCCTTGTATATAAAACAAAACGTCAAAAATCAGAAATAATGAGCGAAAGAATGAAACTGCGAAGCGTAGCTTCAAGCATGCCATTCTGAAAACGAATGATGCCTTGCAATTTCCTATTTTTTGACTTGATTTTTTGGTTTTGTAATTATTTAAAATGCCTATCAGGCATCTTAAATAATTAGTGTATCAAGACAAAATGAACAAGTATCAAAATAAACTTACTTTTTTGCATTGCCCAAAAAAGTAACAAAAAAGTCTAGGCTCACGATAAAAACCTAAAAAATACTACGGTATGCCCCAGCCACGGATGAAAAAGACCTCCCCCTCATTACTTCGGGGTCAAACAGGCTTTTCATCCTCAATCCAACACTGCTACCTTGATTTTAAAGGTTTTTATAGCTAGGCCGAAGTGTTACTAAAAATGTACTTCTTTCCTAAATTATTGTCCTTATATTATATTGATCTTAGATAGAGTTTTGTCAAAAATCAGAAATAATGAGCGAAAGAATGAAACTGCGAAGCGTAGCTTCAAGCATGCCATTCTGAAAACGAACGGTGCCTTGCAATTTCCTATTTTTTGACTTGATTTTTTGGTTTTGTAATTATTTAAAATGCCTATCAGGCATCTTAAATAATTAGTGTATCAAGACAAAATGAACAGGCATCAAATTTCCTATTAACGCCAAAACTCGTTAGAGATGCTTCACTCCACACTACGCTTCGTTTTTCATGACACACCTTGTCATTTCCGATATTTCGACAAGCTCAATACTGGCTTTGGAGGAATCTCTTAATCATTAAATGGCTTAGTGTTAATGAAAATATATTGAGATTCTTCGTTCCACAATGTTACACTCTGAACGACAAAATTATGAGCCCTTCCCAATGGTATAGCACACAAAACCTATTTTCTCTAAGGCTTTCTTATCTAAAATACCGCGTCCATCAAAAATAAAGGCGGGTTTATGCATACTGTCATAGATACGTTGCCAGTCGTAGTATTTAAATTCGTCCCATTCAGTTAGCACGGCTATCGCATGCGCGTCTTTTGTCACCAGATAAGGATCGGTATCAACTGTTAATAAACTTCTATTCACAGCTTCTGTGCGTGTGTTTAAATAATCTAAATCAGCATACATGCGTTCTGCAACCACTTTAGGATCGTACACAGCTATGTTTGCCTGTTCGTTTAATAAGTTGTAGGCCACTTTAATGGCTGGTGATTCCCGGGTATCGTTCGTATCCTTTTTAAAGGCCCAGCCCAAAAAGGCGATTTTTTTACCGGACACGGTATTGTATAAGGTACTGACGATATTATCGGAAAAACGATTCTTTTGGTGATCGTTCATCAATATAACCTGTTCCCAATAATCGGCTACTTCGTTTAATCCATAGGTTTTGGCTATATATACCAAATTTAAAATATCTTTTTGAAAACAGGAGCCTCCAAAGCCAACGGATGCTTTTAAGAATTTAGGGCCAATACGACTATCCATCCCAATCGCTCTGGCCACTTCGTCGATATCTGCTCCCGATTTTTCACAGATTTCAGACATCGCATTTATGGAAGACACCCGCTGCGCTAAAAAAGCATTAGCCGTCAACTTAGACAACTCGGATGACCACACATTCGTTGTCAATATACGCTCCTTAGGCACCCAATTAGCATAGATATCTACTAAAGTTTGTATGGCCGCTTGCCCTTCTTTAGTTGTATCTCCTCCAATTAAAACCCTGTCCGGATTCAGTAAATCCTGAACGGCAGTCCCTTCTGCCAAAAACTCAGGGTTTGATAATATTTGAAATTGCACACCATTACCTGTATTATCCAGAATGTTTTTAATAGCGGAAGCTGTACGCACAGGTAAAGTAGATTTCTCCACCACGATCTTATCTTGCTTAGCAACTTTGGCAATTTGACGCGCACAAAGTTCAATGTATTTTAAATCGGCTGCCATGCCTTTCCCTTTACCGTAAGTTTTGGTAGGGGTATTTACTGAGATAAAGATCATATCGGCCTCTTCAATGGCCTGGTCTATATTCGTTGAAAAAAATAGATTTCTACCCCTGGCCTCTTTAACAATGCTATCCAATCCGGGTTCAAAAACAGGTAAGTTATTTAAATCATTGTCATTCCAGGCCGCAATACGGGATGCATTAACATCTACAACGGTTACTTTAATATGTGGACATTTTTGTGCGATCACGGCCATGGTTGGTCCGCCAACGTAACCGGCTCCGATGCAACAAATGGTTTTAATTTTCATTCGTTATTTTTGCCTATTATATTTTTACTCTTTTCTTTAACATCATCGATTCTTCTCTTGAAGCGGATTTTTCTTCTAATGTTCGCAAAACTATAATCAAAACGATAAAACAAATATCCCAGGACTATTACTGTAATTACCAAAACCGTCACTAACCAAAAATTATAGGATGCACTTCCTAATATTATAAAAAGATATACAAAAATTAAGTTAAAGCCTCCAATAATCAAACTTGCCTTGCGATGGGATATTTTAAAATAATCTATCAAAATATGGTGGGTATGATTCCTATCTGCCGAAAAAGGACTTCTTTTACTCGCAATCCTTATTGTAAAAACCCTGGCCGTATCAAATAAAGGTACAATCAAAATACTAATGGCTATAAGAGGAATGTTCTCTATTAAAAAAGGTAGGCTATCATATTTCTCTGGAGAAAGTGCTAAAAACTTAAGTGTCAAAATACTTATAACAAACCCAACAATAAGCGAGCCCGTGTCACCCATAAATATTTTTTCACTGGTTTGAGATAAATTATATTTCAAAAAAGAAATCAAACAACCATTAAGGGTTAAACTAATCAAAAGAAAAAAATATTCTTTGGTCATGTAGAATATGGTGGCATAAATTATCAGTATTACGATCCCTACAATTGAAGCCAACCCATCAATACCATCTATCAAATTATAAGCATTGATAATTGTTATCATCATAAATCCTGCAACGGCATAATAAATAACAACTGGAATTTGATCAATTCCTAAAAACCCATGTAATGAATGAATTGTAAAACTCTCATTACTAATTATAAATGTTACTGCTAAAATCTGAGCTATTAACTTGGTATAAGGCGAAAGGACCACTAAATCATCTTTCAAACCCACAATAAAAAGAATGGTGAGTCCTGGTATTAAGTATATTGCTTCACTATATTCACACCAGTTTCGCAAAAAAAATAAGGCAAAAATTAACACATAAAAAAAAGCAACGCCCCCTAAGGTTGGCGTTCGCCTTACGTGCGAACTCCTACTATTCGGATTATCCATTAAATTTTTATATTCAACCAGCCCAATAATTTTGGGAATTGTAAAATAGGTAAGGATATAAGCTCCTACAAAAAAAAGTATTGGAAAATAATATGACACAATATCTTATATGTTTTAATTTATACAAAAGTAGTCAAAGTTAGCTCTATTCCCCAATGACTTTTTACTTCTTTATAGTACATGCAAAGTCTTACTTAGTTGAATATAAATTAAGTTTCCATGACATATAATAAGTCTTTTTTTATTTTGTTAAATGAAAAATAATTACTTATATAATTGTAAGCGCTTTCTCCTATTTGATCTCTTTCGGTTTTATCCTCTAATAATTCAATAGTACTTTCAATTAAATCTAATGTTGATTCTGAAACCTCAATAGGTCTATTGTTTTTTACATCCAAATTTTCAAGTCCTTCAGCACCAATTTTAGTTGTAACTACACATTTCTTGAGCCCCATCGCCATTAAAATTTTATTCTGTATACCAGCTCCAGATATCATAGGAGCTACTACTAATTTAGATTTTAAAATGACATCTTCTAAGTTTTCAACGTAGCCAACAACTTTAATATTTGATTTTTTTGATAGTGATTTCACTTTTTTTGTAGGGTTAACTCCAACTATATAAAATTTTAACTTAGGAAACCTTTCCAAAATTCTAGGAAATACTTTTAATGAAAAATACTTTACAGCACTAATATTTGGTTCATAGTCCATCTTGCCAACAAAAATAATATAATCTTCTTCTTTCTTTGATTCTACCAAACTTGTTTGGACAGCATTTTGTACAATATCAATTTGAACGTTAGAATTAGATTTACTTAATATGTAGTTCCTATCAATTTCAGAAATAATGATTTTTTTATCAAATAGTTTTAATAAACTTAACTCGTATTGCAAGACTCTACCTTTGTCTATTTTATATAATAAATTCCACATACCAAAATTGCTTTTGTTTGCCGCTTTTTCGTAGTTCATAGAAATAGCATCTACAAAATCTATAATTTTAAATATTGCCTTATCCTTCACATATTCAGCAGACCTTATTGTATGACAAAA
Source organism: Snuella sedimenti (assembly GCF_016428595.1). Lineage (GTDB taxonomy): Bacteria > Bacteroidota > Bacteroidia > Flavobacteriales > Flavobacteriaceae > Snuella > Snuella sedimenti. The sequence continues at coordinate 23,621 of NZ_JAELVQ010000009.1, read as the reverse complement.
AACTAGATCATAATTATTTATGTTATTATCCACCCATTTTTGAACCTCTTTAAAATAGTAATAATTAACTTGAAGAGGGTTTCTATTAAAAACAAATCCAAAAAGAGTTGTCAGATAAAATTTATATTTCTTAAATTCAAAAATTATGACTTCATTTGCTAACTTTAAAATGTTCTCTTTTATACTTTCATCTGTTTTTTTATCATTTACAAATAGAACATCAATATTATATCTCCCTGATAAGATCTTTAAATTTTGATACATTCTTATCTTATCTCCACCAATTAACGGGAATGGAGGGCGATGAAATATCATTAATAATTTTGGCTTATTTTTATCAGTCATTAATTAGTGTTTCTAAGCTAGAATTTAAAAGCATAAATATAATTGATTAAATACAAAAACATCAAAAAGTTTAGTGTATCTTTAAAACAATTATTACCATTCTATACCAACCATAATAATATTAATAATTCTATTTTAAATTTAATTCGCATGTACAATAAATAAGCAACATAAAGAATATAAAGAATAGAACACCATGCTGAAGGTCAAAAAGGTGTTCAACAAAACCAAAAAAGAAAACCATAAACATAAGCATTACTCCCAATGTCGATTTTACTTTAAAAAATAATTTAGTTAAACTCCAAAGTATCGTAGATAACACAAAAAAACCTAGTATCCCATTAGAAAGCAATTCTTGCAAAAAAACATTATGTGTGTCTTTTAATCCCAAACTACTATTACAACTTACAATGAAGCTCTTTACATTACCATCTCCTATTCCAATAAAAAAATTGGAGTAAATCCCTTCTAAAGAACAGTTAATTAGATCCCATCTTTCATTAATACTAATATTTAATGTTCTAAATAGATCAGTCTTAAAATATAATATAATTATCACTATAAAAAACGTAAAAGCTAAAGTTACTATTAGTGTTATTCTCCTTAAAAATGACCACTTCAAATTGAGCATTAAATAGGTAAAAAGCGTCATAATGAAAAACACAATAGTTAATTTACTAGCAATTATAAGAATCGAAAAAAATAAGATAAAACATAAAAATATTTTTACATTGGTTTTTAGCTCCAAAAAAAATAAAACAATAGAAGTAGCAAAACATAAATATATTCCCATATATGTATGATGGATAGCAAAAGGTAAATAATGATAGGTTACATATTTTAAAAAATAGTCAAATGCAAAAACCTCAATCGAGTTAGTGTAGAAATAAATAACAAAAAGCAGTGTAAATACAATGTAGCCAAATGTTCCTGCTGTAAAAGCAAACAGGATTTTACTCTTATACTTGATTAACAAATCTTTACAAAGTAAAAAAATTATTGGAACAATTAAAAAAGGCAACCTTAAATCTTGTAAGTAAAAGCCATTTCCCCTTATAAGAGATAAAATAGGGTCAAGCAGATAAAGAACAAAAAATAAAGTAACTACTTTGTTTGTAAATAAGTTTTTATAATCAATTATTTTAAAAGGAGTATTAAAAAACAGGGTGATTAAAAAAACAATAAAAGATATACTCTTAATATTTAATGGAGTAGGGAGTGGTAACACAATAGGAAAGGTTAACAACCCAATATTAATCCATATTTCTTTAGCTCTTGAATATTTATTGATAACAGTATCCATTTATTAGTTCTTTTGTAATTAGATTACAGTATTCTTTACAGGGCTCTCATATCTAAATTGTTCTATAGTTGAACTATATTCTTTTCTAAATCCCCTATTATAAAAATTAAATTCTCGCCCCTTTAAATGTTGCTAAATTATAGTTATTTGCTTTACACTTAATGAGCACAACTTCAAAAATCAGGATGCTTTCATATCACAACATTTAATAATTACATTATTATTTAGCTTTGTAATACCTGATTATAAAAGCTTTTTACTTTTAAAAGTTCTGATGATTCCCAACTATACTTTTCAATAGCTCTTTTACACCCTTCATCTCCCATAAAAACCCTTTCAGAATCATTATTTTTAATTGCCAAAATAGCTTCACTTACTTCTCTTACCGAAGATGGATCAACCACTATCCCGCACTTTGCATCTTCTATTATACCTCGATACAAAGGAAAGTTAGATGTAATTATTGGTAATTTTAACAACATATATTCAAATAACTTAGTAGGATATGAATCAATAAAATTAGGAGAGCTTTGAAGCACGGCCATACCTATGTGACATTGAGACATATAACGCCACCCTTCTTTAGGTTTTAATCTGCCTTTAAAAGTAACCCATCCTTCCTGTTCGGCTTCCTTGAAAACAGAAAAACACTCTAAATCATCATCAATTGGCCCAACAAAAAGGAGGTGAATATCTTCTCCTTGTTTTCTTAATTCTGCAACAGCTTCCAACATAACTAAAGCGCCTCTTTCAACTGTAACACTTCCCATGTAACCTAAAGTAAAATGAGGTTTCTTTCTTTCAGAAATAGCTTCAAACTCTACTTTTAAAGGATAATTTAATATCGTCTCTTGGAGCTGTACTTTAGTAAAATATTTAGCATACGAAAACTCAGCGAATATAACTGGGATAAATCGAAAAAAAATATTTTGGAAAAAATGAACTCCTTTGCTTAAAGAAATTCTAAAAACCTTAGGTAGATAGGTTTTTGTGAGAATTTGTAAAGGCAAAATTTCGTGCATGTCGAAAATAAGCTTTCTCCCAATTAACCTTAAAGCAATCATTGAAGGTAATAATTCTGGATCATGAAAATGTATTAAATCCCTTTTATTCAGTATGCAAAACTTTAAAACTTTTAAATTACCTAGAATAACCCTACCTATTCTGCCAAATTTTATTCTTCCGAGATCCAAAACTTTTAAATCACTAACCTGTTCTGTTCCTTTACCATCCGCGACAACAAGGTCCATTTTTAACCCTTCCTCCTTTGATAACGCTTTACAGTATTTATAATGAATTCTAACATCATACCTATAATGCACTGTTGTTATATGTACTATTTTTAGTATCATTTTTAAGGTGATTAGTTATATAGTTTATCTTTAAGCTCTTTATGAAATAGTAAAACCCCAAATAGAATAAACAAATTCCTATCAGTAGAAAAACTAAGGGTTTTCATTGCATTTAAAAATGCGAAAAGAGCAATAGCAAATAGTATTTGTTTTCTTTTTAAATGGAAAAAAGGTAAAATAAAAAAAAGAGCGAGCAAACACATCGCAATAAAGCCCAATTCGTACCAAGCTTCTAAAAAAATATTATGAGGGTAGGCTAATATATCTTCTTTTAAGTAACTGATTCCAAAACTAGCTAAACCATTACCTATAGTTAGCCCATGAATGGTCAAACCTTCATCTATAACGTAAAAATAATGATTTAACCTTCCTAGCACTGATTCATCACTAGATGCGTTCAAGAGAGAGATGAATCGAGAAAAACCAAAGCCAATTAATTTTTCAATTTTATCAAAAAAAACTACAATGAAAATTGGAATTGGAATAAACGAAAGAAATAAAAAATTAAAAAAGGATTTTTTTAATTTTAAGTTATTAAAAAAGAAAACAATTTGCTTAAAATATACTATTGCAATACTAAAAAAAAGAAACAATAAGGCTCCCCTAGATCCTAAACCTAGCATAGCTATAATACCTAAGATAAAAATTAACATAGGTTTTTTAAAAAACTTCAAAGACAATATACACATTAGTCCCATTAAATATCCAAAATTCAAATAAGTGTTTCTTAATGGATTGAACCTAAGTGTATCTGTCCTAAATTCAATAAAGCTTATATCATTCCAAAGTAAAAACTTAAATAAAATAAACCAAAATGAAAGTGGCAGCATTATATATAACAAGATTCTGAATAATATTTTCAAGTTTAATTCTTTGATAAATTTTGTGTATAAAAACCCAGTCAAAGGTATAAGCATTAAAAAAAATTTTTCATAACCCAGAGTAGATGGTGTATATAGAATACTTAGCCCTGCAATTAAATAAAAAATCAAAATAATAAATATATAGATAACCTCTACCTTTTTAAATACTATTCTCCTTTTTATAAAACTAATATAAAAGATATCAACAACAATTAAAAACAATATAAATAATGTTATATCGTACGGAAAATTATAATATGACAATACTACTTTTAAAGAACCTGAAACAACTAATAACGCGAATAAATAATTTTGATATTTTTTATGAGTTGCTAATTTCATCGGTAATTCAAACAGTTTTTTTAATAAATGGAAGTCCCTTTTTATTTGTTTTTTTATCTAAAATTTTTATTGCTTCACCAATGTTATCTATTTTATAAACAGTAGTTATTTTAAGTCTTAACCTATTTTTAAAAAAAGTAATAACCCTTTTAAAAAAAACAGAAATTAAGTTGAAAAAAAACTTAAAACTATAAATTGAATTATTAAAATCATTAAAAATTTGCTTTCGGTATGAAAATTGAAATACGTATAACTCTGCATATAAATAAGAAAAATTTATTTCTGAAACCTTAGCACCACCACCACATGCTTCTAACGATTTAATAACAGACTCAGCCCATATCGTAGGTCCAGTCCAATATTTAGGCACTTTATTACTCCAATTTGAATTCGTTGTGCTAGGTAAATGTGGCACATCTTCAATTTTTGCTATATGCTTATGCAAAACACCTTTTCCTCCTGTACTACTCATAGACTTTCCACTTATAACTATTGGAAAACCAAAAAGACGGTAATCTTCCACATACAATGATAAAGCTATAGCATTTGCCATATCTGGACTTGGTCCAGGAAAATACGATTTTGTATTATTATATATTTTATTTAAAACATTTCTTGAAACGATACCATGGTATAAACAGGGTAAAGGAGACAAGTCTGTACCTCCTTTTGACAAATTATATTTAAGAGCTTTTTTTACATCAATTTTCTTAACTCCATAATTAAAATTTTCATACCTCAAAACGCCTGAAGCATTTTTTTCTAAATAACTAACTTGTTGTCCTGGCCATGAATATGAAGGTTTATACCCCTTAACAGCTTCTATATCATTTATTTTCATCCAACCAGCTACATCTATAATATATGGCATTACACCATCATCATCTCCTATAAAACAGATATAATCGCCTTTAGAATTTAGCACAGCTCTGTCAGAATTTTGTACTATAGATAACTTTTCATTAGAATAGTAATAAGAAAGGTTTAATGGTTTTTTTAGTTCAATGTATTTTAAAATATCATTATTATTAACACTATTGTCTTGAACTACAATTTCTAATTCCTTTGAATCAATGTTAAGCAGGGAATCTAAGACAGGAAGCAAAGTAGTATATCTGTCTTTTGTGGGTATTATAATACTAAGTAAATAGTTCATTCTTAATAAATTTAAAAATATTCTTTAATTTGATTTTAAATGTTAGGGAAAAACTTATAATAAATACAGCTATTGAAGTGATTAATATATATAACCCTTTCAAAATAAAATTTAAATCAAGTTTTAGGTTTATAAAATAAAATATTGATGATCCTAACACAATTATGATTATTGGCTTTACTAAATTGTTTAAACCCCATTTATAACAGTTCAAGTTAGTTAGTTTGTAAACAATAACTCCTATATATATAGGTGTGATGATTAAATAATATAAAAAAGTTGTCAAAGCAACAATTACAATGTCATAATACTTAGCAACTACAATAATAATTGGAATTAAAGTTATTATCCCTAAAAGGCCAACAATTATATTAATCTTTGTATTTCCTTTTGCCAAAGCTAAATAAAATGGTATTACCTGAAGGGAAAGGAGCACTTGAGAAAGCAATAAAAAAGTTGCAGGCAATGCTCCTTTTATTGCAATTTCTTTATTTTGAGTCCATATTTCCAAAAAATATCCTGAATAAAAAGCCAAAATTGTTCCTGCAGTAGTTGCTAATAATAAAACTAAATTGAATGAATTATTAAATACTCTATACAGTTTTACATTGTTTTTACGATCAAAATATTGTGTTAATCGAGGAAAAATTGCTGTTGCTATTGGTCCGGACAAAACAACAGGTATTGTTGATAATGAATAAGCGACAGTGTAAATCGTAAGTTCAGAAACAACCAGATAACTGCTTAAGACTATTTTATCAAATTGTGAATTTATAGATGCAATAACGGCTATTATAAACATTCCTACAGCGTACTTCCAAACTGATTTTAAAATTTTAAAATCAGTTTTTATTACCCATTTAAATCTATCTTTCTTTTTTAGAACTTTTAAAAGAAAAATGCGTAAAATGATAACATACAAAATATTAATTATTAATTGCCATCCAAAAAAAACAGTTAGACTTTTGTCAATTAATAAAACGGCAATAATGACTCCTCCATTTTTTAATACTCCCCATACTATCTGCAAAAAATTAGATGCAATTTGTTTCTCTAAACCAATAACACCGCCTTGGTATAATGTAGAAAGAAAATTAAACCCTAATGCTATTCCCATTAATTGGATACCTGATTTTGTAGATTGAAAGTCTAAATCTTCTATATTTAACCAGCTATCTACTATAAAATCAGAGCCACAAAATATAGAAAAACCAATTAGGAATACTATAAAAATATAAATTACTTCTATTGATCTTAGGATTTTAAATTTTGTAAACCTGCTTTCGAATGAATCATCTCCTTTGGCCAATTCTCTTTTTAATGTAGCTGTTAAACCAGCATCAGCAAAAATTAATATGCCTTGAAGAATGACATAAAAACTAATGACACCATACATTTTTGCACCCAAAATACTAATATAAATAGGTATAAAAATGAAAACAGAAATCATGCTCAACCCTCGACCTATGATATTTGCAATAATGTTTTTATTTACGGCCCCCATTAACGAAAATTGATTTCTTTTGAAACATAATTGTTACTAACTACTCTTAAAATATTAAGTGTTTTTAATTTAAAACTACAAACAGTTTATCAAATTTGTATAACTAATTAAGATACGATCATTATTAAAGGCTCGTAAATTTTTATCCTTTTGATATCCAATTTATACTCTATCTTAAATAAAAAACTTAATTATACATCATTCAATGATAAATACATTTTTTGTCCATTATATTCAAAATAGGGTTTTGGTCTGTCTTTAAAGCTCCAACCCCTTACAAAATCATATATTTCTTCTATTGAAGATTCTGGGTCTAACTTCAAGTTTTTGTTTGAATCTTTATCGTAATAATAGGTCATCTCTGAAGGCTCAAGAAAGCTTTCGACTCCATTTAGTATATCCTTAAATTTTTCTTTAAAAAGATCAACCGCCAGTATTTCTACTTTATTAAACAACGTTTCTGCTGTATCCTTCTCCTCTATAGGACAAGAACTACTGGCAATAATTTTTCCTTCATCTAATTTTTCATCTATATAATGCAATGTTGTTCCGTGTTTCCAATAATTATCCTTCCTTGCATTAATAATAGCCCAACTAGTCGAGTACCTTCCTTTAAATCTTAATAAGTGAGAGTGATGTATATTAATGATTCCCTTTTTTACTTTAGATATACATTCTGAAGAAATTAATTTCCAATAATTCAAAGAGAAAATTAAATCTGGTGAGGTTTGTTCTATTAATTCTTCGATACTCGAATAAACCGGTATTTTTAATTCTTCATAAACATGTTTTACTTGTTCATCCCACCATCCTTTAAAACTTGGGGCGATTCCTCCTACTAGCTCAATGTCATATAGACTCTTATTTGTATCAATCCATCGAATTATTTCAACAGCCAAATTTCGACTTGCGGCAAAAGCTATTCGCATATTATTTCTTTTTGAATTCTGTATTTTTTATATATAACCGACCAACCTCATCTTCAATATATCCATTTGGATATGGTTCTTCTAGAGATCTAAAAAAGTTATACAACTGTTCTGTATTCATTTTCATGAATTGTTCTTTTGACAAACGACTATCATTAGGAACTCTTCTTTCTCTTTTGACCTCTTCTTTTGGCCAACTTTTCCATGTTATATCAGGGAAGTCATGTAAATACATATTAAAAAGAACGATGCTTGTAGCTGTCATTTGAAATAATATCTCTTTCATATTTCCAGATAAATCAAGATCTACTTCATGAGAAAATAAACAGGCATGAGCATGAGCTCTATCAGAGTTTTCATCAAAAGTTAATTTGAAAATTCTATGTTTAGAGAATACTATTCCATCAATAATTTGATTCTGAATTGGTGACCCATAGGAGTATCTATCTAACTCTGCACAATGCACACCAATTACTTCTATCCTGCTTAAAACTGTATTACCTAGTTTTTCACTGGTGCCGCAAGTAATTAATAAATTATAATCTTCTATATTAAGAGATTTTAGTTCATCTTGCGTTTTACAAAAAGTGATTTTTGACAATTTAGGATTTTTTCTAATTGCTTCATACACCTCGATTGCCCATTCTCTATAGGCTAAAAAAATTACTTTCATCCTGCTTTATTTGTAAACCACCAACCACAAGGAATAGCTACAAAATGATTCATGAATTCATTTACTCCTTTTAACTCTACTCTATTTTCAAAAACAGAGTATATATTGTTATTTATATGCACGCTTGTGGCATAAAACCCTTTTCCTCTAAAATCTTTCATTACAGCATATTTATCTTTTGCTATTATACCATATACCCAATAATTAGGTAGGGAATCGGGTAACAATTTGAGACTCTTTATGTCTTTCATCTCTTCAATACTATCCATCCATACAGAGGCATTGTCTCTTTGTTTTTGAATTAATGTATCTATATGGTCGATTTGTCGTAAACCAATTAACGAATTTATCTCACTCATTAGCGCTCCATAACCTTCTAATTTTATGTCACAAGCTGTATTGATTTCGTTAAACTCATTTCTAAAAATAGATCTATCTATACCATAATCTCGAATTAATTTAGCTTTTTGAAATAATTTTTCATCTTCAAAAACTAATGCTCCGCCGTCTATTGTATTTGGTAACCTAACTGTTTGAAACGAAAAAACGGTTATAGCCGTTCCAAGATTTCCTGTTTTCTTATTATTTAATTCAGATCCAAATGCTTCGATACAATCATCAATCACAGGAATACCATGTTCTTTACCTATGGCATTGATTTCATTGATATGCCCCAAATATCCGCAATAATGATTATGAAAAATAGCCTTTGTGTTCTTAGTTATTTTCTTTTTAACATCCTCTGGAGACATTGTTCCAGAGTTTGGTTCTACATCTGTCCAAATAACTTTTAGTCCTTTAATAGCAAAAGGCTGATTAGATGCTAAGCAACTAACTGGTGATGCTATAACTTCATCTCCGGGTTGTAAACCTAAGGTAGATAAAATAATAAGTAATGCGTGATTGTAAGAACTAATTGTTAGTACTTTTTTAGTACCAATATAATTTGATAATTTTTGTTCAAACTCTTTACCATTTTCACCAAATGCTAATCTTCCAGAATAGAGTATTTTCTCTAGTTCAGAAGTTACATTATCAGGCATATAAGGTTTAAATATAGGAATCATAAAAATTTGGTTTCATTGAGATTACCACCCATTTTTAATAACATTTACAATTTTTTGCCTTTCCTCATTAGTTACCCACCATCCGCAAGGGATATGTACCATTTTTTTGGAAAAAACATCCAGATTTGGCAAAACCGTTTTTGAGTTAGAAAATATAGAATGTATATCGTTTCTTTTGTGTAATTCTGAAGCCATAATACCATGCTCGGCAAGTTTAGAAATAAACCGACCTCTATTTTCTACTTTAAGTGTATATAACCAATACGATGGTTCTGAATTGGGATAGTATTTTAAAAGCTCAACACCTTCGACTCCTTTTAATTCTTCATCATAATATTTTCCATTTTCTATATATGGATCCACCAATTCATGAATTCTATTAAGTTGCGTAATACCAATTTGTGCATTAACATTATTCATATGATATTTGTACCCTTGCACAGTAATATCATTGTCTTGTCTTGTTTTTTTCTTATCTAAACCGAACCATCGAATTAATTTGGCTTTTTCGTAGTCTTCCTTATCTCTAAAACAAATCATCCCTCCGTCTACTGTAGTCATATGCTTAATCGCCTGAAAAGAGAATGTTGTAAATCGAAAATGATTTCCTAATTTTTTGTTTGAAAACTTTGCTCCTAAAGCATGAGCTGCATCTTCTATAATTGGTATTTTGTATCTTTTCTCAATTTTTTTAAAAGAAGCAATATCGATTGGTATCCCTGCGTAATCGACAGTCATTATTGCTTTTGTTTTTGAGGTAATTTTCCTTTCGACATCTTTCGGGCATATATTTCCAGTACAAGAATCAATATCTGCCCATACTATCTTAGCTCCTGTTTGACCAATTACTGTATTTGTAGGTTCTGCAGTAAGTGGTGTACTAATTACTTCGTCTCCTTCTTTTACATCTGCCAATATTAGAGCTATATGTAAGGCTGCTGTTCCTGAATTTACCGAAACCGAAAATTTATTTCCAATATAGTCCGAAAACAAATTCTCAAACTCATCTACTACAGTACCTTGTGCAATATAACCGCTATACAGCACCTTTTCTAGTGCTGGCATTAAAACATCTGATGTAGGTAAGCCCGTTTTTACTAATGATATCATCTAAAATATTATATGTTATTGGTGTCTTGAAGAGATAATTCTTCTCTTACATAATCAATTGTCAATAATAATTCTTTTAACTCTTCTACATTTAGTTGTTGAGTGTTATCAGAATTATACTCTTCGTCTTGTAGTCTTGGCCCGTCTTCTTGTACATATTTGGTATAGTTTAAATCTCGCATATCTGCAGGTACTCTATAGTAGTGTTCCAGATCTTCGGATTTAGACATTTCTTCTTTTCCACATAGTGTTTCATACATTTTCTCACCATGTCTTGCTCCAATAATAGTAATCTTATTCTCGGCTTTAAATAAGCTTTTTAATGCTTCGGCTAAGGTTAAAATAGTTGCAGCAGGTGATTTTTGAACAAAAATATCTCCGGGATTTGCATTTTGAAATGCAAACATTACTAAATCAACAGAATCTTTTAAAGACATCATAAAACGAGTCATTCTGGTATTTGTAACCGTAAGTTCTTTTCCTTCTTTAATTTGTTTTATAAATAAAGGGATAATAGACCCTCTTGATGCCATTACATTACCATAACGAGTAGCACAAATTACACCATCATTTTCTTGTACTCTGGGGTCTCTTGATTTAGAAATTGCCAACTTCTCCATCATAGCTTTAGACATACCCATAGTATTTATAGGATACACAGCCTTATCTGTACTTAACACAATGGTTTTCTTTACCTTATTTCTTGCTGCAGCCTCTAAAACATTTTCGGCCCCTAATATATTTGTTTTAACGGCTTGTAAAGGATAAAATTCGCAAGAAGGAACTTGTTTAAGAGCAGCTGCATGAAATAGATAATCAACCCCTCTCATTGCATTATTAATACTATCAAAATCACGTATATCCCCAACAATAAAATTCAGTTTATCATTCTTATAGTTAATACGCATATCTTCTTGTTTCTTTTCGTCACGACTAAAAATTCGTATTTCTTTGATTTCAGAATCCAAAAATTTATCCAATACTGCATTCCCAAAGGACCCCGTGCCTCCAGTAATCATTAATACTTTATCTTTAAACATTTATTTATATTATTAATTTAAATCTAACCTTCTAATAACAACAATTCTGTGTTTTCTTTTTAAAACATCATAAATATACACGTTGATATACTTAAAACAACCACCTTAAAGCCTATCTGTAATCATTTCTTTTGGCAAAAAACTTTTAACATCATAAATAACAGTTTCCAATCCATTGCCAAAGGATTTAAAATCCAATTCTCTAAATTCTTCATGTCCAACAGCCAAGATAACAGCATCATATCCAGTCTCAGGTTTTTCTTTTAACATAATACCGTACTCATCAAAAACTTCTTCTTTTAAGGCATATGGATCGTATACGTCAACTCTAATTCCAAAACTCTGCAATTCTCTTACAACATCAATAACCCTTGAATTTCTTATATCTGGACAGTTTTCTTTAAAAGTTATTCCTAAAACCAAAGCTTTAGCTCCTTTAACAACATGCCCTTTCTCAACCATTAATTTCACAACCTTATTGGCAATAAAAATCCCCATGTTATCATTAACACGTCTCCCTGATAGTATAACATCCGGGTAATACCCCAAGCTTTCCGCTTTATGGGTTAAATAATACGGATCAACACCAATACAATGCCCTCCAACTAATCCTGGTCTAAATGGTAAAAAATTCCACTTAGTTCCTGCTGCTTCTAGGACCTCCAAAGTATCTATCCCCATTCTATCAAAAATCAAAGACAATTCATTCATCAATGAAATATTAACATCCCTTTGTGTGTTTTCTATAATTTTACCAGCTTCTGCAACTTTTATTGAAGATGCTTTATGAGTCCCGACAGTTACAATCTCATTGTATAGTTTGTCAATAATATCCGCTATTTCAGGGTTACTGCCTGATGTTATTTTTACAATGTTATGTACTTTACGCACCGGATCTCCCGGGTTAATTCTTTCAGGCGAATAACCGCAGAAAAAGTCCTTGTTAAATACCAAACCACTGACTTTCTCTAACTCTGGTACACAAATTTCTTCGGTACATCCAGGATACACCGTAGACTCATAAATGACTATATTATCTTTACTTAATATGGTTCCAATTGTTTGACTTGCTTTTTTAAGAGGTAATAAATCGGGGGTTTTATAATTATCAATGGGTGTTGGAACAGTAACTATATAAATATCTGCCTCTTTAATAGCTTCTAACTTAGTTGTAAAATGCAAAAAAGGAACTTCTGCAAGCTCCTTTTCGGAAACTTCTTTAGTTGAATCTTTTCCCTTCTTAAGTTCATTAATTCTTTTTTCATTCACATCAAAACCAAAAACTTGAAATCTCTTTTTTGAAAACTCAACCGCTAGAGGCAAACCTACATAACCAAGTCCAATTATCGCTATTTTATATTCTTTTAAATTCACATTAGTAGATTTTATATTCAGAAAACGATCTTTTTCAATCTTGTGGCAAAAGTACTATAATTCCTCTTGTTAACAAGTTTATTTAGTCGATAAAATTGTTAAAAAAACTGTTTAAATAATTACACCTTGCTTACCAAGGCCTTCAAACTTTCTACAGTTTCCCATTTTGTATTCTCGCCGGAATTATAACTAAATCCCGTATTCACTTTTTTAGCCTTGTAAATTTTAACAAATTCCTCTACCTCCCAGTTAGGATTCGGTGGTAAAATAACATAGAAGTTTCCCAAATCGTAAGTGCAAAAGGCATCGGCAAGCGCTATCATTTCTTCATGGATCTTTTCTCTGGGGCGTATGCCCACAATAGGTTTCTTACAGTCTGGACTTATCGCTTCGGCCAAATCTGTAATTCTATAATAAGGGAGTTTAGACACAAAAATTTCGCCGCCCCAAGCGCACTCCAAAGCATACAATACCATATCTACCCCCTCCTAAATCGAGATATTAAACCGTGTCATCTCGGGATGTGTAATAGGCAAAATCCCGGACTCTTTTTTCTTCAAAAAAAACGGCACTACCGAACCACTGGATTCCATCATGTTACCATAACGCACTACTGAAAAACGTGTCTTCTGGTTGCTTGGAATACAATTGGTCGCCACAAATAATTTATCGGCTGCCAGTTTGGTTGCTCCATACAAACTGACTGGAGCACAAGCTTTATCCGTAGACAACCCCACCACACGGGATACTTTTGTTTTTAAAGCTGCTTCAATAACATTTTCTGCCCCTCCAATATTCGTTTTAATACATTCCCCGGGATTCGCTTCCGTAATACTTATATCTTTCATGGCCGCTGTATGAATCACATAATCGATACCCTGAAAGGCTTGTAATACACGCTCTTTATCCCTTACATCACCAATTATAAAGTGTAATTGCGGATATTCTTCAACAGATAATTCCCGTGCCATCAATGCCTGTTTCTGTTCACCCCTTGAAAAAACAACCACACGTGCCACTTCAGGATGTTTCTTTAGAATATGTTTGGTAAGTGCTTGACCAAGCGAGCCTGTGCCACCCGTAATTAATATGGATTTTCCTTTATAATTGAATGTTGTTTTTGAATTCATTAGAATTTAATATTAATACTGCAAATTCCTTTATAAAAAAGAAATTGCTTCATTCGCTCCTCATTCGCAATAGCAAATTTTAACAGCTAATTTAAGGTAAATATAGTTTTCTTGAGATTAGTTTATAGAATTCTATTATTTAAATGATATAAAATACCTAATTGGGAAAGAAGTACAACCGAAGCTATGTGTTGTATATGAAACTTGCCTCCAAGGGATTGCTTCATCCAGACTGCAAACGTCTGGATTCGCAATGACGGACTGCCCTTTATTTCATACAACACCCCAACATGCGTCATGCCGAGGACGAAGGACGAAGCAATCTGTTGAAAACAAAGCCTGCGACCGAAGTAATCTCATAGTTAGGCCTACCGAACTTACGGATTGTTTCGCTATGCTCGCAATGACGGACTGCCCATTATGTTATATACCCCAACACAACCTGTACAATAAACTCTTTATCCGTTTTACTTAAATTTGATCCCGATGGCAAACACAGTCCCTGTTCAAAAATCGATTTCGACACTTTATTACCGTAAAGCGAACAACCTTTAAACGCGGTCTGTAAATGTAATGGTTTCCATATGGGTTTTGACTCAATTTTATGATCCTTCAGATATTTCAATAAGCCCAAAGGGGTTATATTGGCTTCATTTGAATGGATTTGGATACAATTTAACCAATAATTCGAAAAGCAATCTAATGATGGTTCTGAAAACACCTCAATAAAATCATATGATTGAAATAATTGCTGATAAAATTGATGGTTCGCTCTACGCTTTTCAACATAATCGCACAACACCTTCATTTGTCCTCGACCAATGCCCGCAGAAATATTACTCAAACGATAGTTGAACCCTACCTCGCTATGCTCATACCATAGAGCATCATCTTTAGCTTGTGTAGCTAAAAAAATAGCCTTTTGTTTTAGTTTTTCATCCTTACAAATTAATGCACCTCCTCCCGAAGTCGTTATCATTTTATTACCATTAAATGATAGGATTCCAAAATCACCAAAAGTGCCACATTGCTGCCCCTTATATTTACTTCCTAGGGCTTCGGCGGCATCTTCTATAAGTGGAATGCCATATTTTTGGGAGACCTTAAGTATCTCATCCATTTTGGCAGGCATGCCAAAAATATGAACCACAATAATGGCTTTGGGTTTTTTACCTTTCGCAATCCGATCTTCAATACCTCGCTCCAAATGTTTGGGACACATATTCCAAGTCTCGCTTTCGCTATCAACAAATACGGGCATTGCTCCCTGATACAGGATAGGATTTGCTGATGCTACAAAGGTCATGCTCTGGCAAATCACCTCATCTCCCCTTTTTACACCTGCGAGTATCAAAGCCAAATGAATAGCTGCAGTGCCCGAAGATAAGGCTGCGACATAAACACCTCTTCCTAAATAAGCTTCTAAAGCCTGCTCAAAAGCACCTATGTTTTTACCAGCCGGCGCTATCCAGTTTGTATCAAAGGCCTCTTGAATGTATTTCAATTCCTGGCCTCCCATGTGGGGTGTGGATAGTTTTATTTTAAAATCCATAAGATGAATTATAATGTTCGGTTTGGATCGTATAAAGATAGAAAAAGCAATCTTGTGAAGAACATTTTAGGGGTTGAACTGTTCTCGATACATCCGTCATGGCGAGGGAGACACGACCGAAGCCATCCCTTGGATAAGGACTCCCCACTTAAAGATTGCTTCGCCATACTCGCAATGACGTTAAAAACTGATTAACTGTACAAATAATGACCTGCTTTCCCCAAATTGATTGTCCAAACCCTTGTTACAAACCCAAACAAAAAACAAACACGTACGTCATGGCGAGGGAGACACGACCGAAGCCATCTCTTGGTTAAGGACTCCCCTACTTAAAGATTGCTTCGCCATACTCGCAATGACGTTAAAAACTGATTAGCTATACAAATAATGACCTGCTTTCCCCAAATTGATTGTCCAAACCCTTGTTACAAACCCAAACAAAAAACAAACACGTACGTCATGGCGAGGGAGACACAACCGAAGCCATCTCTTGGTTAAGGACTCCCCTACTTAAAGATTGCTTCGCCATACTCGCAATGACGTTAAAAACTGATTAGCTATACAAATAATGACCTGCTTTCCCCAAATTGATTGTCCAAACCCTTGTTACAAACCCAAACAAAAAACAAACACGTACGTCATGGCGAGGGAGACACAACCGAAGCCATCTCTTGGTTAAGGACTCCCCTACTTAAAGATTGCTTCGCCATACTCGCAATGACGTTAAAAACTGATTAGCTATACAAATAATGACCTGCTTTCCCCAAATTGATTGTCCAAACCTTTGCCGAAAGTCCAACCAAAAAACAAACACCTACGTCATGGCGAGGGAGGTACGACCGAAGCCATCCCTTGGTTAAGGACTCCCCTACTTAAAGATTGCTTCGCCATGCTCGCAATGACGTACCAAATGAAGTGCAAATCGTTTTAAGAATTATAATGATGTCCTTATAAAAGCTATATTCAGCAATATAGGTTTTGTTCAATTCAACCTTTTTAGGCCAAATCACAGTTCTATTATAGAATTCAGGATCTGTTTGTTGCGCTAACAAATGTTCTTCATTTTTAAAATACAACGATGCTGGTCCTGTAATACCTGGTTTTACCGACAATATAATGCGGTCATCTCCTTCAAGCATATCTACAAAACCGGCAATGTCCGGACGTGGCCCTACCAAACTCATATCTCCTAAAAGCACATTCAATAATTGGGGTAATTCATCTAACTTGGTTCGTCGCCAAAAATGCCCCAATCGCGTAACATTTAGTCTATTATCAGGCATCATTTTCATACTACGCAATTTATAAATCTCAAACAATCGGCCATTTTTGCCTACGCGCTGTTGTTTAAAAATTCCTAGCTGCTTAGTGTCCAACCATGCCATGAACACAAATATTAAAATGAGCCAGCCGAATAAGAGCAATAACACTATCGACAACGAGAGGTCAAAGATTCGCTTTATGATAAGGTCTTTTCTTTTCAATACTATTAAATTAATTTGTTCGGTTTATAAAAATAGTTAAAACTTGTATACCGTGTAATCTTAGATTATTTATGATTTTCATATGGATACCTGCCTACGCAGGTATGACATTAATACGCTATTTTTTTCTTACTCAAAACCCTCGACAGCACTTAACGTAAAAAGTCAAAATATGCGCAGTTATGAATAGAGTCACCCTCTTATACTTTAGCCTGACCTAACTAGCAACAGAGCCTTTTAAGTTACTTGTCATGCCTGTGAAAACAGACATCCACTTAGCACTATGTGCTTATAAAAACTAAAAAATGTCGATAGGACTATGGGATACCTGCCTACGCAGGTATGACAACGAAACGTTTTTAATACAATTCCAAACACTATTTAGTCTGTCGTAAAGACTTTACCCCAACTATAACGCTTTAGGCTTGTAACCCGCAACAAGACCAATAAGGTTACCTGTCATGCCTGTGAAAACAGGCATCCACTTAGTAGTAAGTACTAATAAAAATTAAAGAAATGCCGATATGGTAATGTGGATACCTGCCTGCGCAGGTATGACTCACTGTACTGGCTAATAAAAATCATCTTGAATACAAACACACACCTATCTACTTCTACTTCTATTACAAACGCGCAGTGACCAATGCCTTTGGAAGAAAACTTTTTACATCATAAATAACACAGCCCTTATCTCTATACGATGCATAATCAATAGCCTCAAACTCGTTGTGACCAACCGCTAATACAATGGCATCGTAGCCGTCTTTCAACGTTTCCACCAATTCAAGATTATATTCTTTTCTAACTTCATCGGCCAGTGCATGCGGATCGAATACATCAACATCCAATCCAAACCCTTGTAATTCACTAACAACATCTACTACTCCTGAATTTCTTATATCCGGGCAGTTTTCTTTGAAGGTAATCCCCAAAACCAACACTTTGGCCCCTTTAATGACACTACTCCGTTCCACTAATAATTTTACGACTTTATTGGCTACATGGACACCCATCATGTCATTAACACGCCTTCCCGACAAGATAACATCTGGATAGTACCCCAAACTCTCGGCTTTGTGAGTTAGGTAATAGGGATCAACCCCAATGCAATGCCCTCCTACCAACCCCGGTCTAAAGGGTAAAAAATTCCATTTGGTTCCTGCGGCTTCTAAAACTTCCATAGTATCAATCTCCAGTTTATCGAACACCAGGGCCAGCTCATTAATCAACGAAATATTCACGTCCCGTTGAATATTCTCTATGATCTTACCAGCCTCGGCTACCTTTATACTAGAAGCTTTATGGGTACCTACTGTTACGATTTGGTTATATAATTCATCAATAACACTTGCTATTTCTGCGGTGCTTCCGGAAGTAATCTTTACAATATTATGAACTTTTCGAACGAGGTCACCAGGATTGATACGTTCAGGAGAATAACCGCAGAAAAAATCTTGATTGAATTTTAAACCACTTGACTTTTCCAATTCTGGTACACAAACCTCTTCTGTACAACCAGGGTATACCGTCGATTCATAGATAACAATATCACCTTTGGATAAAACACTACCCACCAATTGACTGGCATTGATAAGAAATGACAAGTCTGGTGTATTAAACCTATCAATAGGTGTTGGCACCGTAACGATATAGATATTAGCACCTGTTAGCGCTTCAAGCTGTGTTGTAAACTGTAAGCCCTTAGCTTGCAAAAATGCATTCGAAGGTACTTCTTTAGTGACATCAATACCCTTTTTTAATTCCGATATGCGTCCCTCATTAATATCATAGCCTTGAACCTGAAATCCTTTTTTTGCAAATTCCATCGCCAAAGGTAAACCTACATAGCCCAGGCCTATTATTGCTATTTTATACCGTTCTTTATTCATGTTTTTAATCTAAATTGCAATAAACTCATTTAAACTTTTTCAATATATTAATTCTCACAATATACACTTAAAATCCGTACTATTTTTTGTTAATCTGTATAGTTATTTTAGGACGAGTCAATCTGTATAGGTACTGTATAGATAAAGTATGGATACAGTATGGATAGTGTATGAACACAGAATAACAATTTTTACTAAAACACCGCTCCTAAACACATTTTGCCAAAGCCCTTTTAAGGCTATATTCCCAACTGGGAATACATAGACTCAATTCATGCCGTATTTTTTCTTTATTTAGGACACTATAAGAAGGTCGCTTTGCTGCTGTATGATAAGCTTCTGTTTTTATAGGACTTACTTTTATTTTTGTTTTGGTAAGCTCAAAAATCGCCTTTGCAAAATCACACCAGCTCACAGACCCCATATTACTATAATGATAAAGACCATAATGTTTTGACTCAGTACAAATAATAGCAACTATAACTTCTGCCAAATCACCCGCATAGGTTGGCGATCCTATTTGATCGCAAACAACTCCAATCTCATCATTTGTTTCTGCCAATCGCAGCATGGTTTTCATAAAATTATGCCCGTATTCCGAATACAACCAAGACGTTCTAATAATAAAATAGTGCTCTAATAGCTCCTTAATTTCAATTTCACCCTGTAGTTTAGATGCCCCATATACACTCATTGGATTAGGAATATCCGTTTCAACATAAGGCTCTTTTTTTTCTCCATCAAAGACAAAGTCGGTTGATATATGAATCAAGACAATACCATACACCCGACAGCTTAAAGCTAAATTTTTAGGCCCCGTTGCATTTATGGCAAATGCCTTTTCTGTTTCAGTTTCTGCGCGATCGACTGCAGTGTATGCGGCACAATTGATACAGTAGTCTATTTTATTAGCCTTAAAAAAGGCTTGCACCTGATTTACATTGCAAATATCCAAGTCCTGATGGCCGGTATAGATAACTTTTAAATCCTCATACCCCGAAATTATATCCTTAATGCACGATGTCAATTGCCCATTTGCCCCAGTAACCAATATGGTTGTTAGTTGTTGATTCCCTTCGACAAGCTCAGGGTAACAATTGGTTGTTGGCAAATTTGATGCTTTTTTCATTCAAAAAATACTATTATATACGATCAATAGATTCTTCAGTCGTCAACCTGCCCGCCATCTGGCATTTTCGCTAAACACATCCACTGGATGTATTTTTAACGCTCAATCCCCTTCTGAATGACAGAGAAGACACTTTCGTCGGACAAAAAGCCCCTCCTTGATGACAATATACTTTATAACAAAAGCCGGCTATTATATTATTCAAAAAATCATCTTTCTTTAACGGTCTCGGCACGTATAAGTAGTTGAGTATCCCAATGGCAATCGTGCTTCAGGAATAAGCAAGTAGAGGCAATTACTTATAGCAGTCATTGGGTGTAGTTTTTTTATTCTGTTATTCTATTTTTCAAATCCATTAGCCCGTGTAAGATTCTCGTGATTTCAATCGGTTGGTCAGTTCGTTTTCGATAAAAAATGATATGTCGGCTAGTTTTGAGTCCGAATAAGTCATTTGTTATTCCGTCATAATTCTTTCCCAATTCAGGATTACTAGCAATGTCCTGACAACTGTCCAACAGCAAATTATAATATCTGTCAGCTTGTGGTTCAGACCATTTTTCAATTGTGTATTCCCAAATTCCAGTCAAATCCTCAACCGCTTTGTTGGTCAGTTCATACTTAGCCATTCTTTTTACGTCTAGCTTTTAATTCCTGAAGATGTTTGTCTGGGTCAAAATCGTGTGCAATGCCGCTATCAATTCCTTCTTGAATTGCGTTTCTCAAGGCAATGACTTTACTTTCCTCGTTTTCCAAAAGACGAAGTCCAGCTCTGATTACTTCACTCACGTTTTTGTATCGTCCAGCAGTAACTTGACTACTAACAAATTGGTCAAAATAATTTCCGAGTGATATTGATGTGTTTTTACTCATAACTTCCTAATTATTTATTCAAAAATACCAAAAATTGGTAGGTTCCCCAAATTACATCCAACTCCTTTTACCTTATCTCCTTATAACTTTATCAATCCAACTAAGATTCTTCACTTCGTTGCTCAGCGTTTTGATGACCACACAAATTTAGATGATTACATATACAATGTGTCAAATAATGGTAAGTTTTGATCTTTTTCTGAAATAATTAACTGCGAATCAGGCATCCCCCAATCAATATTCAGGGTTCTATCATTAAATATAATACCGGATTCTGAAGCGCTGTTGTAATAATTGTCACATTTATAAGTGAAGATCGTATCGTTTTCCAATACCAAAAAGCCGTGTGCAAAGCCTCTTGGGATATAGAGCTGCTTATGTTCTATATCATCTAAAACCACGGAAAAGTGTTGACCGAAAGTTGGTGATCCTTTTCTAATATCCACACAAACATCCAAAACCTTTCCTTTTACGACACGCACCAGTTTAGCTTGGGCAAATGCCCCTTTTTGAAAATGTAAGCCTCTTAAAACACCCTTCGAAGACTGGGATTGATTATCTTGTACAAAATCAACCCTAATTCCCGTTTGTTCTTCAAAATCACGCTGATTAAAACTTTCAAAAAAATAACCGCGTTCATCCTCAAATATTTGGGGTTGTATGATATAACAGTCTTTTAAAGGTGTTGGGGTTATGGTCATTGTATTGTTATGCTGTTATGCTGTTATGCAATTTTACAAACTTTCAATTAATTTGGAGCGCATTCGCCTTATATAAATCAATGCTTCCGAAGTTTCTTTTTGACTATCAATATAATTAAAATTTTCGGCTATCATCAGTTGGGTTTCTAACTCTGCTAAAGATCCTAATGCAATATATAAGAACTGCTTAAATTCTTTGTTACCCCTTCTAGCTGCTCCTTCTGCTATATTAGAAGGAATAGACACCGCAGCACGTCGCATTTGACTTACTAATGAAAATTGTTCTTCTTTGGGAAAGGTTTTTGTGATTACATAAATTTCCGTAACCATTTTCACACGTTTAAATTTTAGTAATTAATTGATTTTATTGTAATTATAAAATTAAGAACGTGTGCAACCACTCCTTACACTCGTTCTCTCATTAAAAATTTTAAACATTTCCTTTTGTGAAGTAATTTTTAAAATTTCTTAATGTTCGTTTCATGGCTTCTTTCCATACATTTAAGTCCTTATGGGAATTTATTGGTGTCACGTATTGTTTGTTATGTTGTTATGCTGTGATCAAGTGATGTTCTTTTTCTGTTATGGTGTGATCAGGTGATAGTGTGATGATATTTTTCATTTCAACCCAAAAGTTTAAACCTCTTCAATTTATGTTCCATAACCAAGTAACTCTTCCATTACATCACATGATAACTGCATCACTTGATCACAAATTTTACTCATCAACCAGCTGCATTAAATATTCCCCATAACCACTTTTAAGTAATGGCAAGGCCAATGCATTTAGTTTTTCCTTATCGATATACCCCATTTTATACGCCACTTCTTCAATACACCCAATTTTTTGTCCCTGACGCTCTTCTATAACCTGCACAAACTGAGAGGCCTGCATCAATGAATTAAAGGTTCCTGTATCCAGCCAGGCTGTTCCTTTGTCTAAGATTTGCACGTGTAATAATCCTTTGTTCAAATAGGCCCTATTGACATCGGTTATTTCCAATTCACCTCGAGAACTTGGTTGGATTTGCTTGGCAATTTCCACAACGCTATTATCGTAAAAATAAACACCCGGTACAGCATAATTGGACTTTGGTTGTTTAGGCTTTTCTTCAATAGAAATCACTTTATTATCTCTATCAAATTCTACCACACCGTAGCGCTTCGGATCTTGAACATGGTAAGCAAATATAATACCTCCGTTAGGCTTAATACTTGCCTGTAACGTTTCATCTAATCCAGAACCGTAAAAAATATTATCGCCTAATATAAGAGCAACATCATCTTTCCCTATAAAATCTTCTCCGATAATAAAGGCTTCTGCCAGCCCATTGGGTTGTTCCTGAACGGCATATTCAAAACGGCAACCATAATCGTTCCCATCTCCCAAAAGGGCCTTAAATCTTGGCGTGTCCTTTGAGGTTGAAATAATCAAAATATCCCTTATGCCAGCAGACATCAACGTTGTTAACGGATAATATATCATGGGTTTATCATATACAGGCATCAGCTGTTTACTTACTACTTTCGTAAGGGGATGTAATCGTGTTCCTGAGCCGCCTGCTAATATGATTCCTTTCATTTATTAAAAGTTATGTAGTGATGAGGTGATGCTATTGCCAACAAAATGCATTATATAATTTCATTCTAAACGTATTATTAAATTTGATAACATACTTCTAATAAAATAATTGACTTAGGCATTTAACTACTAATATTTTTGATAAAGCATGGTTCGGTATTCACCATTCTGTTCAAAAGGTTGTCAAAAATGTTTTCTTTCATGAAGCTTCTATTAAAGCGATAAC
>NZ_JAELVQ010000008.1 GCF_016428595.1 Snuella sedimenti | reverse complement strand
AGAAAAAAATTAAAAAAGAATCACTAATTTTAACACTCAAATAAAACGATTTTTGGCACTTCATTTACACTGCTCACTTTCATCCGGCACGGGTGGTTCACTTTAACCGAATTTTCCAATATAAACGGCACCTTTGGTTTTGGTCTGTGTTATTTGGATTTTCCCATCTTTGATATTGGACCATTTAAGTCGTTTAATATCCGAGAATCTTAACCCTGTGTAACATCCAAACAAGAATGAATTCTTGACCTCATCATCAAAAAAATCTGTGTTTATAATCTCTTGTACTTCTTCCTTGATTAGATAAACCATTTCGTTTTCTTCTTTCTTTAGTTTATCTATGTAATTGAATGGATTTACTAGTATTATTTTTTGCTTTACAGCTTGGTTTAAGGCCGTACTAACCTTTTGTAGATAAGTTCTAACAGAATTTTGAGAAAGGTCACTAGACAAGAGGTATTCACTGAATTTTTCCAACCAATTTTCGGTTACATCCTCAAACCTCAACTTTTTACCATGAAAGTCAATGATGTGTTTTAATGTATTATCCCAAGCAATTTTGGTATTAGGACTTTTCTTTTTTGCTTGTTCCTCAAAAAAGTTAATAAAACTAGCTTTTTTCAGTTCTCTAGATATTAATCCAGTGGACTTATTGGCTAACTCTATCTCCAAATCGGCCTTTATCTTATCTACAACCCTTTTCTTTTGTTCTCGTTGTTCTTTAGTGTCCGATGGTAAGAATTCAACATCTGAAATGGTTTCTCTAATTCTCTTACCGTTGTGATAAAAATCTAACTGGAATCTATACGAACTATTCTTTTTGGATGTCCCAGAGTTCTTTGAATACTTTTTACGAAGGTTTACTGCCATATATATTATCTTACAGATAAATATAATGGAAAATGTTGACTCTTGACAATATGGTGACTATAAACTTAGAGTAAGTTTTTAGAACATGGCTAGTGCTTTTCGTAGGATGCGTTGTTGAGCTGTTATCTTATATTATATTGTGCCTCAATCCATTTCTTTTGATAATCATCAACTATATATTCTTTTACTTTAGATTTAATAATTTCATTTGTTCTTATTTTTTCAGAATTTAATAAACTACATAAAACTAAAAACTTAGATAAAGGATACCTTTTTTGTTTGTGAGTTGGAAATAGATACAAATGAATTCTACTAGGTAAATTTTCAAAGCTTGAAAAACTGAGTAGCTGGCTTGAAAGTGAAACTATTTGAGGAATGCCTGTTGATATTTGTTGTTTTAAGATAGTCGTAACTTTTGAAGGGTTTATCATATAAGCTCGAGATAAGCTTGCTGTTACTTGTCTTCTCAAAAAAGGTTCAGATTTCCAAATATTTTCATAATCTTTAATAAATCTCAAAAGTGAATCTGGATGTTCGTATTTTGATTTAAACCAAATTAAACAATAAAAATCAAAAGGATTTTTTCTTCTTTGGCTTATAGATTTTATTTCTATTTCAAATGTTCTTAAAAACTCAAGTGAACTTTCATTGTCAGGGATGTCCCAGTCAGTAACTAACTTACAAACTTGGAATAAAGAAATGTCATCATAAACATTTAAGTTTTTAATAATATTAATAACAGTATCGGATGTTTTCTTTTTGTAACCTAATTCCGAAAGGTAAATCAGCAAATTACCTCTAATTCCAGGTCTTTCATTATATAGTAAAGCAACTTCGGATAGCAATTTTTCAGATTTAAATTTTCCAAAAGCTGTAACATACCTTTTTGTAATTTTTTCTGAGTATTTAGCTTTTGTCTCTTTTAAGTGTTTCTTAAATTCTCTTTTTAATTCACTTGTTTTTAAATTGTATTTTGAAGTTCTTGGTTTTATATTGTAATCAATAGAGTCCAAGTATTTATTCTGATCTATTTGAAAATGAAATTCAGCTTTCTCAGAGTCATAGATATCTGTTTTTGCTAAGTTTAAAGCTAAACCTCTACTTTTAAGAACATCTGAAGATGAGCTAAGCATTTCAATGGCTTCTTGTCTTGAATTTACACCTATTACTACATCATCCATCCAACGAGTAAATGAATTATTTGTTTTCTCCTTTAAAATGGCATCAAACTCAAACAAGAATGAATGAGCCAGTAATCTAATACCTTCTAGGTTTGACGTTGGTAAACCTCTTCCAGTGTATTTTAGATAATCGGGATTCCATGAAATATTTTCAATTATTTTAAATAATAAATCTAGAAGAACTTCTTTATCATCAACAATATTAGAGATTTGATTTCTTAATACTGAAATATCAATTGAATCAAAGTAGTTAGACAAATCAGTTACAACCAGTAATTCTTTGCTTTCACTAAATTGGTAAATCAATTTTTGAAGTTTCTTCCATTGTTTTTGCCAATTAACTCCATATTCAGTATCTAAATCATGAGGATACTTCATATTATGTTTGTCCTGTGAGTAAAATGAGTTCTCAGACGGCATTTTACCTATAATTTCAGAGTTTAATTGTTCAGTTAAAACCTGTAAAACTAAAGCGTCTTGAGGTTGCGGAATAACAATATGTCTGCAAATCCCAAGTTTTTTTTCTAACCGATAAATTATAGGTTTAATTACTTGGTAGTTTCCATTGAGAATTTCAGTTCTAATTGCTAATGCACGTTCATCAATGTTGTAATTAAAATCATAAAAATCGTATAAATCTTGAATGTCTAATTTTCGTAATTGGTTCTTAACTATACTTCTCCAAATATTTATAATTTCAAGTTTCCCAAAGACTTTGTCAAGTTCTGTTTTTCGTAGTTTATTAAATCTGTCTGTTAACATTAATTATTCTTTTCCTAATGTAAACCAGCGGCTCGTATATCCGTCAGTTGTCGGTTCGGTTTATTTTATTTTTTTGTTAATAATTGACCTTTATTTTGATTTTCTCTTTAGTTTAAGAATTTATTTTTTGTTGCGTTGTTGGCAACGTTTTTTAATCGATTAATTTTTCTCTATGTTTTTCTATCATATTTGCAATAGCATTATCCTCTTCTTCAATTAGTTTTAAATATTCAGGGAGATGCTTTTCGGTAATTACATCAATGTCAAAATACTTGCCACCATTATCTGTTATTGCAACTTGAAATTTTATATGATTACGATTTTTAATTTCTAATTCTTTTTTCTGTTTAACTGATAATAATTCTCCTTGTAATATTATTAAAGGGCGATAATAAAACCCTTTTATAAATTCATTCGTGTTTTTCTTGTCTTTATGTTCAGTCCTTTTAAATTGAATATATTGAAATAAGGAATTTATGCTATCGTGTTTTATGTCAGGATGCAAAGCAATCCATCCATTATTAAATTCTTTAATTAGTTTTTGAACTTTGGTAAAACTGCAATATTGAGAGGAATACACAAATGTTTTTTTAGATTTTAACTCACTTTGTGTCCAAGATAGGATACTCCAAAAATTCTCATTAAGTATAGTGAAATTAAGAGCCGCAATTCGGCTGGGTAAAGGTCTTATATTCTCAAAAAATACGATGGGTTCTTTATTATTCATACACTCGATAAGTAGAGTAGAATCAATATTATCCACTTGCGGAGAATAATAATTGAGATACTTATATCCAACAACATCGATTTCTCTTTCTATATCGGTTTTTAAATCTTTAAATCTTGAATTAGGAATTGTTGACCAATTGTTTTCTATCAAAATTTGATTAACTCTATCTTCAAGGAGGTACCCTGAATTTAAAAGAGCTTTTTTTATCTGTTCTTTTGTTATTCCCATTGAGTTTTAATGTTGATTAACGTCTCGATTGTGAGTAGTTGCTTGTTTCAGAAGTTGACTTTGTAAGTCACATCAAACTGAAAATGTACTTGGATTTTCTGAAGTTGGTAAAAGTAAGGCAATTTCTTATTGTCTTTATTGGCATAAGTTTATTATAAATTCTTTTTTATATTAAATCTTTCTCTGTTTTCAGGAAATTTATCAATCATAAAGAATATTTTACTATGTTTTTGATAATAATCATTTTTAGTAGCCAATACCCTCTTTTTAAAATCTTTCTCAAATCTTCGTTTATCGGGTCTAGAATTAAACTTTAATTTTTCATCCACCTGAACTTGTTTTACACGTTTCTTTAGACCTTCCTGTGATGTGTTCTCCTTTAAGTAGTTGGTATATACCTCTTTAAAGGTAGTTTCAGAATTGATAAACCTGTACGTTGATGGAAATTGACTATTTGCATTTTGTAATTTGTAAAATGCTTTGCTGATATTAAAAGAATCTAAAAACTCTTTGTAAAATTCGTTATATCGGATTAATATATCTTCTGAATTAATTTTATCAAATGAACCGATAAAACCCCAGAAGGGGGCTGGATTAGCTAATTTGATTAATTCCATTAAATATGCTCCTTTACATACAGCTAATGTTAAAAATAAGTTATTTCCAATAATAGAATTAATAGTGATGAGATTTTTATATAACTCAATCCATTCGATAAATTCATTTGATACTAAACTTAGTCCACTCTTATTACCATGAATTTCAAAATGAATAATAGGGTAAACACTATTGTTTTTACATTCATTTTTAATTTTTTTTAACGATTCAAAGAATTGAATTCTGTTTTTAACCTGAATTAGTTCAGCTTTAAATGGGGCTCCTAATTGTATTTCTTTCCATCTCAATAGATCATCATAAAGTTCTTTACCAGTTTCTTTCTCTTCGGTAGAATCAAGGGATTCAATTACAAATATTTTATTAAAATTTATTGAACTGATTTCTGTCATTAATTTATGTTAATTAGGGGGTACACGTAATTCTTTAATTTGTACTACATAGTTACATCCTCAAATATAAAGAAAATTCTTATTACGATTCAAAATTCCTACATTCAATTGAATAAGAAAATTAGGAGTGACCATTTCGTGACCAAAAAGTGACTATTATCTGCTACCATCTGCAAACAAAAAAGGATTCACCGTTAAGTAAATCCTTTTAATTTATAATGAGACACTGAAACAAGTTCAGTGTGACAGTTCTTTATTTGGTATTATAAAACCTCTACTAAAAGGCCTTCGTTATTTTTTAAAACCTGTGCTACCTTCTTGCTAGTCAATCCTTTAATGGTTTTGTCCCATTTCTTGTTGCTTAGTCCAGACTGTCCTTTAAGGGTGTTTAGTTCAATAGGAGAGTTGGCTTTAAGGAGGTTAAATACCGCTTTTTCGTCCTCGCTCAATTCTACTTGCTTTTTCTCTGGTCTCATTTGCGGGAAGAACAAAACTTCTTGAATGGATTGGTTGTTTGTTAAAAACATGATTAATCGATCCATTCCAATTCCCATACCAGAGGTAGGAGGCATACCGTATTCTAAGGCCCTTAAGAAGTCAAAATCTATAAATTCGGTTGCTTCGTCATCACCTTTCGCTGCTAGTTTAAGTTGGTGCTCAAAACGTTCGCGTTGGTCTATGGGGTCGTTAAGCTCGCTATAGGCATTGGCAATTTCTTTACCGCATACCATAAGTTCAAATCGCTCGGTTAACTCTGGATTGTCCCTGTGCTCTTTACAGAGGGGGCTCATCTCTTTAGGATAGTCGGTTATAAATGTAGGCTGGATGTAGTTGCCTTCACATTTTTCACCAAAGATTTCATCAATAAGCTTGCCTTTACCCATGGTGTTGTCTACTTCAATACCCATATCCTTAGCAGCTTGTCTAATTTCGTCTTCCGATTTGCCAGTAATATCAAAGCCTGTAAAATGCTTTATGGAATCGGTCATGGTTACCCGGGCGTAAGGTGCTTTAAAGTCTATTTCATTATCGCCAAAAGTAGCTTTTGTAGTTCCGTTTACTGCAATAGCACAATGCTCTAATAGCTTCTCACAAAAAGCCATCATCCAATTGTAATCTTTGTAAGCCACATATATTTCCATAGCGGTAAACTCTGGATTATGGGTGCGATCCATCCCTTCGTTTCGGAAGTTTTTAGAGAACTCGTATACACCGTCAAAACCACCAACGATTAAACGTTTTAAGTAAAGCTCGTTAGCTATTCGCATATACAAAGGAATGTCCAGCGAGTTGTGGTGTGTTATAAACGGACGAGCAGCAGCACCACCAGGAATGGGCTGTAAAACAGGGGTTTCTACTTCAAAATAGCCAGCATTGTTAAAAAAGCTGCGCATCGCGTTAAACAACTTGGTGCGCTTTACAAATACATCTTTAACATGGGGATTTACTACCAAATCGGCATAACGTTGTCTGTAACGTTGTTCTGGATCGGTAAAAGCATCGTAAACAATGCCGTCTTTTTCTTTGGGTAGGGGAAGGGGTTTTAAAGCCTTACTAAGTAAGGTAAAATCCTTAACCATAACGGTCTTTTCGCCAACCTTTGTAGTAAACAATTCGCCTTCAATACCAATAAAATCACCAAAATCGATCAGCTTTTTAAAGACGTCGTTGTATTTCGTTTTATCCTCTCCGGGACAAATTTCGTCACGGTTAAAATAAACTTGTATTTTTCCTTCGGCATCTTGTAACTGTGCAAACGACGCTTTTCCTTGCACTTTTATCATCATTAATCTACCGGCAATAACCACTTTTTTACCTTCTTCAAATCCTTCCTTAATTTGTTTTGAAGTATGGTTTACCGGGTATAAATCGGCCGGATAAGGGTTAATGCCTAATGCGCGTAGTTTTGATAACTTTTCTCTTCTTACTAATTCTTGTTCTGAAAGCTGCATGCTAATTAAATTTGAATACTGTCTTTTTTTGACAGATGTGTGCAAAATTACACTATTTTCAAAAAACCAGCATACAACTCTTTAGTAGATTTTTATTTTAAGGCAAAATCAGTTTTTAGTTAGCTTTTTGGTGCCTCTGGTTTTAAAACCTCACCTTTAATCCTTAATGTTTTACTGCTTTCGGAAGCATTGGAAATAATAGTTATCGTTTTTTTGAAAATACCAATTCGGTTGGTGGCATACTTAATTTTAATTTCACTGGAATCTCCCGGTAAAATAGGTGTTTTGGCATACGATGGTACGGTGCAGCCGCAAGAGGTTTTTACGTTGGTGATTACAATGGGTGCTTTACCTGTATTGGTGAATTTAAAGGTGCGTTCGCCATTGGCATTTTGCTGAATGGTGCCATAATCAATTTCTTCTGTTTCAAATGATAAAACCCCTGCTTTTATGTTTTTAGTAGTAGTGCTTGCTTGTTGCGAAAAGCTTGATGTGTAAACTAATAAGCAGAAAATTAATAAGAATTTGGATTGTAATGTTTTAAAATTGTACGTTGAAAAAGTCATAATGTTTCGTGTTATTGTTTATAATGAAACAAACATCATAAAAACATTAACATAAATTGAGCAATTGGAGGTTGAAATGGGTACTAGTACCTAGGTTGATTTTTCTTATTAACCATTAAACAGCGACTTTATTTCGCTTCTTGACTGTACATCCAGTTTTTTGTAGATATTATTAACATGTGTTTTTACAGTACTTAGACTAACAAAAAGGGTGTCGGCAATCTCTTTATTTGTTTTTTCTTCCAACAACAGGTTTAGGATGTTTTGTTCTTGTTTGGTTAGTTGCTTTTTCCCTGTTGTAATGTTATTGTTTTGGATTTTTTTACGGGATTGCCAAAGCCAGAAGTTAGCAGTAATAGAGGTAAACAATACAAGGTATATTAAATAGTTCCAATTAAAATAGGAAGGGTTTGCGCTGCTAATAATAAACTTATCAGAATTAAGTTCGGCATTGTATTGTTTTGTATAGGATGAATTGGGGTAGTGCCTGTTTAAATGGTCTAATAAATTATCGTAATACACATTCTTTTTAAGATCCTCCAGATAGTGCTCATGGAAGTCATTTCGCCTATCTGATAAAAACGAATAGATGTAAAGTTCAGCTAGGGGTTCGTTAAGCTGTTCGCCGTAGTCCTGTAATGTTTTAAACCATTTTTTATTGTTAAGCTTCCTGTTTGCCTCACTTCTAAACTCGCTAAAAGCAAATTTCATTTCTTCTTTAAGGGAATCTATTTTAATAAAAGCAGTCGATTTTTCGTTTGTAGATTTTATATCACAAAACATTTGTTGGTTAAAAGAAAACGGAAATTGAATGGAGTCATTGTTTTTTGCAATAAAAATAACCGCTTTGCTATTGTCGCAATGACCGTCAAAATGGTTTTGGTCTTCTTCAAAACAGTTGTCAACATGAATTCTGTAAATTCTGTTTTTAGTCTCTAATTGATCGCCGGTAAACTCAAAATAGCCAAGACTATCGGTTGTCACTTTTGCTATAATTTGCTCAAAATAGATACCCGAAACTTGTCTGTAATCTTTAATTATGGAGAGGTAAACATTATTGTGCCATTGCCTGTTGTCTACATGTCCTGAAAAGCTATATTGCGCCCTAGCGACGAATGAAATTAGTGTGAAAAATATTAAAAACAAAAATCGAATCATGTTACTAAACTACTATATTTTATTCTTTAGTAAAAGCTTAAAGTCTTGTAATTTTGGTTATTGGTTATTGGTTATTGGTTATTGGTTGTTGGTTGTTGGTTGTTGGTTGTTGGTTAATGGTTAATGGTTGTTGGTTAATGGTTGTTGGTTGGTTAATGATTAATTGTACCATGGTATAGAACTGTTAACTTTTAACAATTAACAAAAGCATGCCTGTACTGTTCGGGCGTGAAATGTCATTGCGATTCAGTGTAGTTTGGTTAAAAAATGATAGTGTCTAATATTGCAGATTATCTTTGTAACGAAAGTTGCGATTAAACGTCAAATAGCTACATCAATCATTAAACACACTGTTTTATAGTGTTGTAAAAAATCGTATTATGAGTTTTTGGAGAGTTTTATTATCCATTATTTGTCCGCCACTGGCTGTTATCGATAAGGGCTGTGGTTCTATATTTATTGTTTTTTTGTTATGGCTCTGTGGTTGGGTGCCAGGGGTTATTGCAGCACTGGTTATTCTCAACAACCCCAATAGGTAGGCTTTAAAAAAAGTCGTAATTTTGCAGTCTATGAATAAGCAAATAGCACTGCAAGATTTAGGGCTCAAAGACTATAAGGAGACTTGGGATTATCAGGAAACTTTGTTTAAGGGAATTGTTGATACCAAAATTAAGAACAGACGAGAAGAGGCCTGCTTAAAGACCAACAATTATTTTTTATTTGTAGAGCATCCGCATGTTTACACTTTGGGTAAGAGTGGCGATTTTTCCAATTTGCTTTTAAACGAAACACAGCTCACCGAAAAAGGAGCTACATTCTATAAGATTAACCGTGGAGGTGACATTACTTATCATGGCCCAGGTCAAGTTGTTGGGTATCCTATATTGGATTTAGAAAATTTTTTTACAGACATCCACAAGTACTTGCGTTTTTTAGAGGAGATGATCATTTTAACCTTGTTGGATTATGGGCTAAAAGCAGAAAGAAGTGATGGTGAGACGGG
This sequence comes from Snuella sedimenti, assembly GCF_016428595.1. Lineage (GTDB taxonomy): Bacteria > Bacteroidota > Bacteroidia > Flavobacteriales > Flavobacteriaceae > Snuella > Snuella sedimenti. Next base: position 162,630 of record NZ_JAELVQ010000008.1, on the reverse strand, counting down.
CGTATGGTTGGATGTAGGTACACCATTTGCACGTAAAATCTGTGCTATGGGTGTACGTGCCAGTCGTTGGGTTACAATGCATGGTTTTGCGCTTAACGTAAATGCCGATTTAGGGTACTTCGATAACATTATACCGTGTGGTATTAGAGGGAAAGCGGTAACCTCGTTAAATGTAGAGCTCGGTGTAAAGGAAGTTCCAGTACACGAAGTGAAGCAAAGGCTCTTAAAGCATTTCCAAACACTTTTTGAAGCTGAATTTTTTGATTATGCCGAATTAGCTAAGTAAAGGTTTATTCAGTATATAATTCTACCGGAGGTCTAAATTTAACCCCTTTACTTAATAGTTTAATAAGGTGTTTGTCCAATTTCTTTTTAAAACGTTCCCAAGACCAATTCGATTTTGTAGACCAAGCTTTTTCGGAAAGGGCCAATGCTCTAGGGTAGGTCATGTAAAAAGCGCGTTCGATATTGGGTACATATTCCCCCCAAACACAGCCTTGCACCCCTTTAATAAATTGATTGTCATTTTCTGCGAGTCCGCGAACCGGATCAAATTCGTAAGCCTTTTTTAAGTTTAATACAGACATCCATTTTACGTTTGGTATATCGCCTTTAGATTGTGGATAATCAAAGTAAGTATTGCGACCATAAGAATTAATCATTTGTAATCCCTTGGACTTAATCTCTTGCGTTTTAATATCGGGATCTTCATTACGCCATAAAAATACAGTGCTGTTTTTTGGGTAACTTTCTACATCACTTTCATACCAAAGAAGCGGGGCTTTGTTAAACTTAACGAGTATTTCGTTTATTTGGCTAAAAAAATGCGCCATTAATTTTTCTTCATTGTTTAAGTCGTTTTTTTGCATGGTAAGTTGGCAATGCGAACATTCTCTCCAGCGATCTAATGGTGCTTCATCACCTCCTAAATGTAGTTTTGAATTTGGAAAGATATTGGCAACTTCACTAATAACATCTTCATAGAATTGGTAAACTTCGGGTTTGCCCGCGCATAGTAATTCTTTTGAGACCCCAGGTATTGTGCTTACTTCAAACTTGCGAGGAAAACATGCTAAATCCGGATATGCTGAAAGAATGGACATGCCATGTCCTGGCATGTCTATTTCTGGAATAATTTCTACATGTTTGGATTTGGCGTAGGTAACTATGGCCTTTAAATCATTCTGGGTGTAAAAACCTCCGCGGGGTATGCCGTTGCCATTGGTCTCTTTTCTAACGGAACCTATTTTTGTTAATAAAGGATACTTTTTTATTTCTATGCGCCAACCATGATCGTCGGTAAGGTGTAGGTGTAAGTAATTGAACTTGTATGAAGCCATGGCATCAATATACTTTTTTATAGCTTCTACGGGTAAAAAATGACGGGCAGGATCAAGCATTAGTGCACGGTATTCGAACCTTGGACTGTCAACAATGGATAGAAAGGGTAAGTGGTTATTGGGTTTGTTTTCTATCGCAACAGGGAAAAGTTGGGCTAAGGTTTGTATGCCGTAAAATATGCCTGCCCTATTGGAGGCTTGTAAATGAATGCCTTCGTTGTTTATTTCCAGTTTATAACCTTCGCTGTTTCTTATGTTGCGATTTCGGCTAATAGTGATGCCGTTAGTTGCATTGGTTTTTGCTTTGCTAATAGAAACTTCAATATCGGTTTCTTTCTTTATTAGCTGTTTTAATAATTGTGCTTCTGGTTCTGCTTCTATAAAATTAGGATCTAAAGCGAGTGTATGGTCTTTTTGGATTATAAAATACCCATTTGTTGTTTCTAGCTGTAGTGGTTGTGGAATAATTTTAAGATCACTGGATTGTGCGTTTAATAAAGTGTAACCTAGCAAACATGCACTGTATACTAAGTATTTTAAAAGCTTCATAAGTTGTAAGATTTATTTTGTGGTTTGATGAGTAGCTAAACTATAAAATAAAATCTTATAAAATAAATATAGAGAAGAAGGAATGTTACTTTCTATATAAAAAGTAGTTGTTAACTAGCTCAATGTAGGTACGCTTAGCTTCGTCTTCGCTAATGTCTTTTACTTGAAATAAAGCATTGGTTTTAAAAGCATTAATGATTTTCTTTTTGCTACGGGGTTTACCGTAGTCGTTAGTGGCCTTTTTGTAATAGGCGTACAGTTTTAGAAGGGTATCGGCCGGAAAAGGATCCTTGTGGGCATTTACTCTGGCTACGGCTTCCTGAAATTTAATATCTAGGTCTGTATCACTCATTGGTCTCTGCAATAATACTCTCTCCACCACGAACTTTTTGGTTAAGCTGAACTTTTACATTCGTATCCAAAGGTAAAAATAAATCAACTCTCGATCCAAATTTTATAAAACCAGAATCAGTTCCTTGAATAACTTTGTCGTCCACTTTTGCATAGTTTACTATACGTTTGGCAAGTGCGCCTGCAATTTGTCGGTATAGTACTTTTCCATAGGTTTCGTTTTCTACAACAACAGTTGTCCGCTCGTTTTCTTCACTTGCTTTGGGGTGCCAGGCAACAAGATATTTGCCAGGATGGTATTTACTGAATATTACGTTGCCTCCAATGGGATAACGTGTTACATGAACATTTATAGGTGACATAAAAACGCTTATTTGAAGGCGCTTTTCATTAAAAAATTCTGATTCAAAAACTTCTTCAATAACAACAACTTTGCCGTCTACCGGTGCCATTACTTGTCGGTTGTTTATTGCGGTTTTACGCTTGGGATTTCTAAAAAACTGAAGGATAAGAACAAGAAAAACCAATAATGCGATCATTATTGTTGTTTGGAGCCATTTTATGGAAATAAAACTATCGACCAATAAAAAGGACGCTATAACAAAAATGAAAGTAATTAATATAATCTTATGGCCTTCTTTATGAAACATATTGTAGTATTCTTAAAAATAAATATATAAAAGGTGCTGCAAAGATAATGCTATCCAAACGATCCAGTAATCCGCCATGGCCAGGCATTATTACACCGCTATCTTTTACATTTGCTTGTCTTTTAAACTTCGATTCTATTAAATCGCCCAAGGTTCCAAATACACTAATAATAATACTTAAAACAAGCCAGGAAGTAAAGCTTAAAGTCTCCGTAAAGGTACTAATAAAATAGCTTGCAATACAGGAAAAAAACAAGCCTCCCAAAAAGCCTTCAACGGTTTTTTTAGGAGAGATCTTTGCAAAAAGTTTTTGCTTACCAAAGTTTTTACCAACTAAATAGGCAAAAGAGTCATTAACCCAAACTAAAACGAAAGATCCCAGTAATATATTAGGATTGTAAGTATTAGGGTAGTTTGCAATTAATATTAAAAATACAAAAGCACTTGACAGATAAAAAGTTGTTAGTAAAAAACGTTTTGAACTGAATAGTGGAATGGTTTTTTCTGAAAACAGGTCTTTTATCAAGAAAAGCTGAACAAAAATAGTCAGTACCATAAGTATTTGAGTGGCTTCATCTAACCCATTGGCCGTATTTAACACCAATTGCCAATATCCAAATACAGCATAAAGAATTATGAATATTATATAGGGAAAAAGACTTTTTAATTGGATAAGTTTTTTGAATTCGGCGATGCAAATCAGTCCGAAAACAAAAAAAAGGGCAATTAAGGCTTGTTCGTAATTAAGCGACAGTATTAATAACAAAACATATAATAGTCCTGAAATAGATCGTATAAGAATTTCTTTCATTCTATAGGTCTTCTAAAAGTAGCAGATAAAGGTTTTTAGCACTGCTTCCATAACTGAGAAAGTCTTTTTCGTCTTTCGATTTAAAATGCTTTATTGTTGTAATATTTGTGGGTATCTTTTCTTTGTTTTTAGATTTAATACCACGTAAGCCTTCTCCAATGTTTTCGACAATTTGGCTGGTAGTAGCAAATACTACAAAATTTACGGGGAGTTCGGTAAGTTTTTTTTCAAAAATCTGATTTGAGGAAATTAATAAGGATCCGTCGTTGGCAATTAGATTTTCACAGGTTGTTAAAAAAAAGACAGCCTCACTTGCCTTTTTGGTTATTTGTAAGTGCGCGTTTTTAAATTTGTCTTTTAAGTTACTGTCAATTAATAAGGCTTCCTTTTCTTCCCAGCTATTTTCGTTAAGTATGTTTTGTAAGTTTTGAAAGATTTCGTCTAAATTTTCACAATACAAAAATTTACCGCCATTAGCTTTAAAGTTTATGGTAAACCTTTCATCTATAGGTAGTTTTATTTCTGGCATGTATTTGCCCCTATCATCGGACTTTAGTTCTTCTTCTGAGCGCTCAGCTTTTGAACCGAAAATTTTTCTGAAAAGACTCATTTAATTAGCTGCTATTAACTCAATTCCCATTGGCGTTTATCAAATATAAAAAATCTTAAACTAACCAAGTGGTTAATTTAAGATTTTTACTAAAAGCTAGGCAAATATATTAAAATCTATTTATCTAGGGATTCTCTTTCTTCTTTTTCGAAAGCGCGCTTCCCAAATATCCGTTCCAGATTATCCTTGAAGATAACTTCTTTTTCAAGAAGTTCTTCTGCAAGTTCGGTGAGCTTATCTTTGTTTTCTTCCAGTAGTTTTATAGCCCTTTTATATTGCGTCTCAATAATATTAGAGATTTCCTTGTCTATTAACTCGGCTGTCTGCTCACTATAAGGTTTAGTAAAGCCATATTCACTTTGTCCGGAGTCGTAATAGGTTAGGTTTCCAATTTTATCGCTCAATCCATATATGGTAACCATAGCACGTGCTTGTTTTGTGACTTTTTCTAAGTCACTTAGGGCACCGGTAGATATCTTGTCGAAAATAACTTTTTCGGCAGCACGACCACCAAGGGCGGCACACATTTCGTCAAGCATTTGTTCCGGACGCACAATAAGGCGTTCTTCAGGCAGGTACCAAGCGGCACCTAAAGAGCGACCACGAGGCACGATAGTTACTTTTACTAGCGGCGCTGCATGTTCTAACATCCAACTAATTGTGGCATGTCCAGCTTCATGATAAGCAACTGCTTTTTTCTCGCTAGGGGTTATTATTTTATTTTTCTTTTCAAGCCCTCCAATAATTCTATCTACAGCGTCTAAGAAGTCTTGTTTGTCTACCTCTTTTTTACCGTTTCTAGCGGCAATTAGGGCTGCTTCATTACAAACATTAGCAATATCTGCTCCCGAAAAACCAGGGGTTTGTTTCGATAAGAAGTCGGTGTCTAGATCCTTAGACTTTTTAAGGGGTCTTAAATGCACTTCAAATATTTCCTTACGTTCTCTAATATCCGGTAAGTCAACATAAATCTGTCTGTCAAAACGACCGGCACGCATAAGTGCTTTGTCCAATATATCAGCTCTGTTGGTTGCAGCAAGAACAATAACATTGGCATTGGTGCCAAAACCATCCATTTCGGTTAATAACTGGTTTAAGGTGTTTTCACGTTCGTCGTTACTTCCAGACATGGCATTCTTTCCTCTCGCTCGTCCAATGGCATCAATTTCGTCTATGAAAATAATGGAAGGTGACTTTTCTTTGGCTTGTTTAAATAAATCGCGAACCCTTGAGGCACCAACGCCGACAAACATTTCCACAAAATCGGAACCTGATAAGGAGAAGAAGGGAACTTTAGCTTCGCCGGCAACAGCTCTGGCAAGCAAGGTTTTCCCCGTTCCTGGAGGACCTACCAACAAGGCGCCTTTAGGTATTTTACCTCCAAGTGTGGTGTATTTTTCAGGGAATTTAAGAAAGTCTACAATCTCTTGTACTTCTTCTTTAGCGCCTTCAAGTCCAGCTACATCCTTAAACGTAGTTTTAACTTCAGTATTTTGATCAAATAATTTTGCTTTCGATTTTCCAATATTGAATATTTGCCCTCCAGCACCTCCACCGGCTCCACCAGACATACGGCGCATAATGAAAATCCAAACACCAATTAGGAGTATAAAAGGTAATAAACCAATTAAAAAATCGCTTAACGTACTTTCTTCCCTGTCAAAGCTAAGTAGATCTTCTTTGCCTATAGCATCAAGATCATTTTCAAAATTTTGAAGATCTCCTATTTCGAAAGTGTAATTTGGTAACCTTGTAGCCGTAGGAATAAAGCTTGTTGGTTTCGATTTTTTATGAATTTCCTTTTCTTGGGCTTCACTGGTAAGATATACCTTCGCTAAATGCCTGTTTATCACAATAACTTTTTCTACATCACCGTCTTCAGCATATCTTAAAAATTCTGAAGGGGATATGGTATTGGCATCTTGATAGCTGCCACCCCCAAATAATTGAATTCCTAAGAAAAAAGCAATGAGTATACCGTAAATCCAGTATGGACTAAATTTAGGTTTCTTGTCTTTTATGTTCTTTTTGTCGTTTGCCATGTGTTTTTAGTAACTGGTTTCTATTGTTGTGGTTTTTGCATCACCCCAAAGACTTTCAATATCGTAATATTCCCTAACATGTTTTTGGAACACATGTACAACAACATTCACGTAGTCTATTAATACCCATTCGGCATTTTCCATGCCTTCGGTATGCCACGGGTTGTCCTTAAGTTCTTTGCTTACCTTTTTTTGAATTGAATTAACAATGGCGCTTACTTGCGTATTAGAAGTTCCTTCACAAATAATGAAATAGTCACAAACTGTATTGTCAATGCTTCTTAAATCTAATATGTTTATTTCTTTACCTTTTATATCTTCAATGCCACTAATAATTACAGATATTAGTGAATCTGCGTTTGTATTTTCTTTCGCCATTAAGTTTTTTTAATTTATGCAAAGTTATTATTTTTTTAGTTCTTTATACTTTAAAATAATCATAAGATTTTATACTGTTACAATAACACCATATGCATATCATCAAACTTAATGCCATCGACTCGACCAATAGCTATTTGCGGCAGCTTATTGTGACAGAGAATGTCGTGGATTTTACTGTGGTAATTGCCGAAAGTCAAACCAATGGTAGAGGGCAAATGGGAACCGTTTGGGAGTCGCAAGCAACTAAAAACCTTACTTTTAGTGTGTTTAAAGACCTAACGGGCCTGCAATTAGAGCATCCATTTTATATAAGTATTGTAACGTCGTTGGCTTTAATAAAAACGCTTAAATCGTTTTCTATTCCTAAGTTAAGCGTTAAATGGCCTAACGACATTTTGTCAGGGAATAAGAAAATTTGTGGTATTTTAATTGAAAATGTCATAAAACAAAATGTGTTATCAGCATCTGTCATCGGCATTGGATTAAATGTAAATCAAACGACATTCGATACCTTGCCTAATGCGTCATCCCTTAAAGAAATATCTGGGATTGTCTATGATCTCGATGAAGTGTCTTATGAAATTTTAAAGCATTTAAAGTATTATTTTAAAATACTAAAAAAGAAAAAATTTACAGTGTTGAAGAATGAATACGAGGCACATCTTTTTAGGAAAAATAAACCCTCAACGTTTAAAAATGCTGAGGGCTTGATGTTTTCTGGATTTATAAAGCATATTACCGATTCTGGAATGCTTCAAGTATTGTTGGAAGATGATATTGTAAAAGCCTTCGACTTAAAGGAAATTACATTAATGTATTAAATCACTTTTGGAATACCTGTAGCCAGTGTTTCGATGAACTTGGTGATGGGACCTTTTATCATCATGGCCATCATAGGGTTAAAATCGCCATTGAATTTGAGTTGCACTTCACTGGTTTTGGAATCTATTTCATTAATGGTTCCAGTAAGTGAAAAGTCTATTTTACCGCCTGCAGCACCCAATACAATTTTATTGGGAGGTATCACTTCTTTTCTCTTGAGTGTAATTTCGGGCATCCCTTTTAAGGCAAACAAAAAGGTGTCTTCACCAATAATTTCAAACTTACTAATGTTTTCGGGCATTAAGGATTCAAAATTTTTAACATCGGTTAAAAAATCAAAAACCTCTTGTGGCGATTTTGCAACGTTTACTTTTGGGGATTCTAAATTCATAATATATTTTGTAAAACAACATTAACTTATGTCCCATTCACTTGGGTTGGTATTCCACTCAGATAAAGCTTTTAATTCTTTTTCCGAAATGTAATTCGTTTCCAAAGCCTGTTCCAGCAAGTTTTCGTAATTACTTAATGTGTTTAAAATAATGTCTTCTTTTTTGAAGTTTTCGGTAGCAATATCAAAGCCATAGGTAAATATAGCTACCATGCCTTTTACATTTACGCCAGCTTCTTTTAGTGCTTTTACGGCATTAAGGCTACTTTTTCCTGTGCTAATTAAGTCTTCTACAACCACTACATTTTGTCCTTTCTCTACAAAACCTTCAATTTGGTTTTTACGACCGTGTCCTTTGGCTTCTGGTCTAACATAAATAAAAGGCAAGCCTAAGTATTCGGCAACCAACATGCCAATACCAATGGCTCCAGTAGCCACGCCGGCAATGACATCGGGTTTCCCAAATTGTTTTTCAATATGTTTACCCATGGCTTCGCGAACGTAATTGCGAATGGGAGGGAAAGACAAAATAATGCGGTTATCACAATAAATTGGGGATTTCCAGCCCGATGCCCAGGTAAAAGGATCTTTGGGGCTAAGTTTTATAGCATTAACTTGTAGTAAAACTTCAGCAGTTTTTTTGGCAGTATCTTTATTGAAAATCATAGGCGCAAAATTACATAAAAATAAATTTTTGAGCTGAACTTTCTACCAATAAAAATATTTTTTTCAAGAGTTGTCAAAATGAAGTGAAAAATGATATTTTTACCATAGCATAAATTTTGAAGTACGAAGAATGTATAAAGTTTTTGTAGGAGATAAACCCATAGTTTTGACTACTAAGGTTGAGAAAGAGTCTAATTTTAAAAACTATTTGCTCAATACGGTTAATATAGGGAAAGTGATAAAGGAACTCAATACAACGGGTTTAGAGGCTGTTAGACTTATTCATAAGAATGAAGATAAACTGCTTAAGAAATTCTTGAAAAAGTTGCCCAATGTAGTTGCAGGAGGAGGAAAGGTGTATAATGATGTTGGAGATATTTTGTTTATTTACCGTAATGATAAGTGGGATTTGCCAAAAGGGAAAGTGGAAGGCAATGAAACGATCGAAAAAACGGCCATTCGGGAAGTGACAGAAGAAACAGGGGTAGGTGGTTTGGAAATTACAAAACCCCTAGAAACAACGTATCATATTTTTAAACGTAATGGGCGTCACAAAATAAAGATTACCTATTGGTTTGAAATGAAGACCAGTTTTAAAGGCGATCTGTATGCACAAGAAGAAGAAGGCATAACGAAAGTTACCTGGTTAAATGGAAAGCAGACAGAAAAGGCTCTTGAAAATTCTTACGCTAACATAAAATTATTAGTATAAAATCTTGTGTTTTTACTTGTAAGCATAAGGTTTTTAGTGGGTTATGGTTTTGGTTGTTTTTGATGCAAAACTTATTAAAAAATACTACTTTTGATTTTGTAGTTTCACAATTACAACCAAATTGCTATACTTTAAACAACACCATGTTGTTTGTGAAAAAAATATCTCTCGCTTAATAATTTTAGATCGTTAGAAATGAAAAGTTATAAACTGTCATTTGGCTCTATTGCTATGCTTGATAATAACACGGTAGAGCTTATTATAGATGAGGGCGTTGAGGTAAATGAGGTCATGGTGGACGAATACCATGATTTTATAAGAACGTACATGGACAATCCGTGTTTTGTATTGGTAAACAAAGAGCATTCGTATAGCTTTAAGTTTGAGGCACAACGCATGATACACAACATTAAACAAATTAAGGCCATAGCCGTTTGTGTTAAAACCAGCGGAGCCTTAATGATGGTTGAAACAATAATCAATTTAAATAAGGGCAATGATTGGAATATTAAGGTGTTCCAAGATAGAACAGAGGCTATGGATTGGCTAGCCAGTCAACATTAACACTCTTCTTTACGCGATAGTCTATATCAAATATTTTTTCTTAGAGATGCCTCGTTGGATCGCTCTAATATGGTTGCTTTCTCAAACGTTTTAGTGGTTGGGTTTGCCAAATTAAGGGCATTATGGCTTGTTAATCTTTATATTAAGCTTAAATTTGCCGCTTCAAAATAAAGGGCATGACAGATTTTTTTAGAAAGCGCACAGCGAATGCAAAAAACGATATTTTAAGTGGAATAACCGTAGCATTGGCTTTGGTGCCCGAGGCTGTAGCCTTTGCATTTGTTGCAGGTGTCGATCCTTTGGTAGGGCTATACGCTGCGTTTATGATTGGTTTAATAACCTCTATCTTTGGAGGAAGACCGGGTATGATTAGTGGCGCAACCGGTGCCTTAGCCGTAGTGATGGTAAGTTTGGTGGCCGAAGGAAACGCTATGGGAGCAGGAGATGAGAATCTCGGACTTTATTACTTGTTTGCTACTGTTATTTTGATGGGGGCAATACAAATGCTGGCCGGAATCCTTAAACTTGGTAAGTTTGTACGACTGATACCCCACCCCGTAATGATGGGGTTTGTAAACGGTTTGGCAATTGTGATCTTTACTTCCCAGCTAGGGATGTTTAAAGATGTTGAAGGCAACTGGTTTACAGGATCGCAGCTTTGGATCATGGTTGCATTGGTAGGCTTAACCATGGGAATTATGTTCTTCTTGCCTAAAATAACCAAAAAACTCCCCGAAGCTTTAATCGGTATTTTGGTGGTATCGGCAATCGTTATTTTTGGGGACTTAGAAGTAGCTACCGTAGGTAGTTTTATCAGGGAACTTGGTGGTGAAGGCTTAAAAGGAGGCTTGCCCCAGTTTCAATTTGATATTTTTAATAAAGTACCGTTCAATTTACAAACCCTTAAGTTTATTTTTCCTTATGCCTTAATTTTGGCAGCTATTGGTTTGATAGAATCCTTAATGACCTTAAATTTGGTAGATGAGCTTACCGAAACCCGAGGTGATACCAACAGGGAGTGTATGGCCCAGGGTGGTGCCAATATCGTTACTGGTCTTTTTGGTGGTATGGGAGGTTGCGCCATGATAGGACAGTCGCTTATTAATATCAAATCGGGTGGACGTACACGTTTGTCGGGTATTGTTGCTGCCGTGCTATTATTGGTGTTTATTTTATTTGCATCCTCCTATATCGAGCAAATTCCTATTGCCGCTTTGGTAGGGGTTATGTTTATGGTTGTTATAGGGACTTTTGCCTGGAGTAGTTTTAGGATCCTTAATAAAATCCCTTTAAGCGATGTAGTTGTTTTGGTAGCGGTATCGGTGTTAACCGTTATTTTCGATCTGGCCATTGCTGTAATAGCAGGTGTTATTATTAGTGCTTTGGTGTTTTCTTGGGAAAATGCAAAACGCATTCGTGCCAGAAAGCGCATGCGCGAGGATGGTACTAAAGTATATGAAATTTGGGGGCCTTTGTTTTTTGGATCGATATTGGCCTTTAACGAAAAGTTTGATGTTAAGAACGACCCCGATCATGTGGAGATCGATTTTGTAGAGTCTCGTGTAAGCGATCATTCTGCCTTGGAAGCTATTTTTAATTTGGTGAACAAGTATGAAGCCGAAGGGAAATCCATTAAATTAAAGCATTTAAGCGAAGATTGTAAAGTGTTATTGTACAAGGCCAGTCCTAAATTTAGGGAGGTGGTTGTTGAGGCAGTAGACGATCCCCGATACCATTTGGCCGAAAATCCAGAAGCCTTTCCAAAGCCGCTTTCTACTTATAAGTTGTTGTAACTAACAAAAACTATTGTATATGTTTTTGTTATAAAGCATTGTGTTTAAGCACTGTTGTTGGTGCCAGGGGCGTGGTTTATCCTCCATGTTTTTCTTTAAAGTGGGGTATTTATGCTATAATCGCGCTATAACCACGCTATAACTATTGATTAAATGCCTTTTTGACCCGTCCTAAAAGTAACTATACTATGGAGTAAAGGTGAAGTATATATGAAGTAAAGGTGAAGGAGTAGCTTTTTAAAAAGTGGTTTAACCCGTTCTAAAATAAATTTACAGGTTAAATTAATATTAAGATTTTATTTTAAACAGACCTAATGAATTATAATTCTGTAGGTTTTTATAGGTATTTTGGTCTTCTTTATCTGCCAATATATGGGGAATAAATGTAATGTTGGGTTTACTTCTCATAATTGCTAAGTTAACAACTAGAAAACATTTTCTCTCAACTTTATGTCCTGTCTAAGTGTAGTAATTCCAGAGAAGTAAGTAAAGTAACCTTTTAAATGGGATATTTGTAAGGAGTATTACTTATAAAACGTATCCTCATCTACCAGGAGGGTTGTGAGCTCTACGGTATGGTTGTCGGGATCCTTTAGGTAGATGGAATGAAAGTAATGGTGGTCTTGGAATGTAAAGTCCTCACCTATAGTTTTAAAATGTTCCTGTGCTTTTTTAAAGTCGGTTTGCGATACGTTAAAAGCAAAATGATCGATCTTTACGTTTCTGGATAAAGGATTAAGCGGTTCGTGATCCAGGTTAGCTGGGAAAATGGCAAGCCCCGATTTGTTAGCCAGCATAAATACCGGATAGTCGCCCCACACTTCCAGCTGGTATTTTTTTAAACCCAGCACCTCGGAGTACCATGCCACCGACTTGTCCATGTCTTTAACACGAATAGCCACGTGATCCAGAAAATTAATATTAAAAGGTGTCATTATTTAATACGCACGCTTTTGGGGACTAACTTGGTGTAGTCGCCATGATTTCTAATAACATCACGAACAATAGACGAGGCAATATACGAGGTGTCTGCCGATGTTAATAAAAATACGGTTTCTATAGGTGCCAAATCTCGATTGGTGTGGGCAATGGCCTTTTCAAATTCAAAATCGGCCGGGTTCCTTAGTCCGCGTAATATAAAATCAACACCTATCTCTTTGCAATAGTCTACCGTTAGCCCTTGATAGGTGGCTACCTTTATTTTTGGTTCGTCCTTAAAAGCTTCTTTTATAAATCGTTTGCGCTCTTGAAGTGTAAACATGTATTTCTTATCGGAGTTCACTCCTATGGCGACAATAATTTCATCAAATAGGGTAACACCACGCTTAATAATATCGTAGTGCCCTAAGGTTAAGGGGTCAAAAGATCCTGGAAAGATGGCTCGCTTCATAGTGTTTTATTCGTTATAATAGGTTAACCCCAAAGGGTAGGGCAATGTGGGGCTTGTTTTATCGGTTATTACTGTTTAAAATTACGACTTTTATTGGTAAACTACCTCGGTACAAGCACACAAGGCATTTACAGGATATTATTTTTTGATTTCTAGGCAAGCTTCGGCGCATTCAAATTTCGATTATCGAGTAAAGCCTCTTCAATTGCATTGTTAAACAGCTCGTTTAGTGTAATGCCTGCAACGGCTGCCTGCTGGGGTAAAATGCTTTCTTTAGTTAAACCTGGAACGGTATTGATTTCAAGTAAGTGGGGCTCACCGTCCTTAAAGATGAATTCGCTTCTGGAAAAGCCTTTCATCTTTAGGATTTCATATATTTTTTTAGCCAACAAAGTAACTTTTTCTTCCTGCATTTTAGAAAGTCGGGCAGGGGTAATCTCTTTTGATTGGCCCAAGTATTTCGCTTTGTAGTCAAAAAAATCGTTGTCACTTACAATTTCGGTAATGGGTAATACTTTGGTTTCGCCTTTGTAGGTTATAACGCCAACCGATACTTCGGTGCCATCTAAAAACGATTCGATAATAATTTCATTGTCTTCCTTAAAAGCCGTGTCGACTGCTGCTTTTAGTTCTTCTTTTTTGTAGACTTTAGTTATACCAAAACTGCTTCCGGCTTTGTTAGCTTTTACAAAGCAAGGGAGGCCTACTTTGTTTACAATAGCTTCTTCATCAATTGTGTCACCAAGGTTAATATAGAACGATGTAGCCGTTTTAATGCCATAAGGTTTTAACACGCTTAGGCAGTCCCGTTTGTTAAAGGTTAAACAGGCTTGGTACATGCCACAACTGGTATGGGGTATGTTGAGCAGTTCAAAATAGCCTTGCATAAAGCCATCCTCCCCAGGTGAACCGTGTATGGCGTTGAATACACAGTGGAACGTTATTTTTTCGTTATCTAGTTGTACCGAAAAATCATCTTTATTAACAGGGTATTCCTTGTTGTTAGCATCTACGTATACCCACTTGTCCTTAAAAATATGAATACGATAGGCTTTGTACCTAGACCTGTCTAATGTTTCATAAACAACGTTTCCGCTTTTAAGGGAGATTTCATATTCGCTCGAATAGCCTCCCATGATGATGGCAATATTTTTTTTCACAGGCTTAAATTTTAATAATCACTTGATTAAACCACTTCAATTATAAAATTAAGAACGTGTTCAACCACTACGCTCTCCCATTAATACCTAATAATTAATTCCAAATTAGTCTAAAGTTTACAATAAAACGTATCTAATATTAGTTAAGCTAAAATATCATATAAATGGCAAAAGAAAAAGCAGTTCTGTTTTTATATATTTGCCTAATTGAAAATTCTATAGATGAGCATTATTAAATTTATTGTAAGCAAAACGTTCTTGAAACAAATTTTATTGGCCGTTGTTGCTGTGATCGTGTTGTGTTTCATTATGTTAAAATGGTTAAACGTATCGACAAACCATGGTAAGTTTGAAACTGTACCCGATTTAACCGGTAAGTCCATTGAGGTTGCCGAACTGGAGCTAAAGACAAATAAATTGGTAATGCAGATTCAGGATTCGGCAAATTATAATCCAGATTACCCTAAGTTTTCGGTGATAGAGCAAGAACCGATTGCCGGTACTAAAGTTAAGGAAAACCGAAAAATTTATATAACGCTTAACCCTTCTGGTTACCGTAAAGTGAAAGTCCCGAATTTATTGGAAAGTACCTTGCGCCAAGCAAGACCAACGTTAGAGGCTTTGGGCTTTAAGGTAGGGAAGCTAAGTTACGAGGACAATATAGGAAAGGATATAGTATTAAAGATGCAGCACAAGGGCAGATTAATACAGGAAGGTGATCTGTTACCAAAAACATCGGTAATCGATTTGGTACTTGGTAATGGCGTTAGGCCTTAATTTTTATAGAAACGATTACATTCTTAAAGCGGGTCGCACAAACACGTTTTTACAATTTAGCTTAACATGGAAGATAATACGCCACAATTGCCTGATGAAGATAACCTATACGAGCACCATGCATTTACTGTAGATAAAGGACAAGCCCCTTTGCGTATAGATAAGTACTTAATGAATTTTGTCGAGAACGCTACAAGAAATAAAATTCAGGCTGCGGCAAAGAACGGTAGCATTTTTGTAAATGATGTTCCCGTAAAATCAAGTTATAAAGTAAAACCTTTTGATTCTATTCGTGTGTTATTTACCCATCCGCCATACGAGAATTTGTTGGTGGGAGAGAACATAGATATTGATGTGGTTTATGAAGACGATGACTTACTTGTTGTTAACAAACCAGCAGGTATGGTTGTACATCCCGGTCATGGTAATTATTCAGGAACACTTATTAACGCGCTTATTTACAGGTTTGATAATTTGCCTAATAACTCCAGCGAACGTCCCGGACTGGTACACCGAATTGATAAGGATACTAGTGGCCTTTTGGTAATTGCGAAAACAGAACAAGCGATGACGCAATTGTCCTTGCAATTTGCAGAGAAAACAAGTGAACGGGAGTATGTGGCTATTGTTTGGGGCAACATGGAAGAGGATGAAGGAACGGTTGAAGGTAATATTGGACGTCACCCTAAAAACCGCCTTCAGAATACAGTGTTTTTAGACGATGAATCCGATAAGGGTAAGCCAGCCGTGACACACTATAAAGTATTGGAACGCTTAGGTTACGTTACCTTGGTGTCTTGTAAGTTGGAAACAGGACGTACCCACCAAATACGGGTACATATGAAGCACATAGGACATACCTTGTTTAATGACGAACGCTATGGTGGTGAAAAGATTTTAAAAGGAACTACTTTCACCAAATACAAGCAGTTTGTGGACAATTGTTTTAAAATATTACCCCGACAGGCTTTACATGCCAAAACATTGGGCTTTGTACATCCAACAACAGGAAAGTTTATGCAATTCGATACGCCTATTCCTGAGGATATGCAGCAATGTATTGAGAAATGGCGGGGCTATGCAAAGCATCAGGAAATGGAGTAGACTTAATTGGTTGTTGGTTATTGGTTGTTGGTTATTGGTAATTGGTGAAGAGTTATTAATCTGCATTCGATTGTTATTTTTTTAAAACATAGCGAGCTACGTTGTCAAAAATAGACGAAGAAATGCGGAAAAAGGGCGGAAAAGCCACTTTTGGGATTAGTGTTAAAAGGCCCTAGTTTAGCGGTTTATGTAATCTAAACTATATTTGGAGTATGTTAATAAAAGAAATCACACTTTTTACTAATAATATTCTAAGACAAAAAGAATTTTACCGGCATATTTTAGATTTCGAATTGGTCTTTGATTCTGCGGACAAAATAGCTTTCAATTCTGGGGATAGTGTATTGTCGTTCCAATACAAAGAAGCTGTAAAGCCTTCGCATTTGGCTTTCAATATTCCATCAAATAAAATTGAAGGTGCGTTACAATGGTTGCAAAGACGCGTTGAGATCTTACCTGATGGTGATAACTTGATTATAGACTTTAAGAACTGGAATGCAAAAGCTATCTATTTTTATGATGCCGATAAGAATATCATGGAGTTTATCGCTAGGAAAGACTTAGGGCTTAATAGTCGGGTTAATTTCTCGTCGGCATCTGTTTTATCTATTAGTGAAATTGGTATTGCGACAACAAATATCGAAGCAATCTATAATCAG
This sequence comes from Snuella sedimenti, assembly GCF_016428595.1. Taxonomy (GTDB): domain Bacteria; phylum Bacteroidota; class Bacteroidia; order Flavobacteriales; family Flavobacteriaceae; genus Snuella; species Snuella sedimenti. The sequence goes on along the minus strand of NZ_JAELVQ010000008.1, from coordinate 145,858 downwards.
ATCAATGCCATTAAAGCCATTCCTGTTTTTGACGGTAATTTTCAACGTTTTTGCGCAGTGGGAAATGATATGGGCTTATTCATTTTAATTAACAAAACAGCTAAAAAATGGTTTCCAACACGGGAAGAAGCGTTCACATCGGAATTTATTATAAAAGGCGATTATAACTTTAGTTTTATAAACGGTGAAATAAAAGAAATATCGTAATTTAGTTTTTTTTTAATCTAAATGGAATAATGTGAGAGTGAACAGTTGCATTTGCTCTCAGATTTGAAATCGATATATTATCAACTAAAATTAAACGTGTGAAATTAGTACTGTCTCCAGCAAAATCACTTGACCTTGAAAGTAAAATACCGATAGCTTTAACCACCGAAGCTTGTTTTTTGGCCCAGGCCGAGCGTTTAAATAAACTGCTAAAAAAGAAATCGGCTAAGAGTTTATCGAAGCTCATGCATATTTCTGATGCTTTGGGGCAGTTAAATTATCAGCGTAACCAAGACTGGCATTTACCATTTACCACAGACAACGCAAGGCAAGCTGTTTATGCTTTTAGTGGTGATGTGTATAGGGGATTGGATGTTTATACCATTCCGCAAGAGAAGATAGAAATTATGCAAAATACCGTACGGATTATTTCGGGGTTATATGGTTTACTAAAGCCAACCGATCTCATCCAGCCGTACCGTCTGGAAATGGGAACCAAATTCCCAGTAGGTAAAAATAAAAACCTATACGAGTTTTGGAGAACAACCATTACAAAAGCTTTAAATGAAGAACTAGAGGATGATGAGCTGTTTTTAAATCTTGCTAGTAACGAGTATTTTAAAGCCATCGATAAGAAAGCCTTAAAAGTACCGGTTATAACTGCCAACTTTAAGGATTTTAAGAATGGTGAGTATAAAACCATTATGACCTTTGCTAAATTAGCGCGGGGGTATATGACCCGTTATGTAATTGATACCAATGCCCAGACCATTGACGATTTAAAAGGCTTTAATTACGAAGGCTATAATTTTAGTGAACCCATGTCTACAGACACCGAATTGGTTTTTATACGATAATCCAAAGCACAATTATGATCTTTTATTTGTCGGTTGCACTGCAAGCTTATTGCTTATATCACATGTACAAAAACAGGACGCCTTATTATTGGGCTTTTGTTATTTTATTTCTATCGGTCTTGGGGTGCTTAATTTATATCCTAACCCAAGTGTATAATAGGCGTGATGCAGAAAAGATCCAAGAAGGCATTATATCGGTTGTTAATCCAACCAAGCGTATAAAGGATCTGGAACATAAGCTTCAGTTTTCTGAAACCTATCAAAATAGGGTAAATCTGGCAGACGCTTATTTAGACATTCAAGACAACCAAAATGCCATTACACATTATTTGGAGGCTTTGGAGGACACCTCTCAAAACAATTTTTATGTTTATGGTAAGTTAATAGAGGCTTTTTATAACACACAAGATTACAAAAGTGTGATTGCGTATGCAGAAAAAATAAAGAACCAGCCGGAGTTCGGTAAGTCCAGAATACAGTTTTTGTATGGATTGGCACAAAGTGAATTGGGTAATTATGATGTGGCCGAAGCCAACCTGCGAGCCATCGACATACGTTATTCTTTTTATGAAGAACGATTAACGCTTGCTAAGTTTTTGTTGAACAGGCAAAAAAATGAGGATGCCAAGCTGTTGCTGGATGAGATCCATACAGAGTCACAAAATATGACGAAACCAAATAAAAAGCGTTTTAAGAGTGCCATAATTGAGGTGGAAAAGTTACTGCAAGACCTTAAATTGGTATAAAGGACGCTATTTTTTAGTTATTGGTTGTTAGGTATTGGTTATTAGTTGTTGGTTAATGGTTGTTAGTTAAAGGTTAAAGGTTAAAGGTTAATGGTTGTTGGTTAATTGTACCATGTAAGACTTATTAACTTTTAACAATTAACAAAAGCTAACCCAGTTGTCCAGGCGGTAATGTCCTTGCGTATCACAACTTATGGTTTTTCAATTCATAATGGTTTAGTTGGCTGTAGCGTTATTTAGCTTCAGCTTTACTGTCAATACTTATTTTGTTTTCAATGGATACCTTCTTTTTAATGCGTGGTCGCCTTACACCAAAAGTACCTCGGTAAATTTTGCCGCGTTTTGTTTTTTTGTCGCCTTTTCCCATAATTTAATGTATTTTGTGTTCAAACCAATAAAATACGAAAATTAGGCATTGCAGTCAAGGAAAATATGTTCTTTCATAAGCATCCATACAAACCATTTATAAACAGTGATACTACAAAATTAATTGTAGGCACATTGCCGCCACCACGTTTTAGTATGGGTGACCTTTTGGAGAAGGACGTCAATTTTTGTTATGGAAGCTATTACAATTCGTTATGGTTGTATATCGATGCCATACATGGTCTGAATTTACGTTATGATAATTCTAAAGAAGCGGTAGAACAGCGAAAACAATTTTTGTTACAGCATAAAATAGGCGTATGTGATATTGTTGAAAGCTGTAAGCGTGACAAAATAGATGCTTCCGATCTGGGTATGCAAAATATTAAGCTACGGGATGTTGTGGGCTATTTAAAACGTTATCCTAATGTCGATACCTTGTTGTTTACAGGCGGCAATAGTATAAACGGCCCAGAATACTTTTTTAGGAAGCATATTAAAGTGTATGGTATTCGATTGAAGGTAGTTTCTAATGAAATCCCGAGGATTCATCAATTTGAATTGCCTGTTATTGCTGACAGAGGGAAACAATCTGAAAGTTCTAAACGTATCATAAAAACAATATCTTTAACTTCGGCATCGGGAAGTGCCAACAGAGCCATAGGCAGTATGCCTTTATACAAGCAATTAAAAGCAAAGAACCCCAATTTTAGTACTTTCGATTTTAGGGTGATGCAGTATAGGGTGTTTTTTTAACTAGGGTCTGTTAACACTAATCCCAAAAGTGGCTTTTCCGCCCTTTTTTCCGCATTTCTTCGTCTATTTTTGACAACGTAGCCCGCTATGTTTTACAAAAATAACCTCGAAATCCGAAAAAATCATCAAAAAATCCATGCATTACGTTTAGTGTTAACAGACCCTAGAAAGTTATTTATTCGGTTATTTTAATATTACTATTAATTTCTAGTGTTTTTTCTATAAACAGCTCGTTCGTTTTAGGGCTAATGTAGATTTCGTTGTACGTATCATATTTAATAATCAAACCCTTTCGAGAAGTTGCAGGTTTTAATCCTACCCATAATGTTTTGCCTTTAATGATTTCTTTTATTCTGTCAGTGTGTATTTTACCACTAATAGGCCCACTTCTATAGGTCAGTTCGTTTTTGGACAGCTTATAATAGGTTCCGAATTGGATCCAAAATAATAATGCAACTACTGCTAGAATCAAAGTTATCCCCCAGTAATCAGTTTTTTTTATATGGTTCAAAGTCAATCTTGAAAATGCAACTCCAATAAGGAATAGGTTTAATCCTAATATCAAAGTAGTAAGCAAAGGGTCTTTTTTACTTTTAAATTTCATTTGTATGCCTTTTAATGAATGTAAATCAGTTGTCTTCTTCTAAATTTGCCAATAAAGAATCTTGTTTAATATATAGCAATTCGGCTGTTTCTATTAATTTTTTGGAGATATCGGCCACAATATCACTGTCGTTTGCTAAAGAGGTCGCCATCACACTACTTATTTTATTGTCTCTAATAAGCTTATCTAAAGTCCCATCTACCAAAGCATCATTTTTAACGGCTTTGCTTTTAAGTTTCTTTAGTTTTTTTGCATGCATTTCTGGATTGGAGTCTTGTCCGGTTATATATATTTCCCTTAGTACTTGCGATATTTTGTGTCTTAAACGGTTGTATTCTTTTCTTATATAAACGTTCTCGGAATTCATGTATTGGTTTACATTTTTTCTCAGTCCACGCACATTTTTTATGGTCTCTACAACATTGCGGTTGGCCAGTTTTATTAGGGTAAAGGCCTCCATGTTTTTGGGAGTTAACGAAAACTTACTTTGGGCCAGCGTTGCGTACTTTATTATTTTGCTGTAAATAATCTTAATTTTGTTGTAGTACTGCTCTTCTACATCAATTTCTAAACCTTCTTTTGATTTTGCCACGATCTTTTTTAATTTTTCTTGCCCTTTTATGTCTTCCCGATGTAAGTTAAGGCCATGTGAAACAATTTCGAAAGTAGCATTTTCAAACAAACGTCTGCTTTCATCCAAAAGCGCTTTGAGTGCTGTTTGCGGATAGGCTAAAATACTATCGTTAAGGTATACCGGATAGGCTATCGTGTCCTTGTTGCTTAATTTTTCAACAAAAAATCTATTTAATAGTTTAATTATAGAGGGTATGAATGGAATCATTATTAGCACCCCTAAAACATTAAAGATAGTATGAAAAATGGAAAGTTTAAAGATATAGTTAGTGTCCGATATCCCAATCAAAGCCGATATATCATCAACTAGTATGCTCAGTAAGTTGATAAAAGCCAAGGCAACGAGCCCCGTTACCAGATTGAAAATGAAATGTGCTCCGGCCAAACGTTTGCCGGAAACATTGGTACCTAAAGATCCCAGAATTGCAGTAATGGTTGTTCCTATATTTGCTCCAATAGCCAATGCTAATGAGTTGTTGTAGGTTATATGCCCAACGGCAAGTGCTGTAAGTATTAAGGCCATGGCGGCACTACTGGATTGTAAAATAAGCGTTACGAGTACGCCTATAAAAGTAAATACAATAAGCCCCCAAAACCCAGTCATGGCATAATCGGTTAAGTCAATACGATCCTGGTAAATGTCGAATCCTACTTTCATATAATCGATACCTAAGAAAAAGAATCCCAATCCAGCGAGTATATAACCAAAGCCTTTTAGATTCTTGGATTTTTGAAAAATGAACAAGACACCAAAGGCGATCATGGGTAATGCAAAGGCGGAGACCTTTATTTTTAATCCGAAAATGGATACGAGCCAAGCCGTTGCAGTAGTGCCTATATTGGCACCAAAAATAATGCCGATACCTGCATATAGTTCTATTAAACCAGCACTTAAAAAAGCAATGGTAATGACACTAATAAGCGAGCTGGACTGTAATAGTGCAGTGGTTACAAAACCTAAACCAATACTTTTGTATAGTTTGTTTGTGGCTCTTACCAGTAATTTTTGCAAAGGACCTTCCACAAAGGTGTTAAAACCTTGTTCCAACATCGTCATTCCTAAAAGTAAAATGGCTATACCCGCTGCAATATCTTTCATAGTGGGGTTTATGAATAATGCCCAAGCTAGTAGGCATAAAATAAGCGGAAAGAATAACTTTTTAAACATTTTGAGGCCTTCTGGTTAGTACCATTTCGACTTTAAATTTACACAGATAAAATGCGCCTTTTTGCACTATACATCATCACAAAAATAAACCGTAGCGACAGCTATGCTTGATTCTTCTTTTTCGTCTAGCACAAAAATCCATCATTTTCTTTTGAGCAAATTTGAATTCGAATTGGCAAAAAAGGGATTACCAATCTAATTTAGGCTATTTTTTTTATAAAGCCAAGCAGATGTCTTTAATCGAAGAAATAAGGTGTATCTTTGCATTTCAAAATAAATGACATTAGAATAGATTGTCATTTTGCAAACAATTTATATGTCATTTAATACACTAGGCCTATCTCAGGCCTTGCTAAAGGCGATTAGCAAAAAGGGATACACAACACCATCGCCGATTCAAAAAAAAGCCATACCAGTTATTTTAGAGCAAAAGGACGTTTTGGCATCAGCTCAAACCGGGACGGGAAAGACCGCTGGGTTTACTTTACCGTTATTGCAGAGGCTTGCAGAAACTCAAAAGGCAAAGTACAGGCCTATTCGGGCACTTATTTTAACGCCAACTCGTGAGTTGGCTGCACAAGTATATGCAAATGTTAGGGAATATAGTGAGTTTTTGAATTTACGAAGTACCGTAATTTTTGGAGGTGTTAATCAAAACCCACAGATAGCTACAATTAAACAAGGCGTGGATGTTTTGGTTGCAACTCCGGGGCGCTTATTAGATTTGCAAAATCAAGGTGTAATATCTTTAAAACGGGTTGAGGTTTTTGTATTGGATGAAGCTGATAGAATGTTGGATATGGGATTTTTGCGAGATATTGAGCGCATTATAAAATTAATGCCAGAACAAAGGCAGAACCTTATGTTTTCGGCAACATTCTCTCCCGATATTAAAAAATTAGCACGAGGTATTTTAACGAATCCTGTACAGGTTGAGGTGACCCCTGAAAATAGTACGGTTGATGCTATTGCCCAAAAAGTATATCGTGTGGCTAAAGGATTGAAAACCGATTTAATTATTAAATTGATTTCTGAAGGTAACTGGAAACAGGTACTTGTTTTTACCCGAACTAAACATGGGGCAAATAAGCTTTGTAAAAAAATGGTTGCTGCGGGTATTACAACTGCGGCAATACATGGCAATAAAAGCCAATCAGCTAGAACTAAAGCTTTATCGGGGTTTAAAAAAGGAAGTGTGCGCGTTTTAGTAGCAACCGATATTGCGGCAAGGGGGTTGGACATTCCGCTATTACCGCATGTAGTTAATTTTGAATTGCCAAACATTCCTGAAGATTATGTGCATAGAATAGGCAGAACTGGTAGGGCTGGAGCTAGTGGTGAAGCAATCTCTTTGGTTAGTGCGGATGAAACAACTTACTTACAAGCTATTGAAAAGCTTATTGGGATGACCTTGCCAATAGAAATAGTTGCCGGGTTTGAGCCAGACCCGAATGCTTCTACATTGCCAGAGAAAAGGCAGCAAGGACCAAGAAATTCTAATGCAAGGAGAACGCAAGGCAACAGACAAAATAATAGAAATGATAGGCGGCCTAAGCAGAATAATGCTAAACGTTCTAACAAAAGAAGTCATTGAACGCCATGAGAAGGAGTTTAAGGGATAAGATCATTGCGGTTTGCGATAAAAAAATACAGACCAAAGGTGAAGGTGTAGGGATTTCTTTCTATGCATTTTTTAAAAATAAAAATGACGACCCTGAATTGTTAATGGAAGCGGCTACTTGGTGGATTATAACCCACAAGTTGGATCATTTTGAAAAAGCTGTGAAAATTAAGGAATTAGTTGATAAAAAATAATGGAAACACAACCCAATAATCCTTTACATGGTGTAAAGCTTGAACAGATTATAAATGATTTGGTTACACACTACGGATGGGAGTATATGGGGCACATTATTAAAATAAAATGCTTTAACAGCAATCCATCAGTAAAATCAAGTTTAAAGTTTTTACGTAGAACGCCTTGGGCAAGAGCAAAAGTAGAGACAATGTATTTAAATATGTTGAAGCAAGTAGGTCAAACAAAATCATAACGCTCCAAAAAATATTTTTCAGAGCGTCTTTTTTTTGCAAAGGCTAATCTTCTTTTTTCTTTTTTTTGTTTTTGCCTCCTTGTAAACTCGCTTTGAATTCATCTATTGTAACTTTGCCGTCTGAGTTTGCGTCCATTTTAGCAAATCTTTTTTCCAATACTTCTGGCTTTATTTCATTTCGTCTCTTTTTAGCTTTAAATTCTTCTAGGTTAATAGATTTATCATTGTTAGAGTCGAATGAAGCAAACATTTTGTCAATATTGGGCTTCTTTTTTTCTTGGGCGTTAGCAAAGGAACAGATAGAGAGCCCTAAGATAAAAACACCGATTTTTAATTGTTTTGAAGTCATTATAGATATATTAAAGTTAATTAGCTCATAAGACTTTATTTTATTAAAAAGGTTTAATTGAACTCATCTTGACTTTTCCTATTTCCTAAAAAATGGCTCAAATTCGTTCATATTTCGTTACTTTTTTTATTCGTAGCGATGCTATGATTTTCAAAAAGTGCCTCATCTGAACGAATTTTTTCTCATTTTCGGTTAAAAAACAAAAAGTCAAGATGAGTTCTTGTAAAAAGAATGTATGTGGTTCTTTTTAGGGCACATTTTTATTTAGAAACTGTCTTTTAATTGCCTTAGGCCTTCATAAACAGTAATGCTTACAGCATTGGCTAGGTTGAGGCTTCTAATATGGTTGCTGTATAATGGGATTTTAAAAAGTTTATCTGTTTGTTGTTCGACGATTGTTTTGGGTAGGCCTACCGATTCTTTTCCGAAAACAAGAAATAGGTTGTCTTCAAAAGGAATCTCCCAATGTTGTTTTGTGCCGTGACTGGAAAGAAATACCATTTTTTCATTCTTGTTGCGTTTAAAGAAATCCTCACTGTTTTCGTAATATGTTATGTTTACATGTGGCCAGTAATCTAAACCAGCTCGTTTTAAACGGCTGTCGTTAATCTCAAACCCAAATGGTTTTACCAGATGTAAATTAGAACCAGAAGCTAAAGCTAATCGACCTATGTTTCCTGTATTGTTTGGTATTTCCGGTTCTATTAGAACAATGTTTAAAGGCATGTCTTTTTGTTTTGGAATGTAAAAAGCCCATTCAATTAACATGGAATAGGCTTATGTTCATTAAGTAATATTTGTACTGTTAATTAGTTTTGTATTTGAAATTTACCAATATCATTTATTTCGTCCATAGTTGGGGCTTTAGGGTCTGGACCATAACCGTTGGGACCAGTTTCGCCTTCAGTGACTAACAAAACAAAGAGCCATATGCCTCCAATAAAAGGGATAAGCCCGACTAAGTAATACCAACCACTTTTACCTATATCGTGTAATCGTCTAACGGTAACTGCTAGGCTAGGAATAATAATGCCCAGGATGTATACTAAATAAAGCAAAAAAAATAAGGGAGTATCAGTTGCTTGTCCAATAATTCCAGCTACTATTGCAGTCGCTATCATAAAGATTGCATTAAACAAAGTAAACATCCAGTATTCTTTGCGTCTTGCCCTACCTTGAAAATTTGCATAATTGTCTTTTACTACTTTTAAATACCATTTCATCTGTTTAAAATTTTATAGTTTTTTGAAAATGAAGAAACTAAAAATTTCTGCACATTCAGGAATTCGCATAAAAAATTTAATCATGTTGGTGGGTATGCAATGATGAAATTTGTTTATGCTCATTTCATAAGTTAAGTTTTGGGTGTTAATGATTTGTATTCGAAATCAAATATATTAATTTAAAATACCTTGAATAAATTTATCGATAGTGTTTACACCTTCATTGGACACATGTTTAACAAAGGCACTGCCTATAATGGCGCCCTTGGCATATTGTGTGGCTTGCGTAAACGTTTGATGGTTGCTTATACCAAAACCTACTATTTGGGGGTTTTTAAGGTTCATGTTTCCAATGCGCTCAAAATACGTTGTTTGTTCGTCTTGAAATCCTTCTTTAGCGCCTGTGGTACTGGCACTGCTAACCATATATATAAAACCGTTTGAGATGGAATCGATATACCGAATACGCTCTTCACTGGTTTGAGGTGTTATAAGGAATACGTTTATTAAACCATATTTTTCGAAAATGGCTTTGTAGTCTTCGTGATATACATCGACAGGGAGGTCGGGAATAATTAGGCCGTCAATACCAATTTCCTGGCATTGTTTGCAAAAGGCTTCTACGCCGTATTGTAATATCGGATTAAAATACCCCATAATGATTAAAGGGATATTTACTGTTTTACGAATGTCTTTTAACTGGTCGAATAAAATTTTAGTGGTCATGCCGTTTTTTAGTGCCTGTGTTGAACTGGCCTGAATGGTAGGGCCATCGGCTAATGGGTCGCTAAATGGCAAGCCTATTTCGATCATGTCTACGCCACTTTTTTCTAAATCTTGAATAATACTTACCGTATCATTTATGTTGGGATAACCAGCTGTAAAGTATATAGAGAGTAACTTCTTGTCTTCTTGCAGTTTTTGGTTTATTCTGTTCATTGTTAATGAATTGTTTTTATAGTCATTGCGAGGAATGCGTGGCAATCTGTTTAAAGAGATTCCTTCACTACGTTCGGAATGACGTTATATTTTAAAATAATCGATATAATTCTGTAAATCTTTATCACCGCGTCCAGATAAACTCAAAACGATTACGTCGTCTGGTTTAAACGTTTTATGTTCAAAAATTGCTAAGGCATGCGAACTTTCTATAGCTGGAATGATACCTTCCAGTTTACAAAGTTCTAAGCCTGCATTCATGGCATCGTTATCGGTAATAGCCATAAATTCGGCGCGACCTGTTTTACATAAATGGGCATGCATAGGACCAACTCCAGGATAATCAAGTCCAGCCGAAATAGAGTAAGGCTCTGTAATCTGACCATCTTCGGTTTGCATTAACATGGTTTTACAACCGTGGATAATACCTTCTTTGCCTAAAACTGAGGTGGCTGCACTTTCGCCAGAATCTACGCCCAAACCAGCGGCTTCAACAGCAATAATATTTACATTTTCTTCATGTAGGAAATGATAGTAGGTTCCTGCTGCGTTACTACCACCGCCAATACATGCTACTACGTAATCTGGGTTTTCTCGATCTTCGTGTTCAATTAGTTGCAATTTAATTTCTTCTGAAATAACCGATTGAAAGCGGGTTACCATATCTGGGTACGGATGTGGACCTATGGCCGAACCAATAATATAATGGGTGTTAACGGGGTTGTTTATCCAATCGCGAATGGCTTCGTTAGTGGCATCTTTTAGGGTACGGCTTCCAGACTTAGCAGGTACTACGGTAGCTCCTAGCATTTTCATTCTGGCTACGTTTGGTGCTTGGCGCGCAATATCTATTTCGCCCATATACACAATACATTCCAACCCCATTAAAGCACAAACGGTAGCCGTTGCTACACCGTGTTGTCCGGCTCCGGTTTCGGCAATGATTCGAGTTTTCCCTAAACGTTTTGCCATTAGTATTTGACCAATGGTATTGTTTATTTTGTGTGCTCCGGTATGGTTAAGGTCTTCGCGCTTTAAATAAATTTTGGTATTGTATTTGTCTGAAAGGCGCTTAGCAAAATAGAGGGGAGAAGGACGTCCCACGTAATCTTTTAAAAGCTGGTTGAACTCTTTTTTAAACTCGGGCTCTTCCATTACTTTTAGATAGTTCTGGCGTAATTCTTCTACGTTCGGATAGAGCATTTCAGGAATGAATGCACCTCCAAATTCACCATAGTAGCCTTTTTCGTTTACGTTGTAATTCATGTTATACTGATTTTGTCATGTCGCGTGAAATTATGGAAGTATTTAGAATTGAGACTTCTTTTGGACTTCTCGGCACAATTTTATTTCACAAGATCACTAGAAATGACATGATTTTTTAAATTGTTTTAATAGTTCTATATTTTTTAATCCGGGTTCTATTTCAAATTTACTGTTTACATCGATAGCATAGCAATATTTTGAAGCTTTGCTTGTCATGAAGCTTTGCAGTTTCTCTATTTCCTCTAATCCAATGCCTCCACTTAAGAAGAATGGCTTTGTTGAGGGATAGTTGTTTAACACGTTCCAATCGAAGGTGTAGCCATTACCGCCAGGTAGTTTGCCTTTGGTGTCGAATAAAAAGTAGTCGCATACGGCTTCGTAAGGTTTTAAAACTTCAAAATTGAAGTCATCTTTTATTGAAAACACTTTTATAATTTCTATTGGATGTGATGTTGAATCAAATTTGGAACGGTATAACTGTTCGCAATACTCAGGCGATTCTTTACCGTGAAGCTGTATAGCTTGCAATTGGTGTGTTTTTACGTTGTTGGTGACCACATCTAAATCAGCGTCAACAAAAACACCTGTTTTCTTAATGGTATTTGGTACTTGGGGTGAATCAGCATTAAAATACCGTGTAGACTTCTCATAAAAAATAAACCCAAGATAGTCAGGTCGCAGTGCAGCAACTTGATCGATATTATCTTGGTATTTCATTCCGCAAACTTTCAGTTTCATTGCTCTAATTTTTTAATGAACTGGGAGGCACTTTCACCTGGATTGTCAGTTTTCATAAAATTCTCTCCAATCAAAAATCCTTGATATCCGTATGGTTGTAAGGTTTTAATGGCTTCAATATTACTAATGCCACTTTCGGATACTTTAACAAAGTCATCGGGGATTAAAGCGCTTAATGTTTTACTGGTTTCCAAACTAACATCAAAAGTCTTAAGGTTTCTATTATTAACACCAAGCATGTCTAAGCTGGGCATAATCGATTTTTGTAACTCTTCTTCGTTGTGGACTTCTAATAACACATCTAAATTTAACCGTTTTGCGAATTGAGAAAGTTTCTTAATTTCATCTCGTGTTAGTATTGCGGCAATTAATAAAATAACATCGGCACCATAAGCTTTCGCTTCTAGTAGTTGGTATTCATCAATAATGAATTCTTTGCGAAGCAAAGGGAGATTGCAGCTAGCACGTGCTATTAATAGATCGTCTAGTGCACCACCAAAGTATTTGCCATCTGTTAAAACGGACATGCCACAAACGCCTGCGTTTTCGTACCCTTTGGCAACGTCTTGAACATTTAAGCTTTGGTTAATGATCGCTTTAGAGGGCGAACGTCGTTTGTGTTCGGCAATGATGCCTGATTTGCTGTTACGTAAATTGTTAGCAAGTGAAATAGTCGTTCTTTCAAATAAAACGGATTGTTCTAATTGTTTGTGTGGTATTAAACTTTTTCGAAGGTTAACCTCGTTACGTTTATCGGCAGTTATTTTATCTAATATGTTCATTTACTTACTTAACTCTATTAAGGTGTCTAAACTTGCTTTTGCTTTTCCAGATAGTAACGATTCTTTTGCAAGTTCGATTCCTTGTTTATGATCAATTTGTTTTGTCGTTGCGATAGCTAAACCTGCATTGGCACAAACCACATTATTTTGTGCTTCGGTACCTTTTCCTTGTATAACATTTATAAAAATCTTAGCGGCTTCTTCAACGGTACTACCCCCAAAAATTGCTTCTTGGTTAATTTGGGAAAGGGCTATGTCTTCAGGGGAAAACATGGTTTCAGAATTATTGGAAATCACTTTGGTTTTACCGGTCAATGATATTTCATCATAGCCATCTAAAGCATGTACAATGCTGTAGTTTTTATCTGTGTTTTGGTATAAGTAGCCGTATAGTCTTAATAATTCTAAATTGAAAACACCTACCATTTGGTTTTTAGGGAATGAAGGGTTTACCATAGGCCCCAGCATATTAAAAAAGGTTTTCACTCCTAGTTCACGGCGTATTGGGGCAACGTTTTTCATTGCTGGATGAAATAAAGGTGCATGTAAAACACAAATACCAGCTTTATCGATACAGTGTTTTAAAAAATCTTCGTCATTTGAAAATTTAATACCTAGATGTTCCATTACATTGGACGATCCGCAAGCCGAGGATACACCATAATTACCATGTTTGGCAACATTTACACCGGCTCCTGCTGTAACAAAAGAAGCCAAGGTAGAAATGTTGAAGGTATCTTTACCGTCTCCTCCTGTACCACATAGATCGATAGCATTAAAATCTTTCAGGTCAATAGCAATACAGAGTTCAAGTAAGGCATCCCTAAAGCCTCTTAACTCATCGAGCGTAATGCTGCGCATCATAAAAATAGTTAAGAATGAAGCGATCTGGCTTTGGTTGTACATCCCATTGGAGATATTAACCAATACGTGTTTGGCTTCTTCGCTGGAAATGTTTTCGTGATTTATAAGTCTGTTAAGTAGTTGTTTCATGATATAGATACTAGATGATAGCGGTTAGATGTTAGAGAATTTCTTAATTAATGTATAAGTCATTTTTTGATTTCCGTTAAATGTCCAAAAATGCCTTCTAATTCATTTTCTGAAACATAACCTATTCTAGCAGATATTTTTAATTGCGTTATTAATTCGTTTATTGAACCATTAGCTATTCCTAAAAAGTTTTTGAACTCTTTGTTTGAATTTCGTCCAGCTCCTTCAGCTATATTTGAAGGAATTGATACAACAGATTTTTGGATTTGATTTTTTAGCCCAAATTTATCTTCTTTAGGAAATGTAGAAGTTAGTTGATAAAAATTTTCAACTAAAGTCATTGATTTCTGCCAAACTTTTAATTCGCTAAAGTTGTTCATTTTATAATGTCAAAAGTCTTAATCTTCAACCCAGTTTTTGAGTATTTCCTTGCCATTTGGTGTTAACACCGATTCGGGATGGTATTGTACGCCTTTAACATCGTAAACTTTGTGTCGTAATGACATGATCTGTCCGTTCTCGTCAAACGAAGTAGCTTCTAAACTATCTGGTAAATTTGTATTGACAACCCACGAATGGTAGCGCCCAACTTCAATGGTTTTGTTTAGTCCTTTAAAGAGTGGTTCGTCATCAACACAAATAGTAACTTTGGTAGCTACCCCATGGTATACCTCATCTAGGTTTACTAAGGAACCGCCAAAAACTTCACCGATTGCTTGCTGTCCTAAGCAAACGCCCAATATACTTTTAGTTGGTGCGTATCTTTCAATAATAGGTTTTAATAAACCTGCTTCATCTGGAATACCAGGGCCGGGGGACAAAACGATTTTATGAAAAGGTTCAACATCTTCTAATGTTAACTTGTCATTTCTAACAACGGTTACATCGCAGTTTAAATCTTCCAAGTAATGTACAAGATTGTATGTAAAACTGTCGTAATTATCTATAACTAATACACGTGTCATTTTTAAATATTTTCGGCTAATTCAATAGCTTTTGTTAGTGCTCCTAATTTATTGTATACTTCCTGTAATTCGTGGTCTGGGTTCGATTTGGATACCAGTCCGGCACCAGCTTGCCAATGTAGTTTATGGTTTTTACTTAAAAAAGTTCGAATCATAATAGCGTGGTTAAAGTTGCCTTCAAAATCCATAAATCCAATGGCGCCACCATAAAACGAACGGCTTGTTTTTTCGTATTGTTCTATAAGCTGCATAGCTTTATGCTTAGGTGCGCCACTTAAAGTGCCTGCTGGAAAGGTGTCTGCTACTACTTGCATTGTAGAAGCTTCTTTATGCTTTTGTCCGGTAACCTTACTTACTAAGTGGATAACGTGCGAGAAAAATTGAACTTCACGATAGGTGTCTACGGTTACTTGGCTACCGTTGCGGCTTAGGTCGTTTCTAGCAAGATCTACCAGCATGACGTGTTCGGCATTTTCTTTATCATCTAAAGTTAGTTGTTGTGCTAGTTCGGCGTCTTTGGTGTCGTTTCCTGTACGCTTAAAAGTACCAGCAATAGGGTGTATTTCGGCCTTGCCATTACTAACTATCAGCTGTGCTTCTGGTGAGCTTCCAAAAATTTTAAAGTTACCGTAATCGAAGTAAAAAAGATAGGGTGATGGGTTTATACTTCTTAGGGCACGATATACGTTAAATTCGTCACCTTTAAACTGCTGGGAGAAGTTTTTCGATAAAACCAACTGGAACACATCGCCTCGGGCACAGTGCTTTTTGGCTAAAACAACATGTTCTTTGTATTCTTCGTCGGTTAGGTTTGAAGTAATATCACCGCTTGAAGAAAAGTTATAAGAAGCGAAATTCTTTGCGTCTATTAAGTGATTAATATCGTCGATATTGCTTTCTGAATTGTGACAGTGCGCAAATATGTAAGCTTCATTTTTAAAGTGATTAATTGCTATTATGTTTTGATAAACAGCATAGTAAATATCTGGAATTTCGACCGAATTCTTCTTTTTCGAGATAGCAATATCCTCAAAATACCTTACTGCATCGTAAGCGATATAACCAAAAATGCCATTATTTATAAATTTGAAATTTGTTTCTGAGCTTACCTCGAAACGTTTGGTAAACTGATGGATTTCTTCCGTAATATTTGTGGTTCCTGTTATTTGCTTACTGGTAGTGCTGCCATCGGGAAAGCTTTGGGTAACGATTTCGTTTTCAACTTTAATGGAGGCTATGGGATTAAAGCAAATATAAGAGAAACTATTGTCGTTTGCATGGTAGTCGCTACTTTCCAATAAGATGCTGTTTGGAAATTTATCCCTTATTTTTAGATAGATACTTACAGGTGTAATGGTATCTGCAAGGATTTTTTTGTAATGGGTATGTAAGCTGAATGTTTTCATGTTTCATTATTGGTTTTTAGTTGTTACATACAACATGCATATGAATTTTATAGGTAATTAATTTTGAATTTAAATGTTTCATCTTTCTAAATACTGTAAATGAAAAAGGCTCGTCGTGAATGACAAGCCTTTTGAATATTTTTAAATTTTAAATATACGAGGTTCTACTTCACGAAGTTAAGTTTCGAAAGCACCACCACCAAGTATTATTTAAAACTGTGTTCATTTTTAATCTATTGATGTGCCAAATATAGAAATGAAAATATAATTATACAATACTTTGGCAGGATTTTTTTAAAATAAAAGAGACTGCCTTTTTAGACAGCCTCTTTGTGACCATTAGGGTAATAAAGAGAATTAGTTTGCTATTAACCGTGTATCTTTCCTAATAGTCTAATAAATTCTTTTGTTTCGTCTTGCGACAAACTTTGTAAAATACTACTTTCTCTATTGTCAATTAATATATCAACTTGACTAAGTAACTCTAATCCCTTTTGAGTAATAACAATATTTACTTTTCTTCTATTTGTTTTATTCTTACTTTTTTCGACGTATTCTTTTTTAACTAGTTTGTCAATCAACCTAGTTGTATTGCTCATTTTGTTAATCATACGTTCTTGAACCATTTCTAAGGACATTGGATTTTTGTTTTGTCCACGTAATATCCTTAGTACATTAAACTGTTGTAAAGAGATATCATAAGGTTTAAGAGCATTGTTTAACTTTTGGCTAATATGTCCATAAGTATATAATAAATTTACAATGGCAGTTTTTGATAAGGAAAGATTTTTAGCTTTTAATATGTCTTCTATCTTTGCCAAGATCATTAACTGTTGTATATACAAATGTATAAAGAATAATTGGTAATATGCTAATTATTGGGTTATAATTTGTTAAAGGTTTATGAGTCAGACAATTATTATGTAAATTTATTGCAGTAATTGTATTTTAATAAAAAATTGTTTTTGGAAAATGTATGTTTAAAGAGCTAAAAATGAGAAAGTATGCTGTAATTGGTTTGGTAGCCGTATTAACGGCTTGTATTGGTAAAAATAGTAAAGTGCAATTTGCATCCAACGAGCTAACTGTATTGGAACAGTCGAAAACCAATTTAGATAGTATTAAGTTGGATGTTTTTGATTTTAATGGACTTAAACCTTTATTAAATAAAAAGGATGATGCCATTTATGTCATTAATTTTTGGGCTACTTGGTGTAGGCCTTGCGTAAAGGAATTGCTCTATTTTGAAAAACTTAACAGGGAGTATGCCGGTAAAAATGTTAAGGTTATTTTAGTGAGCTTGGATTTTCCGCATTTGTATGATTCAAAATTGAAACCGTTTATAAAAGATCGTAAGATTAAGTCGAAAGTGGTTGCATTGGATGATGCCGATATGAATTCATGGATACCCCAAGTGAATGAAGCTTGGTCTGGTGCCATTCCGGCAACCGTTATTTATAGAAATGATAAGCGTAAGTTTTTTGAAAAATCCTTTACTTATGAAGAATTAGAAAACGAGGTTGCCTTGTTTTTGAAATAATGAGAGTTTGGTTGCTTGAGCATGCCCTTAATTTTGTAATCAATTTAATATTAGTTAATCAATAAAATAGAAACAGATGAAAACAGCTATTAAATTAATTTTAGTAATGATACTAATTGTTTGTATGAGCTCATTTACTTACAATGTTGTTAACGAAGGCTATAAAATAGGCGATGTTGTAGACGATTTTTCGCTTAAGAATATTAATGGCGAAAAGGTGTCGTTGGCAGATTATAAGGACGCTAAGGGGTACATTGTAATTTTTACGTGCAATACGTGTCCGTATGCTGTTGCGTACGAGGATAGAATCAATCAACTCAATGAAATCTATGTAGGGAAAGGGTATCCAGTAATTGCTATTATGCCTAATAATCCTCAGATAAAACCGGGAGATAGTTTTAAGGCGATGCAAGAGAGAGCAAAGAAAAAAGGATTTACATTCCCTTATTTAATGGATGAAGGGCAAACAGTATATCCTAAGTTTGGTGCTACTAAAACACCGCATGTTTTTGTATTGCAAAAAGAAAAGAATGTACCTGTTGTAAAGTATATTGGCGCTATTGACGATAATTATAAAGATGCTAATGCCGTTAAGACAAGATACGTTGAAGATGCAGTAAATGCGCTATTAAAAGGAGCGAAGATTACGAATACTGAAACAAAGGCTATAGGTTGCACAATTAGGTAGTTTTGCTCGATAATAGAAGTTTAACCATTCCGAGAAGCGTATCTCGAAATTAGAATGTTTTCCTATCAATGTCTTATGGATATGTACAAAGGGATTTACTATTTAAAAGAAAGAAATCAATACTTAGAGACTGTTTAAATTTTATTTTTCGGTTTTGTTGTGTCCCTTTTTCCGTCACTTTTCGTTATGAAAATCTTCATTCAGCGCTGCTAAACTCTGGTTTTAATGCCTTAATAGAAAAAAATGACCTATAACTAATTTCAAAAACAAATTTTAAACAGTCTCTTATATTTTTTTCGCTTAAAATAAATTTAGATGTGTTAATTTTGTGTCGAATCCTTGATTAATTAATACAAAGTATGGAAGATTTAACACAAGAAGAATGGTTGTCACAATTAGAGAATGATGCTAATGCCGTAATATTGGATGTTCGGACAGACGACGAAGTTGCCGAAGGTATTATACCTAATGCTATTCATATAGATATATATAAAGGACAAGCTTTTATAGATGAAATAGATGCACTGGATAAAAGTAAAAACTATTATGTGTATTGTAGATCGGGCAATAGAAGTGGGCAAGCTTGCAATATTATGGAAGAGTTAGGTTTTGAAAATGCCTATAATTTATTAGGAGGTATTCTGGAATGGGAGGGAGACCTTGTAGACATGGATTAAAGTAATTATGAGAAGAGCAAAGGTGTTATTATTTGTACTGTGCATTACAGCTATAATGGGGTGTAAGGATGCTAAGGTTGAAGGTGCCCAGGTTATTTCACCTAAAGAAGCACATACGCTTTTACAAACTAATAATATTCTGCTAATAGATGTAAGAACACCCGAAGAATTTGATAGTGAGCATATTCAAAATGCCAAAAATTTTGATTTTAAATCAAATGCATTCAATGAGGCTATTAAAACCTTAGAAAAAGAAGTGCCCACAATTGTTTATTGCCGTTCTGGTAAACGCAGTACTAAAAGTATTAAAAACTTTAGGGACGCAGGTTTTACAAAGCTCTATATGTTAAAGGGTGGACTGATTAAATGGAAAGATAAAGGGTACAAGACAGTAACAGAATAATAATTAAAAGCGCCGCAACAAGGCGCTTTTTTATTAAAAACCGTTTATCTAATAAATACAGCTTTAATGTGTTAATTTTCGGATAATATATTTATTTGTGTATATTTGAGATACTCCAAATGATGAGCCTTCATCTTAAATGATTAAATTGTTTCAATCATTTATTATATAATTAAAATTCTCCTTAAACTCTGTTAATAGCAAACCATGCAAGGGCTGTGTGGATTAACTAACTAATAATTTTAATTATGATTAAAAAATTAATTTCAGCTACAATTATGGTTTCACTTATGTTTGGAGCCATTGTAACGGTTACAGCACAAGACAATTCTGAGGATTACAAAATGTGGGAAACTGTGATGCTTACCCCAGATAATTCAAAACTAAAAGTTTTGGGAGAACATATGAGAAAACATAATACTGCTTTTCATAAAGAAGGAGCATATAAGGCCACTGTATACAATATAAGTACAGGTCCTAATGCGGGAAGTATTATATGGGAAATGGGACCAATGAAGTTTTCTCATAACGACTCACGACCCGGCAAAGGTACCCATGATGATGATTGGCGTGATAATGTCATGCCATATATTAAAAAAGTACATACCATAGAATATTGGAAACAGGATGATGAGCTGTCCAATACAAGTATGTTGGATGGCGACAGTGCTAAATATCCAATTCTCTTTGTTAGGTATTCAGAAATTGCAAAAGGAGTAAGTATTTCTTCTGTAAAGGCATTTTACAAGCAAATAAGTGAAACAGTAAAAGCTATGGAAGGTATAAACCCTTGGGGGGTATACTATAATGAGTTTAGGCAAGGCGACTTAGGAAGGCATATAGCCACTGTAGGTTTTTTTAAAGAGTGGGCCGAGTTTGATGAAGACAATGATTTTAAGGAAACCTTTTTAAAAGTTCATGGAGAGGGTACTTGGGACGCTTTTTTGGATTTATCTGATCAGGTACTTACTAATTCCTGGGATGAAATATGGGTATACAACGCTTACTTAAGTGGGCGTTAAATATTTTGGTTTTTAGGCTCATTTACCTACATAATAAATTCCCCTGTCATGTTTAACATGACAGGGGAATTTATTTATTATAACGTTTATCTTCTTTTTGAGCACTTTAACTTTTTGTTTTCAAGGATATCATCTTTTTTTCTTAAATTTAAGAAGAGAACTTTATTAGTGACTGTTTTCCAAATATCGCTAAATGTTATTTGTATAATTTATTTAAAATACGGTACTATGATGAATGGATATGTTATATTGTCAATTGTAGCCTTGCTTTTTCTTAGTATGTATACATATGCTTATATTTTTGTGATTTTAGAAAAGCGAAAAGAATCTAAGCAAAAAAGAGAACAATTGCGTGATGAAGCTTTACGTAGAGAAGAAAAAGCACGAAGACAGCTTATGCGGCAAGAAAAGTTTGATAAGATTAAAGCGAGAAGCCAAGAAATTAAACAGGAGTTAATGCGTCTAAGGCAAATGAAAGAAGCGCGCTTAAACGGTCAAAATGCCAACTAATTTAGTTGGCATTTGTATTTTACAAACAGTCTATTGGTACATTCTAATATAGCTTATTATTGAATGTTATAATTTTATAATGTTCGTTTCATTTATTTAAATTTTTGTACTGACCTGTGATTAGTAATTTAATTATATGGTTGGTATTGGCCATTACTTGCCAAATGCCCATTATGGGCTTTCATAGTAGTATATTTAGAAACTTCTATTAGCTAACAAATAAAGACCCCTAATTTGTTAGTCCTTTTATATGTTCATTTTGTATTGCATTTTGGTCTGTAACCCCCTCTTATTTGATTAGTTATAGTTCCTAAGTTTTCTTTCAAAGAAAGTAAATTGAGAAATGAAATTAACTAACATAAAATCGATGTATTATGAAACATTTTAATTTTTTTGCTCCAATTGTATTTTTAGGATTTATCATGATTTGTTCCTGTGACTCTGAGCCAATGTCATTAGAGGATCAAAAACAAAAGAACCAAGAAATCATTTTAAGTAAAGGGAAACCTTCGAAGTTAAGTACACAAACCTATACAATTACTAATGGTATGACTTTTTCTGATATTAATGCTGTGCTGGATCAAACGGTTAGTGGCGATACGGTTGTTGTGGAAACAGGTACTTATATAATTAGTGGTCAGCTCCATCTAAAAGACGGTATTTTTATAAGAAAACAGAGTTCAACTACACCAATATTTGATGCGCAGGCTACTTCGTCATCACAAATGCTTCAGCAGTATTACACTTCAAATACCAGTGATATAGATATTTTTGGTATTCAGTTTCGTAACATAAGGTTTAACATCCAAAATGCCAGTAACACCAAGTTCCGTTATTGTATCTTCGACTATGGAGTGAGAAAATCTGGAACAGATAAGGGGTATACAGCAGATGCTTACCTTCAATTAAATAATTGCAGTAATATGCAGGTTAGGGGCTGCGTTTTTAAAAGAAGAAATGGTAATAGCGGAAGGGGGATATATTCGGTAGGCAATACAGGTACCGATATCTCTAATAATACATTTGGAAATGGAGGTGACACAGGGTATTTTGTTACAGCTATTAACGATAACAGTGATGGAACTACAATAAGTGGTAATACCATAATAAGGAATGTTGCGTGGGTCAATACAAGTGAAACAGATCATGGGATTTATGCGCATAGTTTTGATGGATTAAGTATTGTTGGAAATACAATTTCTGGTTGGCCTGCAAATTCATCGGGAGGAGCGATTAAAGCTCGTAATGGTCAGAACTTGACTATTACTGGAAATACCATGAACACATCAGGTGTTCTTTTATATGTATACAGTAATAACGCTGCAAATCCTTTTTTGAAGCATGTTGTTGTTGAAAATAACACCATCAATGTTGCAAGTGCAGATAATGATATATATCACGGTATTGGTTACTGGAGAAATACCAATGATCCAACATTTTACGAATATTCTATAAAAATAAATAACAACGACCTTCCTAATGGTAGGATTAAAATTGGCACTCCAGTGGATGCTTCAAATTTTAATGCCAACGGTGGAGGTGTATTTAATAATGATGTTGGTGCAATAACATTGCCTGCGGGTATTGCTAATTCAGGAAATTATTAATCTTTAGTAGGGAATAACAAGTAGTTATTGTCAATTGTTGTTGGTTTATTTCTGATTTATCCAAAATACCCCTAAGAATGGCATACTACCCCCTCCTTAAAAGTTACAAATTAGAATTAATTTGTTTCAAGTAATAAAAAGTGTCAATAATATGAAGCGTTTGTTTTTTTACTTGGTTGTTTTACTTGGGTTTTGGTCTATAGCTCAGAACCCAAGTACATTGTATCAAAATTGGGTTGATGCCCAAGTTAATAATACCGAGCCCATTTTACCAACGTTTAGCTATGTGGGATACCATAATGGAGAAGTTGAACTGCCTACATCATTTTCCCAACAAGTTTATGATGTGACAGATGCGCTCTACGGAGCTGTAGCCAATGATGGCAATTCAGATAAAGATGCAATAATGGCAGCTATAGCTGCTGCAGAAGCAAATCCAAATGGTGGTGTTGTATTTTTTCCACCGGGACGTTTTGTGGTAAATGATGCTAGTGTAGATGATCCAACGCAGGTGATACGTGTTTCAAAAAGTAACATTGTAATAAAGGGTAGCGGTTCTGGTTCTGGAGGTACTGAACTCTACCAAAAAGACAATACCACACATCCCGATATGGCAACCAAAGATTGGTTGTGCCCTTACCTATTTTTGTTTTGGAATGGTGAGGACTCTGCAAATAACTATATCACGGACGTCATAGGAAATGCCGATAGGGAATCTTTCTCGGTTGAGGTAGCAAACGCCTCTGGGATTTCTGAGGGGCAATGGGTAGAATTGTATATTAAAGACACATCATCAGCTTTATTAACAGAAGAACTTTCACCATATACAACAGCCGATCTTTACGCGCCTCAAAACCTCAAAATAGTAAACGATGGCGTTCAAGTTAGAGAGGTTCATAAAGTTGTTGGTAAAAATGGCAATGTTATTACATTTAAAGAGCCCATTCACAGGGCAATAGATGCTACTTATAATTGGAAAATCAATAATTTCAAGGTTCTTGAAGAAGTAGGGATTCAGGATTTAAAATATACAGGTGGTTTTATCTGGAACCATTTACACCATCAAGCACCTCAAGAATTGTATTCTGGAGAAGCTAAAAGTGGCCCTCACGCCTATTTAAGTTCATCTGGTTGGAGCGGTATTATGTTCAATCATGTTGTAAATGGTTGGATATCTAATGTGGAATTTTCAGATATGTCGCAGGTGGCGCAGTTCAAGTTTTCTGCCTATTGTACAGCGTTGAACAATACATACACGGGCAATCCGGGGCATAATTTTGTAACTACAAATTCGGCAACTGGTTGTTTTATAGGGAAGAATGTAGACCATACATCTGGCGTTTGGCATGGATGTGGTGTCAATGCGTTGTCTATAGGAAATGTGCTTTGGAGGAATGAGCACCCACAGAATGGCAATTCTGGTATGGAGATTCACGCCAGTCAACCCAGAGCAAATTTGTTTGATGTTTGTAAAGGTGGTTTCTTTTTTAATCAGGGTGGTTCAACAGGTGCATTACCCAATCATTTAAGGCATATGGTGCTTTGGAATTTTGAAGGTGTATCCTATCAAAGTTCGGATGTGAAATCATGGCGGCCTAATTCGGAGACTAAGTATGCCAAGTTTTTAATGCCTATAATTTCTGGTTTAAAAGGCTTTGCCATGTCTGCAGATGTTAATCAATATCAAGAGAATGAATCGCCAGGAACGCATGTGGATGAAGAATCGCTGTATGAGGCGCAATTAGCCTATCGCTTTGGGGAACTTCCAAGTTGGCTTAACGAAGTTTTAAGCACCACCAATAATGATTTTGAAGTAAAAAAAACAAAAGTCTATCCAAATCCGTTTTCATTAGAAATTAGGATTGATAATTTAGAGGGACAATTTAATAAGCTGTTACTTTTTGATATCGCAGGTAGGGAAATACTAACACAGCCTTTAAACGGATTAAGTAGTATTAAAATGCAACCTAGTTGTAACGCACCTGGGGTATATGTCCTTAAATTGATTGGAGACAATACTATTGAAACATATAAATTGATAAAAAAATAGTTTTCACCTCTTTCAATGTATTCGATAGGGTATGGAAGGTTTTAGCATTATAACACATTACGGATATAGAAAACAGTTTAAACGAGTTTCATTACAAAAAAAATGAAGCCCTCCTTAAAGAACTTCATTTAATGGTAATTGACTTAAATTAGGTTTTAACGGAGGCTAACTTCCAAAGGGGTGTTTATTCGTTTAGAAAAATCATTTAAATACGTTTCCCACTCTTGCTTGTTGTTAAACTGACCGCTTTTTTTCCATCCAAAACCAGCGTAATAAACTACTTGGTTGTTTTCTACCTTAAGATGGGCGTAAGCGTTACTTAAATCTTTTGTAACTGTATCGTACTTTTCAAATTCAAGAAAAGTGTTTTTAGGAGCTACAATGGCTGTTCCAAGCTCGGAATCACCATGAGGCTGCCAATAGCTAACCCAACCATTAGTGGTGTTGCCTGTTACTTCACCATCTTTTTCGTGTAAAGTTAAACCAGCGGCTATTTGATTTACCCCTTCAATAGTTGTCGTGAATTTTGATAGATTTGAACCCAAATCCAAACTTATTATTTTAGATTCTTTTACCGTATTGCCAGCAGCATCCCAATTGTCGTATTCTAAATAAAAACTGGTTCTAATTGGTCCAGTGGTAATGGTACGCCATTTAGCATAGTTTTTGGAATAATAATAAGTCGTATCAACTTTAGTTGCAATACCACCTACACCACGACTCACTCCAACATGGAAATTGTCTAAGCCTTCACCGTTGTCTTCATGGTAAGAGCCTTCAGTTTCTAATTCCTTTTTATACCATTTATTTATGATGGGATACTCCACTTTTTTTAACCAAGCATCCACACCACTAGATAGTGTACCGCCTGGAACACTATCTTCCACCATTTTCTGTGCTTTAGGTCCAAAAACACGAAAAGCAACTTTGTTGTTCTCCCAGGTATAATCATCGGTACGTTCTGGAACAAACCTAGAATAGCATAGTTCTGGGGCTTTGGGTTTTTCGGAGGCTGTTATCTTAACAATATTATAGGTTTTCTCAGAATTTGCAGCTAGTTGTGGTTGAAATAATATGTCATCCATAATACCATCACCATCGTTATCAACGGTTTGCGTAACCTGTAATTGTCCGGTTTCTACATCACGAATACCAATAACAGACAAATCATCAATATTTAAAAACTGTTTTGTTAACTCTACAGTCTCAAACGTTCGTGCAACATCCAGTGTGTTTTTTATTAAAATGGAAGGCTCCTTTGCTTTTTGTGAGCAAGAAAAGATTGTTATTAGGCCTAATAGATAAAAAGAATGTTTAACAGTATTCATAATGCTAAAGGTTAAAGATTTTAATTTTCGTTAGAAGGCTTTCCTATTGTAGCCAAGATACCACCATCAACATAAACTACGTGGCCATTAACAAAATCACTTGCTTTTGAACTTAAAAATATGGCTGCGCCCTGTAAATCTTCTGGATTTCCCCAACGTGCTGCTGGTGTTCTGCCAATAATGAATTCATTAAAAGGATGGCCATCTACTCTAATGGGAGCTGTTTGACTTGTGGCAAAGTATCCAGGGCCAATGCCATTGGTTTGGATATTGTATTTAGCCCACTCGGTAGCCATACTGCGTGTTAACATTTTTAAACCACCCTTGGCAGCAGCATAGGCACTAACAGAATCCCTACCAAGCTCACTCATCATTGAACAAATATTGATGATCTTTCCACCACCTCGTTTAATCATATTTTTGGCAACATATTTTGATACTATGAAAGGGCCAACCAAATCAACTTTTACTACCAATTCAAAATCTTTGGTTTCCATTTCAACAATTGGTGTTCTCTTAATAATACCTGCATTGTTTACTAGAATGTCGATAGGTCCCACTTCGGCTTCAATTTTAGCAATGGCTTCTTCAACCGCAGTATCATCAGTGACATCAAAAACATAACCATGGGCATGAAGGTCCTCAGCTTTATATTCTTCTAATGCTTTTTCTAAGGTATCACTTGTGTTATTGTTTATTACAAGTGTGGCTCCTGCATTACCCAATCCTTTAGCCATAGCCATTCCCAATCCGTGAACGCCACCAGTTACTAAAGCTATTTTTCCTGTTAAATCAAATAAGTTAACTGACATAATTTATTTATTTTATTAATTATTTTAATTCGTTTATTTTACAATGATCCATATCGCCATAATCTAAGTTTTCACCTGCCATACCCCAAATAAAAGTATAGCTACTGGTTCCAGATCCAGAATGGATGGACCAAGGAGGAGAAATAACAGCTTGTTTGTTGTTAATCCAAATATGTCTTGTTTCTTGGGGTTGCCCCATAAAATGACAAACGGCTTGGTCTTCTGGTACTTCAAAGTAGAAATAGACCTCCATACGCCTGTCATGTACATGTGCAGGCATGGTGTTCCATGAACTACCTGACTTTAAAGTGGTCATTCCCATTTGCAATTGGCACACGTCAACAACACTATTAACAATATATTTTCTTAACGTTCTTGCATTGGCTGTTTCTGGAGCCCCTAGTTCTATAACTTCAACATCGTTAGTGCCAATTTTTTTGTTAGGATAGGTTTTATGGGCCGGTGTTGAGTTTAAGTAAAACTGAGCCGGTGTGCTGCTTGATTTACTAGAAAAGATAATGTCCCGGTTTCCTTTCCCAATATAAAGAGCCTCTTTGTGTTCTAAAACAAAGGAAGAACCATCTACTGTTACCGTCCCTGTTGCTCCAATATTTATTATTCCCAGTTCTCTTCTTTCAAGAAAATAATCTGCCTTTAAAGGATCTATAGTGTCTAATTTTATTGAAGATTGTACAGGTACAATACCACCTGCAATAAATCTATCGTAATGAGAGTATACTAAGTTCACTGCGTCTGGCTCCAGTAAATCTTGTATTAAAAATTCATCTCTCAGTCTTGTTGTATCGTATGTTTTTACATCTTGGGGCGATGCTGCATATCTTACTTGGTATTTACTTTTCATTGTAATGAATTTATTGTGTTATTAGTTGAATATTAATGGTATAAGTCTAAAATTATGGGGTAAAGTTAATAAAAAAAAACAAAATACAATCGATTGTATTTTGTTTTTTTGATTACCTTTGTATACAAACCTTAAAAAAAGAGGCTTATAACCTTGTGATTAGTACTGACTTGGTTGTTTCGAAATTTTAAGGGATTGACGTTATTCTTGAAAGATAAACTGAGATCAATAAACATGTTTTTTGTAATTTAATGTATTTATAAATTGAATAAACAGGGAAGCTGTCTAGAGTAGTTTTTTAAGTATATAAAAAGAAGAATGTGTATCTTATTGAACAAACAGTTACATTGAATTAAAAAATAATACCACAGAATTCATCAAATTAATGAGTTTAAGAAAATACATAGTAAGGTTGTTTTTGTTTTTAGTAACCAGTTCTGTTTTTAGTCAGGGGCAGGAAAGTAACAATAAGAACATAAAATTTAAACATATTTCGTTAAATAAGGGGCTGTCGCAGAGCTCTGTGCTTTGCATTCTACAGGACAGTAAAGGGTTTCTGTGGTTTGGTACTAGAGATGGCTTAAATAAGTTTGATGGTAATGGGTTTACAATATTTAGGCATAATTCTCAAGACACGACCAGTTTAAGTCATAGTTTGATAAAAACGATATATGAAGATGAAAAAGGCGATTTATGGATAGGGACCATTGATGGATTAAACAAATACATTCCTGAATCCAATACATTTCAAAGATATTATTTTACTGAAGAAGATGTTTCCGGAAATAATGAGATTTGGAGCATCGTTGAGGCAGATGATACGCATTTATGGATAGGAACAAGCTCAGGCTTAAAAAAAATGAATATTAAAGAAGGCCATTTTGTACCCTATAATTATACAGATACTGATGCGTTATTATTTACTAACCCTACCAGAGCATTATTAAAAACTAATGACAATACATTATGGATTAAAACAACAGAAAATATTGGTGTGTACAATACCCATACGAATACTGTTAAGCACTACCTTTACCCCGAAAATTCACCAGTAGAACTTAATAAGAATAACGTTTCTACACTTTATCAAGATAAAGAGAAAAATATTTGGCTTGGATTTAAAAATGGTTTAGCGATCTTAAATACAGAAAGGGATGTTTTTGAGTTTTTTAGAATAAAATCTAAAGATGAAAATAAAATAGCCGTAGATGTTCGGAGCATTTGTGAAGATTATTTAGGGAATTTATGGGTAGGAACTTATAAAGGACTTTATATTATAAACCCATCAAAAAGTGCTGTTTCGTATTTTACTCATGATGAAAATAACCCTTATAGTTTAAGTCAGAATTCAATTTATAATGTTACAGAAGATACTAAAGGGGATATATGGATTGGAACCTATGCGGGGGGAGTAAATTACTATGATAGAAATTATGATTTATTCAAACATTTCTCTGCAGGGATAAATGATACTAAATTAAATTATAAGGTGGTAAGTTCCATTATTGAAGATACTAACGATAATTTATGGATAGGGACCGAAGGAGGAGGTATTAATTTGTATAATAAAAGAAAAGGTAGGTTTAAATACATTACCAATAGTGATTCCCCAAGTAGCTTAAGTACTAATAATGTAAAAGCTATGATAAAAGACCATGAGGGAAATTTTTGGATCGGAACACACGATGGAGGTCTTAATTTTTTAAATCCCCAAAAACAACCTTTTGCGTTTAAAAGATATGTCAATAACCCTAAGGATAGCAATAGTATTAGCGACAATAGGGTTATTGCGCTCTTAGAGGATAACCAGAATAACATATGGATTGGAACGTCTGGCGGCGGGATTAATATTTTAGATTATAAAACGAAGTCGATTGCTAGAGTCCAGGATAGTTTAGAAATTACAGGTAAGATTATTTATACCATTTCAAAAACATCCGATAATGACGTGCTGTTAATAGGAGGAAACAAAGGCTTAGCTAAAATTAATATCCATACTAAAAAGTTATCTTCAATTGATTATCTAGGAGATAATACGACCTCACATGCATCTAGGGCAGTCCTTTGTACTTATGAAGATAAAGATAACAATATATGGATAGGAACCGAGGGTGGTGGTCTGTATCATTATAATACGACCACAATGAAGGCTGTTAACTATGGAACATCACAAGGCTTGCCAAATAATATTGTGTATGGAATAGTGCCAGATGACGATAACAATATTTGGTTGAGTACCAACCATGGGTTAAGCAGAATTAATTTACAATCCTTTCAAATTAAGAATTTTAATGAACTTGATGGTTTACAAAGCAAGGAGTTTAATTATGGAGCCTATTTAAAAAATAAGAAAGGAGAACTATTATTTGGAGGGACTAATGGGTTTAATGTTTTTAATCCAAAGGCTATTAACGAAAATACCTTTGTTCCACCAGTTTCTATTACTTCCATTCAGGTAAATAATAAACCTTATCTTAACATTACAGATGCCATAGAAGAAGTGGTGCTAAAACACAATCAAGATGTTTTTAATTTTGATTTTGTAGCGTTAAGTTATTCGCAACCAAGTAAAAATCAATATGCTTATAAACTGGAGGGATTTGATGCAGACTGGAATTACATTGGAAATAAAACATCGGCAACCTATACAAACTTAGATGATGGCACATACCTTTTTAAAGTCAAGGCCTCTAACAATGATGGGCTTTGGAATGAAAAAGGAGATGCTATTAAGGTGACGATACTTCCTGCACCTTGGAGAACATGGTGGGCATATTTAATCTATACCTTAATAATTACAGGGATTATTCTGCAAATACGAAAATATAGTTTATTAAGGATAAAAGAGCGGAATGAATTAAAGCAAGAACGCCTTGAAAAAGAGCGTATTGAAGAAGTAAACAAGATGAAGCTTCAACTGTTTACCAATGTTTCACACGATTTTAGAACGCCACTAACACTTATTATTGGGCCTTTGGAGCGTTTGTTGAAAATGGAAAGTAAAAACGCTTTTGTTCGTAAACAGCATGAAATTATGTACAGAAACGCCAGTACATTGATGGAGTTAATTAATCAATTATTGGATTTTAGAAAAAACGAATCAGGGAAACTACAACTATCTGCTTCAAAAAATAATATTGTCCCGTTTGTAAACAATATAAAAATAGCATTTGATGAGCTAGCAAATACCAAGGATATTAATTTTACGTTTAGTGCTTCCAGCGAGGATATTAAGGTTTGGTTTGATAGTACTAAACTCAAGAAAGTTATCTTTAACTTATTATCTAACGCTTTCAAGTTTACCCCAAATAATGGGGAAATTTCATTAAAAATAACAACCTATAAGGATACGGCAGGAAAAGGATATGTTAAATTAAAAGTAAAAGACAATGGGAAAGGCATCCCTAAAAAAAATGTCAAATTTATATTTGATAGGTTCTATCAATTAGGTGAGCGTTCTGGAACAGGAATAGGCCTTGCTTTAACTAAAAGTTTGGTCGAATTGCATCAAGGTATCATTAATGTTAAAAGCAAAGAGAAAAAAGGAACAAGCTTTACGGTTCTATTACCTCTTGGAAATGCACACTTGAGCAAAGATCAAATGGTTGAAAATGATGTGAATGCCGTTGAAGATAGTTTGTTCAATCTTGAAAAATCTGTTTATGTCGATAAAGAGATCATCCAGTTAAAAGAAGAAGCCCTAGTAAACAATAATTTATTTGATGCATCACTTGCCTCTATATTGATTGTAGAAGATAATGATGAGGTAAGGGCATTTATTAAAAATATCTTTTTAAACACCTATAATATTTTTGAAGCTGCCAATGGTAAGAATGCTCTTGAAATAGCTAAGACGCACGATATAGATTTGATAATTAGTGATGTTATGATGCCAGTAATGGACGGCATGGAATTGTGCAACGAAATTAAAACGACTATCAATACAAGTCATATCCCAGTTATTCTATTAACTGCGAAAACATCTAAGGAATCACAGCATTCAGGATATCATCTTGGAGCCGATGCCTATGTTACAAAACCATTTGATTCTAATATTTTGGAGGTTAGGGTCGCTAATTTGTTGGCCTCCAGAAAACGTCTTATAGAAAAGTTTAAAAAAGACCTTATTCTGCAGCCAAAAGAGGTAACCGTTACATCGGCAGACGAACTATTCTTAAAAAAGGCAATCGATACCGTAGAGCAAAATTTGTCAAATTCAGAATTTACAATAGCAGAGTTTATTGATGAAATGGGAATGAGCCGTTCTGTATTGTACAGAAAACTTAAAGCATTAACAGGTCAGTCTATTTCAGAATTTATAAGGACCATAAAATTGAAACGCGCTGCCCAATTGATGAAGCAAACCCAAATGACCATTTCCGAAATTGCTTTTGATTTAGGGTTTAATGATTTAAAAAACTTTAGGAAATCGTTTCAAAAACTATTTAATGTACTTCCTTCCGAATATCGAAATACTGGATCACTTCAATAATTTTCCAGTAAAAGAGAGTATAAAAAAACGCTTCAGTTCATCTAATTCTAACCTAATTATACTTTCATCGCTTATATATAGTGTGTTATGGGGAGAATGAACAGTAACCCTCTGTCAATTGGACACTATACCCCCTTATGTAGAGAAATAGGGATCGTACATTTACCCTATGAATTAATTCAATAAAAAACTTAACTAAATAAAATTACCAAGATGAAAAATCAGTTGAAGCTGTTTTCAGCAAAATCTAAAGGTGGTAAATCCATTATTATAGCATTATTATTTATGATGTTATGTGGTTTGTCTACCAGTGCACAGGTTAAAACTGTGAAGGGGACCATAACGGATGAGATAGGGATGCCGCTTCCAGGAGCAAACATCCTTGAGAAAGGGACGCAAAATGGGGTCACTACCGATTTCGATGGTCAATATACAATCCAGGTTACTCCAAGTTCTATAATAGTGATTAGCTATTTAGGGTACAAACCCCAAGAAGTAGTGGTAGGAACGCAAACGAACATTGATGTAAGTTTAACGCCCGATCTTCAGCAGTTAGAAGAAACAGTTGTGATAGGATATGGTTCGGTAAGGAGAAAAGACCTTACGGGCTCGGTAGCATCCGTAAAAATGGATAAATTAATTGAGGCTCCAGTAGCCAATTTCGATCAAGCATTGGCGGGACGCGTTACAGGAGTGCAAGTTGGCTCTGGTAGTGGTGAACCGGGAGCAGGAATGGAATTAACTATTCGAGGAGGTAATACAATTAATGGAGATAATTCACCGCTTTATGTAATTGATGGGTTCATTGTAGAAGACTTTAACCCTGGAATCTTAAATTCTTCAGATATTCAAAGTATTGATATTTTAAAAGATGCATCGGCAACTGCTATTTATGGAGCTCGAGGTGCTAATGGCGTTTTCCTTATTACAACCAGACAATCAAAAATTGGAAAAACAAAAGTTACTTACGAAACGCGTGTAGATGTTAAAAATGTGGCTAATACTTTGGAGGTGCTATCTGCATATGAGGCTGTAAAACTTGCTAACGATATAAACCCCAATTCAGCAGCAACAAAGTTTTTTGTTAATGACGACGGCGCAGTTGTAGGTACTGTTGAAGATTATAGAAACTCGCCTTCAGCTAATTGGCAAGACGATGCGTTTAGGACTGCTTTTACTAAATCACATACGCTTAAAATTGGTAGTGGAAGTGACGTGACTAAACTTAATGCATCACTTAACCTTTTAGATGATCAGGGAACTTTACTTAGATCGGAATACAAAAAAATAAATGGTAGACTAAACTTAAGGCATAAGATTAACGATAAAATTGAAGCAACACTTAACATAATTTATGCCAATACCGAATTACAAGGGTTAGATACAAAA
The DNA here is from genome assembly GCF_016428595.1 of Snuella sedimenti. Classification (GTDB taxonomy): domain Bacteria; phylum Bacteroidota; class Bacteroidia; order Flavobacteriales; family Flavobacteriaceae; genus Snuella; species Snuella sedimenti. The sequence continues at coordinate 112,429 of NZ_JAELVQ010000008.1, read as the reverse complement.
GGGAATGTTGCCTATTCCTTTATGAGAAACCTAATAACATACCCAAATGTAGTAAACAAATTTAAAGATTATGGAGATGCAAATCCTTTATTTGGGATTAATATAGAAGAGTTTGATATAAATAACATCTTTAACTGGCACCCTATATTATCTTTAAAGAACGAATACAGAAATCGTGAAACAAATCAATTTATCTCTAACTTGGCTTTACGGTATAAAGTTACACCAAATTTAACTTTTGAAACCAAGGGAAGCTACAATGGTGATTTTAGAAAAACAGGAATTTTTAATAATAGTAATACGGTCTATGGACGATTAATCAATCCTATTAATGGAATTAATGGTAGTATGGATTATCAAAATTTTAAAACGATATCCAACATTAATACCTTAACATACAACAAGTCATTTGATAAGCATAGTTTAAACGTATTGATTGGGCATTCGGTTAATTCCAAAGAGATAACAAGAACGCTTGTACGAGCTATGGAAATTCCGCAATATGCCGAAAGTCAAGGGATCAATTCATTAGACGAAGGAGTACTTTCTACTACTCAAGATATTAATGGGAGCGAGAAAGAAAGAATCGAATCCTTTTGGGGAAGATTTAATTATAGCTTTAACGATAAATATTTGTTAACAGCATCTATAAGACGTGATGGTTCTTCCAAATTTGCACCAGGGCATAATATAGGGTATTTCCCATCATTGGCAGCATCATGGAAAGCCGAAGAAGAAAAGTTTATTAAGGATTTAGGATTTGTTTCCCAATTAAAATTTAAAGCAGGCTATGGTAAAACAGGAAATGATAGAATCCCTGGAGAAGCTAGATTCGATTTGTTTACTTCCGACCTGGCATCGTATTTTATTAATGGAGTAGAAGTGCTTGGTCAAAGACCAACCTCGGCAGGAGCTAACCCCGATGTTGAATGGGAAACGACAGAACAATATAATGCAGGGGTTGATCTGGGCTTGTTTAATGGACGTATATCTGCTTCTGCAGAAGTCTACGAGAAGACAACAAGAGATTTGCTTATAAATGCCGATACACCACCGTCCCTAGGGATTAGTACTGTATGGAAAAACAGTGGAACGGTACGAAACAGAGGTCTGGAGTTTTCGTTAAGTACAATTAATGTAGATAGCAAAAATTTTAAATGGACGACTGATTTTAATATCTCGTTCAACCAAAATAAGGTTATGTCACTTCCAGAAGGTAAGCCAATATTTGGAAATCCAAGATATTACCAAAGATATAATTCTAATCAGTTTATAGTAGAAGAAGGCCAGCCTTTGGGGAATATGTATGGTTACCTTTCAGATGGAGTCTACCAACCAGAAGATTTTGTTGATTATAACCCTGATGATGCAACCCACACTTTAAATCCGGGACAGCCCGACTACGATGGTGGATCGCCTGTTCGTCAACCTGGAGACGAAAAGTATAAAGATTTAAATGGTGATGGTGTCATTACTGCAGACGATAAAACTGTTATTGGAAATGGGTTGCCAGAACATTTTGGAGGTTTTGGAAATACATTTACCTATAAAGGTTTTGAACTAAGTGCCTTTTTTCAGTGGTCCTATGGTAACGATATTTTAAATGCTAACAGATTGATCTTTGAAGAAATGGCATATTATGCACAAAACCAGTATGCTACAGTAACTAACAGATGGACACCAACCAATCAGAATACAACCATGTTTAGAGCGGGAGGACGCGGGTTCGAAGATGTCTCTTCCAGAGTTGTTGAAGATGGCTCTTATATCCGTTTAAAAACAATAAACCTATCATATAATTTATCTAAGGAGGTTGTTGAGAAATTAAATTTAAACTCGGTGTCTGTTTATTTTGCAGCTCAAAATTTAATTACGTGGACGAACTACAGTGGTTTCGATCCTGATGTGTCAGTTAATAGATCCCCTATTATGCCGGGAGTTGATTACTCTTCTTACCCAATAAATAAGACCTTTAGTTTTGGTTTAAATGTAACATTTTAAAAAAAGAATATGAAATCAAGAATTTTAATATTAATCATAATCAGTTTGTCACTTATTCAAAGTTGTGATGATAAACTGGATATTTTGCCACAAGATGGCATTGGATCTGCAACCCTATATCAAAATGAAGCTGGAGCTGTAGCTGGACTTATGGGGGTGTACAGTCGTATAGTACGTGCTTATAGAGAATCTCGTTTTAATGCTATGTACCCAAGCTCAGGAACCGATGAGGGTTTTGAAAACAGAAGCGTGATCAGGTTTTATTTGGAAAATAGCTTTTCAAGTAACAATGCTCAGATTTTAGATGAGTGGACATTACTGTACGAAGGCGTAAATGCTGCTAATATCATGTTGGTTGAAGTGGCAAATTCTGACGGGCTTACTGAGGCTCAAAAAGCTGTTTTTACAGCCGAAGCTCGTTTTTTAAGAGCCTATTTGTTTTTTGATTTACAAAGAGCCTTTGGTGGTCTTGACGGCATACCCATGCCAACAGAAGAAACGTTAAAGCAATTGTTGCCAAGAACAAAGGGGATAGATGTGTATGCGCAAATTATTGCAGACTTAGAATTTGCCGAACAAAACCTACCTGCTATTCAAGAAACAGTTCCAGGAAGAGCTAGTAAGTCGGCAGCACAGGCATTATTGGCAAGAGTATGCCTGCAAAGGGCAGGAGCTCCTTTTACCAATGATGGTGATTATTATACCAAAGCAAGGAATTGGGCGAAAAAGGTAATCGATAATGGGTATCATGGGTTAAATCCGAGTTATGAAGATGTGTTTAATAAATTGGCACAGGAAGAATACGATACCAAAGAAGTATTGTTCCAAATAGGTTACTTTTTCGGAAATTCAGATCAACAACAATCTGGTAAAATAGGATCCACAATGGGATTTCGGGTTGATGATGGATCATGTAACAATCGTGGTTTTGGCCTCATTTCAGCAACAATAACTTTAACTAATGCTTATAGGAACGATCCGACAGACGAACGAGGGCTTTGGAATGTTTCGCCTTTTTATGTTCCAACCAATAACAGTTGCGAATTTAGAACCTCGTTTAACCAAATGGTATATGCAGCTTCTAAATACAGAAGGTTTTTAGAAAGTGGAGGAACGGGTAGCTATGGGCCACACCATTGGCCAGTATTACGTTATTCAGACGTGTTGTTAATGTATGCTGAAGCTGAAAATGAGTTAAATCCAGGGTCTACAGCAGCATTAGATGCCGTAAATCAAGTAAGGAGCAGAGCTAAAGCAACACCTTTGGCAGGGCCTATTACTGCAGAATTAATTCAGGAAGAACGTCGTTTGGAACTGTGTTTTGAAGGTCTTCGTAAATACGATTTAATTCGTTGGGGCAAGCTACAAGAAAAAATTGATGAAACAGTTACAGCGATGCAAGCAGCAGATGGGGCTGAAAATACAGATTGGGCAATTTACGGAACAGGAACACCTGCTACAAGAACAAACACCTTGTTGGCATATTACTTAGATGGTTATACCAATTATGATAACAATAAACACCAATTACTTCCAATACCGGAACAAGAAATTGGAGGTAATGATTTGGTAACACAAAACCCTAATTGGTAACTAGGTTTAACATAATAAAATAAACTTAAAAGTATGAAAAGCATTAAATATATTTTAACTGTAATAAGCCTCTCAGTAGTAGTTTTACAGAGCTGTGAGGATTACGAAACGGTAGATCAACCAGACTTCGAGGTAACAGTTGTTACCCAAACGGCTAAAGTCGGAGAACCAGTGGAATTTGTGGTAAACAATGCACCTAATTTCTTGAATTTCTATTCAGGAGAATTTGAACATCAATACAAACATAGAAATAGAACCAACGCAGAGGGTACAGTAACAATGTCTTTTTTGAATTCCCAAAAATGGGGGGTAGGAGCAAATGCAACAGGAACATTATCAGTATGGTATTCTAAGGACTATGATGGAACTGGTACGCCTGAAGCTGTTAACAATGCCAATTGGACCGAAATCACAGACAGGTTTAATATCTCAACACTATATGATTTTACATTACAGGAATCCGGTGTTGTTGATATAACTGATTTAGCCGATGGAAACCCTATCTATTTTGGATTTAAGTATTTCTGCGATAATATAGCAGAGCGACCAGCAGAATGGTATTTAGACGATTTAAGTATCAAAATGGATGTAGCAGATGCGCCAGCACCACTTACAGTGGCTACAGAAAGTAATCCTGGCTTTACACCTGCCGATGTACAAGGGGTTGTAAGTGGTTGGAATGCAAATAAATGGTATTGGGATAGTGATAAAGGGTTATGGAGAATGAGAGGACAAGTTAAAGTAGACGGATTGTGGGTAATTAATGAAGATTGGTTAATTACCAACGCCATTAATTTAACAGCAGTTAATCCCGATGAAGGAAAAACTATAAAAACCTACTCAACCAAGTTAGACTCATTTACCCATATTTACGAAAACCCAGGAACTTATACAGTAACTTTTGTGGGCAATAATACAACCGTTTATGGTAGTGAAGAAAAAGTTGAAGAATTTACAATTACAGTAAGCGAGTAAATCATAATTAATAGCGATAAAAATCCCAACAAGAATACATGTTCTGTTGGGATTTTTTATGTTCTATAGTTAAAAAAAAGCCACGATAATTAGAAACTGAAACCAATATGAAGTTCTAAAATTGAACAAGTATCCCCTTTCTAAAGAATAGGTGCCCCCTCTTCAAATAATCGGGTGACCTGTAAATTTACTTGTGTAAAAATTAATTGATTATCTAATCTTTAAAACAATTCTCTCATGAAAAAAATTACATTATTATTGTTGTTTAACCTAATTGTGATTTCATCGTTTTCACAAACTATTTATTACGAAGATTTTAGATACGAAAACGAAGATAGGGGCTTTACAGTTCAGAAAGTTGCTCTGGGTGGGCAAGATGCAACTGAAATAGGTAAAAGGGTAAGCGATATTGTTGATGCAGGTGATTCAAGCCCAATATTTGATGAAAGCTCTAGACCAGGAACCAGAGTGCCTAATGGAACAACTAGGGATCAAAAAACAATTTCATTTAAAAATGTGTCCGAACCTGTTGCAGATACTTTTTTGAATCATGAAATAGAAGCTTGGGCATTAATGACTAGCCAAAATCTTTCTTCGGCAAATGTGCCAACTGTTTCATTTTGGACCCAACAACGATTTGTAATTGGAGGTGGAGCAACACTTACGATTTGGGTTTCTGAAGATTATGTTCACGGAAACCTTCCTAGTACGGCCACATGGACCAATGAAACAGGGAACATTACAGGGAGTATTGCAACATCAGATATATCAGATCAAGTTTATGTACATGGTCAATTGGATTTGTCTGATTATACCGGTTCATCTGTTACTGTTGCATTTAAAGTTGTTACCGATGGTTCGGCTTATAATGCAGGGGTTAGCCAACATGGAACATTTTATATTTCAGACGTGAGGTTTGACGCAACACCTCAAGACGTTGCCAATGGCGCATTTTCCGCTTTAAATACAAGCGCATCTGGGCAGCCCAATATATTCAACACGCCAAGCGCTTCTATTTCAGAATCTAATTTTTCCAATACAAGTAAATGGGCAGATGTTTTAACGACAACAACATCGGTTCCTAGGCTGGCAAGCGGCGCGTTAATCCCTGTCGAAGAAGGTTACAAGTTTGAAGTGTCCGAAATATACAATCCGATATTGGTTACTGAAGTAAGGTTTAAACTGGTAAATGGGCATAGTACAAAAGGGGCGCCAGATGATTCTACTTGGAAAGTCCAGGCAAGTAACAACGACAGTAATTGGGTAGATGTAAGCGCACCAATTGTCGCGCAAAGTTCAGTTCATGGCGTAGAGACGGCTGTTTCTTTAACAGCATCGGAACCATATAGATATTACCGTTTTGTTTTAGCGGGATCTTGGACACCCAACCAGGCCTATACAGCATTACAGCAACTGGATTTTACTGTGGATGATTCCTCATTGTCTATTGAGGATAATGTTTTAAATAAAAGTATTGCTGTATACCCAAATCCAGCAAATAGTATTTTGAACATAAATAAATTAGATGCCAGTATCAATGTTAAAAGTGTAAGTTTTGTAAGTGTTGTAGGAAAGGTTGTTTATAGCAATACTTCCATAAAACCTATAAACGTAAGTGCTTTTTCAAAAGGCTTATACCTTTTAAGAATTGAATCCCAAAAAGGAGGTGTTACTACTAGAAAAGTTATTGTAAACTAAAAGTATAGTAGCAAAATAAAATAGATTTTTACTTGCTTTAGAGGAGGCTGTCTGAAATGTGCTATAGGAAGACAAGACAAATTACTTTTCAAACAACCTCTTTTAAGTCTTGAAGCTCATAACCAGGGTTTTATAAAAAAAAGAGTTTAAATAACAGAGATGTAAATTTTAAATTTTTAGAAAAATATTCATTTATTAGTGTATTTTGAACTATACCAATAACTATTATTTAGCGGAGCAAATGAAAATAGGTAACCCCAAGGCCTATGATTATTTAATGCATTCTTTTTATCAAAAGTTATGTGCTTATGCTTATACTCTATCTCATGACCATGGCACTGCAGAAGATATTGTTCAGAATGTATTTGTAGAGGTATGGTTAAATAAAAAAAATATCAACCCTGTTTTTTCCATTAAAAACTATTTGTACAAATCTGTTTATAACGAATTTATAAATCAGTATAGAAAAAGCAAACCTGTTTATTGTTTGGAGAAAAAGTATTTGGAGGCTGTAGATATAGAAGTAGAGAACACTTACGATAATTTGGATGAGCTCGTTAAACTGGTTAATAAAGAAATTAACTGCCTGCCACCCAAATGCAGACAGATTTTTTTGCTTAATAAAAAAGAGGGCTTATCACATATTGAAATAGCTGAATATCTAGATGTTTCCATGAAAACCATTGAAGGACACATGACTAGGGGCTTTAAGATTTTAAGAGATAGATTGGATGACAAAATGAAAACGGTTTTTTTTATCCTATTTGGTTAAACCTCAATAACAAAAAGTTTGGCTCATTAACCATAATATACATGCATTATAACTTTGTGAAAATTTAGTGCTCCGACAGCTATAACAGAGCTGTCTAGAAGTGTGTTTCTGCTAGAATATTTTTCCGCCTGTTATATACTAGTAGACAGGTCTCGTTTCAAAAACACGTTTATTACTTTATAGCGTTGCTTGTTAGGAAGCTATTTTAACGTGAATAATGTTTAAGAGTCCTAGTGTCTCTTCGAGGCGGATTGGTAGCAATTAAAGCTGTTGCTCGAAAACTTGCAGAACTTTACTGGAAACTAAATGTAAAGGGACTTGAATTTGTTGAAAAAGGAATTGAGGCATACAAGGCCAAAATGCTACAAAACAAAGAACGCATCTTAATAAAAATGGCAAAAGAATTAGGGTATTCAGTCAATTCAATATCAAGTGTTTAAAAATTACGTCAATGGTAGAGTGAAATTCTGGAAGAATTTAGTACTTCGACAAAGCCCGTATCGAGTTTGTCGAGATGCTCAGTAGAGCTATCGAGAAGTGCTTTTGGTGGGAAATTTATTTGTTTTCGATACACCAAATCACAGATTTGGCACTCAAACTGACATAAATCCCTTATCTATTATTCACGTTATTTTAACAAAACATAAAATATTTTGCTAAAAATAGAGGGGTGTAATTAAATTATACGTAATAAGATATATAAGCTACAGAATGAAGAAGTCCGAAATACAAAAAATAATTGTCAAGTTTATAAATCAAGAAGCTAATAGTAGTGAATTAGAGTCACTAAACAGTTGGTTAAAAAAGGAGAATAACCAATTGTTTTTTAGCCAATTTGTTAAGATCGAATATTTAACGGCCCTTAATATGGGAAACTATAATGTGGATAAAGCAAAAATAACTATAAATGAAAAGTTAAAGAACAGTAAAAGAAAACAGAGAAGTACTTTTTTTAAACGAGTTTCGATTGTGGCTTCGGTTGTAACATTGTTGGGTTTTTCTGTTTTTCATTATATCAATTTTAATAGAGCAAATAATAGTGTGCAAGACCGTACTGCGATTTCAGACATCGATGTAGGGTCGAGTAAGGCTATACTAACTTTAAATAATGGAGAGGAAGTTAGCCTAGGAAAAGACAAAAATTACACTTCAGATAAAGTTAAAAGTAATGGCGAAAAGCTTTTGTATCACCAAGATGATAAACTACGTAACGAACTGTCTTATAATTACCTTACAGTACCTAGAGGAGGAGAGTTTTTTGTTCAATTGGCAGACGGAACAAAGGTTTGGTTAAATTCAGATTCAAAATTAAAATATCCCGAACGATTTAACAGTGGAGAACCAAGAGAAGTAGAATTGGTTTATGGAGAAGCTTATTTTGAAGTATCACCAAGTACAAAGCATGACGGTGATGCGTTTAATGTGATAACTAAAAATCAAGAAGTTAATGTGTTGGGAACGCATTTTAATATTAAGGCTTATAATGAAGATAACAAAATAGCAACGACGCTGGTAGAAGGTAGAGTAAATGTTAAAAATGGAGAGGTAATAAAATTACTGAAACCTAATCAACAGTCTTTAATAAATGCCAATTCCAATGCGATAGAAGTTATAGAAGTAGATGTAATGCGGGAAATAGCTTGGGTGAAAGGGATGTTCTCTTTTAATGAAGAGTCATTGGAAGAGATGATGAAAGTGTTGTCTAGGTGGTACAATGTTGACGTTATTTTTGAATCAACAAAAAGCAAGAACTATCAATTTACCGGTGTTTTGGAAAGAACAAGAACCATTCAAGATTTCTTAGGACTAATTGAAGCGACCAGTGAAGGAGAAGTCCATTTTGAAATAACTGAAAAAAAAGTAATTATAAAATAAAAACAGGAAAAGGCCTCACCTTGGACAGTAACAGCCTTTCTCCTTATGAATTTAATTAAAACGATGTTTAACTAAACCAATGCAAATTTATGAATTTTAAATTTATTAAAAAGAAGAGTCATTCTAGTAATGTGCTCTTAAAATTAATTATGAGATCTTTTGTATTCTTTTTTTGTACACTAACCTTTGCTTTTAATACCAAGAAGGGGTTCTCACAAGATGCAGATATTGTAATTTACAATGACAGGACAGTAAGTGTAAAAAAAGTATTTAAGCTTATCAATGAACAAACAGATTATAAGTTTGTTTACAGACATGATTTGATGAAAGATGCTCCAAAACTATATTTAAAGAAAGGCATTATTAAGGCCAGTACTTTATTGGAAAAATGCTTGTCTCTAGGTAACTTTACTTATGAGTTTACTAATAATAAAACCATAATTGTTAAAAAAAATGTTCCGTCTATCGAAGATGAACTGGATGAACAGACCTTAAAGGTACAGTTTAAAGTTAGCGGAGTAGTAACAGGTAATAATGGAGAGCCACTTCCTGGGGCTAGTATTGTTGAAAAGGGAACAGCTAATGGGACAAGCACCGATTTTGATGGTAAATATACCTTAAGTGTTTCAGGGGAGAACGCAATACTTGTTATCTCTTATATTGGCTATACTACAAAGGAAGTGCCTGTTCAAGGGAATAATGAAATTAATATCCAATTGCAAGAAGATGCTTCGCAATTAGACGAAGTGGTAGTGGTTGGATATGGAACCCAACGTAAGATTGATGTTACGGGGTCGGTATCCAGCATAAAAACAGAAGAGTTAAACAGAGCGCCAGCGCCCAATCTAGCGAACTCTTTGGCAGGTAAGTTAACTGGGGTTGTTACTACCCAAGTAAGTGGGCAACCAGGGTTTGATAATCCCACATTTTTAATTAGAGGGCAGAGTACATTTGGAAACAATTCTCCGTTGGTTATTATAGATGGTATTGTGCGTGGTGGTTCACTTAGCAGAATTAATCCTAATGAAATAGAAAGTATAACCATTCTTAAGGATGCCGCTTCTACTGCTGTATATGGAGCAAGGGCAGCAAATGGAGTGGTATTAATAACCACTAAAAGAGGGGGCGCTGGTAAGGCCAGCTTTGAGTATACAAGTAGCTATAGCTTTGAGAAACCTACTGTAAGACCTAGGTTTATGAATGCTGGAGAATATGCCGAAAATATTAATATAGCGCGTGCTAACGATGGCAACACAGAGCCTAAATATACCGAAGCCGAAGTAGCAGCTTTTAAAAGTGGAACACAGCCCAGTACCGACTGGTGGAATGAAACGACTCAAAAACATGCCATAACCGAAAGGCATGACCTCTCTGCCAGCGGTGGTAGTGAGAAAACAAAGTATTTCTTTTCTGTGGGCTATTTAAACCAGGATGGGTTGCTTAAATCCTCAGGTTATACCTCATACAGTGTACGTTCTAATTTTGATACCCAATTAACGGATAATTTAAAGTTATCGGTAAACTTGGCCGGAAGAAAACAAACCATAAAGCAAACCGGTGCAGGGAATAATAATGGAGCGGCTGTGGTCTTCAACAGGATTGACCAATCTTTACCGACTTATCCGGCGTATATTTTTGGTATAGAACCAGAACGGGTTTTAGGTTTTAATGGTTTAGGTGGTAACCCTATTGGGGACGCTAATTACTCAGGAACCGATAAAAGGTTGGCCCATATTTTTCAAAGTACTTTTGAATTAAACTATCAGGTTAAACAAATAGAGGGACTTTCCTTGACTGCTAGATATGCTTACGATTATGCATTAAATGCCCAAAGCAAGTTTGCTACCACATATAGGTTTTACAATATGGAAACCAATAGCTTTATTGTAGATGATATAAATAGAAACTTGACTGAAGTAAGAAGACAAAGCATGCAAGAAGTCGCTTCGTTTCAAGTGAATTATGCTAAAGCGTTTGGAGACCATAAGTTGTCTGTTTTGGCTGTTGTGGAAAAGGCAAATAACTATGATGACAACTTAAATGGTTTTAGAGATGGATTTGCAACATCAGTACTTCAACAATTGGGAGCTGGAGCTACAGATAATTTAAATAATGGTGGTTCTGCTAGTCAATCGGGACGTCTTGGCTATGTTGGAAGGGTAGACTATAGTTTTGCAGATAAATATTTGTTACAGGCCAATGCCCGTTACGATGGATCGTATAATTTTCACCCAGATCGTCGTTGGGGCTTTTTCCCTGCGTTTTCTGCTGGTTGGGTCATTTCCAAAGAGGGTTTTCTTAATGATTCAAACTTTGTAAACCTTTTAAAGTTAAGAGGGTCTTGGGGGCAAGTTGGTAACGATAGAATTCCAACCTACGAATATTTGGCTACCTATAAGTATAATAATGGCTATGTTATAAACGGAGAGTATCAAGTAGGATTGTTTGATCAAAAAACGGCAAATGAGGACGTGACATGGGAAACGGCAACATCATACAATGTTGGTTTGGAGTTTGACTTCCTTAACCATGCCCTATATGGTGAGGTAGATTATTTTCATAAAAGAACCGAGGATATATTATTGCCAAATGAAGCGGAAGTGCCAGATTCGTTTGGATCAGATTTACCAAATGAAAACTTCGGGATAGTAGAGAACCATGGTGTAGAGTTTTCAATAGGCCATAAAAATACGCTTGGAGATTTTTCATATAATATAGATTTAAATGGAACTTTTGCTAAAAGTGAAATAATTGATATGCGAGAACCTGAAGGCGTGTTGCCTTGGCAAAGACAAACAGGACGATCATTTGGTCAACATAGAGGATTTACCGCATTAGGGATCTTTCAAACACAAGAGGAAATAGACAATTGGTCCGTAGATCAAGATGGCCAGGCTAACGCCACGTTACAGCCAGGAGATCTTAAATATAAGGATCTAGATGATGATGGTTTGCTTAACGATAATGATAGAGGGGTTATTGGCAAAGGTTGGATACCAGAATTTATTTATGGAGCTAATTTAGGAGCCCGTTATAAGAACTTTGAATTGAATGTATTCTTCCAAGGTGCAACAAATATAGAACGAAATGTTAAAAATATACCGTTCGAGTTGGAAACCAATAGTGAAAGTGTATTGATTGATTCCTGGTCACCAACCAATACTGATGCGATCTATCCAAGATTATCAGTGGGATCAGATGCCAACAACCATAAAGATTCTACATTTTGGCTTAAAGATGCCACATATCTTAGATTGAAAAACATTGAATTGGCCTATACCTTATCAGGACTTGAAGGCTTAGATCAATTAGGAGTAGACCACGTAAGAATCTTTGTTTCTGGCAGTAATTTACTAACCTGGAGTAAGATAGATAATAGAGATCCAGAAGGTCCTTCAGGGATCAGAGGCGCATTCTATCCGCAAATGAAGAGCGTATTGTTTGGTTTGAATGTTAAATTTTAAAAAAAAGAAAATGAAAAAGTATTTAATTTTATTCTCGTTAGCTTTTATAGCCTTAATTGGTTGTAGTGAAGATTTTTTAAACGAGAGAGGATCCTTAACAGACCTTAACTCAGATTTAGTATTTCAAGACGAAGCACTTACTTTAGCCGTTTTATATAGGGCTTACGATTTTTTACCACAGGGCTATGGCGATGTTTCTCCTGGTTATGGCTGGCGTTTTATGTTGGCTTCTATTACCGATGAGGCCAGATCGAAAAGTGGATGGATAGAGTCTAACAAAGTTATAGCAAAAGGACTTATAACGCCCGATAGAAACCCCTTGAATAACTGGGGGCATCTTTACAAAGGTGTAAGAAGAGCAAACAATATCATAGAGGGTATGGCCGAAGCTCCTTTACGGCAAGAGTTTAGAGAAAGGGTTAACGCAGAAGCCAGATATTTAAGAGCTTGGTTTTATTTTGATTTAGCCAGACGCTATGGCGGTGTGCCTTTAATTTTAAAGGCTCAAACAGGAAATGACGATTTGTTGCTGTCCAGAACACCTAGGGCAGAGATATATAAGTTTATAGATGAAGAGTTGGATGCAATAGCAACCATACTGCCAACACATGCCGATGTTGATGCCGCAGGCGAAAGAGGAAGAGTAAACAGGGAAACTGTGTGGGCCTTGAGTAGCCGTATGAACCTATACGCTAAAAACTATGCTAAGGCAGCCGAATCGGCAAAAAAAGTAATGGATGCTGGTTTTAATTTGCAACAGGGAGATTACGATCTATTGTTCCAATCTTATGGAGGTAATCCTGAAGTTATTTTTGAAGTAGAAAATAAAATCCCTCAAAAAGGGCATAATTTCGACTTATTAAATTTACCTTTTAGCCTAAGAGCAGATTGGGGATCACAAACCAACCCAACACAAGAAATGGTAGATGCCTACGAAATGGCGGCCACCGGGTTACCTATAACAGACCCAGCATCTGGTTACGATCCAAACAACCCTTATGAGGGGAGGGACAAAAGGTTTTATGCTACTATTGCATACCATGGTTCGTTCTTAAAAGGAAAAACTTTAGACTTGTTGTACCCTGGAGGTGAAGATGCACCATTAAAAACGGGGTTGCATACCCAATCTGGGTATTACCTTAAAAAGTTTATTGATGAAAGTGCAACCGATATTGATGGGAAGACCTATTTACAAAGTAGAACAAGTTGGAAGGAATTTAGATTGGGTGAGATTTTATTGAATTATGCCGAAGCTCAAAATGAAGCTGTTGGACCAGATGCATCAGTTTACGATGCTATTGATCAGCTTAGAAATAGAGCAGGATTACCTGGCTTACCATCAGGGTTGTCACAAAGCGATATGAGAGATCGTATTCGTCATGAGAGACGCATAGAGCTGGCTTTTGAAAATCATAGGTATTTCGACATGATTAGATGGGGCATAGCAAAAGATGTTATGGATGGCAATAAGTTTCATGGTATGTTAGTGAAGGATGTTAACGAAGATGGAATACTTGAATACGAAATTTTTCAAATTAATAGACCGCAACACGTGTTCCAAGATAAAAACTATTTATTGCCTATTCCACAAGACGAAATAACTAAGAATCCAAATTTAAAGCCTCAAAATCCTGGTTTTTAACCATTGTTTTGTTTAGATAACTTAGTATAGTTTTTGAGTTGTTTTAACTTGATTTTTCATGACACCTTGAGTTTAATAAATGCTCAAGGTGTTTTTAATCTCAATTCCAATGTCTGGTTTGTTCTATTACGTTGTGTCTTATTACAGGATACAGTTTGGGTGAAATTTCTCCTTAGAAAATGTAAAAAACATATTATTATATTCTTGAAGTACAAGCCTAATATTTTAAATAATGGAAGAGGGTTTAAAAACTTAGTTAATAAGGTTTCTTATAGAACTACAGCCAAATAATTTGGTTAAAATGACTTGATATATTAGGAGAAGACCAGAATACACCCTTCAAAAGACCTTGTATACCTCTTAGTTTAGGAAGGAGCTTTGGTAATTTTGGTCAGAGCTTTTATGCATGCTTAAACTATTAAAAATTTAACAACAAATAATGTGATGAAGTATAATACCACACGCTGTCTAATCAAAAACGATAACTATTTTAAGAACCTTCTTTTTGGGTTTCTTTTAGTGTGCTTGTTTGGTTGTAATAATTCTGAAAAAAAGGGAATCGCAACAGTAGTTCCTAAAAATAAAGCCGGATTAATTTTAAATACAGGAATTAAGACTTGTGAATCACAGTTGGAAATTGCGGTGCCTAAATTAACCGACCTTACCAAACATCCAAGGCTTATAGCAACCAATGAAACCGAATGGAAAGAAGTACCCAATGACCGCTTGGTATGGACATCTGGTTTTTATCCAGGTATTTTATGGTACATGTACGATCTTACCCAAAATAAAAAATGGGAAGCCGAAGCTATAAAGCGTACAGAGGTTTTTGAAGATTTTAAAACCATCACAGAGCATCATGATATTGGATTTATGATGTTTCCTGCTTACGGTAATGGTTATATTATAGGGAAAAAGGAAGCATATAAAGATATACTATTAACATCGGCCGCTTCATTGGCAAGTCGTTTTAATCCTAATGTGGGCACTATTAAGTCTTGGTCAAATAAAATGCACCCAAGGTGGCAACAGCATATTACCATAATAGATAATATGCTTAACTTAGAGTTGTTGTTTTGGGCTGCTAAAAATGGAGGCGATCAAGAATTTTATAATATAGCGGTAAAGCATGCCGAAACTACTATGAAAAATCATTTTAGGGACGATTATACGTCTTGGCATGTTTTGGAGTACGATTCCATAACAGGTGATGTGATTAATAAACATACAAAACAAGGTTATGCAGATAATAGTAGGTGGTCTAGGGGACAAGCCTGGGGAATTTATGGTTATACCTTGGTGTATAGGGAAACGAAGGATACGAAGTTTTTGGATTTTGCAAAAAAAATAACGGATAAGTACCTGTCTTTGTTACCCGAAGATTATGTGCCTTGTTGGGATTTCGACGTTCAAGACGACCCCAAGGAGGAAAAAGATGCCTCGGCAGCAGCAGTTGTAGCCTCTGCTTTGTTGGAGCTAAGTACCTATATGGATAACCAAACCGATAAAGAGCGTTACTACAATGCTGCTATAAAAATGTTGGAGTCTTTAAATTCTGAAGCCTATACGGGAGTTGGTAAGGCAGATTCGTTTTTATTGCATTCAACAGGAGCAAAATCCTTAGGGCATGAAATTGACGTGGCATTGATTTACGCAGACTATTATTATATTGAAGCATTATCGAGATTAAAGCAAATCATGGCAAACAATTTAGCAGATGAATAATATTAAGGTTTTATATTGCTTATGTATAGTTGTTGCTTTTGTTTCATGCCAATCAACATCCAAAGAAATCAAAAGTAAGCAACCTAATCTCCTGTTTATCTTTCCAGATCAGTTAAGGAATGCAGGAATTGGTATTAATAATCAAGATCCGGTTTATACACCAAATATGGATCAATTAGCAAGGGAAGGTATGATTTTATCTAATGCTGTTAGTAATTATCCCTTGTGTAGCCCTTATCGTGGGATGCTAATGACAGGTAAATTACCTTATAATAACTCAGTATTAAGCAATAGTAATTCTAATAGATATAAGTTTAATAACTCTTGGCAAAAGGAGGATGTTAGTTTTTCCGATGTTTTGGTTAAGAACGGATACGATGCTGGTTATGTGGGAAAGTTACACCTAACATCGCCCTCACCAATACCTGGTAAGGATTCGGTACTTTGGGATGCTTATACACCGAAGGAGTTTCGACATGGTTTTAACTTTTGGTACTCCTATGGGACATTCGACCAACATAACACGCCGCATTATTGGATTAATGATGCCAAAGAAAATGAAGTAACTTATATTGAAGAATGGTCGGCAAAACACGAGGCCGATGTTATAATCGATTATATAAAGAATCCTTCAGAAAAGACTAGAAGTAAAGATAAGCCATTTGCCCTTTTTTGGTCTGTAAACCCACCACACCCACCATACCAATATGTGCCGGAAAAATATGCAGCTTCTTATAAAGACAAAACTTTGGAAGCATTATTGGTAAGGGATAACGTCGATTTGGAAACAAAAGCCGAAGCGCTTGCTTTTCATAATGGGGCAACTCGAAATCGTACCCATTTGGCCAAAGAACACGTCATGAATTATTTTGCCATGATCACTGGAGTAGATGAGCAAATAGGTCGTGTTTTAAAGGCTTTAAAAGAACAGGGCTTAGATGAAAACACGATTGTTGTAATAACTTCAGATCATGGAGAAATGATGGGTAGCCATGGTTTGATGTCAAAAAATATTTGGTACGATGAAGCCATGAATGTACCCTTTATAGTGAGATGGCCAAAAAAAATAAGGGGAGGACAAAAAAGTGACCTACTTTTAAGTGTACCCGATGTCATGCCCACCTTATTGAATATGATGGGTACAACAGAAGGGATTCCAACAGATTTAGATGGAAATGATTTATCATCTGTGATACTTGAAGGCAAAGGAGAAAAGCCCGAAGCAGCATTGTATTACTATATAAAAGAAGGGCGTCCAGAATCGGGGCATCGGGGCATAAAAACCCTTACCCATACCTATGTTATAACCATTGATGATAACAACCAAATACGTAAGCTTCTCTATAACAATGTAGAAGATCCTTATCAGCAAACCAATATTATAGGAGAGGCTTTGGACATGGAAGAGGCATTACATGCAAAGCTTATTAAGTTGCTAACAGAAAAGCAGGACCCTTGGCTCACATATTTTACAGGGTTACAAGAGAAAGAGTAATTACGTATTGGCGATTACAGTATGAGAGTAAAGAATAATAGATGTTTTATTAAAGCCTTTTGCTACGGTTTTTGTGTTTTGCTTATCCTTTTTAGTTGTCAGTCAAAAGCAGATAATGAAGCAATCTTTAAAAGCCATTTTAAGAGTAATGATGGAAACGTTACTTCGATAGGGGCTCAATATTGGTCAAATTCTTTGCAAGATTGGTACATATCGGATAATCGGTTGGAATGTTTAGTAAGTGATGATTACAGAAATATTTATTTGTTATCAAGAAGATTAAACAAGCAGGAAGGCTATTTGGAAATGAAAGTACGCCTAGGCTTTTTTAATAAAGACGTTTCCTATCTTAATAATAATTGGGCTGGTTTTAGTATTGGTTCAAAACGGAAGCTTAATGATGATAACGATAATACTACTTTGAGTGATGGTATTAATTTGGGAGTGTGTACTAATGGAACTTTATTCATAGGAGAACCAAGTCCGAATCATAAAAATCAAGATGTTTTGCAAGTATTGGATAAAGGGGTGGATTTAAAAGTTAATATAAGCTTTGTTGAAGGTAGTTATATTATAGATCTCTCCCTAAGCAATATAGAAACAGGTAAAATATTGGCTAACATTTCTAAGAAGAATGTTTCCCAAAAATTATTATCGGAGGGAAGTTTGGTTTTAGTAAGCAATTTTGAAAACACAGAAAGAAATAAGGTAAACCGAACCAAGAGCGTTTGGTTTAAAGATTGGGAAATAAAAGGCACCAAACTTACTAGGGTAGAAAAATAGTTGTCTTTAATGCCAATTTGGTATTGGTCTTTTGACTTTTATTAATATAAAGAATTTCTCGAGGCGCTGCGTCGGGGTTTCCGTTGAAATTATCATTCCCGTGAAATCGAAGATTGATGAATACAAAAATTTGAAAATATGTATATATGAATAAAATGGGAGATGTGAAAATATAAAATAATGAATATTCATTTCCCTTTTTTAGAACAGCTATTCGACTATATTTAAGAATTTAAAATATGAGAAAATTATCGATTTATTTGGATACAGAGCAAGCCTCCTTGGTTAATATTAAAAGTGGGATGGTAATGTTAGTTTTCTTGGTTGTTTTTACAATGCAAGCCCAGAAAACGGTAAAGCCGGCAGTAGAGTCATTCGAATCTGAAACAGTGTTGGAGAACTACGATAAAGCTGAAGCTAGCCATTTGTCTATAAGTGATGCCCATCAAAGGTTTGGAAAAACATCGTTGCAATGGGATTGGAATGGAGACAGCTTTTTTGGAACATCAAATTTTAAAATTTTATCACGTCCAGAAAGTCCTTTGTCATACGGAGACCACTTTCCGGCAAGTCCAACGCTCCACATGTCTATATATAGTGAGATGCCGCAGGAAGGAAAAATAACAATCTCTTTTGAAAAAGAAGGCAGTCAACAAGTGTGGTTTGATATAGATCTTTCATTTAAGGGGTGGCGGCGTATATGGGTACCGTTTTATGAAATGAAAGGCAATGCACCCCAAAAAGGAGAGGCTGTAGATTATGATTATTTTAGAATTACAACATCAGCTTCCAGTGGAAAATTATTTTTCGATGATATAATTTTTTCGCAATTTCAAGACGATAGACATCAATATCCGGATCTTATAGTGCCATTCATTAAGGAAGGGCAACAACCGGAAAAGGATCATTGGATGCCAATGATTCAACATTACGACAGGATTCAAAATTTAAAGCCAGAGCCAATTTCTATGGCAATTAGAATGGACTTAAAAAAGTTTGAAAAACTGATAGATGATGACCTTACGATCGATAAAAAGTATAAAGTATATATAAATACGTTAAGGGAACTATTTCAAAACCTTAAGATAAAAGATCAAGGAACTTCCGTTACCGGACCACCACTAACATTTCAATTAAAACAGGAATACATAGATAAAAAGCAACAAGGAACGAAGTTTAATAAAGTTCAAGATCTTGGAAAGGTATTAAAAAAACTGGCTAATTTTCACGATAGGGCCAACCCTGAAGAAAAAAAGGAAATTGAAACAATGTTTTTAACAGGGACTAGGTATTATTTAGATCAAGGTTGGCAGGCGGGAACTTCCGGAGGGACTAGGCATCATATAGGATATAGTGTTAGGGACATTACCGAAGCCTTCTTTACGATGCGACAGTTGCTATTTAAGGAAGGTTTGCTAAACGATGTAGGAGCAAGTCTACATTGGTTGTTTAACCTAGGAATGGTGCTAGGAGATGAAAAAGAATTTCATGTAAATATTGATTACTTAAACACACAATCCTACTACCACTTAATGTTGATTTTTTTGTTTGATAGTCAAGAAAAACAAGCCGCATTACTAAAAGCCTATTCCAACTATATATCGGTTGTTTTAGCGCAACAAAATGAAGAATGGGGATTTAAAGTAGATGGGACGTCTTGGCATCACAACGGGCATTATCCAGCCTATGGCATAGGTGCTTTCCGATCGGTTCCTAAAATTATTAGAACGCTATCGGGAACCAGATTTCGTATCAAAACAGAAGGGCACAGAAATTTTAAAAATGCATTTTTAAAGACACGTGTGTATTGTCAATTGTACAATTGGGGATTTGGTAATGCGGGCAGACATCCTTTGGAAAATAACGGTATAAAGGACTTAAAGGAGCAATATTTGTTAATGGCTCATTCAGGAAACCCTAAAGGGACTTCAAAAATTGATAAAGAGGTTGCAGCTGCCTATTTAAGGCTTTGGGGAAAGGACGATATGCTTAACAGTGCACTTTTCACCAACGTTAATGGTATACAAAAAGAGCGCTTGTCTGGATATTATACATTACCCTATGCGGCAACGTCTATACACAGGAGGTCTAATTGGGCAGCTATTATTAAAGGCTATAGCAAGTATGTTTGGGCATCCGAAATTTATGTGGATGAGAACAGGTATGGCAGGTATCCGGCAAACGGAACCATACAATTATTAAACAGTAAAGGAGAAGAAGGAAGTGGTTTTCGCCAGGAGGGATGGGATTGGAATCGCTATCCGGGAGGAACTATTATTTACTTACCCTTTGAACAATTGGAAACCGAAATGCCTCTTATCATGTTTAGGTCTGATGAGACTTTTGCCGGAGCTGTCGAACTGGATGAGAATGGTGTTTTTGGAATGATCCTTAACGAAGGAAAAGGATCGAATGCAGATGGACCAGAAACTAAAGTTGGTTTTCCAGGAAAATTAAAGGCAAAGAAATCGGTGTTCTCTTATGGAAGTAAATTAATTTGTATTGGAACGGATATTTCTAGTATTGATACCGAGAACCCTACGCAAACAACTTTATTTCAATCGTTTTTAGAAAATACGAAAGCGCCTGTCTATACATCATCAGGAACGATTACAAAGTTTCCTTATAAAACAGAATTAATACCAAATGTTAAATCAGGACAGTGGCTAATAGATCCATATAGAAATGGGTATTTTGTCTTGTCCAATACCCTAGTACAAATTAAAAAAGAGGAGCAGTATTCCTATCATAATAAATACTCTCTCCGTACGGGAAAAATGAATCCTAAGGGCAAAGGCGTTAAAGGGACAAAAGGAGACTATGCAGCTGCCTGGATAGATCATGGTAAGTCGCCGCAACAGGCAAATTACCAATATGTTATTTATCCGAGTTTGAACGAAGATGATTTGAAACACTTTGGGAAAACAGCGTTAAATGATAATTCATATACTATTTTAAGAGCAGATAGTATAGCTCATATTGTCTTGGATAATGAAACAAATACTACAGGATATGTGGTCTTTGAAGCAAATAAAAGTTTGCAAAATGATTTGTTAAAAGAAGTATCGGAGCCTTCTTTGGTTATGATCCGTAGGGGTACCTCGGATAATTTAACCATCAGCGCAGTACAGCCCGATTTGAATTTCCCAGTTAACGAAAAAGGTAAGTATAAAAATTATAGCACACCTGTACTGCTTACCATAACATTGGAAGGCAAATGGAATGCGATTGACAAGGAGGCAACAATGGTTATAGATAATTCTGGTGATAGTACACGCATTACTTTAGAGTGTGTAAACGGTTTTTCTAAAAAATTAAAGTTGGAGAAGCTATAGTTATGGGGCAGAGTCAAATAATTTCATTTTTTCTTTTTGCTATTGGTTTAATTTCATGTAAGCAAAGTGAAATCTACAATTTTGGACTTTGCGAGATTTCCTGTTCTTAATGGTTTATTAGGAAAAAGTATTAAACCACTCATTGATGGTAAAAATGACTCTGAGCATAATTTTAAATAATAGATTTTAAGCGTAATAATAGAAACTCAAGTTTATAATAAAATCACGAATATTTTATGAAATTAAAAGCAATTTACCTCATCACCCTTTCTTTATGTTGTCTAAACACATCTTTAGCCCAGACTATTTTACCAACACCAATGGGGATAAAGCCCTTGGGTTCAAGATTTGAATTTAAAGCTTCCCTGAAGTTGGCATATGATGGCAATTGTTTACAATCTGCCTTATGGTTGGAGGAAAAGTTAGGTAAATATGTTCACATAGAAAAAGAGCAATCAAATATAGGAGACATCGTATTGAAGTGTAAAGGAGACATAGAGCGTTTTGGGGAAGAAGGCTATGGGCTACAAGTGGATAAAGCTGGTATAAGCATATCTTCTAGTACTGATGCTGGAATCTTTTACGGGATACAAAGCTTCTTCCAATTATTGCCAGTGGAAGTGCAGACCGGAAAAGCCTTTAACTTAAAAGACTTTACAATTGATGGAACTGAAATTATCGACCAGCCAAAATACAGTTGGAGAAGCTTTATGATCGATTCGGGCAGGCAATACCAAACACCGCAGTTCATCAAGCGTTATTTAGATTATATGGCCATGATGAAGATAAACGTGTTCCATTGGCATCTTACAGAGGGTCAAGGATGGCGTATTGAAATCAAAAAATACCCAAAACTTGCTGAAGTAGGATCGAAAGTGGCAACAGGCAAAGAGCAACAAGGTTATTATACCCAAGACGAGATACGCGATATTGTTGCCTATGCCAAAAAACTACATATCATGGTCGTTCCCGAAATAGATGTGCCTGGCCATTCTGAAGCGGCTTTGATAGCCTATCCAGAAATGACATGCTTTGGCAAAGCTCCGGAAACCGTTATGGGCTTTTCTCCAAATTTATTCTGTGGAGGAAAAGAAAGCACTTATGCCTTTATTGAAGATATACTCGATGAGGTTAGCGAATTATTCCCCTCTAAATACATCCACCTAGGTGGTGACGAAGCCCCAAAAGCAAATTGGGACAAATGTCCAAACTGTTTAAAAAAGATAGAAGAAGAACATTTAAACGATTCACACGATCTTCAGCTTTATTTTTCATCCCGTTTGGCTAATTATATGAAAACAAAAGGGAAAAAAGTTATTTTTTGGGGTGATGTGGTTTATAATGAAGGCACTATACTACCTGATAATGTAGTTATTCAATGGTGGAATTCCAGAGGGCATGGAGACTTAGCTTTAAAGAATGCTATTAAAAGAGGGCATCCCGTAATTTGTAACACCAATCAGTATACCTACCTTAATTTTCCCTTGGTGCCTTGGTCTAGATATAAAGAGAATAGAACATTCGATATAAAAAAGACCTATGAAGATAACACTAGCGATTTAGAAAACCCAGATGAATTGGTATTAGGTATGGGCGCTTGCATTTGGACAGATTGGTATGTCTTGGAACATATGATAGATCAACGTGTGTTTCCTCGATTATTTTCATTGGCAGAGCAAATGTGGCATAAAGGAGCAAGGTTGGATTTTGAAACATTTTATGGTAAAGTCAAACAAAAATATCCGTTGTTAACAGCATTGGGTATAGATTATGGACCAGCACTATTAGAAGAAGTACCTGAGGGTTATAAATGGGATTAATCTTTTATATAGCTGCAATTATCACATAAAATAATATATTAAAAACGATAAAAATGATTAGAAGTTACTCAATAGTACTCCCTTTTTTAATATTAACGGTTATAGGATGTAAAAATACATCCTCCGAAAAAGAGAAACTTTCAAAAGCACTAAAGAAGCCTAATATTGTCATGATTTATGCCGACGATCTTGGTTATGGAGATGTAAGTGCCTATGGTGCAACAGCCATTCAAACCCCGGCAATCGATGCGCTTGCTAAAGAAGGTATTACCTTTAGCAATGCCTATGCCACGGCGGCAACTTGTACGCCATCACGATATTCTTTATTAACGGGTGTTTATGCATGGAGACAAAAAGGCAACAGCATTGCGTCTGGTGATCAACCGCTTTTATTTGATACATCAAAACCTACGTTAGCTTCCATATTGCAGTCTGTAGGTTATAAAACAGGCGTTGTAGGGAAATGGCATTTGGGCCTAGGAGGTAAGGAAGGTCCCGATTGGAATGGTGATATTAAACCAGGACCACTAGAGATAGGTTTTGATTATTCGTTCCTCATTCCAGCAACGGGTGATAGGGTGCCCTGTGTTTATGTAGAAAACCACAATATTGTAAATCTGGACCCTTCCGACCCTATTCAAGTAAACTACAAAGAAAAGATAGGAAACTGGCCAACAGGTTCTGAAAACCCTGAATTATTAAAAGTAAAACCGTCACAAGGCCATGCTAATACTATTGTAAATGGCATTAGTCGTATAGGGTTTATGGAAGGTGGAAAAGCGGCACTTTGGGACGATGAGACCATAGCCCAGGAATTAGTGAAAAAATCGGTTGATTTTATAAATACCAACAAAGAGGCGCCTTTCTTTCTTTTCCTTTCAACACATGACATACATGTACCGCGAGTAGCAAATGCTATGTTCCAAGGGAAAAGTGGCATGGGGCCAAGAGGCGATGTTATTTTACAATTAGATTGGACCGTAAAGCAAATTGTTTCCCAATTAAAATCACAAAACCTATTGGGAAAAACTGTTATCATTTTTTCGAGTGATAATGGTCCAGTAGTGGATGATGGTTATCATGACCAAGCGCGTGAACTTCTTGGAGGGCATAAACCAGCTGGAAATTTACGAGGTGGTAAATACAGTGCTCTTGAAGGTGGTTCCAAAATACCGTTGATCGTTAAATGGCCAGATGGAAAAGCAAAAGGAATGGTTTCCAAAGCCATGTTTAGTCAAATCGATTTTTTTAAATCGCTGGGCAAACTTGCAGGTGTAGATATTTCGGGGTATAAGAATATAGATAGTCAAGATCAGTTGGCTACTTTAAGGGGAGATGATAAGAAAGGTAGAGAAACCTTGATTCAAGAAAGTTTTGCAGGGCCATTGTCTTACATAAAAGGACATTGGAAATATATTGAACCCTTGGAGGGGCCTAAGCTGGTTCCCTGGGGACCAATTATTGAAACTGGCTTTGAAGTTGCTCCGCAGTTGTACAATTTGGAGGAGGATCCTGAAGAGCAAAATAATATCGCAAAAGATTACCCCGAAAAAACAGAAGCATTGCGGGCGGCATTAATGGAGGCTAGAAAAGGTTTAAGTTTTACTATGTTTAAACCTAAAGTTGAATAACAATAAGTTTTTTGTTAAATCATGAAAGGAGAGATAAAGATTAAATTAAATTTCAGAAAAATGCTTCTTAAAATAAAGTTTTGTTTAGTACTAACTTTCTTTATCACATTTTCTTTAGTATTAAATTATGGCTATGCACAAGAGCGCATAACGTATGAAAATGTTTTACAGGAAGATAATTGGATTATAGAGCAACAACCCGGAGGGAAAGTAATCTTCAATGGTGATTTTATGGAAATTATCGATGCCAAGGGATGTACTGTATGGTTTAAAAACAAATTAGAAACCAGTATTAAAATTACTTATGATGTTACCGTTATTGACAATGGAGGCCCATGTGATAGGGTGTCAGATTTGAATTGCTTTTGGATGGCTAACGACCCTAAGCATCCGGACAATTTTTTTAAAGAATCAAAACAGCGTGCAGGTCATTTTCCTAATTATCATCATTTGAAGTTATACTATGTTGGATATGGTGGACATAATAACAGCAAAACAAGGTTTAGAAGGTATAATGGGAATGTAAATCGACCCTTATTGTCCGAACATGATTTGTCCGATAAAAAATATATGATCACGGCCAATAAAAAAATGCATATCGAAATTTTAATTGATGGTTACCATACAATCTACAAAAGGGATGGTACAATTATTTTTGAAATAAATGACCCAAACCCCTATTTAAAGGGGTATTTTGGATTCAGAACGGTTAACAATCATATGAAAATAGAGAATTTCAGGGTATCTCAATTATAAATTACTTGGGCTCGACCTTAAATCAGAAAATTGAATAAACATTACATTTATTAGTCACAATTTGAATCGATAATCGTGCTTCCTTCTAAACCCCATTCGAGTATAATAGGAATACACAAGTGACTTAAAGCTGTTACGGCAACATCGACCGTTCTGGGAGTATTATCATAATTGTAAGTATCTATAATTTCGCTTACAGTTGCGTCTTTCCAAATACCTCCGGTTAATGTACCATGAGCTAAGTTGGGACTAACATCACTAATTAAGGTACCTGTACCTTCTGTTAACTTCCAATGCCCTTGTAAATTAGCGTATTTGGCATGGGTGTTATCTAAAACTTTACATTTCCAATTATCAATGTCATCAGCACTTAAAAGTGTATTGAAAATCCTAACTTCGGAAATATAACCAGTATATCCGTAGGCTCCGTTTCCATCGGTACCTATGGTAAATGGTAGTGTGTTGTCTATATTGTTAATATTAGAGATAGAAGCACTGTTTTTTAAAGCGCCATCCACATATACATGAAGCATACCGTCGCGGTCGAATGTAGCACTTATTGTGTGCCATTTGTTGTCTGTTATCTCTTCAGTTTCAACATCTACTCTATTAGTGCCATCGCCTATATTTACTTTAAACTTTCTGGAGCTTGGTTTAAATGAAAATACATAACCAGGGAATAAGCCGCTATCCCAATCTTTTTTTGCAAGAATGCTTACATCATTAGGGGCATTCGATCTAAAGCGACATTCAATTGAAAAATCTTGAGAATTTCCAAAACTATGTGCGGTGTTATTTGGTATTGTAATATTTGAGCTGCCATCAAACCAAAGTTCTGTTGTGCTTTCTAAACAGTTTTCGGCAGGGGGGATTGTTGATTGTGTTGTCGTTTTAACAATTTCTTTTTGAGGTATGGCATCGCCGCTTGCAATTACAAATATGGTACGTTCTTCTTCACTGTTTCCGCCGTGGCTGGTTCCTATCCCGCCATGATCGGTACTTACAAGTATGAGCCAATCTTCTTTACTGTAATTAGAACGTGTTTTTAAAGCCGATATAACACTTCCTATGGCATTATCTACGGTTTCTATCGCATTTAAATAATTAGGGTTTGTAGGACTGAATCCAGTGCTGTGACCTGCGTGATCTACATCGTCAAAATGAACAAATAAAGCTGTTAAGTCGTCTGATGCCAGTTCGGCAATGGCTTTGTTTTTTACGTCCGAAGTTAAGTCTTGTGTATTAATAGTAACATCTGCATGGTTAAGTACAATGTTATTGTTTATAGGGTGCCATTGCGAAATGGATACGGTTCGGTTGGCCGTGTTGTTTTCTTCTATGTATTTAAAGAAGTGTGGGTAATTAGAAAAATTGGCACCATTAAAGGAATTATCGGTTACGCCATGTTTGCCTTCCCATACTCCTGTTAGCATAGCAGACCAACCAGGCCCACTTGAGGTGGTCTTTGTATTCCTGGCATCTAATGAAAAGGTGCCATTAGCCATTAAGGCATCTAGGTTGGGGGTGCTTGCTTCTGTTAGCGCATCTGGTCTGCAACCGTCAATGCCAATTAACAAGACTTTCTTTTGTGTTTTTGATTCGGGCGGATCTACAGGAACACCTGTATCGTCACTACTAGCCTTGCTACAGTTTATAACAGTTAGTACTAGTAGCACTAGTTTTAAATTAATCCATTTCTTCATCTCAATTTGTTTATTTTTTAATTGATATTTTTACCTAAACTACTTTAAATTGTAATCTCTACAATCCAATTTCCTTTTTTATAGACATCTAACATGATCCGACAGGAATAGCTTTCATGGTTAAAGGATATTTCAATTTTTTTGCAAGGGTACATTACATTTTGCATGACGCCATTACTGTAATTGGTACCATTTTCATCGGTTACCATAATGTGAGGTGTTACATTTATACCGCCACTTTTAACTTTAATAGTAATGCGATATAAATCGCCATGTAGTTTGCTTGGATCTTCTTGGAGAACAACGCTTCTTATTTCCCTTTTAGACCTTACTAGATAGGGATATTTATATAAGCCGATGTATTCGTTATTTTTAAAATAACCTTTTT
Source organism: Snuella sedimenti (assembly GCF_016428595.1). Taxonomy (GTDB): domain Bacteria; phylum Bacteroidota; class Bacteroidia; order Flavobacteriales; family Flavobacteriaceae; genus Snuella; species Snuella sedimenti. Next base: position 84,773 of record NZ_JAELVQ010000008.1, on the reverse strand, counting down.
TTAGCTCTTCGGAGCCATCAGTTTTTTTAATGGTCAATGCACCTTGTCCGTCCATTTTACCTTTATTAAACTGGCCTTTATAGGTATTTCCATTTCCCCAATTGTAATTGCCCAGACCATGGGGAAAGCCTTTTTTAAAGGCTCCAGAATAGCTGTCTTCTTTCCCTTTGGCCACTCCTATACCGTGGGCGTAGCCATTTTTACAATCGCCAGTATAGTCAGAGCTTATTGCTTCTAATTTAATTTTACAACCAGATTGGGAAAAAACAAGAGATGACCCAAATAAAAAAAATGATATTATAAAAAAAGCATGTTTCATCTGTTTATATTTATTGATTTTCATGGGGCAGATGTAATTATTCACATCGTTAATAATCGTTTTTCAAAGGTGTTCGTGAATCTTCGATTTCGGTTGGGTTTGCAACTTTTTGTTAATGGGTATTTCATAACACAAAATTTGTGACACCAAAAAAATAAGAGGAGTATAATAACTCAATACACTCCTCTTAAAACTAACTCAAACTCAACGTATTTATTAATTTATTAGTTTTTTGATATCATCCTCTGCTAAAACATAATCGTAAATCACAACATCAGCTATCTTACCAATCCAATCGGTATAGCTACCAGTACCTTCATTTCCAATACGCCAAGGCATTCCAGTTGTAAGGTCGTCTACGGTAGATATATTAACAGTTCCTTCAGATTTACCATCAATATATATTGTTGCTACACCATCTCTGTCTAAGGTAACTGCAACCAAATGCCATGCATCATCGTTAGCCGCATTTGTTGATAAAGCGTCAGATCGCGTTGAAGAATCACTCCCGGCTGTATTTAACCCAACTTTACCACTACCATAGTATACACAAAATCCGGGGTTTCCTCCACTTCCCCAATCTTTATTCCCCATAAAACAAGGATCACTAGACATATCGGTATACTTTGTCCAAAATGAAAAACTAAAGTCATCACTAGCCACAAAATCAAGAGGATCTAATATGGTTACATTTGTTCCGCCTTCAAATTCATAGGTAAACCTGTTCTCCTCAAAGGTTTCTGTTGCTCCAGAGTTGGTAACGTTTACATTCTTTATTACACCATCCTGTGTTTTTAACTGAACTCCAGTTAATGGAGTGGAAATACCTGCTACTTGATCGGCAGTCAATGCGTAGTCATAAATATAAACATTGCCTATTTTTCCTTCAAAATACTGTCCGTAGTTACCTGTGCCGTCTTGTCCAATAAACAAGTTAGCACCGCTATCAGCTCCACCAACAGTTGACATATCTGCGCTTGCTACTGAAACACCATCTTGATACATGGTCATGCTACCATCTCTGTCAAAAGTTACCATCAAAAAGTGCCAATCACCATCATTATACGCTCCAGTATGATTAATATCGGCTCTATTAGTGCCATCAGCTCTGGCTACACGCCAATTATCTCCACGATGGGCAATGGTTAGACCGGGATTATAAGAACTACCCCAATCCTGATCGCCTACCATTACGGGATCACTATCCGTAGAAGTGGTATTCACATAGAAACCTATAGAATAATCACTATCATGTCTAAAAGCAATAGCTGCATTATCGGTAACCTCCACTTTATTTGAAGCACCATCAAATTCTACAATATTTCCATATTGTGCATTAGGTGTTCTAGATGTTACATTTTCGTCGATTCGAAGTGGTATGGTTTCTCCTGTGCTCTTTTTTAAGTATACGAATGTATCTATAATAGCATTAGGGTCGAAAAACTTAACGCGTTTAATTCTAAAATCTACCGCTCCTATAGAACCATCGGTGAATTCAATCCTAACTGCAAGGGTTGTTTTGTCTCCTATTTCTAGTAGTCCTAAATTCTCTAAACTTGAAGAAAAATTTTCTGATTTATACCATTCCCCATCTTGAGAAAAACTTGTTAAACTAGAAATCTCCGAGAAATCGGTTCCTAAAAGGATTTTAACCGACGATGGCATTTTCTTAGATACTAAGGTTAGCTCTACGGGTTGTCCTTCGGCATATTCTTCATATTCCCTTGGGTCGTAAGTTTTTGCTGCTAACTCTTCTTCGGTATATGCCACTCCTGTTAAAGGATTTGTATGGTCTATATAATATTCAAAATTAGTTAAATATCTATCGTCCGTAAACCCTTGCTCATCCTCATTACACCCACTTATAACAAGGAGTAGTGCTCCAAACAATAAGAATGCTATATTTTTAATATGCTTTAATAAATATATGTTTTTCATTATAACGTTTGTTTTAATTAAAATTAATCTTGCAACAACCAAATTACTTGGTCTACATCATTGTTTTCTGAACCAAATTGGGAAATTAAAGCCGCATTATAATTCGAAAAATTATTATCACGCTCTGATGAAGGATAAGATCCACGTACCGGGTACTTTTCACCTAAGCTAGGGTCTAAACCATTAAAACTTGAAAATATAAAATTGGGGACTCCCGTTCTGCGATAGGTAAAAAGAGATTCTTTGCCTGAATTTTCGGCAAAGGCAATGTATTTTTGTTCTAATAATCGTGTTAACCCAGCATCACCAGTAATATAAGGCTGCCTATTGGCAATGTAATCTGCAATCTTATCAGATTCAACCCCATACCATTCCATAGAAGCTGTAATGGCATTATTATAATGATCGGCAGCATTTGCAGAGATCCAACCCCGATGGGCTGCTTCCGCAATACAGAACTCTTGTTCCCAATAGCTCATCCAAATTCCAGGTTGCCCAACAAAATTCCAATACTTATCTTCGTTTGGAAACGAAAAATCGCCGTCTAGTTTTCTTGAAGAGCTCTCTGACCCTGCAGCAGAAATATCTGCACCTTCATAAGAATCAAAATCAGCCCTAACCGTAGCCTCATCGGCTCCTTCATCTAAGGCATCTTTTGTAGGGTCTGCAACCACCATTAAACGAGGGTCTTCTTTACCTTTTAATAAATCTATGTATGTACTGGCATAAACCACAGCATCCTTATAAACCGCCTGTTCGGGCTGGTAACTTTGTTTAAAGCCTTCTTCACCACTATACTCAAACATAGCGTTATCTGAAAGCCCTGTCATTAATGGATACTTACTAGGGTTTCCAATTATAGCCGCAAAACGTCCTTGCACATTAACGTCACTATCATTGGCTTTTTTGCTTAAAGAGACTAATATTCTAAGTGTATATACGTTAATTAGCTTTTGCCATTGTTTTAAATTGCCATTAAAATACAAATCACCATCTAAGGTCGCAGCAGGATTGGTAGCTATAAAGTCTCCCAACTCTGTATTTGCTTCGTCTAGCCATTTTAAACATTGGATATATACTGATTTTTGAGAATCATATTTTGGTTGTGGATTATCTACACCTTTTAAAGATTCAGAAAATGGTATATCTCCCATGCGCCGGGTCATTTCTAAGTAAAATCGAGCCCGATAAAACTTAGCCAATATAATATACTCTTGGCTATTCGTTTTTTCGGCTTCTTCAACCATTTTGTCTACATTTCTTAAACTCGCATAGTTTCCAAAGTCTCCACCAATAACGTTGGTAAAACCAGGAACACTGGTGTTATCAGTAGCAATCCATGTATGGTATTGCATGTCCTCATAAGTTCCAGTAAAAGATGGTGTAGGTTGGGGTGTTAAGTTTGTGAAAATTAAACTTGCTGGTACCGATCTTGGTGCGTTGGGGTTCTCTCTCAATTCATCAAAATCATCCAAGCAACTAAGCATTGTTCCAAATAAACAAAAACAAACGGCTATTTTTAATATTGTTTTTTTCTTCATGACTACTAGTTTTAAAATGTGAAGTTTAAATTAAATCCAAAAGATCTTGGTGTTGGCAGTTGCAGATCAACATCTCTATCACTGTCATAGGTCCATGCGTCAAAATCGATGTAAGATTTATCTTTAGACCAATACCACAAATCCCTTCCAATAATCGATATTGAAGCCGTTTTCATGAATGTTTTATCTAATATGGATTTTGGGAAATTATAACTTATAGATACTTCCCTTAATTTTAAGAACGTTCTTTCTTTAATTAGGTTTTGCCATGCGCCTGCATAGCGAGATGCCCAAGTTTGGTAATCTAGTTTGTATGTACTGGGCTCAAATACCCTTGTGTCTTCTAAAATATTACCAAAATCATCATAGGTTACATCTCCAGAAACAATAGCCACACCTGGTATTTGCATGGTTCTGGGATCTGTACCGTTTACATAAGCGATATTAGAGAGTTCCCTTTCTGGATGTACAGCATCTGGATGAGAGCCCGTTCTCCATAAATCATAATCATATTCGTCTTGTGTAATACCGCCAAAACGTCCAGCTAATAAAAAGTTTAGTGTAAAGTTTTTATAAGTAAATGTGTTATTTATACTGGCTTCAAAATCAGGGTTTTCAGCTCCAGTGTCTACATTGTATGGTGTTATGCGAGCTCTTCCGTCTGCATTTATAATATGCTGTCCAGCATACTCTCCGTCGGGAACACGTTCCCATACAGGGTACCAGTAATGGCCTAGCTCATCACCAACTTTAGTATTACCCTCATTTAGAACAGGTGTACCGTCTGGTAATGGGGGGAGTTTGGTTAGATAGTCTTTAAACTTTGCGAAGTTAAACATACTGGTCCATTTAAAATCAGCTGTTTGTATAGGCGTACCTGTTATAGAAAAATCCATTCCCCTACGCTGGGTTTCCCTACCATTAAATCGGATACCATTCCAGCCCGATGCCAGAGAAAAATCTTGACTATATATAGCAGGACCGTTAGTGTTTTCAAAATATGAAAAATCAATTCCAAAACGACCATTAAACAGTTTCATTTCGACACCTACTTCCATTGCTGTATTGAATGAAGGCTCTAAAAGTGGGTTTTCTAAAAGCCCTGGAAAATTAGCAGTAGGAACATTTCTTGTTCTACCTCTACCATACGAATTAAAAGCCTCATAGGTGTTGCTGATGTTGCCACCAAATAAGTAATCATCCCCAACTTTCGACCAAGAACTTCTAAGCTTTAAAAAGCTAATCACTTCTGGAAGATCGAATAATTCACTAGCCACAAAACTGGTGTATACCGATGGGTAAAAGAAACTGTCGTTACCAGGAACTAAAGTAGATGAGTTGTCAATTCTACCTGTAAAACCAAAATATAACCAATCTTGATATGCTAAATCTACCGATGTATAAGCACTATACACCCCTTTTTCATATTTAGAACTATTAGGTGTTACCTGATCTACAGAATTGCTTAACGTAAACACTTCTGGAATAATCAATTGTGTTGTAGAAGCGCTCTCAAACTCATCCCTGCCAAAACGTTGGTTACCCCCTATGTTAGCTGTAACTTCAAATTCATCTCCAAAAAACTTGTTATTGTAAGTAATTAAAAAATCGGTGTTGTTTTCGAAAAAGCGTCTGTTACTATATCTAAATCTTCCATTTCTGTCAGGAATTGAATAATCGTAAATTCCTTTAGAAATCTCTTCGTTATCAACCAGGTTGTAAGAGTTTAAAGTGGTACGCACATAAGCACTTAAATGATCTGAAATTTTAAAGTTTACTTTAGCAAATGTTAAAATGTCATTTTTTGTCCATGGGCGTTTCCATGCGTAAGCCAGTGCATAGGGGTTATTATATCGCCAGTTTTCCACGAAGTCTTGCTCTATCCCTTCTTTACCTGGTTTCCAAACATGCTTAAAATCCCTAACATCAAAATGTGCTCCACCCCAAAGTGATAATAAATAGATAGGAGAGCTTGGTCCGTAGTTTGGTCTGATTCTATTATCGGCATATTGATAGTTATATTGTAAAGAGGCTTCTACAGACACTGCGTCAGACACATTTAAATTGCCAGATAATCGTAAGGTGTTGATGTCTAGACGTTGCCCAGGAATTTGTCCTTCTGCATATTTGTAAGTATTGGAAACGACAAAACTTCCTTTATCTGACCCCGAAGTTATAGTTAAGTTATTCGATGTAATTAATCCAGTTTCTATAAAGTTTCTTAAATTATCTTCACCTCTGGATACCCAAGGTGTAGGAATACGATAACCCGTTACAGGGTCGATTGGTGAATCGTACTGTTCTATTAACTGCCCGTTAAATTTTGGTCCCCAAATGGAATAATCGAAGTCATTGACTGGTCCTCCTTCTGTTAAGCCGTCACCGCCAGCAAGTCCGCCTCCAAATCTGTAGCGCCCCGTATTACCTGGGCCATATTGTGTTTGTGCTTTTGGAATACTGAGAAAACCAGCCTGAAACGTTGTTGAACTGTTAAACGAAATTGTTGTTCCTTGTTGTCCTTTACCAGATTTCATAGTGATTTGTATCGCTCCATTCTTACCCAAAGCTCCGTATAGCGCAGATGCTGCACCACCCTTTAGCACATTGATATTCTCTATATCGTCTGAACTTAAGTTCCAAAAATCACTTTGAGGTTGCGGTACTCCATTTACTACTATTAACGGTCTTTCTCCTCTCAAAAACACTTTAGGGTCACCAAAAAAGTTCCCACTATTATTAACTATGGTAACTCCTGCTACTTTACCTGCTAAAGATTCTACTACATTGGCAGTCTGTACTTTTTGTAAGGCCTCTCCCTTAACTTCTTGAGTAGCATACCCAATACGTTTTTTTTCTTTTTTAATACCAAGAGCCGTTACTACAACTTCTTCTAGTTTAGCGGCATCCTCTTTAAGGATTACATTAATTTGGTCATCATCACCTACGGTAATCCGTAGGGTTTTCATGCCTACATACGAAAACTCAAGAACATCTCCTGCATTAGCCTGAATAGAATAATTACCATCAAAATCGGTTTGCGTACCTATAGATGTTCCTGCCTTAATGATATTAACGCCAGGCAAGGGCATACCGCTATTGTCGGTAACGGTACCCGTAATGTTATTTTGTTGCTCTTCTTCATTATTCGCGACAGGCTCTAGTTTTTTCTCTTTTAATACAATAGTATTGCTATCGGTAAATTTAAAATCGAATACTTTGTCAACGAGGCTTTTTTGTAAAAGCTGATTTGCGCCAATAACGCCCTTTTTTAAAGGTACTTTTGGGAAATCCTTGAACATGTCTTCTTGATAAATGAAGTTAAAGCTGGTTTGGTCCATTATAAGCTCAAAAACTTCGTCTACCGTCAAGACTTTATCTGCTTCAATTATAATTTTTGTGTTTTGAGATAAAATATTGTTTGGAGTAAAGCTAAATAGCATACTACAGAATAGGAATATTAATGATCTCATCATGATTAACAGGAGTTTCTTTTTAAAATTAAAAAGAACGTTAGTTGATTTAATTTCCATAAATTTGCATGTTATTAGTTGGTTAATACTAGTTTATTAATTGGTTAATAATTCTAAAAAGGGGGATAAAGTGTTTTTACCTTGGACAGTCGAAAACTTTGCTCCCTTTTACTTTCCGTTATTTTATAAGTATTGTATTTTCTTTTATTTCATAGGCATTTATAAAGTTTGTGTTTTTAATAATTGATAAAATTTCTTCTAATTCTTGGTCTTTGTTTAAAGCCCCTATATATTTTATTGTTTCAAGTTTTGGGTTTAAGAACGTAAAATCCACATCGTACCACCGCGATAGAACTTTCATGATGTCTTTTAAAGGTTTACTCTTAAAACTAAATATGCCATCCTTCCATGAGACTTCGTAATTAACATCTACTTCCTTAATTACAGTGTTCTTGGTTTCTTTATTTAAAACCAACTGTTGATTGGGGTTTAGGAATTCCTTTTGGATTTTATTATCTAAAAGAACTTTGCCTTCAACCAGAGTAGTATAGATAAAAGTTTCGTCTTGGTAAGCTTTAATGTTAAACTCTGTGCCTAAGACTTCTACTTCCTGTTCATTCGTGTGTACTTTAAATATAGCACCCTGATGCTCTGTGCTTGGAGAAACATCAAAATAAGCTTCGCCGTATATTAATTCAACTTCACGAGGTTTTCCAGTTAAAAAAACGGTTGGGTATTTTAACTGCGATTCGGAATTTAGCCAAACTAAAGTGCCGTCTTCTAGTTCTATAAAAAATTGACCGCCCCTGGGTACTGTTAAATAATTATAACTAACCTTAGTTGTGTTTCCCTTGTCGCTGCCGGTAGATTTGTAAGTAACTTTTTCACCGTTACTCTTAATATTATCTGTTGTGTAGTTTTTTCCTTTTTCCAAAACAATGGAAGAGCCATCTTCCAATGTTAATGTAGCTTTGTCGCTACCAATAAGTATGTTCTTGTTGATATCCGGATTTGTAGGAGTTACTATTGCTGGAGGTGGTGTTTTATCTGTTAAAAAAGTTGCTGCAACTAATAATACGACAGAGGCAGCTGCTATGTAGCGCCAATAGTGCAGACTTTTTACTTTTGGTCTAGGATTGTTTATGACAGATGTTATGTTTTGCCATAATGAGGGATTACCTCTATGTTTTTCGTTTTTTGTACTTTCAATTGAAAAATTTAAATCTGTATAGGCGTCGAATTTTTCACGATTTCCATTTTCAATCCACTCTACGAGCTCTTTTGCTTCCTCATCCGTAAGGTGCTCGTCAAAATGCTTGAAGATTAAATGTTCTATTCTTTTTTTCACAAAAGTTTACTTTATATTATCTATTACGATCGCATTTTAAATAATGCCTACTATTTTTTTTCTTTTTTTTTTACATACATTTACCGCAAACAAATTAATGGGGGCTAAAAAAGAAATAACTGATCTTGTTAAGGCTGTTAAAAATGGGGATGAAAAGGCCTTTAGAGCGCTATATGAACTACAAGTTGAAGGCCTGAAAATTTTTATTAATGGCTTTACAAAAGATAGCTCTCAAACAGACGATATTCTTCAGGACACGTTTATAAAATTATGGGATTCAAGAAAAAAGATTGATCCCCGATATTCCATAAAGGGATATTTATATACTGCTGCATATAATACTTATATTGATAAATACCGTAAAATGAAACGGGAACAAGTTGTATTGGAAGAATGGCGGTATAAGCGAATTTTAGAAACAATTCAAGAGGATGATGCGGTTAATAGAGAACGTGTTAAGCAAGTTAAGGTTGCTATTGAGAAGTTGCCTCCAAAGTGCAAAAAAATATTTAATATGTGCAAGTACGATAACATGAAATATGTTGAAATTGCAGAAAGTCTCAATATCTCTACAAAGACGGTTCATGCCCAAATGTGTAAGGCCTATTCGATAATTAAGAAAGATGTTAAGTTCAATAAAACCAATTTGTTGCTATTTGTTAATTTTTTTAAGGGTATCAGGGAGTCATTTTAAACAGAAGAAAAATGTTGTTCCAAATATTTTTATAAATAGTTTGGAATGTTATAGAGTAATATTTAGCGTGTAAAAAAAAGCGCTTCAATCGTCAAGATTGAAGCGCCTTTTAATTTATTTAAGGTTTGGTATTACATCATGCCTGGCATACCGCCACCGCCACCCATTGGAGGCATAGCTGGTGCATCTTCCTTAATGTCTACTAAGGCACACTCTGTTGTAAGGATCATACCAGCAACAGAAGCTGCATTTTCTAAAGCGATACGTGTTACCTTTTTAGGGTCGATAATACCTGCTTTTAGCATATCTACATAAGTTTCGGATTTAGCATCGTAACCAAAAGAACCTTCACCTTCCATTACTTTAGCAACTACCACACTGCCTTCGCCACCTGCATTTTCTACGATAGTACGTAAAGGAGACTCAATTGCACGTGCCACAATTTGAATGCCAGTTACTTCGTCTATATTTTCGGTAGTTATATTTTCTAATACCGATTTTGCTCTTACTAAAGCAACACCTCCACCAGAAACTATACCTTCTTCTACGGCAGCTCTTGTAGCGTGAAGCGCATCATCAACACGGTCTTTCTTTTCTTTCATCTCCACTTCACTTGCAGCTCCTACATAAAGTACGGCTACACCTCCAGCTAATTTAGCTAAACGTTCTTGAAGTTTTTCTTTATCGTAATCAGACGTAGTGGTTTCAATTTGGGATTTAATTTGGTTTACGCGACTTTTGATAGCTTCAGCATCACCAGAACCATTAACAATAGTTGTGTTATCTTTATCTATAGTTACTGTTTCTGCAGTACCTAACATGCTTAAATCAGCATTTTCTAAAGTAAATCCTCTTTCTTCAGAAATTACAGTACCACCTGTTAAAATAGCAATGTCCTCTAGCATAGCTTTACGTCTGTCGCCAAAACCAGGAGCTTTTACAGCTGCTATCTTAAGACCACCGCGTAATTTGTTAACTACTAGAGTAGCCAGTGCTTGACCATCAACATCTTCGGCAATTATCAATAACGGACGACCAGACTGTGCTACTGGCTCTAAAATAGGAAGGATCTCTTGTAGGTTTGAGATTTTTTTATCGAACAATAAAATGTATGGATTTTCCAAATCGGCAATCATTTTATCTGCATCGGTAACAAAGTAAGGTGATAAATACCCTCTGTCAAATTGCATACCTTCAACTACATCTACATAGGTGTCCATGCCTTTTGCCTCTTCAACAGTAATAACACCTTCTTTGCCTACTTTTCCAAAAGCTTGGGCAATTAATTCTCCAATTGTATCGTCATTATTTGCAGAAATAGCAGCTACTTGCTTGATTTTCTCTGAAGAGTTGCCTACTTCTTGCGATTGCTTTTCAAGGTCATTGGTAATGGCTTCTACCGCTTTATCAATTCCACGTTTTAAATCCATTGGGTTAGCTCCCGCAGCAACGTTTTTTAAACCTTCTTTTACAATTGCTTGGGCTAGAACTGTTGCGGTAGTAGTACCATCACCAGCTAAATCATTGGTTTTAGAAGCAACTTCTTTTACCATTTGTGCTCCCATATTTTCTAGTTCGTTCTCTAGCTCGATTTCTTTAGCTACAGAAACACCATCTTTAGTTACTTGAGGTGCACCAAAGCTTTTTCCAATAATAACGTTACGTCCTTTAGGCCCCAAGGTTACTTTTACCGCATTTGCTAATGCGTCTACACCACGTTTTAAGCCGTCGCGGGCTTCTATGTCAAATTTAATGTCTTTTGCCATTTTTATATGTTTTGCTTTTTGCCTTTAGCGTGTAGCTATTGGCTAAATGTTAATAATTAATTTTAGTTGGAGCTAAAAGCCTGGGGCTTATAGCTTTTAGCAATGTTATACGATTGCTAATATGTCGCTTTCGCGCATGATTAAATAATCTTTACCCTCAAGTTTAAGCTCTGTTCCTGCATATTTACCATATAAAACAGTATCACCAACCTGTACAGTTATAGGCTCATCTTTTGTGCCTTTTCCGGCAGCTACAACGGTGCCTTTTTGTGGTTTTTCTTTAGCGTTATCTGGAATGATAATTCCCGATGCTGTTTTTGTTTCAGCGGCAGCAGGTTCGATAAGAACTCTATCTGCTAATGGTTTAATGTTTAAGCTCATTTGTTATGATATTTAAATTAATTAAATTTTATGTTTAATGCCTTTGCATTATTCTAAAAGTGTGCCAATAGTTGGGAACTGACAAACTTGCAGAAACAAAAAATGCCAACTTAAGTAAGTTGGCATTTTTTGTTATTTTTTTGACACTTTTTTATTGAACTGTATCATTAACTGTTGCAGCATCATTTGCCGATTGGGCAGGAGTATTTGGTAAAGGTTGTGCAGTCGTTGCATCTTGGTCTAATGCTTTCGAATCGCCATTTTCACCACCTCTGTTAATAGCAACATTCGATAAAAGAATTAGTACTAGCAAAAGTGTTGCTAATGTCCATGTGCTTTTATCTAAAAAGTCTGTTGTCTTTTTTACACCACCTAACTGTTGGGTGCCTCCACCGCCGAAAGAAGATGATAATCCACCACCTTTAGGGTTTTGAACCATTATTACTACAATTAGTAAAAATGCTACGACAACAATTAATGCTAAAAATATTGTAAACGTACTCATTGTTCTTTATTATTTTGTTCTTGTAATTGTTCTACTGCTTTAATTTGGATTGCAAAGAAACTACTTTTTTCTGGATATTTCAAACTTAATATTTTATAAGATTGAATTGCCTTTTTATAGTTTTTTTGTTCTAAATAAATACGAGCCAATGTCTCGGTCATTAGTGCCTCTGGCTGTATCATTTGTGCCTTTGCCAGATTACCTTTTGGCGGACTGGTTTTAGTCGGGTTTATTTTAGGGTTCTTACTGATAAATTTATCTATTAACTCAAACTTTTTAGCTTTTTCCAATTGACTCGAAGGTGTTTGGTTAACAGTTTTATTGGAATTTTCCTCAGATCTTTGTATGGGCTTGTACCGGGTTAGTTTTAACCATTCATTAAATGAATGGGACTCATTTTTATTAAACTGTAAGGGACTTCCAAGTTTAAGAACTTTTGACGCGGTAGCGTCTTGAGAAGGAGTGTTCTCCGAAGTAGGTTCAACAGAGGGGGAGATGTCTTCTAACAATGTAGGACGGGGAACTTTTGGTTGAAAAAGTGCAGGATCCAATACGCCCGTGGTTTCTTTTATTTGCTGTCTTAAGGTGTCGTCTAGGCTAACCTTTTTGTCGACAGAAATGTCTTCGACGTCAACATCAATATCTTTTATGCGCTCTACACCTTGTTTTATGAAATTTGAAACTTCATTTTGAATAAATATTTCAGAAGTTATAAAGTCAAATAAAATACTTCTATCCGTTGTGTAGGCGGCGGTTGTTTTTAATTCTTGATTGTATTTAAAACTTTCAGTGTTTTTTAAACATTTAAGGTAAATGGCTCTGGCTGATTGAAAATAAGGAAACTCGTCAATGATCGATTTCAATGCTTCGGTTTGCTGCTCGGCTGCAGTCTGTGGTTGTTGGAGTAGGTATGTGAAATCGGTATTGTTCATTGGCTATGCCAAATTAATTATTTTGTTAGTGTTTTAAAAATACAACCAGATTGTCCTTAGTATAAAATAACATTATTTCCTTTAATTTACCATTTTGCGAGTGTAGCATTAAAAACATCTTGAGTGATGCGCTCAAAAATCTCTTCAATGGCTGTTGTTTTTTGTGCTCCTATAAGCTGAGAGCTTCCGGGATAGTCGTAAAAGAATGAAAACGTTTGTTCCAAATCGTCTTCCTCATTCTTTCTATTGAAAAAACGAATTTTAACAGCTATGGTTAACCTATTCTGGGCAGCAGTATTTTGAGATGTTGCTGTGGTTGGTGATATTCTATAATCCGTAATTTCACCTTCATATACTAAATCGCCATTGGAAGGTACCAAATTTAAATTGGTTTGGTTTTGCAATAAGTCTTCTAGTGCTAGTTTAAAATCACGTTCTAAACCTGGTTCTACCAATAAGGCATTATTTTCAAAACGATTTACCTGAAAGGTTTCCGTCCCGGGAGGGATTGATGCCCCTGTAAATGAATAAAAACCACAACCGCTTACGGTTGCTAAGGTAAAGAGTAAAAGAAAGTGTTTTATATGTTTCAAAGGTTTCAAGTTTAGTTAATTAATTTAGGATAGCGCCTAATCTTTTGATTTATACTTCTACAGTACTTTAGTGGTATGACCTTTTAACGATTGTGCTTTTATATTGTTGTGGTTTCACTGTTAAAGAATACTGTCCTACAATTTGTTAAAGATCATATTGTTTAATTTTTCTATATAAGGTGCGTTCACTAATTCCTAGTTCAGCGGCAGCTAATTTACGTTTTCCGTTGTGGCGCTCTAAAGATTTTTTTATTAATTCCAATTCTTTGTCTTGTAAAGATAGCGTTTCTTCCTCTTCAATTTCTTCTGCAAAATGATATTTGTCTAGAGTATTTGCAAGAGCTTCGGGAACTGACGTGTGTTCTGGGATGGATAAAACTTCGGTGTCTTCGGTAGAATCCTCAAAAGTATCGTCATCATCGTCGTCATTACCATAAATTTTTTGGATTAAACCTTCATGGCTTTTTTCAACATCTTTAACGCTGCCACTTTTCATAAGTTCCATTGTGAGCTTTTTTAAGTCGTTCAGATCGTTTTTCATATCGAACAGTACTTTGTATAAAATTTCACGCTCACTACTAAAATCACTTTCCGATTTGGACGTTTTAATTACTGCCGGTAAATTACTTCCTGCTGTTGGTAAGTAACCTCTTAGTACTTGGGAAGTAATGGTCCTGTTTTGTTCTAATACAGAAACTTGTTCGGCAACGTTACGTAACTGTCGGATGTTACCGCTCCATCTATGCTTTAAAAGAATATCAACAGCATTGTCTGTTAATTTAATCGTTGGCATTTTATACTTTAAAGCAAAGTCACTTGCAAATTTTCTGAAAAGTAAATGGATGTCTTCTTGGCGTTCCCGTAAAGGAGGCAAGTGGATGTCTACGGTGCTGAGGCGATAATAGAGGTCTTCACGAAATTTTTCTTTATTGATGGCTTCGTACATGTTTGCATTGGTGGCAGCAACAATACGTACATTGGTTTTTTGAACTTTACTGGATCCTACTTTTATAAACTCCCCATTTTCAAGAACACGTAATAATCGTACTTGGGTAGTTAATGGTAATTCACCTACTTCGTCTAAAAAGATAGTGCCCCCATCAGCCACTTCAAAATAGCCTTGCCGTGTTTGTGTTGCTCCTGTAAAAGCTCCTTTTTCGTGCCCGAAAAGTTCACTGTCGATAGTGCCTTCGGGAATAGCACCACAGTTAACTGCAATGTATTTATTGTGTTTTCTGTGGGATAATTGATGTATTATTTTTGGAATACTTTCTTTACCAACACCACTTTCGCCGGTTACCAGTACCGAAATATCGGTAGGTGCTACCTGAATGGCTTTTTCCAAGGCCCTGTTAAGCACTGGCGAATTACCAATAATACCAAAACGTTGTTTAATAGTTTGAACAGATTCCATATCGTTATTCACCACAAAAGCAGTGATTGTATTGTTATTTTGTTATTAATTGTTTTCTGAATACCCTACAGCTTTCCCAATAAGTGTTGCACTGGTACAGTCGGTTATTTTAACGTTTACAAAATCACCTACTTTGTAGTTTTCTTTAGGAAAAACGACTACGGTGTTTTGGCTGTTGCGTCCAGACCAATGCACATCCGATTTTTTTGAAGCTTTCTCAATAAGTACTTCTTCAACTTTTCCAAGATGCTGTTGGGTGCGGTATAAACTATGTTTTTGTTGCAATTGAATGATCTCGTTTAGGCGACGCTTTTTAGTGTCTTCAGGAATATCGTCTTCCATTTTACGTTCGGCTAGTGTGCCCGGTCTTTCGGAATAAGCAAACATAAAGCCAAAGTCGTATTTAACATGTTCCATAAGGCTTAAAGTGTCTTGGTGGTCGGCTTCCGTTTCGGTAGGGAATCCAGCAATCATATCCTGACTAATAGCGCAGTCCGGTATAAGGCGCTTGATGTTGTCGATCAACTCGAAATACTCCTCTCTGGTGTGTTGACGATTCATCGCTTTGAGTATTTGGTTGCTACCACTTTGAACCGGTAAATGAATATAATTACAAATGTTATTGAACTTAGCCATGGTTTCTATAACGTCCATAGTCATGTCCTGAGGATTGGATGTAGAGAAACGAAAACGCATTTTAGGATGTGCTTGGGCACATAGTTCTAAAAGTTTGGCAAAATTAGTGGCCGTAGCTTTCTGTATATCACTGGCTTTTTCGAAATCTTTTTTCAATCCACCACCATACCATAAATAACTATCGACATTTTGGCCTAGTAAGGTAACTTCTTTGAACCCTTTGCTCCATAAATCGTTTATTTCCTCTAAAATACTTTGCGGGTCGCGACTGCGTTCACGCCCTCTGGTAAAGGGAACTACACAAAAGGTGCACATGTTGTCACATCCACGGGTGATTGATACAAAAGCGGTAACACCATTGCTGTTTAAGCGTACAGGTGAAACATCGCCATAGGTTTCTTCTTTAGATAATATAACATTTATGGCGTTTCTGCCTTCTTCAACTTCCGATAGTAAATTAGGAAGATCTTTATAAGCATCTGGACCTACTACTAGGTCTACAATTTTTTCTTCTTCCAAGAATTTGTTTTTCAGGCGTTCTGCCATACAGCCTAAGACACCTACTTTCATGGAAGGATTTATTTTTTTTACAGCATTGTATTTTTCAAGTCGCTTTCTTACGGTCTGTTCGGCTTTATCTCTAATAGAGCAGGTATTTACCAGAACCAAATCGGCTTCTTCTAAATGCTGTGTTGTATTGAATCCTTCTTTAGCCAGAATAGATGCTACAATTTCACTGTCGCTAAAATTCATTTGGCAGCCATAGCTTTCAATAAAAAGCTTGCGCGTATTCCCTTCTTGTTGGTCAAGGATAAGTGATTGACCTTGTTTTTCTTCTTCTATAATCTTTTCCATAATGTATTGAACGGATAGCAGTCAATAAGTATGCAAAGATACAATTAATTTGTACTTTGTGACAAAG
Source organism: Snuella sedimenti (assembly GCF_016428595.1). Lineage (GTDB taxonomy): Bacteria > Bacteroidota > Bacteroidia > Flavobacteriales > Flavobacteriaceae > Snuella > Snuella sedimenti. The sequence goes on along the minus strand of NZ_JAELVQ010000008.1, from coordinate 68,314 downwards.
TGTCATATTTAAAATTGTAAATTTAATAAAGCTTTAAGAGAATAGGGTTTGTCCTATCAAATTTAGTCTTTCTTATATGCTTATGTGTTAAGTTTGGTGGAGAAGAATTAAACAGAATTAATCATAAGGATGGAGAAAAGTCAAGAAGCGTTCTTATGATTAAAATTTAAACACAAAAGCTTACATTTTAAATGTTAAGTATGACTTTTTTTGTTGAAAAATTTAACAGATAATCCTTAAAATGCAGCAGATAAACTTTTTTTCATATACATTTGTAGCTCCAAAAATTGAAGTATGGCGAAGAATTTAGTGATTGTTGAGTCACCTGCTAAGGCAAAAACTATTGAGAAATTTTTAGGAAAAGAGTATACGGTAGCGTCTAGTTTTGGGCACATATCCGATTTACCATCCAAAGAATTAGGAGTTGATGTAGAAGGTGACTTTAAACCAAAGTATGAAGTTTCGAAAGATAAGAAAGCGGTTGTTAAAAAATTAAAAGACTTAGCTAAGAAAGCCGAAATGGTTTGGTTAGCAAGTGATGAGGACCGAGAGGGAGAGGCTATTGCTTGGCATTTAGCAGAAGCCTTGAAATTGGATAAGGAGAAGACCAAACGGATTGTTTTTCATGAAATTACTAAAACGGCCATTCAAAGAGCTATAGAGAATCCAAGAGGTATTGATTACGATTTAGTAGATGCCCAACAAGCACGCCGTGTTTTAGATAGAATTGTGGGGTACGAATTGTCACCGGTATTATGGAGAAAAGTGAAAGGAGGCTTGTCTGCAGGAAGGGTGCAATCGGTCTCAGTAAGGCTTATAGTAGAACGTGAACGCGAAATACAGAGTTTTACGCCAGAGGCTTCTTATCGTATCGATGCAGAGTTCTCTAACGAAGCAGGGCAAACATTTAAAGCTAAATTACCAAAGAACTTTGCTACAAAAGAAGAAGCTCAAAGCTTCTTGGAGAAGAATGGGGTAGCAACCTTTAAAGTTTCTAATTTAGAGAAAAAGCCAGCTAAGAAATCGCCAGCAGCTCCTTTTACGACATCTACGTTACAACAGGAAGCTTCTCGTAAATTATATTTTTCGGTAAGTAAAACCATGACCGTTGCACAACGTTTGTATGAAGCTGGTCTAATTACTTATATGAGGACAGATAGTGTAAATTTATCTGATGAAGCACGAAAAGGGGCGCAGTTAGAAATAGAAAGCACATATGGGGCAGAGTATAGCAAACCAAGAAATTATACAGGGAAAGCTAAAGGGGCACAAGAGGCCCACGAAGCTATACGTCCTACAGATTTCTCATTAAGTTCAATAAGTATAGATAGGGATCAGGCGCGTTTGTACGATTTAATATGGAAACGAGCCATTGCATCGCAAATGAGTGATGCAAAATTGGAACGTACTAATGTTAAAATTAGTGCATCCTCGCATAAGGAGACGTTCACGGCAAATGGAGAAGTTATAACTTTTGATGGATTTTTAAAAGTCTATTTAGAAGGTACTGATGACGAAAACGAAGAACAGGAAGGCATGCTTCCCGCAATGTCGGTTAATGAGGCGCTTATTAATAACTATATTACAGCAACAGAGCGATATACAAGACCGCCAGCTAGATTCACTGAAGCCTCTTTGGTTAAGAAGTTGGAAGAACTTGGTATCGGTCGTCCATCAACTTATGCGCCCACAATTTCTACCATTCAAAATAGAAACTATATAGAAAAAGGAACCGTTGAAGGTGTTGAACGAAAGTATGCTCAGTTAACATTAAAGAATGGTGAGGTAAAAGATAGATTGTTAACCGAAAAAGTTGGATCGGATAAGGGAAAACTTGTGCCTACAGATATCGGAATGATTGTAACCGACTTTTTGGTAAATCATTTTGAACATATTTTAGATTATAACTTTACAGCTAAGGTAGAAGCAGATTTTGATGATATTGCTGAAGGTAAAGTAGACTGGTCTAATATGATGGAAGAATTTTATAAAGAGTTCCATCCGCAAGTAGAGCATGTTCAAGAAAATGCCGATAGGGAATCCGGTGAGCGTATTTTAGGGGTAGATCCTAAGACGGGTAGGCAAGTGAGTGTGCGTTTGGGTAAATTTGGACCGATGGTACAAATAGGTACAGTAGATGATGAAGAAAAACCACAGTTCGCTAGTTTAAGTCCCGATCAGCAATTAAATACCATTACTTTCGAAGAAGCCATGGATTTATTTCAACTTCCAAAAGACCTAGGGTCATACGAAGGAGAGGTAATTGAGGTTAACAATGGGCGTTTTGGACCTTACGTTAAATATGGTAATGCGTTTGTTTCACTTCCTAAAGGGGTTGATCCGTTGAGTGTAGAACTTGATGAAGCGATCAATTTAATTAAGGAAAAGCAAAAAGCCGATGCGCCTATATATATGTATAAGGATTTGCCTGTTCAAAAAGGAAAAGGACGTTTTGGGCCATTTATAAAATGGAACAATATGTTCATTAATGTCAATAAAAAATACGATTGGGATAATTTGTCGGAGGACGATATAATTGAATTGATAGAGACAAAAATCCAAAAGGAAATCGATAAAGTTGTGCATAATTGGGAAGAAGAAGGTATACGTATTGAGAAGGCAAGATGGGGAAGGCATAATGTTATTAAAGGAAAAGTGAAGGTCGAGTTACCAAAAACAGTTGATGTCTCTGCAATGACATTGGAAGAGGCCCAAGCTATAATAGAAGCAAATCAACCTAAGAAGAAAACAAGAAAAAAAGCAGCAGCGAAAAAGAAATAATAGTATATGGATTTTAATTTTCTGTCTCCTGTTTCAGATTTAGTGTTGGCCCATAACGCTTTGTTGTCTTCACAAGCGTTAGGGAGCAAGCTGAGAATTCATTCGAAAAATCAAGGCATTCCAGATTTAGATGCAGTTGGTATTGCTATTATAGGTGTGTTAGAGAATAGGAATGATGTTAATTATATAGGAGAAGAATTTAACCTAAATGAAATCCGAAAATCGTTCTACGGCCTGTTTCCTGGAAGTTGGAGCTCGGTTGTTGCAGATTTAGGCGATATTGAAAAGGGAGAACGTGTTGAAGATACTTATTTTGCCTTAAAAAGTATAGTCTCGGCTTTATTAAAGCTTAATATTATACCAGTTATTATTGGAGGGACACAAGACCTTACCTATGCTACGTACCGTGCTTATGACGATGTAATCCCAATGGTTAATATTGTAAATGTAGATTGTAAGTTTGATATGGGGGATTCTTCAAAACCAATGAAAAACAATAGCTTCGTGGGTAAGATTATTTTAGATGAACCTTACAACTTGTTTAATTATGCAACTATTGGCTATCAAACCTATTTCAATTCGCAAGAAGAGATAGATTTAATGGATCAGTTGTATTTCGAATCGTATCGGTTAGGGGAGGTGTCTAATGATATTTCGCTGGTAGAACCGGCTGTTCGTGATGCCAATATTGTAAGTATTGATTTGAACTCGGTAAAGGGATCAGAAGTTAGTTTAAATCAAAAATTCTCGCCCAATGGCTTAGATGGAAAAGAAATATGTGCCATAGCACGTTATGCAGGTATAAGCAATAAAGTGACTTCTTTGGGGATTTACGAATATAAGCCTTCCAAGGACGATGAGATGACCGCTATGCTTGTTTCGCAAATGCTTTGGTATTTTATTGAAGGTGTTAACCTTAGGGTAAGGGACGATGACTTTGCCGATGAAAATAGCTATCAAAAATTTATTACCTTAGTAGACTCCCAAGAATTGATATTTTATAAAAGTAATAAAACAGGAAGATGGTGGATAGAAATACCATTTTTAGCCGATGTCAATAATAAATTAAAGAGACATACGTTATTATCTTGCACACATCAAGATTATATAGATGCTTGTAGCAATATAATCCCAGAGCGGTGGTATAAGGCATTTCGGAAGAATAGCGTCTAAATAAGATTACAGGTTTAAGTGCTTATTTTATCGGTGAAATGCTGTTTTTTCACGATGAAATGTAAATTTTTCAGGTAAAAAGTTGTTTTTTAAAAAATATATAGATATGTTTACGCTCTCAAATGAAGCTTAAAATAAATTAACCTCGAGTTTTTATGGATATGAAGAAGTTTTTAGTATTAACCACAGTATTGACATTGCTAGCTAGTTGTGGCTCTAAAGATAGAGGTGAACTAGTGGGTGTTAAAGGGAAAAAATGGCATCCGGAAAAGCCTTATGGTATGGAGCTTGTGCCAGGGGGTGCGTTTATTATGGGTAAAGCCGATGATGATTTAGCAGGTGTTCATGATGCTCCAGCCAAAACAGTGACTGTTCGTGCTTTTTATATGGATGAAACAGAAATAACAAACAGTGAATACAGACAATTTGTTAACTGGGTTCGGGATTCTATAGTAAGAACAAAGTTAGCTATTTTAGCAGATGAAGTTGGGATGACTCCCGATGATGGCGGTATTGGCGAGTATGCATTTAAAGATGCCGATACAGCCAATATGACTGTATATGAAAAATACATGTTCGAAAATTATAGTGGTCTAGGTCCTACCGGATATGAAGGTAGAAAGCTTAATAAGGACATCGATTTGGTTTTCGATATTAATGACTATCCAGATGAGTATTATGCCGAGGTTATGGATACCATGTACTTGCCAATTGAAGAGTCTTATAATGGACAACGCACTTGGGATGTTAAAAAGTTCAAGTTCCAATATACTTATATGGATATACAAAAAGCAGCCCATAACCGTTCTTTAGCACGTAAGGATGTGTTAATTAAAGAAGAGATTGAAGTGTATCCAGATACTACAACATGGATTCGGGATTTTGCTTATTCATATAACGAACCCATGCACAATGATTATTTTTGGCATGATGCCTATGGGGAGTATCCTGTAGTAGGCGTTACTTGGAAGCAAGCAAAGGCATTTTGTCAATGGCGAACTTTATGGAAGAATGCCTATCAAAAATCCAAAGGAACAGCTTTTGTAAACTCATTCAGATTACCATCTGAGGCAGAATGGGAATATGCAGCTAGAGGTGGTTTGCAAGCAGCAACATTCCCTTGGGGAGGACCTTATGCTAGAAACGATAGAGGTTGTTTTATGGCAAATTTTAAGCCCGTTCGAGGTGATTACGCTGCCGACCAAGCCTTGTATACAGTTGAGGCTAAATCTTACGAACCAAATGATTATAATCTCTACAATATGGCAGGAAACGTTTCAGAATGGGTGAATGCATCATACGATCCATCATCTTACGAATTCGTTTCAACTGTCAATCCAAGTGTAAACGATAATAACAATCAGCGTAAAGTAGTTAGGGGAGGATCTTGGAAAGATGTTGCTTACTTTTTACAGGTAAGCTCCCGAGATTACGAATATGCAGACTCAGCAAGAAGTTACATAGGTTTTAGAACGGTACAGGATTACATGGGGACAAAAGTAACCGACAATTCTAAAAAGTAACAATAAATCTAAAATAAATACTATTAATTAACCTACTTAAGTATTCATACTTAAAAATTAAAAACCGAGAATTATGGCACAGTCAAGAGCAAGTAAGAAGTTTATGAATTTAGCTTATGGATTAGGCGCTTCAATCGTAATCGTTGGAGCACTATTTAAGATTATTCATTTTGAAATTGGACCTTTAACAGGTAATGTAATGCTAACTATTGGATTGGTAACAGAAGCAATAATTTTTGCGATCTCAGCATTCGAACCGGTAGATGATGATTTGGATTGGTCGTTAGTATACCCTGAATTGGCAGGAGGAGATGCAGCTAGTAAAGAGCCCAAAGATGCTCAAGGCATGCTGTCTAAAAAACTAGACGAATTATTAAAAGACGCTAAAATAGATGGAGAATTAATGGCTAGCTTAGGCGATAGCATTAAAAACTTTGAAGGAGCGGCAAAAAATATTTCCCCAACAGTAGAGTCGTTAGAAGCAACTAGAAAGTATGGAGAAGAATTATCTTTAGCTGCTGCTCAAATGGAGTCTCTAAACAGTTTGTATAAAGTACAGTTGGAGAGTATCAACCGTCAGGCATCTATTAACGAAGAGTCTGTAGAAAATGCTGCTAAATTAAAAGAGCAAATGCAATCATTGGCGTCAAACCTATCTTCATTAAATGGTGTGTACGGTGGTATGCTGTCTGCTATGAATAAAAAATAATTAGGGGTTATCCCAAAAATTAACCAAAACCTAATTAGACATGGCAGCAGGAAATTTATCACCAAGACAGAAAATGATCAACCTGATGTATTTAATATTTATAGCGATGCTAGCATTAAATATGTCAAAGGAAGTGCTTTCGGCATTTGGATTAATGAATGAAAAGTTAACCGAATCGAACGTAGCAGCTTCAGAACGTAATACGGCTTTCATGGCAGGTTTGGAACAACAAGCTATCGATCAGCCGGCCAAATACGAGCCCTTAAAAGATAAAGCAAGTCAAATACATACCCTAGCTACAACTTTCGATAGTTATTTGGAAGACTTAAAAGGGAAGATGACAGCAAAGATCGACGATCCAACAGATTATGAAATCATGGATAAAGGTGACTATTTAGATGAGCACTTTTTTAAAGGCGATAAACTTAAACCAGATGGCGAAGAGTTTATGAACCAACTTGCGGCATTTAGAGATGGCGTAGCTGAGATTTTAGCTAATAATCCAGGAATGGAAACTGTGGTGGCAGATGTGCAAAAGAAGTTTAAAACAGATCCAGTAAAGCGTGGAGCTGGAACAGTAGATTGGTTAGAGCACCACTACAAAGGATTTCCTTTAGTAGCCTCACTTACTAAAATGACACAACTTCAAGCCGATATTAAAACAACGGAGTCTGAAGTATTGTCAAACATGTTAAAAGGGACCCTTACAAGTGAAGTATCTATGACAAATTATACGACCTTGATGGAAACTTCAAAATCAGCTTATTTTAACGGCGAAGAGTTTGATGGTGAGATCGTATTAGGACGTAAAGATGCTACTACAAAGCCTAACCGCGTTGAATTAACATTAGATGGTAGAAAGCTTACCGAAAATCAATATACTATTGAAGACGGTAAGGTGAAACTAAAAGTAAATGCTGGGGCAGCTGGAGAGCATAAAATTGAAGGTAAATTAATCTTTGCACAAGATGGTAAAGATATTGAAGTGCCCGTATCGCAATCATTTGCTACCGTTCCAAAACCAAATGCGGCGACCATATCAGCCGATAAAATGAATGTGGTTTACCGTGGCGTTAAAAACCCAATGACTATTTCATTTGCAGGTGTATCCGATAATAAAATTAGTGCTAGTGCCCAAGGCTTAACAAAAGTTGGAACGAGCAAGTATATAATGGATGCTACTAGAATACAAGGTAGAGAAGTTACCATTAATGTTACAGGTACGTTGCCTGATGGCCAAAAAGTGAGCGATAGAGCAAGCTTTAGAATTAAAGATTTGCCGAAACCTACAGGAACATTAAGGGGCGAAGATGGCGCGTTAAAAATGCAACGTCAAAGCCTTGAAATATCTACCATTGGAGCTAAGTTCGATGATTTCGATTTTGAATTGCCATTACGTGTTACCGGGTTTAAATTTAAAGTGCCTGGACAACCTACCATTGATGTAAATGGTAATAAATTAGATAGTAGAGCTAAATCGGCTTTACGCAAGGCAAAGCGAGGTTCAGGCGTTCAAATATTTGATATTGAAGCTAAGGCGAGCGGTGTAAGTGTTATACTTAAAAAAGTATCGCCCGTATTTATAGAACTTACAAATTAAGATTTAAGATTTGCAATAAGGGTCTTTAATCCTAATAATTAAAAATTAAAAGAGATGAAGTTGAAACGTTTTTTATTAACAGCCACTACTGTTTTTGCAGTATCAGGTATGTTTGCGCAGGCAAATTTGCTTAACGCTAAAAGCCCTGAAGAAATTGGAGTAAGAACAAAGTCACAAAAAGCGATCGATAACGATAAACCTTTGGAATATGGCTATGTGGACGATAGGGATGTTCTTTTTTCTAAAATAGTTTGGGAGAAAGTAGTCCTTGATGAGCGTGCTAATTTCCCGTTGTATTATCCTATAGATACAAATAACATAGGAAGCAATAGGAGGTCTTTGTACGATGTATTAATGAAGAACATCAAGAACGGGAGAATAGAAAACATTTACGACGATTCTTATTTTAGAACTAAACGTACGCTAGATGATATTCAAGCGGCTTTAGTAAAAGTTGATACCACAGAAATGGGTATTGAACAATTAAATGCAGGTGAAGAATTATCTGCCGAATATATCGATAGAAGAGAGTTAACCGCCGCCGATATAGCTGAGTACCGTGTTAAAGGCGTGTGGTATTTCGATAAGCGTCAAGCAGAACTGAAATACCGTTTGTTGGGTATTGCGCCCGTAGCGCCCGATGTTAATTTTATTGACGAAGAGCAACCTGATTTGGTAGAGTTATTCTGGATATTTTTCCCAGATGTCAGGGAAGTGCTGCATGAAGCAAAAGCGTTTAACAACGAAAATAGTTCCATGCCCTATTCATTCGATCATATCCTAAACTCCAGACGCTTTAATGGGTATATTTATGCCGAAGAAAACGTACAGGGAGATAGAAAAGTAAATGAGTATATTACTCAAAATGCCTTGATGCAATTGTTAGAGTCCGATAGGATTAAAACTAAAATTCGAGATTTCGAATTGGATATGTGGACTTATTAAACTTTGCATGCCTTAAAAATATAAAACGCTCACCATCGGTGGGCGTTTTTTTTGATTACAAGACATATAGAAACCCATTTTCTGTGGATAAATTTAAAGTAGAAATGGGTATTATCAGTATCTTCGCGCTGTTATGACAGTAGATTATATAGTAGTAGGAGTAGGTCTGGCGGGTATTAGTTTTTGTGAGCAGTTAAGAAAACATGATAAGAGCTTTGTTGTGTTTGATAACAGTTCGCAACAGTCTTCTATTGTAGCAGGAGGACTATACAATCCTGTAGTGCTAAAACGGTTTACGCCTGTTTGGAAAAGTGATGAGCAGTTGCAAAAAGCATTACCAATGTACCATGGTATTGAAGAAAATTTAAAAGTTAAATTGGATTATAAAATACCGGTTTATCGAAAATTTACTTCGCTGGAAGAGCAGAACAATTGGTTTGCGGCTTCCGATAACCCTTTGCTGAGTCGTTATCTTTCATTAAATATCATTAAGAATAATAATAAAGCTATTGAAGCACCCTTTGGTTATGGAGAGGTGCTTCACACGGGGCGCATTAATGTTAAACAGTTGGTAGAAGCATATAAGGAGGATTTAAAGGAGAAAGGAATGCTTTTCAATAATGTATTCAACCATGATGACCTAGAAGTAAAAGAGGGAGGTATACAATACGAAACAGTAAAAGCAAAACACATTGTGTTTGCAGAAGGCTATGGGCTTGCTCGTAATCCGTTTTTTAATCAGCTGCCTTTAATGGCTACAAAAGGCGAATTGTTGGTTATCCATGCACCAGATCTAGAGATAGATTATGTGTTAAAGAGTAGTGTGTTTTTAATTCCGTTAGGAAAGGATATGTATATTGTAGGAGCGACTTATGAGTGGAGTGACAAGACCAATACTGTTACCAATAAGGCAAAAGAAGAACTCTTATCTAAATTGGAAAAAGTAATAAGTTGCTCCTATAACGTTGTAAATCAAGTAGCAGGGATACGACCCACGGTAATTGATCGGCGTCCGTTAGTAGGTGTACACCCTAAGCACAAAAATTTATTTGTTTTAAATGGTTTGGGTACACGAGGGGTTATGATTGCGCCCTATGTAGCCGAACAGCTTTTTAATTTTATTGAACACGGAAAACCATTGGAAAAAGATATTGATATTACCCGTTTCTAAGGCTAAGAACTGTTCAGGTTTAAAAGAGCATAAAGATGAACACCGTATTATAATATATCCTTAAGGCTTTTTAGCAAGCGATTGGTCGTAATGCATAAAAAAGTTGATCCATATATTTCTTGAAAGCCTCAAAATAACCGGCATAAAAATTATTAATGTGCCTACTATTGAAGCAAAAACAACGCTTAGCGAAGCCTTAAAAACAAAAAAGGAAATAACGAATGCGGCCGTTGCAAAAGCAATGCCTACTGGGTAGCTTACATACATAGAGCCGTAAAAGAAAGAAGGTTCTATTTTGTATTTAGTACCACAGTTAGAACATGTTTCATTCATGCTTAAAGCCTCCGAAAGAATATAAGGATTCTTGTTTTTAAACATCGATTCTTCATGGCACTTTGGGCAAGTTCCAGTTAATATGCTATATAATTTGCTTCCTTTTTTAAACATAATAATTGTGTATTTTTGCAAGCGCAATTACAGGGCAAAAATAAGATATTAATAATTAAAGTTCTGTATTATAAGTTACATTTCTATGATGAACATTCATAATTTATCGATTTCATTTCAAGGCGAATATTTGTTCGAGGATATAACATTCAAGTTAGGTAATGGAGATAGAGTTGGCCTTATTGGAAAGAATGGAGCTGGTAAATCGACAATGCTCAAAATTCTAGCGAAAGAAATGGAACCCGATACTGGTCAGATTGCAGGTGATAAAGAGCTTAATATAGGGTTTTTAAAACAAGATATAGATTTTGTTTTAGGAAGAACGGTTTTGGAAGAAGCTTATGAAGCTTTTACGGAAATTAAGCAATTGGAGATCAAAATGGAAGCGATAAACACGCAGTTGGCCGAACGTACCGATTATGAGAGTGCCGGGTATCATCAGCTTATGGTCGATGTTAACGAATACCAGCACCAATATGAAATTTTAGGAGGTTATAACTACCAGGGCGATACAGAAAAGATTTTACAAGGTCTTGGATTTAAGAGAGAAGACTTCAATAAGTTAACCGATACGTTTTCTGGAGGTTGGCGCATGCGTATTGAGTTGGCTAAGTTGTTGTTGCAGGATAACGATATATTATTGTTAGATGAGCCTACAAACCATTTGGATATAGAATCTATTATTTGGTTAGAAGGATTTTTGAATAATTATTCAGGAGCTGTAGTTATTGTGTCCCATGATAAAATGTTTTTGGACAATGTCACCAATAGAACCATCGAAATTTCGTTAGGAAGAATTTATGATTATCCAAAACCATATTCTAAATATTTGGTGCTGCGTGAGGAGCTTAGGACACAGCAACTTGCCTCACATAAAAATCAGCAAAAGCAAATAGAGCAAACCGAAAAGCTTATTGAAAAGTTTAGGGCTAAAGCCTCTAAGGCTACCATGGCACAGTCGCTTATAAAAAAGCTGGATAGAATGGATCGTATAGAGGTTGATGAAGATGACAATAGTGTAATGACCTTAAACTTTCCAGTGTCCATTATCCCTGGTAAAGTAGTTGTAGAAGCCGAAAGCGTGTCAAAAAATTATGGTAATAATCAGGTTTTAAAGGATATCGATTTACTCATAGAGCGCGATAGTAAAACTGCGTTTGTTGGACAAAACGGACAAGGGAAATCAACTTTAGCAAAGATTATTGTAGATGAGATTAAATACGATGGGTATTTAAAGTTGGGGCATAATGTGCAAATTGGCTATTTTGCCCAAAACCAAGCAGAGTATTTAGATGGTAATAAAACTGTTTTAGATACCATGATCGATGCCGCTAATGAAACCAATAGGAGTAAAGTGCGGGATATTCTCGGAGCATTTTTGTTTCGAGGCGAAGAGGTCGATAAGTACGTGCGTGTACTTTCTGGTGGAGAGCGTAACCGATTGGCATTGGCAAAATTAATGTTACAGCCATTTAATGTACTTATAATGGATGAGCCTACAAACCATCTGGACATAAAGTCTAAAAACGTTTTAAAGGAAGCACTTGCCAGATTTGAAGGAACGCTAGTTTTGGTTTCACACGATCGGGACTTTCTTCAAGGGTTAACCAATAAAGTATACGAATTTAAAGACCATAAACTAAAAGAGTATCTAGGCGATATCGATTACTATCTAGAACAACGAAAAGTAGAAAGTTTAAGAGAGGTAGAGAAACGAACTGTAATTAAAGAGATGCCTAAAGAAAAAAAGCAGCAGTCTTACGAAGCGCAAAAAAAGCTTAAGTCTTTAAATAATAAATTGAGTAATATCGAAGCAAAAATAAATGATATTGAACGGGACGTTAAGAAAATAGATCTATCTCTGGAAATTAATTACGAGGAAGTAACTTCACAACCGGGCTTTTTTGATACTTATCAAAAAAAGAAAGAAGCCCTACAGGAACTTATGCAAAAATGGGAAGATATCCAGCTTGAAATTGAAAGCATGGAAGCCTAGTTTATTTAAGTTTTTTTTAACGTTATAAGTTGCTGTATTAGATAGTTTTGTATCTGAAACACAAAAACATACTAATGCGTAAAATTATTCTAGCAGTTATAGGGGTTGTACTTATAGCAGCCTCTGTGCTATTTGCTAAAATGCTTATAGCTAATAAAAATAAGCCAAAACCTTTTAAGGAAAAGATTGTTAAGACCGTTTTTACAGATACCGTTGTAAACGGAACGGTTCAAATTGTTATTCCTGCAAATGGGAGCTTAGTGGCCAAACGTAGGGTAGAATTATATTCCGAAGTTCAAGGTGTGTTTAAAATGGGAACTAAGCTTTTCAAGCCAGGGCAACAATTTCGTAAAGGGGAAACCTTAATTAGAATGGACGCATCAGAGTATTATGCCAGTGTCCAGTCTTCAAAAAGTAATTTGTACAATGCAATCGCGGCTATCATGCCCGATTTACGCTTGGACTTTCCAGATGTTTTTCCAAAATGGCAGGATTATCTCAATGGTTTTGATATAAGTAAAACAACACCGGTATTGCCTAAAATGGATTCCGATAAAGAAAATTATTTTATTTCAGGACGCGGTATTGTGTCAAACTATTACAATGTTAAGAATATGGAACAGCGTTTGGCAAAATATACAATTTCGGCACCTTTCACAGGTGTTTTGACTGAGGCATTGGTGACAGAAGGATCTTTAATAAGGAATGGACAGAAACTGGGAGAATTTATTGATCCCTCAGTTTATGAAATGGAAGTAGCAGTAAGTAAATCGTATGCTCACTTGTTAAAGGTAGGTGAAGAGGTTGTTTTAACTAATTTGGATAAAACAGAAAGCTATATAGGTTTTGTTTCTAGAGTTAATGGAAGTGTTGATCCAACTACACAAACCATTACAGCATATATAGAGGTGAAAGATGAAAAGCTTAAAGAAGGGCTTTATTTAGAGGCAAGATTAAGAGCTAAGCAGGAAGAAGACGCTATCGAAATTAGTAGAAATTTGTTGTTGGATGCGCAACAGATTTTTGTGGTTAAGGATAGTATTTTGGATGTTATAGATGTAAAGCCCGTTTATTTTTCAGAATCAAATGTCGTTATCAAAAATGTCCCTGATGGAACGGTTATTTTAAAGAAGATGGTTCCGGGAGCATATGCTGGTATGTTAGTTAGGCCTTTTGTGAATAAGAAGAACAACCAAGTAAGCCCTGATTAGCATGAGAAAGATTTTAGCTTACTTTATACGATATCATGTTGCAGTAAATGTTTTTATTCTTGCGTTTTTTGCGTTTGGTGTTGTTGGCGTTTTGTCGCTTAAATCTTCGTTTTTTCCACTTGTTGATTCTAAGATAATCAATATAAGTGTGACTTATCCGGGGGCTTCGCCTCAAGAAATTGAGGAGGGAATTGTGCTTCAAATAGAAGATAATTTAAAAGGTTTAAAAGGTATCGATCGCGTAACCTCGGTTTCTAGGGAAAACAGCGGGATTATAACCGTAGAAATAGAGAAAGGGGAAAATATCGACTTCATGCTTTTGGAAGTCAAAAATGCGGTAGACAGGGTGCCTTCTTTTCCAACTGGTATGGAACCACTTATTGTGGCAAAGCGAGAGGAAGTACGGCAAACTATTTCTTTTGCCATTAGTGGTAAAGAGATACCTCTGGTAACTTTAAAGCAGTTGGGCAGGCAGATAGAGAATGACTTAAGGGCTATTGAGGGGATTTCTCAAATAGAAATTACCGGCTATCCTAACGAAGAAATTGAAATAGCCGTTAATGAAGCCAGTTTGTTGGCCTACGATTTAACATTTAGTGATGTTTCTAGAGTTGTTAGTGCATCAAATATACTGGTAACCGGAGGCAACATAAAAACAGAATCCGAAGAGTATTTAATTCGGGCAAATAATAGGTCGTACTATGGTGATGAGCTTTCAAATATTATAGTAAAGGCAAATAAAGATGGAAAAGTGGTTCGGTTAAAAGACGTGGCTATTATTAGGGATCGTTTTTCAGAAACTCCAAATGCCACATATTTTAATCAGCAATTAGCAGTTAATGTTTCCATAACGAGTACCAATAATGAAGATCTTGTATCTTCTGCCGATAAGGTGAAAACTTATATAGAGGAATATAATGCAAAGCATAACAATGTGTATTTAAATGTTGTAAACGACAGGTCTATAACATTAAAGCAGCGTACGCAATTGCTTGCTGAAAATGCGTTTATGGGAATTTGTTTAGTTCTAGTGTTTTTATCGTTATTTCTCAATACGCGTGTCGCCTTTTGGGTGGCCTTTGGGCTTCCTGTTTCCTTTTTTGGCATGTTTATTTTTGCAGGACAGTTCGATGTTACAATAAATGTGCTGTCCCTATTTGGAATGATCATAGTTATTGGTATTTTGGTGGATGACGGAATTGTTATAGCCGAGAATATTTATCAACATTATGAAAAGGGTAAGTCGCCTGTCGATGCGGCAATTGATGGTACTTTAGAAGTAATCCCTCCTGTTGTTTCAGCTATTATAACAACGCTTTTGGCATTTTCGTTGTTCTTTTTTCTAGAAAGTCGTATCGGGGAATTTTTTGGAGAGGTGTCGGTCATTGTTATATTAACTTTAGCAGTATCCCTTATTGAGGCCTTAATCATTTTACCAGCTCATTTAGCACATTCCAAAGCGTTACGAAAAAAGAAAGAGGAAGCGCACCCGTCAAAAGTAAAGCAATTTTTTGCTAAAATGCGACTTATAAATAAGGTGGGCGATACAATCATGTCATTTTTAAGAGATAGGGTGTACGCCCCTATTTTGGATTTTGTTTTAAAATTTAAAATGTTTTCCCTTGGTATTTTTGTGGCACTTTTAGTGTTAACATTTGGCTCTATTGGAGGGGGGATTATTGGGGTTACGCTATTTCCTTCAATTGCCAGTGACCGAATTTCGGTAGAGTTGGATATGCCCAATGGAACGAATGTAAAGGTGACTGACTCGATTATATCAACGATAGAAGAGGCGTCCTTTCTTGTAAATAAGGAGTTTACCGAGAAATATTTACAAGGAACCGATAAGCAGCTTTTTGAAAATACCATTTTAACCATACGTAGTAGTTCCAGTGCCGTACTGGATATCAATATGTTGCCAGGAGAAGAACGACCAGATGTTATCAATGCTTCTTTGGTAGCCAATCGTTTAAGGGAGTTGGTAGGGCCTGTTATTGGTACAGAGCGTTTAATTTTTGGATCCGGTGGTAACTTTGGTGGCAGTCCAGTGTCTGTCTCTTTATTGAGTAATAATATAAGTGAGCTAAAAGCAGCGAAGCTTCAGCTGAAATCTACTTTACAATCGAATCCCTTATTAAAGGATGTGGCAGACAATGATCCAGCAGGTATTAAGGAAATAAGATTACAGCTTAAAGAAAGTGCTTATTTATTAGGGTTGGATTTAAGAGCTGTTATGAGTCAGGTGCGCTCAGGTTTTTTTGGAGGGCAAGCGCAGCGTTTCCAAAGAGGGCAGGATGAAATAAAGGTGTGGGTGCGGTATGATCGTAGCAATCGTGAGTCGATTAATAACTTGGATAATATGCGCATTGTTACGCCGTCTGGTGAACGCGTTACCTTGCAGGATATAGCATCGTATACTATTTCTAGAGGCGATGTGGCAATAAACCATTTGGATGGCCAGCGGGAAATTCAAGTTTCAGCAGATCTTAAGGATCGAAATACGAGTGCTACAGACATCTTAGATGACATCAAAGCCAATGTGATTCCTAGAATCCAATCGCAATACCCTACTATTTCGGCTTCCTTCGAAGGGCAAAATCGTGAAGCAACTAAATTGTCTCGGTCATTATGGCGTAACGGAATAGTTATTCTATTGCTCATATATGTTACCATTGCTTTTACATTTAGAAGTTATAGCCAGCCGGTTTTATTGTTGTTGTTAGTGCCTTTTAGTTTAACAGCAGTTGCTTGGGGGCATTGGTTACTTGGATTTTCAGTAAATATATTGTCGCTTTTGGGAATCATAGCTTTAATAGGTATTATGGTTAATGATGGATTGGTGTTAATAGGTAAATTCAATTCAAACCTTAAAGAGGGGATGTCTTTTGACCATGCTTTGTTTAATGCGGGAAAGTCGCGCTTTAGAGCTATCTTTTTAACATCTTTAACAACAATTGCAGGATTAGCTCCTTTGTTGTTGGAAAAGAGTAGGCAAGCACAGTTTTTAAAGCCTATGGCTATTTCTATTTCATTTGGTATAGGCTATGCTACCGTTCTAACACTATTGGTTTTGCCTTTGTTTTTAGCTTTTAGTAACAGTATTAAGAAAAATGTTAAATGGCTCGTAACAGGAAACCATATTACAAAGGAAGAAGTTGAACGCGCTATAAAAGAATTAAATGAAGAACATGAATACTAAGCATATTGCTGTAGGGATTTTAGCGGTGGCAGGGATAATCAGGTTATCAGCGCAGCAAAATTTGCAAGTGATAACACCAGATCAAGCTGTTGCCCTTGCATTAGATAATAATTATGGGATAAAATTAGCAAACAATTACGTTGCTATGGCCGAGAACGAGGCAAGTGTATTAAATTCAGGACATTTGCCAACAGTAACGGGAAATGCAGGAGCGGTTTATAATTTGGATAATACGGAAGCTGAATTTTCCAACGGCGAAAGTACCAAATTAAATGGTGCTGAGAGTTCCAGATACAACGCTTCAATAAATTTAAACTACACACTATTTGATGGTTTGGGTAGAGCCTATAATTATAAGCAACTTAAACAACGTTATCAGTTATCTGAACTGGAAGCTAGGGAAACTATAGAAAATACCATATTGCAACTGTTTACAGTATATTATAATGTTGCGCAGTTAACCGAGAATACTTCGGCTATTCGGCAAACGCTTACTATTTCGAAAGATAGGCTTGTCCGCGCAACCTATCAGTTCGATTATGGACAAAGCACAAAATTGGGTGTGTTAAATGCCGAAGTAGATATTAATAACGATAGTATTAATTATATTAATGCATACCAGCAGTTAAAAAATATTAAGCGTGATTTGAATGTGGTTACAGGCAATGCTTTGCCCCAGGATTTTGAAGTTGATACCGATGTGGACTTTTTATTACAGCTTAACAGAGAAAAGTTGTTAGAAAAAACATTGTCTAATAATATTGCGGTATTACAGGTTGACAAGGGTATTACAATTACAGAACTTGATGTAAGGAAGGGGAGGTCTGCTTATTTGCCTAGTGTTGGATTGACCGGGACTTACGGATGGAATAAAAATAATAACAATGCTGCATCATTTCTTGCAGTCTCTACAAATACAGGTTTATCGGGAGGAGTGAATCTACGTTGGAACCTCTTTGATGGAGGGAGCACGATTACTAGAGTTAAAAATGCTGAGATCGCATTGGAGAATCAGAAACTAATGAAGGAGCAATTAGTTATGAACATTACCAGGGATTTCAACAATGCATGGGATGATTATCAAAATAAACTGGCTATTTACAGGATACAAGAAGCAAATATTGTCACTTCTCAAAATAATTTTAATCGAACCCAGGAAAAGTTTAAAATAGGTCAGGTAAACTCTATCGAATTTAGGCAGGCTCAGCTAAACCTTTTAAACGCTGAACTAAGTAGAAATCAGGCAAAATATCAGGCAAAGTTAGCCGAATTACAAGTACTGCAATTAAGTGGAGAACTTTTAAATGTTGAGTTTTAGATACTTCCTTCTAAATAGAAGAAAGAAGAAAGAAGAAAGAAGAAAGCTTGATCTAAAAGAATGGACTTGATTTTCAATATACCGATGACTGGTTCTTAAATGTTAAAATTTTACGCATTTCGTCGAATAAAATAGTTTTTAGTCTATATATAGGGTAATTTCGTAAGAGAATTAATCCCAAATTTATCAATTATGAAGACTTTAAAACTCATTGTTATATGCCTTTTTGTTTCAGCACATGCATTTGCAGGCATTTCGTTAACAGAAAAAGAAGCTTTGTTAGCGCTTTATAAATCTACTAATGGCGCTGAATGGAACGCAACTTGGGATTTAAATACGTCAATCGATTCGTGGTTTGGCGTAAAGGTACAAGACGATAAAGTTGTAGAGATTAATTTACCTTTTAATAATTTACAAGGTGCATTGCCTCAGGAAATAGGAAACCTGGTTCATTTGAAAAAAGTGAATTTAGGATTCAATAAGTTAACAGGAGAATTGCCAACTTCTCTAAAAAACTTAAAAGAATTAACATCTTTAGAATTGTTTATGAACGGATTAGAAGGTGACATTCCATCTGAGCTAGGGGAATTAAAGAACTTAAAATCGTTGAAACTGTACAGTAACAAATTTACAGGGACGATTCCACAGTCTTTAATGGGGTTAACAAATTTAGAAGAGTTGTTGTTGGGGAGTAATTATCTTACTGGAACGATACCAGCGGAGATATACGCTCTAACAAAATTAAAGAAGTTGAGCTTAATGGATAATAAGTTACATGGAGAAATTCCTTCCGAGATAGCTCAATTAAGAGAATTAGAAGAATTAATACTATCTAGTAACCAACTTACAGGTGAATTGCCTATGGAATTTATGAACCTAACTAAGTTGAATACTATGATGGTAAGTGATAACAACTTAAACAAAGAATATATTACAGTGTCTGGACGTAACCGTCCACCTGGAATGATGTATCTGGAGCTTCAAAATGCAACAGCAACAATGGATATTGAAAAAGAATAATTTCGAGTAAATTTTTTCATAAATTTTAGTTGGTTGGTTTAAATCGACAATGTCAAAGAGGATGTTGTCGATTTTTATTTGTTAACTTTAGGATTATGATAGAACATTATTTTACATGTCCATATTGTTGGCAGAACATTTCGATGTTGATTGATAACTCCCTAACGAGTCAAACATTTATAGAAGATTGTGAAGTTTGTTGTAATCCAATTCAGGTATCCGTAAAAATAAGTGACTCAGAATTGTCGGACTTTCAAGCAGATAGCATAGAACAATAATTTTTTTTATTTTTATGCTTGTATTACATAAAAAGGATTGTATATTTGCAGTCCAATATCGCGGGATAGAGCAGTAGGTAGCTCGTCGGGCTCATAACCCGAAGGTCACTGGTTCGAGTCCAGTTCCCGCTACTAAAAAGAGAATCTAGAAACAGGTTCTCTTTTTTTATGCGGTAAAATGAAGGGGTTGTTGTATTTCTTCAAAAAAGTTGTAAAGGATCAATCATTCATCTTTTATCTCATTGCCCAAACAGTCCAATTCTTTGTCTAGATAGTACAAGCCGTTCATGTAAGGTGTGTAATATGTTTCAGCAACTCCAGACTTATCGTTGGTTAGCTTTCCCGTTTTATTATATCTTTTAATACTCGAAATAAGACCTGCTGCACTTCTAGTGTATATATATTTGGCTACTCCAGATCTGTCTTCATCAAGATTGTTATTGGTGTCCAAATACCTAACCTCTATTACTTCCCCTGAATCATTCCAGAGGTACTCTTTTTTATGGAATCCTTGAGACCCTTTAACAGGCGTGCCATTTTTTGAATAATAGCTCTCGGATTCATTATAACCCATATTGTTCAATGTCAATCTATAAGAGGATATGCCAATGTTATTGTTAGCGGGTTTCCCATGGGTGTCAAAATATGAATAGCCCAGATATCTTAGATCCTTATCATATAAATATTTAATACGAGCAATACCGTTGGAATTCACTGTCATTTTATCATCTTTATTATAAAAAGACTCAGTTATATTGTTGCCATAATTATCATATTCATAGATAGTCTTGCATAGACCTGGTAGTAATTTATTGTCAGTGCCGTATTTTAATATAATAGAGTCACTCCCAAACCTGTTAGGGATAATTTTCATTTTATAATAACCATCTAGTAGTTGTGGTTTGCCTTCTTTATTTAGATTGGATCTCTCCATAAGTTGGTTCTTGTCGTTGTACTTGTAGATGTTGTGTGTTACATTTTGATTGGCATCAGCTAATTCATCATTAATATTGAAATAAGTGGTTTTTATTTTATTGTTATTATTATCATATTCCCATCTCACAATAGCTACATCTTCATCAAAAGCCACTAAGTTGCCTATTGAATCATGTGCGGATTCTTCAATTTTGTTACCACTGAGATCATGTTTGTATTTATATCTAACGATACCATCTTCTGTTTTTGCAAAGCTACTATCTGCATCTCTGTAAATTATTTCTTTTAAATTTTTTTGCTCATCAAAATATCTTTCCAAAAAGCCAACTCCATCATTATCATTGAAAACCTTATCATAAACATCTACATTTTGTTGGATTTCTAGAGTATCATTAGGATAAAGGTATTTGGTAGCTCCCCATTTGTCTTCACTAAATGCTAGAACATGGCCGTTATAATATTGTCCTTTGAATTTGTTTTTTCCTTTAGAATCAAAAATCTTTAAATACATATGATAATCATCGGTACCTTGAACAGGTTGGTTTTTGTGATTAAAACTTTTTGTTGCTACGCGATTATCATATAAGTCATAATTAAAAGTGTAAATTGCTATTCCATATTTATCGTAAGAAATATTAGAATTTTCATCCATGTTAATCATTTTTATACGGTTTCCTCTTTCATCATATTCATATTTTCTATTATAGGAGCTTAAATTCTTAGCATAATCTCCTGCTTGATTAAACTCTTTATGGCCGATTGTGAGATTTTTATTGTTCAAAACTATTTCGACTATAGAAACAAAATTTTCATCATTCATTCGATTGTCATTTTGATCATAGTATTCAAGTTTAAATGTCCTGCCTAAAGAATCAAGATGGCTTTTTTTTTGATAAATCCCCGTTTCATTTTTAATCCAGTTGTCATTTTTGTCAAAATATTTAGAATGTACTATGCCATTAGCGTCAACAGTGCTTATAGTGTAGTGCACATTATCCACACTGATTCTTTCATTTCTGTTATTAAAAAAATAATCAACTATATCGTTATTTTCTTTATGCCTTTTTTGAATACAATACTTTATCTTATCGTTGAAAGATTTATCTGGATTTAAAAACTTTAACTGTGTAAGTTCTTCTTTGAAGTGGATTAATGTTATAGCTGTATCAAATAACCCTCCATTAAATAATGAGCCATTTTTATAATAGGAAACTACTATACTATCTTTTGATTTTTCCACTTTGTATGATTCTCCATAATAACTTTCTTCCTCGTAGATCGGGAAAGAACATAGGATATTGTGATCAAATGTTCTGTAGATCTTTCTAAAATAATTTGTTTTTCCTGGGCTGTAAGCATAGTATTTAAGAAGATCTTTTTCTTGATAATATGATGTTTTGCGGAGTAAATCATCTAATTTTAATTTCCAATACCTCTGTTCTTCGGTTTTTAAATTATGGTCGGTAATACTATCATATTTAATTTGCATCAAATCATTTTCTAGAATATACTTTGCGTGTAAAGAATCTAATATGGATTTTGATATATTTTTCTTTCCTGTCTTAATAATATCTCTTCTTAATAGTCGAGCATGGTATTCAGTTATATTAAAATGGTACTGCTCATGTGATAGTACGTCATCATCTAACATGGAGTCAGCTAATTTTTCAGATTCATATGGATTCATATATGCAAAGACTTTAGAGTCTAGCCAAGAAAGTCCGTTGGGGCAATGAATGCCATAGCTTATAGTAGCTACATAATCCTTTTCTTTTGTTTCAACTTTAGTAAAATCATTCCATGAGATGTTTTTCTCTGACCAGATGACCATGTCTTTTGGGTCGTAATATCTTTTTTCAAAGAGTCCTGTGAAAATTAAAGTTGTTAACAGTAATCCTGAGATCAGGTATAGAGTTTGGGATTTAAACATTTCTTAATTTGGGTTATTGTAATTTAAATATACTTTAGAGGGTAAATATGTCAAACCAAAAATTAAACCTAACCCTATAATTTCAATTGGAATAGTTTCTAATTTATATTCGGACATCCTAAAGGTTATTGCGTAAAGCCTTATTGTTAAAAAGTATATTATGCTATAGATAACACGTTGTGTAAGAAGCTTTGATCTGGTAAGGGGATAAGGTTTCTTGTAATGGCTTACAAATAATAATAAATAAAACCCAGGGATTGTTATGCCGAAATAGGCCAGCACAGTATAGGATTCGTATTGCTTAAATAATATGTTGTTAATGCTTAAAATAAAAGTAAGAAAAAGAGAAATAGTAATAATTTCAAAGATGCTCTTTCTTTCTATGTTCTTGAATTTAAATGAAAGTCTAGAATTTTCATCACTTATTGGTTTATCTGATTTAGGGGAAATACCATATTGATTTGTTTTTTCGTTCCCATCCTGAAATAGCATAATAAAAATGTAAAAAGGTATAAGCTGATAAAATCCACTATTTCCAAGGTCGTGGCATCTTTTTGATCCTTGGGCCAAAAGAATCCAATATGATAGAAATATTATTAATGCATAAACAGCTGAATAATCATCTGAATCACTATATAAAAGTGAGACAACAAAAAGTAATGTAAAATAAAATAGATAAGTTAATGCAAATTCCAATCTTCTTATCCTACCATTAAAGGAAAAAGGGTTTTTGAACATGTTTATAATACCAATTTGGGATTAAATATAAATAAATTTATTAATGTTGTGTAAGTAAGTACGTGTTTTTTAATTTTTGAAATTCATATAAAATTAGGGCCTTTAATGTAGTCTTCATTTAAGGTTCGACGAGCTTTGACGAGTTAATCCAGTTTCCGCTACTAACAAAGAGAATATAGAAACAGGTTCTCTTTTTTTATGGCAACTTTTAAAAATGCTCAGGTAGTTCTTAATAACTTCAATTTTAATACGATTACTTTAAAAATCAATTAAAATGTTATATATTTGCAGCGTTGAAAAGGAAAATTAAGAAATGAGGGGACGGAAAGTCCCCTCTTTTTATACTAAAAATGTTTAAAAATACTGTTAAGGAATTATTGGATGCGGCGCTTACAGAGCGAACAGATTTGTTTCTTATTGATTTCTCCATCCAAGGAGATAACCAAATAAGAATAATAATTGATGGCGATAATGGTGTTTTGGTCGAAGATTGTATGTTTGTAAGCAGAGCCATCGAGCATAACCTGGATAGGGAAGAACAGGATTTTTCTTTAGAAGTGATGTCGGCAGGAGCAACAGCTCCTTTAGTTTCCAAACGACAGTATAAGAAGCATATAAACAGACAGCTGAAAGTAACAACAGCATCCGAAAAAATAGAAGGTGTGCTTACAGAAGCAGCCGATACCAATATTACATTAGAGTGGAAGGTTAGGGAACCAAAACCGGTAGGTAAGGGTAAAATAACCGTAAATAAAAAAGCGCATGTCGCTTATGAGGATATTGTAGAAGCAAAAGTTATGATTAAATTTTAATTTAAAGAGTTATGGAGAATATCGCGTTAATTGAATCTTTTTCAGAATTCAAAGACGATAAGCTAATTGACCGTGTAACGTTAATGGCAATTTTAGAGGATGTATTTAGAAGTGCCTTAAAAAAGAAATATGGTGATGACGATAATTTTGATATTATTGTTAACCCAGATAAAGGCGATTTAGAGATATGGAGAAATAGAGTTGTGGTAGCCGACGGAGAAGTTGAAGATCCAAATCAGGAAATATCTTTAACTGAAGCGCGTAAAATTGAGCCCGATTTTGAAGTTGGTGAAGATGTGTCCGAAGAAGTTAAGTTGGTAGATTTAGGAAGAAGAGCTATTTTAGCATTGCGTCAAAATTTGATTTCAAAGATTCATGAACACGATAATACCATTATCTACAAGCAGTTTAAAGATTTAGTAGGCGATATATATACAGCCGAGGTGCATCACATTCGTCACAGGGCAGTTATTTTGTTGGATGATGAAGGAAACGAAATAGTGTTGCCAAAAGATAGGCAAATACCTTCAGACTTTTTTAGAAAAGGAGACAATGTAAGGGGGGTTATAGATAGTGTTGAACTTAAAGGTAATAAGCCAACTATTATCATGTCCAGAACATCACCGATATTTTTGGAGAAGCTGTTCGAGCAAGAAATCCCAGAAGTTTTTGACGGATTAATAACCATTAAAAATGTGGTTAGAATCCCAGGGGAAAAAGCAAAAGTAGCTGTAGACTCTTATGACGACAGAATCGATCCAGTAGGTGCCTGTGTTGGTATGAAAGGATCAAGAATTCACGGTATTGTTCGTGAATTGGGTAATGAAAATATAGATGTAATTAACTATACGAATAATTTACAATTATTTATAACTAGAGCATTAAGTCCGGCGCGTGTAACATCAATAAAAATTGATGAAGAAGCTAAAAGGGCCGAGGTTATCTTAAAACCAGAAGAGGTTAGTAAAGCCATTGGTAGAGGAGGCCATAACATTCGGTTAGCAGGACAATTAACTGGTTATGAGATTGATGTATTTAGAGAAGGTGCTGAGGAAGATGTCGAATTAACAGAATTCTCAGATGAAATAGAAGGCTGGATTATTGATGAACTTAGTAAAGTTGGACTTGATACAGCAAAAAGTGTGTTGGAGCTTGATGTAACCGATTTGGTGAAAAGAACAGACTTAGAAGAAGAAACAATTAATGACGTTATTAGAATTTTAAGGGAAGAATTCGAAGAATAACATATATTTGAGTATTTTAAAGGCAATTTATGGCTGAAACAATTAGATTAAATAAAGTATTACGCGAACTTAACATTTCTTTAGATCGTGCCGTGGAATTTTTGGATTCCAAAGGCATCGAAATAGATAAGCGACCTACTACGAAAATTTCGGAAGATGTTTACAATATTCTTTCCAATGAGTTTGAAACCGATGCCAGTAAAAAAGTGGCGTCCAAAGAGGTTAGTGAAGCTAAGCTAAAGGAGAAAGAAGTACTGCGTGAACAACGTGAGCGTGAACTTGAAGAAAAACAAAAAGAATTAGCTAAAAAAGAAGAGGTTATAAGAGCTTCTAAAGTACTCTCTGGCCCTAAGCAAGTTGGAAAAATAGATTTAGATCCTAAGAAAAAGGAGGAAGAACCAATAACCGAAAAGGAAGAAGAAGTTCCTGTAAAGGAAGTTATAGAAGAGGTTAAGGTTGAAAAAGCTGAATCTAAAGTTGTTGAGGAGCCAGTTGTTAAAGAAGAACCCCCTAAACCAAAAAAGGAAACCCCACAGCTTCAGGAAAAAGTAAAACCGGTTGAAAAGCAACCGGAGATAAAAACGCCAGAGCCTACTAAAAAAGAAACCACTTCAGAAACCGATGGTGTAATTAAGGAGGAGCGCGTAGAAACCAAGTACCAAAAGCTTACTGGGCCAAAAATTGCTGGTGATAAAATCGATTTATCACAATTCAATAAGCCTAAGAAGAAAAAAGAAGATAAAAAAGCCGATCAGAAGCCAGGTGCTGATGCTAAAAACAAGAAAAAACGCCGCCGTATTAGTAAAGTAGGTGGTGCCCAACCAGGAGGTGCTCAAGCTAAAGGAGGGAATAGAGGCGGTAACGATCGCTTTAAAGGAAATAAAGCAGGTGGTAGGCGTCCAGTTATAAAAGAAGAGCCTAGTGAAGAAGATGTTAAAAAGCAAGTAAGGGAGACTCTCGAAAAACTACAAGGTAAATCCAGTAAAGGTAAAGGCGCAAAATACCGTAGGGACAAACGTGATCATCACAGAGATCAGACCGAAAAAAGCTTACAGCAAGAAGCAGCCGAAAGTAAGATTCTTAAAGTAACCGAGTTTGTTACGGCAAGTGAAGTTGCTACTATGATGGATGTTCAGGTAACTCAAATTATCTCTGCCTGTATGTCTTTAGGAATGATGGTGACGATGAATCAGCGATTAGATGCAGAAACATTATCAATTGTAGCTGAAGAGTTTGGGTACCAGGTTGAATTCGTAACAGCAGACATTGAAGAAGCAATCGAAGAGACTGAAGATAAGCCAGAAGACTTAATAACAAGAGCTCCTATTGTAACGGTGATGGGACATGTAGATCATGGTAAAACATCGTTACTCGATTATATACGTGAAGAAAATGTAATAGCAGGTGAGTCTGGAGGTATTACGCAACATATTGGAGCCTATGGGGTAGAGTTGGAAGGTGGTCAAAAAATAGCATTTTTAGATACACCGGGTCACGAAGCCTTTACAGCGATGCGTGCTCGTGGGGCACAGGTAACCGATTTAGCTATTATTGTAGTAGCTGCCGATGACGATATTATGCCGCAAACCAAAGAGGCGATTTCGCATGCACAAGCTGCAGGTGTGCCAATTGTGTTTGCTATAAATAAAATTGATAAACCAGATGCGAACCCAGATAGAATAAAAGAAGGATTAGCACAAATGAATTTATTAGTTGAAGATTGGGGCGGTAAAATACAATCGCACGATATCTCAGCTAAAATGGGTACAGGTGTAAAGGAGCTTTTAGAAAAAGTATTACTTGAAGCTGAATTGTTAGAATTGAAAGCTAACCCAGATAAACCAGCAATAGGAACTGTGGTTGAAGCTTATTTAGATAAAGGGCGAGGTTATGTATCTACAATTTTAGTACAGGCAGGAACTTTGCGTATTGGTGATTATGTACTAGCAGGTCAGCATAGTGGTAAAGTAAAAGCAATGCACGACGAACGCGGAAATAACGTCGAAGCTGCTGGGCCATCAACACCTGTGTCAATCTTAGGACTAGATGGTGCGCCACAGGCAGGAGATAAATTTAATGTATTTGAAGACGAGCGCGAAGCGAAGCAAATAGCAACAAAGCGCGCGCAGTTACAACGAGAGCAGTCTGTTCGTACACAACGTCACATTACGCTTGATGAAATTGGTCGTCGTATTGCATTAGGAGATTTCCAAGAGCTAAACATTATTCTTAAAGGAGATGTAGATGGTTCGGTTGAAGCATTAACAGACTCATTCCAAAAACTGTCTACCGAAGAAATACAAGTAAACATCTTACATAAAGGCGTAGGTGCCATCACCGAAAGTGATGTGTTGCTCGCCTCTGCTTCTGATGCTATTATAGTAGGGTTTAATGTTAGACCTGTTGGAAATGCAAGAATGATTGCAGATAATGAAGAGATTGATATCAGAACATATTCTATTATTTATGACGCTATCAACGATCTTAAAGATGCAATGGAAGGTATGTTGTCTCCAGAAGTCAAAGAGGAGATAACTGGTACGGCAGAAATAAGAGAGGTATTTAAGGTGTCTAAAATCGGTAGCATTGCTGGTTGTATGGTAACTAACGGTAAAATACTTCGTAATTCAGGTATCCGTTTAATACGTGATGGTGTAGTTGTGCATACTGGAGAGTTGGCTTCATTAAAACGATTTAAAGATGATGCTAAAGAAGTAACCAAAGGTTATGATTGTGGTATGCAAATTAAAAACTACAACGACATTAAAGAAGGCGATATAATAGAAGCTTTCCATGAAGTTGAAGTTAAGAAACGATTGAAATAGATATTAGATTTCAAGAATAATAAAAAAGCGATCCATTTGGATCGCTTTTTTTATGAGATACTTATATGTGCGTGTTAAATTTTCTGCTTTTTAGGTTTAAAAATAAAAGCACTATTAAATTTTTTCTTGATTTGTTTTAGAGCACGGTCTGCTTCCAAACGCGTTCTAAAATTACCAGCCCAAATTTTAAAGTTGGGCGACTCGTATTCAATACTTGTAGACCATGTGTCAAATTCTGTTTCAAATTCTTTTTTTGCCTTGTGTGCATCTGCTCGGTTACCAGAATAAATTTGAATTTTATAACGATTCGCGTCGCTTTTGTTCATCTCCTTTTTTAGATTTAACAGTTCTGGAATGTGTCTATCTTGGTGTATACTAACGGTTCCCTGTTGTGATAAACCATTGTGAGAAATAAGTAAAAAGCAAAAAAAGCTAAATAATGGCCATCGTAAATTTGATGTTTTCATTTGTGTTGTATTTTTGGGTTAAGGGCTAACATCCATAAAATCATTATACTAAATCGGATAATTTAACAATGAGATGTTTCATTTTTTAATATCTATGCAAATGTATATGTTATAAACTTAAATGCCGTACAATTTATTATTTAGATTCTCTCTAAATTAGCAATTAACACTTCGCTAACATTTCTAAAATCGACTTTAAGTATTACTTTTGCCTGAGTTTTATAACTGTGTTTTTTTATACCATTAAATGAAAAAATCGTACCAAAGTTTAGAAGTTAATTTAACCAATAATATGAAACAGGTGATTCACCGAAAATTAAGTAGCAGTATTCTTCGTTTAGGCTTAATTATTTTATTAGTATTTAGTATATCTCTTTCCGCTCAAGAAGGAGATCCAGTAAAAGGAAAGTCATTGTTTAATGCCAATTGTGCCGCTTGTCATCAATTGGACAAAAAAATGACCGGTCCAGCTTTACGTCATCTAGAACAGCGTTTAGCAGATGAACAAGGTTTGGATAGAGACTGGATTTTTGCTTGGGTTCGTAACAGTCCCGCTGTTATTAAATCTGGAGATGCGTATGCAAACAAGATTTATAATGAGTATGGCGGAGCGGCTATGACCCCATTTCCTCAGTTAACAGATGAGGATTTAAATAATATTCTAGCTTATACAGCTCAAGAAAAAGCAGCTCCTGCTCCAGCAACTGGAGGTGGTGGTGCTACAGCACAAGTGCCTGCGCAAGTCGATGGTGTGTCGAATGAAATCATTCTTGGAGCGCTCGCAATATTATTTATATTGTTGGCGGCAGGTTTGTTTTTGGTAAATAAGACCTTACGTCGTTTTGCTGAAGCTCAGAATATAGAGTTGCCTGAAGAATCGAAAAGAATGCCATTATGGAAGGCTTTTGCTAAGAACCAGTTCTTGGTATTGGTAACAACGATATTCTTATTGTTGACAAGTGGTTATTTTGTATATGGTTATATGATGCAAATTGGTATAGATCAAGGATATCAACCAGTACAGCCAATTCATTTTTCACATAAGATCCATGCAGGTGACAATGGTATAGATTGTAAATATTGTCACTCGTCTGCGCGTGTTAGTAAAACATCTGGAATACCATCGTTAAATGTGTGTATGAACTGTCATAAATCTATTTATGAGTACAACGGAGAAACCTCTGCAGAGTATACCAAGGAGTTTTACGACGGTGAGATCCAAAAACTATATAAGGCAGCAGGGTGGAGTGATGCCGATCAGAAATATACTGGCGACTCACAGCCTGTAAAATGGGTACGTATCCATAATTTACCTGACTTTGTTTATTTTAATCACTCACAGCACGTGTCTGTAGCGGGTGTTGAATGTCAAACATGTCACGGGCCTATCGAAACTATGGAAATAGTTGAGCAACATGCACCTTTAACTATGGGATGGTGTATTGATTGCCATAGAAAGACTAATGTAAAAGTAGAGGACAATGCTTACTACGCTAAAATTCATAAAGAATTATCTAAAAAGTATGGTGTAGAGAAGTTAACTGCGGCTCAAATGGGCGGGTTAGAATGTGGTAAATGTCACTATTAGAATAAGTATTAATATTAAATAGATTAATTTTTTAAGAATTACGATTGACGAATTTACGATTGAAGAAATTTGAAAATCTGTAAGTAAGTTGAAATCGTAAATCAAAAATCAAAAATCGTAAATCAATAATATGTCATCAAACAAGAAATACTGGAAAAGTGTTGAAGAGCTAAACGAGACTAGCTCTATTGTTGAGACGCTAAAACAAAACGAGTTTGTAGAGCAAATTCCAACGGATGCGTTTTTAGGGGATAAAGATGCGTTAGAGGCTAGTTCTACATCCCGTCGCGATTTCTTAAAGTATGTAGGTTTTAGTACAGCAGCAGCTTCATTGGCTGCTTGTGAAGGGCCAGTTGTTAAATCAATACCTTATGTTGTACAGCCTCAAGAAATTATTCCAGGTGTCGCTAATTATTATGCAACGACCATAGCTGATGGATATGATTTTGCAAGTGTTTTAGTTAAAACTAGAGAAGGGCGTCCAATTAAAATTGAAAACAATACACTGGCCGCTACTAACGGTAATGCCAATGCCAGAGTGAATGCTTCTGTTTTAGGATTGTATGATAGTTTAAGAGTACAAGGGCCTAGAAAAGATGGAGAGTCAATTTCTTGGAGTGATTTTGATGCTGAAACCGCCTCAAAATTAACAGCGCTTAAGGCATCAGGTAAAGATATTGTGTTATTAACACAAACGTTTGCCAGCCCATCCACAAGTAAACTGGTTGCAGAATTTAAAGAGAAGTATGGTAATGTACGTCATGTAGTGTACGATGCTGTTTCAGAATCTGCAGCATTAGACGCATACCAAGCTAAATATGGCGAGCGTGGATTGGCAAATTACGATTTTGCAAAGGCGATGACCATTGTTTCTGTTGGAGCCGATTTCTTAGGTGATTGGCAAGGTGGCGGATTTGATGCAGGGTATTCTAAAAACAGAATACCAGATCATGGTAAAATGTCACGACATGTTCAGTTTGAATCGAACATGACACTTTCTGGTGCCAATGCAGATAAACGAGTGCCTTTAACGCCAAGTGAGCAAAAATTAGCATTAGCTAAGTTGTATGCTTATGTTGTTGGTGGAGCCGTTTCAGGAAACTTGCCAGAAGCAGTTGAAACAGCAGTAAAAAGTGCTGCAGACCAACTTAAAAAAGCTGGAAATAAAGGGGTAGTTGTTACCGGTATTCAAGATGTAAATGCGCAAACAGTTGTATTTGAAATTAATGAATACTTAGGAAGTCAGGCTTTTGACCCTAAAACACCAATAAAAACAAGACAAGGAAACGATAAGGCAGTAGCTAAGTTGATTAGCGATATGAAAGCAGGTACCGTTGGAGCGATCATCATGAGTGGTGTGAATCCAATGTATACCTTACCTAATGCTGCTGACTTTGCTGAAGGTTTGAAGAAAACAGAATTATCTGTTGCTTTCTCAATGAAAGAAGACGAAACCTCATCCTTAACACAGTATATCGCTGCAGCGCCACACTACTTAGAGTCTTGGGGTGATGTAGAACTTAAAAAAGGACATTATGGCTTAACACAGCCAACCATTCGTCCCTTGTTTGATACAAGACAGTTCCAGGATGCTTTATTAAAGTGGACAGGAAACGACAGTTCTTACCACGATTATATTAAAGAAACCTGGGGAACGACTATTTTAGGTGGAAGTTCTTTTAACAAGGCATTACATGATGGGATGTTTGTTGGAACCCTTGCTACAGAAGAAGAAGCAACTTCAACAGTAGAGGAAGTAGCCAATACGCCATCAGGAAATGCAGCCAAAGCATTAGCAGCATCAGCTAAATCAAATGCAGGTTTAGAATTAACACTGTATACCAAAACAGGTATGGGTGATGGCCAACAAGCCAACAACCCATGGTTACAAGAATTTCCAGACCCTATTACAAGAGTGTCATGGGATAACTATTTAACCATTTCTAAAGCAGACGCTGATGCACTAGGCTTAATAAACAAACATGTTGCAAATGGTGCCTTAAACGGGAGTTATGCTAATGTAACAGTAAATGGTGTTACAGTAACTGCTCCGATAATGATTCAGCCAGGACAAGCAAAAGGTTCTGTAGGATTGGCTTTTGGTTATGGGAAGACAAATGGATTAAAATCTGAAATGCAAACAGGGGTTAATGCCTATCCTTTATACCAAAATTTTAACAATGTACAATCTGTTTCTATTGAGGTTGCATCTGGGGAGCATGAATTTGCTTCAGTTCAGTTGCACAACACCTTAATGGGACGTGGCGATATCATCAAGGAAACAACTTTAGAGATATTCAATACAAAAGATAAAAAGCATTGGAATGCTGTTCCTGTTGTGTCTTTAAATCATCAGGAAACACCAGTTACATCACCAGATGTAGATCTTTGGGATGAGTTTGATCGCTCTATAGGGCATCACTTTAACTTATCGATCGATTTAAATGCTTGTACAGGATGTGGCGCATGTGTTATTGCGTGTCATTCAGAAAACAACGTGCCTGTTGTAGGAAAGACAGAAGTAAGACGTAGCCGTGATATGCATTGGTTGCGAATAGATAGATATTATTCATCTGAAGAATCTTTTGAAGGTGATGATGCTAAAAAAGATAACATTTCTGGTTTAGGTAGCTCATTAAGTGAGTTTGGCGAAATGGAAAAAGCCTCTGCTAATCCGCAAGTAGCATTCCAACCAGTCATGTGCCAGCATTGTAACCATGCACCTTGTGAAACCGTTTGTCCAGTAGCGGCAACATCACATGGTCGTCAAGGTCAAAACCACATGGCATACAACCGTTGTGTAGGTACTAGATATTGTGCAAACAACTGTCCATATAAAGTGCGTCGTTTCAACTGGTTCTTATACAATGGAAACGATGAGTTCGATTACCATATGAACGATGATCTAGGACGTATGGTATTAAACCCAGATGTTGTAGTACGTTCTCGTGGTGTTATGGAAAAATGTTCTATGTGTATCCAAATGACACAGAAGACAATCCTTGACGCAAAACGTGACGGACGTGAAATTAAAGATGGTGAATTCCAAACAGCTTGTTCTGCTGCATGTAGCAATGGTGCAATGGTATTTGGGGACATCAACGATAAGCACAGTAAAGTTGCAGAGCTTAAAGAAGATAATCGTATGTATCACTTGTTAGAGCACGTTGGAACAAAACCTAATGTGATGTATCAAACAAAAGTGAGAAATACAACCGAAGCATAAATTAAGTAAAAAGTTAAATAGTAAAAAGTTGAAAAGCAATACAACTTTAAACTTTTAAACGCATAAACATTTAAACAATAAAAAATGGCGTCTCATTACGAAGCACCTATTAGAAGACCTTTAGTTGCAGGTGAAAAATCATACCACGACGTTACTGTGGATGTAGCAAGACCTGTAGAAGGACAAGCCAACAAAGCGTGGTGGATAGTATTCTCTATCTCACTTGTCGCTTTTCTTTGGGGAATTGGATGTATAATTTATACCATATCAACAGGTATAGGAACTTGGGGTTTGAACAAAACCGTAGGTTGGGCCTGGGATATTACTAACTTCGTTTGGTGGGTAGGTATTGGTCACGCAGGAACACTTATTTCTGCAGTATTATTACTCTTCCGTCAAAAATGGAGAATGGCAATTAACCGTTCTGCAGAAGCAATGACTATCTTCTCGGTAGTACAAGCTGGATTATTCCCTATTATACACATGGGACGTCCTTGGTTGGGTTATTGGGTGTTACCAATACCAAACCAATTCGGGTCGCTATGGGTAAACTTTAATTCGCCATTACTTTGGGACGTGTTTGCAATTTCAACTTATTTATCGGTATCATTAGTGTTCTGGTGGACTGGTTTATTACCCGATTTTGCAATGCTTAGAGACCGTGCTATTAAACCATTTCAAAAGAAAATTTATGCTTTGTTGAGTTTTGGTTGGTCAGGTCGTGCTAAAGATTGGCAACGTTTTGAGGAAGTATCATTGGTATTAGCAGGTTTAGCAACACCCTTAGTACTTTCTGTACATACCATTGTATCATTTGACTTCGCAACGTCGGTAATTCCGGGATGGCACACTACCATTTTCCCTCCTTACTTTGTTGCAGGTGCCGTATTCTCAGGATTCGCAATGGTAAATACTTTGCTTATCATTATGAGAAAAGTGTGTAACTTAGAAGCTTATATTACAGTACAGCACATCGAGTTAATGAACATTGTAATCATGATTACTGGTTCTATTGTTGGTGTAGCTTATATTACAGAGTTATTTATTGCTTGGTATTCTGGTGTAGAATACGAACAGTATGCGTTCTTAAATAGAGCAACTGGACCTTACTGGTGGGCGTACTGGGCTATGATGACTTGTAACGTATTCTCTCCACAGTTTATGTGGTTTAAAAAGTTACGTACTAGTATCATGTTCTCATTCTTTATTTCTATTGTTGTAAATATAGGGATGTGGTTTGAGCGTTTTGTTATCATTGTAACATCATTACACCGAGATTACTTACCATCTTCGTGGACAATGTTCTCACCAACATTTGTAGATATTGGTATTTTTATAGGTACGATTGGATTCTTCTTTGTCTTATTCTTATTGTATTCGCGCACATTCCCTGTAATTGCACAGGCAGAGGTGAAAACTATTTTGAAATCTTCTGGAGAGCGTTATAAGAAAATAAGGGAAGCGGGGAACAGCTTAGTTGGAACTGGAGCAGATCCAAGAACCTCTGGAGATAATAATAAAGAAACAAAAAACTAAAAGTAGCATATGGAAGCTTCAAAAGTAATTCACGCTATTTATACAGATGATGATATTTTAATGTCGGCTGTTAAGAAAGTTAAAGCCGAAAGATATCATATAGAAGAGATATATACACCTTTTCCAGTTCACGGATTAGACAAAGCTATGGGCTTGGCGCCAACACGTATTGCGATTACAGCCTTTATCTATGGTTTAATAGGTTTAACAGTAGCCATTGTTATGATGAATTTTATCATGATTGAAGATTGGCCGCAAAACATAGGTGGTAAACCAAGTTTTAGTTATTTAGAAAACATGCCGGCCTTTGTGCCTATCATGTTTGAGTTAACAGTATTTTTTGCAGCGCATTTAATGGTAATTACGTTTTACCTACGCAGTAGAATGTGGCCTTTTAAAGATGCTGAAAACCCAGATCCAAGAACAACAGACGATCACTTCTTAATGGAGATCGCTGTTAACAATAATGAAGAAGCATTACAAGGTTTACTTAAAGAAACAGGTGCAGTAGAAATTAATTTAGTTGATAAAGCCCATTAATAACAGATATGAAAAGCTTAATTAAAACATTAGTATTAGCAGTCGTTTTAGTATCTGTATCATGTAAAAAAGATACAGCGCCTAATTACCAGTTTATGCCTAATATGTATGAGTCTGCAGGTTATGAAACTTACGGCGAAGCTGCTTTCCCAAACGGAGTAGAAGCTCAATTACCAGCTGAAGGTTCCATAGCAAGAGGTTTTATACCATTCGATATACCAGGTACAACAGAAGGCTATTTGTTAGCTAAAGAAACATTAAAGTCACCTTTAGACTCTACACAAGTAGATCTGGTAAGAGGTAAAGAATTATATGATATCTATTGCGGCATTTGTCATGGCAATAAAGGTAAAGGTCAAGGAAATTTGGTGAAACGTGAAAAGATATTGGGTATCCCAAGTTATGATGATGCGGGTAGAGCCATTACAGAAGGAAGTATTTACCATACCATTTATTACGGTAAAAACGCGATGGGTTCTTATGCTAACCAATTACAGGAAGAGGAGCGTTGGCAAGTGGTAGCATACGTGTTAAAGTTGAAAGCAGATTTAGAAAAGTAAGACAGATAAGATTATTATAGATATGTACACATTTTCAAGTAAGTTAAAGACATTTTCTATCATTCTAATGGTTTTAGGATTGTTAGGTGTTGGATATGGTTTTATGACATCTCATAAATCTTTAGAAGAAGTTAAAACGATGCTTTCTGAAGAAGTTTCACATCACGGTGGCGGACATGCAGCAGAAGCAACGCATGAAACTGAAGGACATGACAACGCTCATGCTGCTACAGAAGCACATGGAGCAGAGAGTGCGCATCATGGTGATGAACATGCAGAACACGTGATGCACCAAATTCACAACAGACCTTACGCTGCATTATACGTAGCGGCATTTTTCTTTATGATGATTGCTCTAGGTGTTCTGGCTTTTTATGCTATTCAGTTTGCATCCCAAGCTGGTTGGTCTCCTGTACTGTTTAGGGTTATGGAAGGTATCACAGCTTATTTATTACCAGGCGCATTAATAGTATTGGCAATAGCCATAGCTGCAGGCGATCATTTATTTGTTTGGATGAACCCAGATATGGTAAATCCAGAAAGTGAGCATTTCGATGCACTAGTAGCAGGAAAAGCGGGTTGGTTAAACAAAACAGGATTTATCATCCGTGCACTTATTTTTATTGGAGGATGGAGTTTATACCGTCATTTTGCACGTAAATTTTCAATTGCTCAAGATAACGCTGAAGATAATAGTAACTATAAAAAGTCATTCCGTATTGCGGCGGCATTTTTAGTGTTCTTTATTTATACAGAGTCAATGATGTCTTGGGACTGGATTATGAGTGTAGATCCCCACTGGTTCTCTACTTTGTTTGGATGGTACGTATTTGCTAGTATGTTTGTAAGTGGTATTACTGTAATAGCACTCGTTACCCTATACTTAAAATCTAAGGGGCACTTAGAGTTTGTTAACGAAAACCATTTGCATGATGTTGCTAAATTCATGTTTGCATTCAGTATTTTTTGGACCTATTTATGGTTCTCTCAATTCATGCTTATATGGTACTCAAATATACCAGAAGAAGTAACATATTTTGTAACACGTTTTCAAGATTATAAGTTGCCATTTTTAGGTATGGTTGCCATGAATTTTGTGTTCCCTATACTATTATTAATGAATGCCGATTATAAACGTGTACCATGGTTTGTTGTTCTATCTGGTTTAGTAATATTAGTAGGGCATTATATTGATATTTTCAATATGATAATGCCAGCTACCGTGGGAGACAGATGGTTTATAGGTGTACCAGAAATAGGAGCCGTTTTACTTTTTGCCGGGTTATTTATATTTGTTGTATTTACGGCGCTAACAAAAGCTCCGTTATTAGCAAAAGGAAACCCACTATTAAAAGAGAGTAAAGAATTTCATTATTAATTAAGATATATAAAGACGAACGATACCAATGACTGCTTTATTAACAATTATAGTTTTAGTATTTATTTTAGTTGCCATTTGGCAAATGGTAAAGATTTTCGATCTGGCTCAAGCTAGAAGTGAAAATACGCAGGTAGCCAATGACAAGGATAATACCTTAAATGGATACTTAATGATGGGCTTTTTAGCTTTCATTTATATTATTACCATTGTATGCTTTGTTAAATGGGGAGACTTACCATTATTGTCAAACTCTGCTTCCGAGCATGGACCAACAATAGATAACTTGATGATTATCTCATTGGTAATTATCTTTATAGTACAAACTATCACACAGTTTTTATTACACTATTTTGCTTTTAAATACAAGGGTGAAAAAGGTAAAAAAGCGCTGTTCTTTGCAGATAACAATAAACTAGAGGCTATATGGACTATTATTCCGGTAATTGTTTTAGCAGGTTTAATTATTTATGGATTAAACACATGGATTAACATTATGGGAGTCGATGAAAGTGAAGATCCGCTAATTGTAGAATTGTATGCTCAACAGTTTAACTGGAAAGCCAGATATGCAGGAGCCGATAATACGTTAGGTAAAGCCAATGTGCGTTTAATCGATATAGACCGCGCCAATATATTAGGTTTGGACGAATCCGATCCAAATGCGCAAGACGATGTCATTACAACCGAATTGCATTTACCAGTAGGTAAGCCAGTGTTGTTTAAAATGCGTTCCCAAGATGTATTACACTCAGCTTATATGCCTCATTTTAGAGCGCAAATGAACTGTGTGCCTGGTATGATTACCCAATTTGGATTTACACCTACTGTTACGACTGCCGAGATGCGTCAAAATCCTGACATGGTCGAAAAAGTAGCTAACATTAATAAAATAAGAGTTGAAAACAGTAAACCACTTGTTGCTAAAGGAGAAGAGCCTTTAGATCGTTATGAGTTTGACTACTTGTTGTTATGTAATAAAATTTGTGGAAAGTCTCACTACAATATGCAAATGAAGATAATCGTAGAAACACAGGAAGAATACGATGCTTGGATTAAGCAACAAAAAGAATTCAAAAACTCTTTAATTAACTAAAAAAAGATAAAACGATATAAGATTATGTCAGCACACGCAGATACTCACGCTCACGACGACCACGGACATCATCATAAAGAAACGTTTGTAACTAAATATATATTTAGTCAGGACCATAAAATGATTGCAAAGCAGTACCTAATTACGGGTACTATCATGGGAGTTATTGGTGTATTAATGTCAATGATGTTCCGTATGCAAATTGCTTGGCCGGAGGAACCAAATGTATTATTTGAAGCCTTATTAGGTAAATGGGCGCCAGATGGCGTCATGGATGCCGATATTTATTTGGCATTGGTTACCATTCACGGTACCATTATGGTGTTCTTTGTGTTAACAGCAGGTTTAAGTGGTACCTTTAGTAACTTGTTAATTCCATTGCAAATTGGAGCAAGGGATATGGCATCTGGGTTCTTAAATATGATATCCTATTGGTTATTCTTTTTGTCAAGTATAATCATGGTTATTTCGTTGTTCGTTGAAGCTGGTCCAGCGGCTGCAGGATGGACAATATATCCGCCTTTAAGTGCCTTACCAATGGCGCAAGGAGGATCTGGGATGGGTATGACCTTATGGTTGGTATCCATGGCTATATTCATTGCCTCGTCATTATTAGGATCACTTAACTACATAGTAACGGTACTTAACTTACGTACCAAAGGGATGTCTATGACACGATTGCCATTAACTATATGGGCATTCTTTATTACAGCTGTTATTGGTGTTGTATCATTCCCTGTATTATTATCAGCAGCATTATTATTAATAATGGATAGAAGTTTTGGGACTTCATTTTTCTTGTCAGATATTTTTATCCAAGGAGAAGTGTTACATTACCAAGGTGGATCACCAGTATTATTTGAACACTTATTCTGGTTCTTAGGACACCCGGAAGTATATATTGTAATTTTACCAGCGATGGGCTTGGTTTCAGAAATTATGGCATCAAACTCACGTAAACCAATATTTGGTTATCGCGCGATGATAGCTTCTATTCTAGCCATTGCATTCTTATCAACAATAGTATGGGGACACCATATGTTTATCTCGGGAATGAACCCATTCTTAGGATCTGTGTTTACCTTTACAACCTTGTTGATAGCAATACCATCAGCAGTAAAAGCATTTAACTGGATTACGACACTTTGGAAGGGTAATTTACAAATGAATCCAGCTATGTTGTTTTCTATTGGGTTTGTTTCTACCTTTATTACCGGAGGTTTAACTGGGATTATTCTTGGAGATTCTGCTTTAGATATCAACGTTCACGATACGTATTTTGTGGTAGCGCATTTCCACTTAGTAATGGGAATATCTGCACTGTACGGTATGTTTGCAGGAATCTATCATTGGTATCCTAAAATGTTCGGACGTATGTTAAATAAGAATTTAGGATATATCCATTTCTGGGTTACTGCAGTATGTGCTTATGGTGTATTCTTCCCAATGCATTTCATTGGAATGGCAGGTTTACCTCGTCGTTATTATACCAATAGCAACTTCCCATTATTCGATGACTTAGCAAATGTAAACGTAATCATTACAATCTTTGCCTTAGTAGGTGGAGTAGTGCAAATCGTTTATTTATATAACTTTTTTATGAGTATTTTTTACGGAAAGAAAGCAACACAGAATCCTTGGAGTGCTACAACTTTAGAGTGGACAACACCTGTAGAGCACATTCATGGAAACTGGCCAGGTGAAATACCTCATGTATACCGTTGGGCTTACGATTACAGTAAACCAGGGCATGATACAGATTTCGTGCCTCAAACTGTCCCCTTAAAAGAAGGAGAAGAAGAGCTACAGCATTAATTCACACGAAAGTAGGAATCTCCTAATCGAGAAACTAAAACATAATTAAAAGCCTTTCCACTTCGGAAAGGCTTTTTGTTTATATTTGCTTATGTCGTTTTTTTTGCCATTGTTGGGCAGAAAAAAATTAAACTGAAACGAAATGTCACCCTGAGCGCAGTCGAAGGGGCTTTAATATGAACGAGAACCTAGACCCATCAAACGAGCATTTTTCACCAGAAGAGTTGGATGTTGAAAGAAAGTTGAGACCCCTGTCCTTTAATGATTTTACAGGACAAGATCAGGTGTTGGAGAACCTTCAGATATTCGTTAAGGCTGCAAACTTAAGAACAGAAGCCCTCGATCATACACTCTTTCATGGACCTCCTGGACTTGGAAAAACGACCCTAGCCTATATTTTGGCAAACGAATTGGAGGTGGGGATAAAAGTAACATCAGGACCTGTGTTGGATAAGCCAGGTGATTTAGCAGGCTTACTTACCAACTTAGAAGAACGCGATGTGCTGTTTATTGATGAGATCCATCGATTAAGTCCCATAGTCGAAGAGTATTTATATTCAGCTATGGAAGATTATAAAATTGATATTATGATCGAGTCTGGGCCTAATGCACGGTCGGTACAAATAAACTTAAATCCCTTTACTTTAATAGGGGCGACTACACGTTCAGGGCTGTTAACCTCCCCAATGCGGGCACGTTTTGGTATCCAAAGCCGACTACAATACTACAAAACAGATTTGTTAACCACCATTGTACAACGTAGTGCCAGTATTTTAAAGGCACCCATTACTATGGAAGCAGCTATAGAAATTGCTGGGCGAAGCAGGGGAACTCCCAGAATAGCAAATGCCTTGTTGAGGCGGGTACGGGATTTTGCTCAAATAAAGGGTAATGGTACTATAGACATTAAAATAGCCAAGTTTGCCCTGGAAGCACTAAATGTCGACGCCCATGGTTTGGATGAAATGGACAATAAAATTCTATCAACCATTATAGATAAGTTTAAAGGCGGTCCTGTAGGGATATCAACCATAGCTACGGCTGTTAGCGAAAGTCCGGAAACCATTGAAGAAGTCTACGAACCTTTTTTAATACAGCAAGGGTTTATAATGCGGACACCCCGAGGGCGTGAAGTTACAGAACAGGCCTATAAACATTTAGGGCGAGTAAAAGGTGGTGTTCAAGGAGGACTGTTTTAGTATTCCCATGCTCATGTGATTGGTCGCAAGTTTCAATTATAGCTTATCATTTATGCAATGGCATTAAAATCTAAACATACACAACTTATTAAAACCGAAGCCAAACGCCTCGGTTTTTTATCTTGTGGTGTTAGTAAGGCAGCCTTTTTAGAAGAAGAAGCTCCACGCTTGGAAAGTTGGCTTAATAAGAATATGAATGGCCAAATGCAGTATATGGAGAACCATTTCGATAAGCGTTTGGATCCAACAAAACTGGTTGAGGGCTCTAAAAGTGTCGTTTCCTTGCTGCTCAATTATTTTCCTTCAGAAAAACAAAGCACCGAAAATTATAAACTGTCCAAATATGCTTATGGTACCGATTACCATTTTGTTATAAAAGATAAACTAAAGAGTTTGTTAAACTTTATACAAGAAGAAATTGGAGAGGTGCATGGTCGGGCTTTTGTCGATTCGGCGCCGGTTTTGGATAAGGCCTGGGCGGCAAAAAGCGGTTTGGGATGGATTGGTAAACATAGTAATTTGCTAACACAACAAGTCGGATCGTTTTATTTTATAGCTGAATTGATTATTGATTTAGAACTGGAATACGATTTACCAACAACCGATCACTGCGGTACCTGTACGGCTTGTATTGATGCTTGCCCTACACAAGCTATAGTTGAGCCTTATGTAGTAGATGGTAGTAAATGCATATCGTATTTAACTATTGAATTAAAGGAAAACATACCAACAGAATTTAAAGGTGAAATGGACGATTGGATGTTTGGGTGCGATGTGTGTCAAGATGTGTGCCCTTGGAATCGTTTTTCCAAGCCCCATAATGAACCGCTTTTTAATCCGCATCCAGAATTGCTGTCCATGACAAAAAAAGATTGGGAAGAGATAACCGAAGATACGTTTAAGAAGGTATTTAAAAAGTCGGCAGTTAAGCGAACTAAGTTTTCTGGCTTAAAACGGAATATCAAATTCTTAAAAGAATAGCCGTTTCCTTAATAGGATTATTATATTTGTCAGTTAAAGAACCCTCATTAAGTTTACGCGAAGGGTTTCTGTTATTAATGAAAACAAACTAACTATTTTTTAATATGAGCGAAGAAAGTAAACGCAGAGAAGCCCTTATATATCATGCAAAACCAACACCTGGAAAAATTAAAGTAGTTCCCACTAAAAAATATGCCACACAAAGAGACCTGTCTTTGGCATATTCTCCAGGAGTTGCAGAGCCGTGCTTAGAAATAGAAAAAGACAAAGACAAAGCCTATAAGTATACAGCCAAAGGAAATCTAGTGGCCGTTATATCTAATGGAACAGCTGTTTTAGGTTTAGGGAATATTGGCCCAGAAGCTTCAAAGCCGGTTATGGAAGGTAAAGGTTTGTTGTTTAAAATTTTTGCTGACATTGATGTTTTTGATATTGAAGTTGATACCGAAAACGTCGATGAGTTTATTGAAACCGTAAAAAAAATAGCTCCTACGTTTGGAGGCATCAATCTTGAAGATATCAAAGCTCCTGGCGCTTTCGAAATAGAAAGACGTTTAAAAGAAGAGTTGGATATTCCAGTAATGCATGACGACCAGCATGGTACGGCCATTATATCGGCAGCAGCGCTTTTAAATGCATTAGAGCTTACCGAAAAGAAAATAGATGAAGTAAAGATTGTT
Source organism: Snuella sedimenti (assembly GCF_016428595.1). Classification (GTDB taxonomy): domain Bacteria; phylum Bacteroidota; class Bacteroidia; order Flavobacteriales; family Flavobacteriaceae; genus Snuella; species Snuella sedimenti. The sequence continues at coordinate 25,392 of NZ_JAELVQ010000008.1, read as the reverse complement.
ATAAGTGGAGCGGGAGCAGCAGCCATATCATGTTCACGTTTGTACCAAGCATTTGGAGCAAAGCGGGAAAACATGGTTATGTTGGACAGCAAAGGTGTTATTCGCGATGATAGGCCAGATTTATCTAAAGAAAAAGCCGAATTTGCCACGCATAGAAAAATAGATACCCTTGATGAAGCCATGAAAGATTCCGATGTATTTATCGGTTTATCTATGGCAAACGTGTTATCGCCAGAAATGCTATTATCAATGGCAAAAGATCCCATTGTATTTGCAATGGCGAATCCCGACCCAGAAATAAAATACGACCTGGCCATAAAAACGCGTAAGGATATCATTATGGCAACAGGCCGTAGTGACCATCCAAACCAAGTAAACAATGTTCTTGGGTTTCCATTCATCTTTAGGGGTGCACTTGATGTACGTGCTACAAAAATCAACGAGGCTATGAAAATGGCTGCCGTTGAAGCCTTGGCTAGACTCGCAAAGGAACCCGTTCCAGAACAGGTTAACATAGCTTATGGCGAAACACGTTTGACTTTTGGTCGCGATTATATTATCCCCAAGCCTTTCGATCCGCGTTTAATTGCTGAAGTGCCTCCCGCTGTAGCAAAAGCAGCCATGGATAGTGGTATTGCAAAAATGCCTATTACCGACTGGGAAAAGTATAAAGATAGCCTGTTAGAGCGTCTGGGGTCGGACAACAAACTTGTAAGGTTGTTACTCAACAGAGCAAAACTGGATCCAAAACGCGTTGTGTTTGCTGAAGCAGATCAGTTAGATGTGTTAAAAGCTGCGCAAATAGTATATGAAGAAGGAATTGCCTATCCTATTTTATTAGGAAGAAAAGATGATATAGAGCGTCTTAAGGCCGAAATAGAGTTTGATGCAGACGTACCAATTATAGATCCTAAGTCGGATGAAGAAGAAGCACGCAAAAATGAATACGCCAAGGTGTATTGGCAACAGCGTAAACGTCGTGGTGTTACCTATTACTCAGCACAAAAGTTAATGCGTGAGCGTAATTATTTCGCCGCTATGATGGTTAACGAAGGTGATGCCGATGCTTTGATATCGGGGTATTCCCGTAGCTATCCTTCGGTGGTAAAACCTATGTTGGAACTTATAGGGATGGCTAAAGGCTCAACCCGTGTGGCTACCACAAACTTAATGATGACTAAAAGAGGGCCTTTGTTTTTAAGTGACACCTCCATTAACATTGACCCGAATGCTAAAGACCTTGCTAAGATAACGCAAATGACTGCTAAGGTCATAAAAATGTTTGGATTGGATCCTGTATTAGCTATGGTTTCCTATTCAAACTTTGGATCTTCAGAAAACGAAAGAGCATCAAAAGTTCGCGAAGCTGTTTCGTATTTGCATCGTCATTATCCAGACATGCATGTCGATGGAGAGTTGCAAACCGATTTCGCATTAAATGATGAAATGCTTCGTGAAAAATTTCCGTTTTCTAAACTGGTTGGAAAAAAAGTTAACGCTTTAATTTTTCCTAACTTAGACTCAGCAAACATTACCTATAAATTGTTAAAAGAGTTGCATGAAGCAGATTCTATAGGCCCTATTATGATGGGTATGCGTAAACCTGTCCACATTCTTCAATTAGGTGCAAGCGTTGATGAAATTGTAAACATGACTGCTATTTCTGTAATAGATGCACAGCAAAAGGAAAAGTGGGATATAGAAAATAAGACAAGTAAGTAAAAAGTGAAATTAAATTTCTTACATTTGATAGGTTAACAAATTGCTATAAATGATAACACATATTCAGGGAAGACTTGTTGAAAAAAATCCAACAAATGTTGTTATTGATTGTAATGGAGTGGGCTATATGTTACACATTTCATTGCACACCTTCTCTCAAATCCCGGACGGTGAACACTTAAAACTTTTTACACATCTTCAAGTAAAAGAAGATGCACATACACTTTATGGATTTGCCTCATCGGCCGAGCGAGAAATTTTTAGGTTGTTAATATCGGTTAGTGGTATTGGAGCAGGCATTGCCCGCACCATGCTGTCTTCATTAACGCCAAAACAAGTACGGGAAGGCATAGCTAGTAACGATGTTGTTTTAATTCAATCTGTTAAAGGTATAGGGGCAAAAACGGCCCAGCGGGTCATTTTAGACCTCAAAGATAAAATCTTAAAGATTTATGATCTCGATGAAGTTTCCGCACCTGAAGGCAATACCAATAAAAATGAAGCGTTATCTGCTTTAGAAGTTCTCGGATTTGTAAAAAAGCAAGCCGAGCGCGTGGTCGATAAAATTATTGTGGCACAGCCTGATGCTAATGTTGAAACCATCATAAAACAGGCTTTAAAAAACTTATAATACATTTTGAAGATAGCCAACCATAATCTATGTAAGTCAAGTAAACACTACTTTTTTATAGCTATAGTGCTGTTATTTACAGTTAATGTATGGTCACAACAAAACCCTCAAGATAGCGTTAAGACAGGTTTTAATTTGGGAACTATTAAGTTGCCAAATCCAACAAGTATTGAATCTAAATATACCTACGACCCAATTACAGATAGGTATATTTATACAGAGAAAATAGGTAGTTTTAATATTAAATATCCGCTAATTTTAACGCCAAAGGAATACTATCAATTAGTAGCTAAAGAGACTTTAAGTTCCTACTATAAACAAAAGATAGACGCTTTTGATGGTAAAAAGGAAGGTGCCGAAGATGCCCAAAAAAATCTATTGCCTGAATTTTATGTAGATTCAGACTTTTTTCAATCTGTTTTTGGTGGTAATACCATTGAAGTTGTGCCACAAGGTTCGGTGGAGATGGATTTGGGGATTCTGTTTTCCAAACAGGATAACCCGGCATTTTCACCTAAAAACAGAAGTAATTTTACATTCGATTTCGATCAGCGCATAAGTTTAAGCATGCTAGGTAAGGTAGGCGAACGCCTTCAGGTAAATGCTAATTACGATACCCAGTCTACATTCGATTTTCAAAATATTATAAAACTGGAATACACGCCTACAGAGGACGATATCATTCAAAAAATAGAAGTTGGTAATGTAAGTATGCCCTTAAACAGTTCCCTAATTACGGGAGCACAAAGTTTATTTGGTGTAAAGGCACAATTGCAGTTTGGAAGAACAACGGTAACAGGTGTGTTTTCTGAACAAAAATCGCAGGCCAATAGAGTAGTGGCCCAAGGTGGCGGGACACTGGAAGAATTCGAGTTGTTTATTAGGGAATATGATGAAAACCGTCATTTCTTTTTAGCACAGTATTTTAGGGATACATACGATAAAGCTCTTGAAACGTATCCTCACATAAACAATAAAGGCTTACAAATTACAAGATTGGAAGTTTGGGTGACCAATAGAAGCAATAGAACTGATAATGTTAGGAATATTGTAGCATTTCAGGATTTGGGAGAATCGGATGTGATTGGTTTGCAAACACCTCCTAGCGGTTTCGTTAACGTAGGTCCCAATGCCATTCCCGATAACGGCAATAATGATTTCGATCCTACTAACATTGGAGGAGCGGGCTCACAAATTACAGATGCTATTAGAGACGTCGCAACGGTACAATCGGGCATATTGGTGCCCAATGTTAATGAAGGCTTTGACTATGTAAAGCTTGAAAACGCAAGAAAGTTAATTAACGGACAAGAATTTACATTAAACAGCAAATTAGGATATATTTCCTTAAACCAACGCTTAAATAACGACGAAGTATTAGCCGTTGCATTTCAATTTACTATTGGGGGAAAAGTTTACCAAGTAGGAGAGTTTGCCAATGACGGGGTTAATGCAACCGAAGTTACAACAAATGGATCTGGCCAAGTAACATCGGTAGTTAACTCTAATCTGGTTTTAAAAATGATAAAGAGTAGTGTTACCAGTATTGATCAGCCTGTTTGGGACTTGATGATGAAAAACATCTACGATACCGGAGCTTATGATTTGAGTCAGGACGATTTTAAATTGAACATTTTTTACAATGAAGCATCGCCCTTAAATTTTATCACCCCAGTTGGAACAACAGCGTTTCCAGTACCCGGTAATAATGAAGACCCCTTGGAAGAAACCCCATTGTTAAGAGTGTTTAATCTAGACAAATTAAACTTTAACAACGACCCACAAGGCAAAGGAGATGGTTTTTTTGATTTTGTTCCGGGCATTACCGTGTTACCGCAAAATGGTAAAATTATATTTCCAAGTGCCGAACCTTTTGGAGCTTTTCTGTTTAGAAAATTATCGCTTAGCCCGAGTGAAGATTATGACGATACCACGACCTATAACGAAAACCAAAAGAAGTATGTCTACGATGTGCTTTATAGCAGCACAAAAACTGCCGCTTTACAAGCCGTAGAAAAGAATAAATTCAAGCTTAAGGGGCGTTACAAATCCACTGGTAGCGATGGAATACCTATTGGTTCGTTTAACGTCCCCAGAGGATCGGTAAAAGTAACAGCAGGAGGACGCGTTTTGGTAGAAGGTATTGACTATACGGTAAATTATCAGTTAGGGCGTGTGCAAATTTTAGACGAAGCCTTAAAAGCATCGAATACACCCATTGAAGTCTCTACAGAAAATAATGCTGTATTTGGACAGCAAACCAAACGCTTCACGGGGATTAATATAGAGCATAAGTTCAATGATAATTTTGTTTTAGGTGGAACCCTTTTGAATTTAAATGAAAGACCCATTACCCAAAAGGCAAATTATGGATCGGAGCCCATAAACAATACTATCTTTGGTATTAACGGAAACTATGCAACCAAAGTACCATTTTTAACACGATTGGTAAATAAATTACCAAACATTGATACCGATGTAGAATCTAATCTATCGTTAAGAGGGGAGTTTGCTTATTTAGCACCGGGAGCGCCTAAAGGCACCAATCTTAATGGAGAAGCAACCTCTTATATCGATGATTTTGAAGGGACGCAGAATGCCATCGATCTTAAATCGCAACAATCTTGGTTTTTATCGAGTAGACCTTTAGGACTTAATGTTTCCAGTAATCCGAATGAAGATGAAAACGGTATCCAGAACGGTTACCAACGTGCTATGTTAAATTGGTACACGATTGATCCTATATTTTATAGTAGTCAGCGCCCTGGAGATGTGTCGGACGATGATGTGTCAGATTTGTATACAAGCCGTGTTTTTATTAATGAATTGTTTCCAGATAGGGATTTGGTGCAAGGACAAACATCTGTTCTTAATACATTAGATTTAGCCTATTATCCATCCGAACGGGGACCTTATAATTTTGAGTCATCTGCCGCCGATGGGATTATCGATAACCCGATTGATAGTTGGGGCGGTATAACACGCCAGTTAACATCTACCGATTTAGAACAGGCCAATGTAGAGTATATTGAATTTTGGTTACAAGATCCCTTTCAGGATAACCCAAATAATCCAGGAGGGAAGTTAGTATTTAATTTGGGTAATATTTCAGAAGACATTATCAAAGATGGTCGTAAACTGTATGAAAACGGATTGCCAGAAGATGGGAATGTCGATTTATTACCAGTAACATCTTGGGGGACAGTCGTACCACAAAACCAATCCCTAATTTATGCATTCGATACGCTTGGAGAGGAGCGGAACAATCAAGACGTGGGATACGATGGTTATGATGACGCAGAAGAAGCGGCCAATTTTGGGTCTAACTTTGGCCCCGACCCAGCTAACGACAACTATACCTATTTCCTAAATGCCGAAGGGAATATATTTGAACGCTATAAACGCTACAATGGTGTACAAGGCAATACGCCAGATACTTTTACTAATAGAGATCGCGGTGCCAATACCCAACCCGATGTAGAAGATATTAATCGTGACAATACTATGAATACGATTGATAGTTATTTTGAATATGAATTGGAAATTAACAGGCAAAACTTACCAACATCTCAGGCTGATTTCGAAAATATTCCCAACAGCAACCCATTAAAAGAATTTTTACGGGATTTTAAAGACAGACCCCGCGTTTTGCCTAATGGCGATACAAGAAATGTACGTTGGTATCAGTTTAGAATTCCAGTACAAGGAAGTCATGTAAAAGCCATTGGAGGGATTAGTGATTTACGTTCGGTACGTTTTACACGTTTATATCTTAAAGAGTTTACGCAAAGTACCGTGTTTCGTTTTGGAACTTTAGAATTGGTTAGAAGTGACTGGAGGCGTTATACTTTGGCATTGGATAAGAACGATCCAACTCCCGATGACCCCCAAACAGATTTCTCTGTAGGCGTAATAGGAACCATTGAAAATGAAGGCAGTTATAAAAGACCGCCAGGTATTGAACCCGAAGAGTTATTTAATAATAATACTGTAATTGAGCAGAACGAGCAGTCCCTTGTCGTTAATGTCTGTGATCTGGAATCTGAAGATTCCAGGGCAGTCTATAAGAACATAAATATAGACATGCGCCAATATAAACGTTTACGAATGTTTATACATGCCGAAGATGATGAAGCCGGTATGCTTGCCAGTGATGAGTTGGTAGGATTTATTCGTATGGGTAACGATCTAAATGAAAACTATTACCAAATCGAGATTCCGTTACAAGTATCCACAGGTGTTTCTAGAGAAGAACTATGGCCAGATGCTAATGAAATTAATTTACCTATAAGTATATTAGGAGATATTAAATCTATTGGAATTTCAGAAGGTACATTGGCAAATGAAGATCCTACGTTTTATGATGTGGTCGATGGAGAAGCGGTGCCTGTAGCCGATCCTTTTAAAGGCTATGTATCAGGACAACACCGTATAGCTATTAAAGGTAATCCGAATTTTGGAGACATTAGAACCTTAATGGTAGGCGTAAAAAACAGGACCATTCGAAATAACCTATGTGCCGAAGTTTGGTTTAACGAATTGCGTTTATCCGATTTGGATAACGAAGGCGGTTGGGCAGCCGTAGTTAGTATGGATACCAACTTAGCCGATTTTGCTAATATTAGTGCAACAGGAAGACAGAGTACTTCGGGCTTTGGTGCGATAGAGCAAGGGCCAAGCCAGCGTAGTTTGGAAGATGTGAAACAATACGATGTCGTAACGAATGTAAATGTAGGACAGTTACTGCCAAAAAAATGGGGCGTTCAGTTACCCTTTAATTACGGTCAGAGTGAAGAACTGATCACGCCAAAATACGACCAGTTTTATAAGGATTTAACCTTAGAGTCCCGATTGGACGCAGCAGATACCAATGCCGATAGGGAACGTATTAAACAACAGTCTGAAGACTATACAAAAAGGACGAGCATTAACTTTATTGGCGTTAGAAAAATAAGAACTTCCGAAGAAGCCCAACCGCGCTTTTATGATGTAGAAAATTTTACCTTAAACTATTCTTATAACAAAGTAGAACATCGCGATTTTGAAATTGAAAATTCAGTAAATAAAAACCTGCGAGCCGGCGCTAATTACGCTTTTAATTTTGAACCCATTAGTATTGAGCCTTTTAAAAAGAACGATTCGTTATTTACAGGGAAATATTGGAAAATACTAAAGGATTTCAACTTTAATTTGTTGCCCGCCAGTTTTACTGTTAATACTGATATCAATAGACAGTATAACAGACAGAAGTTTAGGGAAATCGATCTAGGAGGCGGTAATATTGGTATTGAAGAGTTGTTTAGAAGAAACTATACCTTCGATTTTCAATATACCATTAATTATAACTTAACCAATTCATTACAATTTAATTTTACTGCTGCCAATAACAATATTGTACGTAATTATTTTAAAGATAATATTGCCAGTGAGTATAGAGAACAGGATCCAACGTTGGATATTTGGGATGGCATTCTTGACTTAGGAGACCCCAACAGGCAATCGCAAAATCTGGGGGTAACTTACGAGTTGCCTATTAATAAAATACCAACTTTCAGTTTTATAAATGCTACTTATCAGTATAGCGGTGATTTTCAATGGCAGAAGAGTTCCGATTTTTTTGAGACCGTTACTTATACAGATGAACAAACAAATGCAACAAGGACCTATAATTTAGGGCATACTATCCAAAACTCGAATGTCCACAACATTAACGGATCGCTCGATATGAGCAAATTATATAAGTACATTGGTTTGGTAAAGAAGCCTGTAAGGACTGTTAGAGCCAGAACAAGCTCAAGAAGTAATCCGCCAGGGGGAAATTCAAACCAAGCGAAGCCACCAAAAAGTAAAAACAAATCGGTTACTAAACTATTAAATGCGGGTGTAGATATACTAACCAGTGTAAAGAGAATCCAAATTAATTATTCCGAAAACAGTGGTACTTTCTTGCCGGGGTATTTAAGAACACCAGGTTTTGTAGGTACTTTAAAGCCAACTGTCGGTTTTACATTTGGTAGTCAAAGTGATATTAGGTATTTAGCGGCAAGACGTGGTTGGTTAACTGTGTTTCCTGAATTTAATCAGCAATACACCACTACCAATACCAAGCAATTGGATATATCGGCTAGTTTAGAGCCCGTAAAGGATTTAAAAATTGATATTGTTGGAAACCGTGCTTATTATGAAAATTATACCGAGAATTATAGGGTAAATGATGTCGGTGGAGGTAGCCTAGAGTATGAGTCATTAACACCCAATACTTTTGGTAATTTCAACATATCTACAGTATTAATTAAAACGGCTTTTAGTAAAAGTAATGAAACCATTTCAGAAGCCTTTAATGATTTTAGGGCAAACAGGTTGGTGGTAGCCAGAAGATTAGCTGAACAGTTTTATGGAAACACGACCTATGCAACTGATGCAGAGGGTTACCCGGTGGGCTTTGGCAAGAACAATCAAGCAGTCCTGTTACCTTCGTTTTTAGCAGCTTATTTAGGGCAAGATGCTAATAACGTTAAGCTAGGAGCTTTTAGGGACACACCAATTCCTAACTGGGATTTAAAATATACTGGCTTTATGAAGTTTGGGTGGTTTAAAAAGCGATTTAAACGATTTTCATTAACACATGGATACCGTTCCAACTATACTATCAATCAGTTCCAATCCAATTTGGATTACGATTCAGACAACGATCCCGATACGTTTGAATTTGATCAAGGCGGAAACTATAAAAATAAGACATTGTACAGCAATGTTAATTTAACCGAAATGTTTAGTCCTTTGGTGCGATTAGATTTTGAAATGAAAAATTCTGTAAAGATTCTTGCAGAGATAAAAAAGGACCGATTGTTATCCCTTAGTTTTGATAATAATTTAATGACCGAGATAAAGGGTAACGAATTTGTTTTAGGATTAGGTTACCGTATAAAAGACTTACGCATTCGATCTAATTTGGCAGGTCCAAGTAAGCGTATTGTAAGCGACTTAAATATGAAGGCCGATGTGTCTGTAAGGGATAATAAAACAATTATTAGATATTTGGATTTAGAGAATAACCAGGTAACATCCGGTCAAACTATTTGGGGCTTAAAATATTCGGCAGACTATGCTTTTAGTAAGAATTTAACAGGTATATTTTATTTCGATTATTCGTTCTCAGAATACGCCATTTCAACAGCTTTCCCACAAACTACCATTCGATCTGGAGTTACTATTCGATATAATTTTGGAAATTAATCAACAACTGTTTGAATTTAAAGTTTGAATAAATACATTTGTCAAAAATATTAAGAGACTAAATTTAATATAATGAACATACCATCAGAATTAAAGTATACTAAAGACCACGAATGGGTTAAAGTAGAAGGTGACATTGCAACTATCGGTATTACAGATTTTGCTCAAAGCGAGTTAGGCGATATCGTATATGTTGAAGTAGAAACATTGGATGAAACACTAGACGCTGAAGAGATTTTTGGAACGGTAGAAGCTGTTAAAACGGTTTCAGATTTATTTTTGCCTATTTCGGGAGAAATCGTTGCTTTCAATGAAATTTTGGAAGACGAACCAGAAAAGGTTAACAGCGACCCATATGGTGATGGTTGGATGATAAAAGTTAAGTGTTCCGATTTAGCACAATTGGAAGAATTAATGTCTGCAGATGATTATAAAGCACTTGTGGGTGCTTAAAAAGTACGCACTCGCAATAGTTATATTATATTCGGTAGCTTTAACTGTAGTAAGCTTGGTTAAGCTAAACAAGTTACCCGATGTTGGTGTATCTTTTGGCGACAAAATATTCCACTTTTTAACATATTGCGTATTAACTTTTTTATGGGTTAATGCGCTTTTTTACTTTTTTAAGTTTACTAGAGCAAAGGCAATAATCGTTGCAGCTATTATTTCAATAGGATTTGGTATACTTATTGAGGTATTACAAGGAACCGTGACCGCTTCTAGAGCGTCAGACTTGTATGACGTAGCGGCAAATACTTTCGGAGTACTGCTTGCTGTGTTAGTGATGTCACAAAAAAGTATTGGGATTAAAAACTTATAATCGTTTGCTTTTTTGGTAAAAAAAAAGTTATTTTAGCAATCTGAGTAAAACAGTAAAATAAATTATGGAACCTAAAAAAAATCCTAAGGCAAATGTTGGGCGTAACAGTTCGCTTTATTTCGCAATTGGTTTGGCGTTAATGTTGTTCTTAACAAACTACGCAATCAATTACAAAACATATGATAAGTCTGATATTGATATTGGACAGTTGAATTTAGATGAAGAATTAGAGGAAGAAATTCCAATCACAGAACAATTAAAAACGCCACCCCCACCACCGCCACCACCGCCGGCAGCACCAGAAGTTATTGAGATCGTTGAAGATGAAGTGGAGGTAGAGGAAACCGTAATTGAGTCGTCTGAAACAGATCAAGAAGAAGAAATTGTTGAAGTAGAAGAAGTAGAAGTAGTAGAAGTAGATGAAGATATCGAGGTTCCTTTTGCGGTTATCGAGAACGTACCGGTTTTCCCAGGTTGTGAAAAAGGAGATAACAATGCCAAAAAAGCGTGTATGTCCAAAAAAATCCAAGATTTTGTAAACAAAAAGTTCAATACAGATCTTGCTGGCGACTTAGGATTATCTGGAAGACAGCGTATTAATGTAATCTTTAAGATCGACAAAACAGGTAAAGTAGTAGGGGTAAGAGCTAGAGCACCACACCCAGGGCTAGAAAAGGAAGCAGCACGAGTTATTAATTTGCTACCTCAAATGAAGCCGGGAAAACAGCGTGGTAAGCCTGTAACAGTTCCATATTCATTACCTATCATTTTTCAAGTTCAGGATTAGTTTATATAACCTAACCTAAAAAAATATAAAATCCCGTTACATGTTTGTAACGGGATTTTTTTTGGTATGCTTATTGTGATTTTACCATAATATTAACATTTAAACAATAATTATTATGAGTAATTCAAAGAAAACTCACAAACTCATTCGGCAAAATGAGAAAACTGTGAGTAAATCACAAAAGCATGATGCAAATTTACAAAAAAACTCAACCTTATATTTTCAGGTTGGGTTAATTGTTTGTTTACTATTTAGCTATGGCCTGCTTGAAATGAAATTTGAAACACTAGTCCCTAAAGATTTAGGAGAAATCCTTACGCCCGATGACACTTTTGAAACAGAGGTGCCTCAATTTAAAATTTATGAAGCGCCTAAGGCCGAAGAGAAAAGGCCCGAAAAGAAAGTGGTTTTGACCCTTCCTCCAGAAATCATTGACAATTCAGAAGAGAAAAAGGAAACGCTTAAAATTATTACAGCAGAGCAAAATATTACAACGGAGCCTGTTTTAGACCCGGGAGATATATCTGTTTCCAATATACCTGATGAAACAGATGTGGATTTTGTACGTGTAGAACAAGTGCCTATTTATCCGGGGTGTGAAACAGAAAAAAATAATGAAGGACGTCGTAAATGCATGTCCGATAAAATAACCAAACTAGTAAAGCGGAAGTTTGATACAGATTTAGCATCCGATTTAGGGTTAACGGGGATACAGGTTATTTATACACAGTTTAAAATTGATAAGAACGGACATGTTACCGATATAAAAACCCGGGCACCTCATACCAAATTGGAGCACGAAGCAAAACGTGTTATCGATAAAATTCCTGTGATGACACCAGGAAAGCAACGAGACAGGGCAGTAGGGGTTATTTATACCTTACCAATAAAATTCAGGGTGCAAAATTAATTAACGCGAATAATGTTTTAGAGTCCTAATGTCTCCTCAAGAGAAATTCTGGAAGAATTCAGTACTTCGACAAAGCCCGTATCGAGTTTGTCGAGATGCTCAGTAGAGCTATTGAGACGTACTTTTAGTGGGGAATTTATTTGTTTTCGACAGCTCTACTGAGCGAAGTCGAAGTGCGCCAAATCTGTGATTTGGCACTCAAACTGACATAAATTCCCTGGCCATTATTCATGTTAAAATAGAATTAGTATTGCTAAGAGGCTGCTTAATTTTTTTTGAAATTAGTATAAGGTCATTTTTTTTGCCAATTAAGGCTTTAAAATAGGGGTTTAGCAGTGCTAAATAAGGGGTTTTATAACGAAAAGTGGTGGAAAAAGAGATATAAGAAAACCGAAAGATAAAATTTAAACAGCCTCTAAGTCGTTGTCATTTTTTTGATAACGGCTTTTTTGTTAGTAATTTTATTACGGTAATTCGAAATGCTAAATGCTATAAATATAGTATCTTTCTGCACTGAATCAATTTTCAAAAAATAGCTATGAAGCGAATTATTGTTCTACTCCTACTTATAGTTCAATGCAATGTCTTTTCGCAAAATCAGTATTTTAATGAGAACCATCCGGTTTTTCCTGGTTGTGAAAGTATTTCAGTAGATTCATTACAAGCCTGTTTTAATTCAAAGGTTCTTGATTTTATTTTTGAAAATTTCACGATGCCACAGGAACTTCAAGATGATGGTTTTAAAGGAGAAGTGTCGGTTCTTTTTGAAGTGGATAGTGTGGGGCAATTTAAAGTGGTTTATGTAGATGCCATGTATGCCGAGTTGAAGAAAGAGCTAAGACGCGTATTTTTACTTTTTCCTAAGATTAAACCAGCTACATATAACGGACTTCCAACATTTAAACAATATGCCATATCATTGTCAATTCCTTTGAATAGAAAACTTGATGCGGTGTCAAGCAGATCAAGTACTAGTCCTTTTTCAAAATTGGAACGCATAGCAAAATCGGAATTTGATAGTGTACAAAGTAGCTTGCAACCTTTCAAAAATAAAGCTTATACAAGTCAGTTAAACATCCCGTTTACCCATAGTGATTATGCTAGGTTTGATAGAAGTATGAATGTTATAGGCAGTAATAGCCATACCGCTTCGAAACCTTTTATGTATGATGAGGTTTCAAAATACTATGATTTTGAAGTAGAAAAGGAAACCTTATTGAAAGAAACAAATACTTGGGCAGGCAAGAAACTTTGGAATGAGCACTTAGTACAATTACAATCCGATGATTATTGGTTTACCATCGATCCCATTTTTGATTTACAGGTAGGGAAAGATACAGATGCCGATTTTAGTTCTACATACAATAATACGCGTGGATTTTTGGTACAGGGAGGCTTAGGTGAAAAGTTTAATTTTTACGCTTCTGTTTTTGAGAGTCAAGGGCGCTTTGCACAATATGTCAATCAATATTCCGAAAGTTTAAAGGCATTTGGCCCAGATCCAGCTATAATACCCGGACGCGGTATTGCAAAGCGATTTAAGAGTAACTCTTACGATTATCCTGTGGCAGAAGCATACCTGTCTTATTCTCCTGTTAAATTTATTAATATACAGTTTGGACATGGAAAAAACTTTATAGGAGATGGCTATCGCTCGTTATTATTGAGCGATGTAGCGAGTCCACACCCGTTTTTGAAATTGAATACGAAATTTTGGAAGATTAAATATACCAATACCTGGATGTGGTTAAAGGATGTAAGGCCAGAAGTAACTGAAGATGGTGCGTTTTTAACCAAATATATGGCGAATCATTATTTAAGTTGGAATGTGTCCAAACGCTTAAATATTGGTTTATTTGAGTCGGTACTATGGACGAATACCAATAATAGGGGCTTTGACGTTAATTATTTAAACCCGATTATATTTTACAGGGCAATTGAATTTGAAACAGGGCAGGGAGCAGGCAACGCTATAGTAGGAGCATCGGTAAAATATAAATGGAGTGACGAGGTTAATACGTATGGTCAATTTATTCTTGATGAATTTTCATTAAACGATATTAAAGGAGGTAATAAAAGTTGGAAAAACAAGTTTGGTTATCAATTGGGAGTTAAATATTATAATGCTTTTAAGGTAGACAATTTGCTTTTGCAATTAGAATACAATCGCGTACGGCCCTATACATATTCGCATAATACCATTGTATTAAATTATGGGCATAATAACCAGTCAATGGCACACTTATGGGGCGCTAACTTTAGTGAAATGGTATTAATTGGACGTTACCACTACAAACGCTGGTTTACCAATGCAAAGTTTATTTTTGGGACACGAGGCATGGATTTTAATAATGCAACGGACAACTTTAGTTATGGAGGTGATATTTTTAGAAACTATAACGAACGACCATACGATACGGGAGTTAAAGTTGCCCAAGGTATTAAAACAAAAACGTTTTATGCCAATTTGCAGGCAGGATATGTTGTTAACCCAGCTTCTAATCTAAAGCTTTTTACCGATATTTCTTTTAGGAATTTTAATCCGGAAGCAGAAACAATAACTACGTTTAAAAATAACACTCTTTGGTTCAATATAGGTTTAAGAACCGATTTATTTAACTGGTATTTTGATTTTTAGCCTTTTTGGAAAAGATAGGATAATAAAAAAACAAAACCCCTTACTAAATAAATAGCAAGGGGTTTTTTATTATTTAATTTGATTACCATCTTTGTCGAAAAATACAATCGGTTTAAAGTTTAGTAGAAGAAAGTCCTATTGAGAATTTGTAGTATTCAATGAAGAATTAAATTTCTTGCCAGGTAAATTTAGGCCTGAAACAAAAGCTTTAAACCCATCACTTTGCTTTATGTGGTCAAATGCCGGAATTACAGCAGCCCAAGCAACAAAGGCATGCTTCGGTTCTGTTTCTAGTATCTTAACGGCTTCTTTAGCATTGTTAAGGCCAGCATGTAAAACCGCCAAGTTCCAATTTTTCCATGGTGATTCTGGCCAATTTATTACTGTATTTAGTATTTTATTGGCTTTTTGTACCTGTCCCATTTCTGCATAAAGGCTTCCTAATGATCCAGCAAAGCTTGGGTTGAGCTCATATAGCTTACTATAAGCTTCCAAAGCTTTTGAAGTATTATTTTGCGATTTATATATAAATCCCATAGTTAAATAAGCAATAGCATTGTTTGGAGCGATGCGTAAAGCTGTTTCAACTTTTTCCATGGCCTTTTTGTAATCACCATAATAGGCATACATCCAACCTGTCCAAGCTATGTACTTTACATTAAAAGGATCTAATTTTTCTGCTAACTCATGATGTTTTATTGCTTTTTCCTTGTTGCCAATTAAAAGCAAATACCAAGCGTAATCGTAGTGTACATTTGCCATGCTCGGATTCTTAAACAGCAAATGCTCAAACAGACGTTCCGCATCTTTCCAATTTCTGTCATGATATATAGCGATACTTGCCATGCTGGCATAAGCCTCCAAAAGCATAGAGTCTAATTGAATTGCTCTTTTTGCGGCCATTTTGGCCTTACTAAAAACATCCCTGTTTTCAGCTGCACTATGGCCTAGAATAACATAGCCATATGCCAAGCCAGCATATGCTAATGGTTCAGCTGGGTCATCATCAATAGCTTTATACAGATATTGGATGCCTTTGTCAAAATCGGCTTGGGATGATCTATGAAGATAATGCATGCCCCGAATGTAATTTTTGTAAGCATTTTTATTGACTTTCCTGTTATTGTAATTAACAGCTGTATATTCCAATTTAGAAAGAACTCCTGCCGAAACGCCGATACTTTTAGAAGCCTCATTTTGAACCGTTACAATGTTTTCAATTGAAGTATTATAGTTGAAATTCTGAAATCCTGCTTCTAAAATGCCTGCTTTATGTATTGTTAAACTTAATACGATACTGTCCCTATCTGAATAATGAATCTTTCCAGATACCAAAAAATCTACTCCCAATTCCCTTATTATTTCTTGCTTGTTTTTTTTACTATTCTTGTATCCTAATGTTGATGATCTTGAAAGTACTTGAAGTCCATTTATTTTGCCTAACGAACTAGAAAGTCCTTCATGAATACCTTCAGATAAAATAGTATTATCCATAGATTGTGCCTCAGCTTGAAGTGGGAGGACGGCAATTGATTTGGCTTTTTGCCTGTTTGAGATATTACCAGCTTCATAAAAAATAGCAAAAGGAACCAAAGCAATCAAAACCAATATACCCAAAGTGATTAAACGGATCTTGAATTGCCCGAAACGCAAATAATAACCAAAGATGCCTAACGTTAAAAAAGTCTTTAATTTGGGATATGCATTCTTTTCTGTTGATGCCTCTTCAATTTTGATTTCGCTATCGAACTTACGCTTTAGTTCACTTGGCGGACAATTGTAATGCTTTTGAAAGCAAGTGGTAAAATAAGATGGACTACTAAAACCAACGGTATAAGCAATTTCGGAAACCGTTGACACATCATTCTTCAATAAAACATAAGCCTTTTGAAGCCTGAACTGTCTGATAAACTCACTGGAAGAGATGCCTTTTGAGCTGTTCAGTTTTCGGTGGAGTTTAGATCTACTGATACCCATTGCTTCGGCCAGATCGCTTACTCCAAAGTTTTCATTTTGATAGTTTTCTTCTAAAACATCATTCAACTTTTTAATAAAAGCTTGGTTCATAGACAACATCGGCATTGTGATTTATCAAACAGCTATAGAAATTAAGAACAATTAATTTACTGATAAAAATATTTTCGACAAAATTTCCATGTTTAAAAGTGTTGTTTTTGAGTTTGTTATGGGTTTTTCAACATATTTTATAGCTTTTGAAACATACGCTGTAGCTATTGCAACATGTTTAAATCATAGTACGCCAATAAAGAAATAACTTAGGTATGGCTATTAATATGCGCTATAATTAATTTTTAAATTAAAATGAAACATGATGAAAACACTAAGATTATTATTTGTTATTAGCGGTGTATTTTTTTTAATCACTGCTTGCGAAGAGAACCTAGAGCCTATTATTGAAGATAGTCTAACGGATTTGGGGCTACAAGCTAAAACAGCAAAACTAGTTAAAAAGCCTTTAAAAGCTATGCTGTCTACGGGTCAAGCAGATGATGCCCTTACTCAATTGTGTTCATTTACTTCCGAGACTGATTTTTGGGGGCTTGAACACCAAATTGGCGGCGGAAATTCTACACTATTGGGTGATTTTACCACAGACATAACTATGTGCTTCCACATTGTTTTAAATGAACAAGGGCCTGATTTACAGAATGGATTTGGTGAGTTTAACGAGGTAGAAGGATCCATGATTGCTGCCAATGGAGATAAAATATACTTTGTTACGCCCGGAAGTAAACTAGAGTTTATCCAAGACGACATATATAATTTCAAGTTTATAGATTATTGTACAATAGTTGGTGGAGCCGGGCGATTTGAAAACGCAACCGGAGAATTTGTAAGTAAAGGAATGGTACGAATTGATGGCACAGGAATAGACCATCATTGGGAGGGTACAGTTATCTTAAATAAATGATGCGATTAACGGAATTATAAAAATGGTCAAAACCAAAAAAAAACCCTTTACTAACAAAAGCAAGGGGTTTTTTATTATTTAATTTGATTACCATCTTTGTCGAAAAAGTGGTATTCTAGATATGTGTAAGCATCTCTTGGTAAAATTTTAACCCATTTTTTGTGTTCAAAAAACCATTTTGAACGTATAGATGGAAAACCTTTTGTTAAAAAGGCTGCTATAAAAGGATGTGTGTTTAAAGTCAGCTTTGTATAGTCTTTTTTTAATAGTTGTTCAAGATCGTGTGTTATTTTTTGCACCAAACCTATAGGGGCTTCAACCTCAGAACCATTAACACCATTCGGATTTTCTTCACGGGTCTTAATGTTCATTTCGGGTCGAACACGTTGTCTTGTTATTTGTATCAATCCAAATTTACTTGGAGGCAATATCTTATGTTTTGCACGATCGTCTTTCATTTCGTCACGAAAGTGATTAAACAGTTTCTGCCTGTTTTCGGCGTTTGTCATGTCTATAAAATCGACTACAATAATACCGCCCATATCACGCAAGCGTAATTGTCGGGCTATTTCTGTAGCAGCGATTAAGTTAACTTCTAAAGCCGTGTCCTCTTGATTGTTGGCCTTATTTGATCGGTTTCCACTATTTACATCTACTACATGTAAGGCTTCGGTGTGTTCTATTACTAAATAGGCACCTTTTGCCATAGAAACCGTTTTGCCAAAAGAGGTTTTTATTTGTCTTTCAATTCCAAATTTTTCAAAAATTGGAACGTTAGATTGATACAGTTTAACTATTGCTTCTTTTTTTGGTGCAATTTCTTGCACGTAATCTTTAATTTGAAAGTAAAGCTCTTCATCATCAACATGAATACTTGTAAAGGTATCGTTGAATATGTCTCGCAAAATTGACGAGGCTTTATTCATTTCTCCTAATACTTTACTTGGATGATGGGCTTTATGTAGCTTTTTACACATTGCTGTCCAACGACTAAGCAAATTTTGTAAATCTCTATCTAGCTCAGCTACTTTTTTGCCTTGTGCTACAGTACGAACAATAATTCCGAACCCTTGTGGGGTAATACTTTTTACTAATCGTTTTAAACGTTCTTTTTCTTCTTTGTCTTCTATTTTTTGAGAAATAGAAATACGACTAGAAAAGGGAACTAAAACAATATATCTACCAGCTATGGAAAGCTCAGAACTTATTCTGGGGCCCTTAGTGGATATCGGTTCTTTTACTATTTGTACCAATAGCGATTGATTTGATTTTAAGACATCGGCAATTTTGCCGTCTTTATCAATATCTTTTTCAAATGGGAAATTCTTTAAAGAATAATCGTTTAATTTACCTGTGCTTACACGTTTTGTGAATTTTAAAAGTGAAGGGAGTTTTGGACCTAAATCATGATAGTGCAAAAATGCATCTTTATCATAACCAACATTTACAAATGCTGCATTTAAGCCTGGAACAGCTTTTCTTATCTTGGCTATAAACACATCACCAACCGAAAAGTTATTAGCTCCTTCATCCTTTTGTAATTCAATAAGTTTTCCATCTTTTAATAAGGCAAAATCAACTTCCTCGGAACTAGATCTAATGATCAATTCTTTTTCCATTTAGTTAATTTTTATCCATACCCTCTAGTTTACGGTCTCAGTATACAGTTTATAGTATTTTTTACTTACTGTTACTAAATTACTGTCAACTGAATTGTACAGATGGATTATACATTATTTTGTCCAATAACTAGTTTCATAGTTATGAGACAGAAAGCCTTAATTAAAAAATGAGTTGAATCCGTTTTTTATTTAAGGCATTTCACAGGATTTTTAAATCCGTGGAGTTTAAAGCAACGGTTTGTTGCATAAACTCATTTCAAAGAGCGTCTTTGCTTTAAAATCAAAAAAAGTAGCTACTCTAACTACTTTTTTGATTTATTTTTTCTTTTTGTGACGGTTAGCGCGTCTACGTTTTTTACGCTTGTGCGTTGCTACCTTATGTCTTTTACGTTTTTTACCACTTGGCATAAATAGTGTATTTTTAGATTAATAATTTATTTTAATATCTTATTTAACGTCTACATTCGATTTAACGCCTTCAACAAAAACTTTTGCAGGTTTAAATGCAGGGATATTGTGGGCAGGTATCTTTATAGTTGTATTTTTCGAAATATTTCTACCAGTTTTCTCAGCTCTAGTTTTAATAATAAAGCTTCCAAAACCTCTTAAGTATACATTATCTCCACTTTCTAAAGAAGTCTTTACTTCTTCCATAAATGTTTCAACAGTTGCTTGAACATCTCCTTTTTCAATTCCTAATTTCTCAGAAATTTTTGCTACTAAATCAGCCTTCGTCATTTTTAATATTTATTTTTTAAAAGTTACTATTAAGTTTTAAAAGGGATGCAAATATAGGAATTAAATATTCAATATTTCAAACCTAATTCATTAAAATTTAAGATTATAAACGTTTATTTTTACCGCTTAAATAAAATCTATTAATGATATTTTCAAAAATTTTAATTAACTGGTACTCAATTAATAAGCGGGATATGCCATGGCGGCTTACCAAAGACCCCTATTGTATTTGGTTATCTGAAATTATTTTACAACAAACACAAATTAAGCAAGGACTGCCATATTACAATGCTTTTTTAAATGCATTTCCGTCTGTTTTTAAGCTTGCCGAAGCAGAGGAAAGTGAGGTGTTAAAATTATGGCAAGGACTTGGTTATTACTCAAGAGCAAGAAATTTACATACTACTGCAAAATATATCGCAAATGATTTAAAGGGGGCTTTTCCTAATACATATAAAGACTTATTAAAATTAAAAGGTGTAGGGGATTATACAGCCAGTGCCATTGCTTCCATTTGTTTTAATGAAACAACAGCAGTGGTAGATGGTAATGTATATCGTGTTTTATCGCGCTATTTTGGAATAACCACTCCTATTAATACATCTAATGGAAACAAGGAGTTTAAGGCTTTAGCCCAAGAATTGATAGATGTTAATAGACCAGATGAGTTTAATCAGGCTATTATGGAATTTGGTGCTATACAATGTAAGCCGCAAAACCCCAATTGTAATATATGTCCTTTACAAAATGGATGCATCGCGTTTAATAGATCCGTTATAAATGAATTACCGGTAAAAAACAAAACGTTAAAAATAAAGAAGCGTTATTTTAATTTTTTAGTGATTATCTCTAATGAAAAGAAAACCATTATAGAAAAACGTGAACATAAAGGGATTTGGCAGAATTTGTATCAATTTCCATTAATTGAAACCAAAAAGAATACCTCTATAAAAGCCTTTGAAGCATTGCTTAGGGAACATAATTTGTTAAAAGATAGGTCTTTCGAGTTTGTATTGTATAATGACGAACCTATTGTTCATAAATTGTCACACCAGCACCTGTATACTAATTTTTGGGTTGTAACCATTGAAGAACTTCCTGTTGAAGGCATTCCTGTTGAACAAGTGCATGATTACGCCGTACCTATTTTAATAGGTAAGTTTATAGAAAGATTTAATTTTAACAGAATGCTGTAACATTAATATTTTTTATTAATTTTAAAAAAGAAAGCAATTCTGTAATTTTGCTTTTTTAAACAAACAAAAATGGTATGTCGGGAACATTAAATAAAGTGATGCTTATAGGGCATTTGGGGGACGAAGTGAAAATGCATTATTTTGAAGGTGGTGGTTGTATAGGGCGTTTTCCTTTGGCGACTAACGAGACCTATATGAGTAAGCAGACCAATGAACGTATTACAAATACCGAATGGCACAATATTGTTGTAAGAAACAAGGGAGCCGAGATTTGTGAAAAGTATTTAAGTAAAGGTGATAAGGTATACATTGAAGGCCGTTTAAAAACAAGAAAGTGGCAAGATGAAAACGGGAACGATAGGTATGCTACAGAAATTCAATGCACAGATTTCACCTTTTTATCAACGAAAAAGGAAAGTGAAAACAATGCCTCTGTTGCACAGGCAACTCAAAGTCCCGCAGCAACCCCTTCACAAGCTCAAACCAACGAAATGGCTGCTAACGATGAAGAGGATGATTTGCCATTTTAATATAAAAAAGTTTCTTGGTATCATACCAAGAGCACTATGTTTAACTAAAGCGATAGTATTTGGACCCTGACCCCGCGAGTTTTAAAACCTTATTATTGACAATTGACTATTCAGTTGTTTTTGGTTTTGCATTGTTGTTTTTGCTCTTAATATGCTCGGCACTTATATCTGGAGCAGAAGTTGCCCTGTTTTCTCTTACAAGAACCGATGTCGATGCCGGTTTGGAAAAGAAATCCAAGCGCATTCAAATTGTTTCTGGTCTTTTAGAACGTCCTAAGAAATTATTAGCAACCATTTTAGTCGCTAATAATTTTATAAACATAGGCATTGTGATTTTATTCGCTTATTTAGGTAACTCTTTATTTCAAGGCATTACATCTTATATATTAAGGTTCTTAATAGAGGTTATTATCGTTACCTTCTTAATATTGCTTTTTGGAGAAATATTGCCTAAAATATATGCCAGTAGAAACAGGTTAAAGTTTGCTTCGTTTATGGCTTATCCGTTGCGGGTATTAGATGTTATATTATCTCCGGTAAGTTTGCCAATGCGTAGCGTTACGATCGCTATTCACAGTAAATTAGGAAAGCAAAAGTTAAACCTAAGCGTCGATCAGTTGTCACAGGCTCTAGAGCTTACAAGTGAAGAAGACACAACCAAAGAGGAGCAAAAAATATTGCAAGGTATTGTGTCGTTTGGTAATACCGACACAAAACATGTTATGCGTCCGCGTATTGATATTTTTGCACTTAATATAGAGCAAAAGTATGACGATATCATGCCAGAAATAGTTGCTAACGGTTATTCGCGAATACCAGTTTATAAGGATAGTATCGACACCATCCAAGGCATTCTTTATGTAAAGGATTTATTGCCACATATAGATAGAAAACAGTTTGATTGGACAAGTTTGCTTAGAGACCCCTTTTTTGTGCCAGAAAACAAAAAGTTGGATGATTTAATGGTAGAGTTTCAAGAGAAAAAAGTGCATTTGGCAGTCGTGGTAGATGAGTATGGAGGGACTTCTGGGATTATTTCGTTGGAGGATATTATAGAAGAGATTGTTGGGGATATAAGTGATGAGTTTGATGATGAAGACTTGACTTATTCGAAATTGGATGATAAAAATTATGTATTTGAGGGCAAAACGGCCTTAAAGGATTTTTATAAAATTATAAGAATTGAAGACGATAGTGTTTTTGAAGCACATAAAGGAGACGCCGAAACCATTGCCGGTTTTGTCCTTGAAACCTCAGGAAGCTTCCCGAAACTGAATAGTAAAATAAATTTTGAGAACTACATTTTTACTATTGAAGCTATGGACAAAAAGCGCATTAAATTGATAAAATTTACAATCATTTAAATGAAGTGTAATATAGTGTTACTAATGGTCATTGCAATTTGTATTGTCTCTTGTGGAGATGATCCAGTACCAAAACCAAAAGGTTATTTGCGTTTGGAGTACCCTAAGGCTAATTATGCTCTGGTTAAAACAAGTTTGCCCTTTTCGTTCGAAAAAAATATAATGGCAACAAATATTTCTACTAGGAAAATTACGGGAACCACATCTAGCTATGGTGTTAATATTGAATATCCAGCTTTAAAGGGTACCATATACCTAACCTATAAGGCGGTTGAGGGTAGTAGGGATAATTTAATAGATTTTTTAAGGGATGCCCAAAACTTCACACAAAAGCACACTGTTAAAGCAGATGAAATTTTACCTACGGAGTATGTCAATAAACAACGTAAGGTATTTGGGATGTTTTATAAGGTAGGGGGAAATGCAGCATCACAATCACAATTTTATGTTACCGACAGTGTAAATCACTTTTTAACAGGGTCGCTTTATTTTTACGTAAAGCCAAATTACGATTCAATCCTTCCTGCTGCAAGCTATTTAGAGAAAGACATAAGACATATTATGGAAACAGTTAAGTGGAAGTGATGTTGGGTACTTTCCAATGCCTATTCCTTCAGGCTTTTATAAAAGATGCGTCTAATACGTTCGCTATTAATAAAGCCGCTACCATAATTTAAATCATCATAAGTTTTGGTGATGGAAGAGTCACTAACTACTTCAGCTTCGGTTTTACCTTGATTTATAGCTTCCAAAACGTTTTCTTTTAAAGTTGTTAGCATGTTCAAGAAAGCTTTGTATTCAGTTTTATTCGATAGTTTGCCGTGACCGGGGATGATTTTTGTGCCATCGTCAATAAGAATTAATGTTTTTTTTACAGCTTCAATATAACCGTTTACACTGCCACCAGAGTTTAGGTCAATAAAAGGATACCTACCATTAAAATAGGTGTCCCCTGTATGAAGGACGTTGCTTTTTGTGAAGTAAAGCAAAGCATCGCCGTCCGTGTGGGCATTGTTTGTATGGAAAATAGCAACTTGTTCGCCGTTTATATGTAGGTTTAATTCGTCGTTAAATGTAATTACAGGTAAGCCTTCCCTCTCACTATCTTTTTCAAGGCGCTGCCTTACATTGTGGTGTGCGATAATTACAGCTCCGAGGTTTTGCATGTTTTTGTTGCCGCCTGTATGGTCACCATGATGATGCGTATTTGCTAAAAACCGAATGGGTTGGTCGTTTATAGCTTTAATGGCAGTAACTATTTTTGTTGTGAGCGGTGCAAATTGATCGTCAATAATAAAAACACCGTCATCTCCTACAGACACACCTATGTTGCCTCCAGCTCCCATTAACATGTAAACGTTATTGCTCAACTTTATGGTTTCAATAGTTACATTGTCAAAGTTTCTTTGCGCATAAATACTCATGTTTATAAGTAATATAAATGAGGTAATGAAAATTTTTGCAGGTTTCATGATATAAAATTTTAGTTTTTTGTAGAAATAAGATGTTAAAAAATCAGTCTAACTTAATTGCTGTACTAGCAAACACTTTCATTATACGGTCATAACCTTTCACCGTTATTTTGCCCTTAGTAGGGATCATATTTTGCCAGACCCAATTATAATGTTCAATTATTTTCTCTGCTTTTAGGTGTGGTCTATCTGCCGTTGTGTGTCCGTCGGCAACCACGGTTATATTGTAGTCCTTTGTTAAGGCTGACTGCACAGTGGATTCAATGCAAAAGTCTGTTGCACATCCGGTAATTATTAGTTCTGTAATTCCCCATTCCAAAAGCTTAGCTTGCAGCTTTGATAGATAAAAACTGTCGTTTGCATACTTTTCCAGCAGAATATCGGTTGGTTGAACTTGGAGCTCGTCCAGCAATTCCCAAGCCAAAGTGTGTTTAGTGAACACATCAGCACCCCTTCCATTGTGTTGAACAAATACCACAGGTTGTCCTGTTTGGCGAAATATGTTTGCAAGTGCATTGATCTTATTCACTACGCCATATGTGTCAAAACGAGGTGTATCGTGTGTAAACGAACCTTTTTGCATATCAATAACCAAAAGAGCCTTTTTGTTTCTCATCATTTTTATTGTAGTTGCTAACTATTAAATATATAGAAACTATTTTAATAAATAATTACTAAGTACATGACAAAAATTGAAATAAGTTAGTATCATATTGATTTTCAGAATTTAATAAAGCGTTTGCAATAAACGAGAGCCCATATTTAAAAATACTTTTGGCTTTTCTTCCATGTTT
>NZ_JAELVQ010000007.1 GCF_016428595.1 Snuella sedimenti | reverse complement strand
TCCCGAAGAAGCCTTCACAAAAAACAAGGCAATCCCCATAGTAGGCTAACCGACCAAAACCGGTTCAGTCAACACGGTGTTCTTGTTTGGTCTTACAGACCACATGAACACTTAGTTATTGGCAATAGTATTTTATATTTTCTTATACCATTCAATAGATTTTCTCCAAAGGGTTGTTTCATATTTTCTGCTAAAAAAACCAAAATGTCCAATTGCACTAACTCCCACATCATTAGGTTTAATATTTTCAATTTCTTTATTAGCAGATGTAAATAAAGTATAAACTCTTTTTAAGGCCTTTTTTGTCCCTATAACATCATCTTCAATAGCTAAGGTTAATAATTTACCCTTGTATTGATTGTAAAATAATTTATGCCCTTGTTTTTCCAACTGATTTACCATATCAGGGTTCTTTTTTCTAGAATCCCATTGTTTTATAACACCTTTTGGAATATCTTCTAGAAGTTTAAGTTTTTTTCCCGGAAAATAGCCGTAGAGATTTGTAACGAGAGGAAAAACAATATGCCATAGAAAATATAATTTGTATTTCTGTTTGCTCCAATCTTTATAGTAAGATGTTTGAGCTCCAATATTTAGTATTCCACTAATTGAATTACAATTTTCTGACATTCCAATTATAGTTCCTCCAATGCTATGTCCCAAAACCAAAATTTTATGTTGAGGAAATTTTTCTTTTACATACTTTAACACAGAAGTAAAATCATTTTGTCCCCAAGTTGTAAAAGTAGCTTTAAATCCTCTTAACTTTTTTGGTCTTGATTCTGCGATTCCTCTGTAATCGTATGTTAAAGAATCAAATCCATTTTCAGCTAAATATGTTGCATAATTTTTATATAAGTTCCTACTTATACCTGTAGCTGAATTTATAATTACGACTTTATCCTTTTTACATTTAGCATTGGCTAGAAAAAGGTTGCCTTTAATGACAAAACTATCTTTGCAAACAATATCTATCGTTTCCATATTATTGCCAACTCGTTATATCTTTATATATTATACTGTTTATCGGTTATCTAATTCCAGATAAAAGAACTTTTGTTCCTCAGCATAACTTACAGGACATAAATATATACAAAAACCTACAAATATGTAATATATTATACCAACTTAAACAAACAACACATTTAGGATGGGTCAATCCCTATTTTTCAGTATAGCTAGTGTATGGGAAAGGTATTTCAACAGAAAGTAACAAAAACAACATATGCTTCCAAAAACAGCAGAAAACAAAAAGTGCAACTATGTATAGCTCCTCCCTATCAAAGCCCTGTCAAAGCCCTGTCAACTCCATATAATGGGTATATATCTATTATCCGTAAACGCTATGTAGATATCTTGAGTTTCCCGACTTTCTTAAAAGCATGCTTATCAACCACGCCATAATAACAACTTTCAGTGCCTTTTATTGAGAGGCCTAGAGCCTAGACTGCAGTTTTACGACTTAATACCCCTGCATAATTTATAGCATTTCTATCCTCCCGGCCTACCGATACAAATCTTAAAAATCAAGGTAGCAGGGCGGGATGAGGATGAAAATCCTGTTTGACCCCGAAGTAATGAGGGGGAGGTATTTTTATCCGTGGAGGGGATACCGTAGCATTTCTTAGATTTTTATCGTAAGCCTAGACTTTTTTGCTTACTTTTTTCGGCAATGGAAAAAAGTAAGAAATCATATTCCTTTGGCCGCACCCCAATATAAATCAACCTGCGTAAACGTACTATTCCTGTAAAGCTCAACACAGGCTCAGACGAAAGGCAGGTATGACAAAGAAAAGCATAGAGAAAATGAACCGTGGCCTACCGATAAAAATCTTAAAAACCAAGGTAGCAGGGCGGCATAAGGATGAAAATCTTGTTTGACCCCGAAGCAATGAGGGGGAGGTATTTTCATCCGTGGGTGCGGATACCGTAGCATTTTTTTAGGTTTTTATCGTAAGCCTAGACTTTTTTGCTTACTTTTTTGGGCGATGCAAAAAAGTAAAGAACTGTCATGCAGAGCGAAATGCAGTGAAGCGCAGCATCCCTCATCCAAAAGTGAATGCCTGCCACAGTTTATCTTGAGCATCTCGACAAGCTCGATACAGGCTCAGACGAAAGGCAGCCATAACAAAGAAAAGCATTGAGAAAATGAACCGTGGCCTACCTATAAAAATCTTAAAAATCAAGGTAGCAGGGTGGGATGAGGATGAAAATCTTGTTTGACCCCGAAGCAATGAGGGGGAGGTATTTTCATCCGTGGGTGCGGATACCGTAGCATTTTTTTAGGTTTTTATCGTAAGCCTAGACTTTTTTGCTTACTTTTTTGGGCGATGCAAAAAAGTAAGAAATCATATTCCTTTGGCCGCACTCCAATATGAATCAACCTGCGTAAACGTACCATTCCTGTAAAGCTCAACACAGGCTCAGACGAAAGGCAGGCATGACAAAGAAAACCATAGAGAAAATGAACCATGGCCTACCGATACAAATCTTAAAAATCAAGGTAGCAGGGCGGGATGAGGATGAAAATCCTGTTTGACCCCGAAGTAATGAGGGGGAGGTATTTTCATCCGTCGGTGCGGATACCGTAGCATTTTTTTAGGTTTTTATCGTAAGCCTAGACTTTTTTGCTTACTTTTTTGGGCGATGCAAAAAAGTAAAGAACTGTCATGCAGAGCGAAATGCAATGAAGCGAAGCATCTCTCATCCAAAAGTGGATGCCTGCCACAGTTTATCTTGAGCATCTCGACAAGCTCGATACAGGCTCAGACGAAAGGCAGGTATGACAAAGAAAAGCATAGAGAAGATGAACCGTGGCCTACCGATACAAATCTTAAAAATCAAGGTTGCAGGGTGGGCATAAGGATGAAAATCTTGTTTGACCCCGAAGCAATGAGGGGGAGGTATTTCCATCCGTGGGTGGGGATACCGTAGCATTTTTTTAGGTTTTTATCGTAAGCCTAGACTTTTTTGCTTACTTTTTTGGGCGATGCAAAAAAGTAAAGAACTGTCATGCAGAGCGAAATGCAATGAAGCGAAGCATCTCTCATCCAAAAGTGGATGCCTGCCACAGTTTATCTTGAGCATCTCGACAAGCTCGATACAGGCTCAGACGAAAAGCAAACGTGATAAGGAAAAATAAAGAGAAGATGGATCCCGGCATACTTATAAAAATCTTAAAAATCAAGGTAGCAGGGCGGTATAAGGATGAAAATCTTGTTTGACCCCGAAGCAATGAGGGGGAGGTATTTCCATCCGTGGGTGCGGATACCGTAGCATTTTTTAGGTTTTTATCGTAAGCCTAGACTTTTTTGTTTACTTTTTTCGGCAATGGAAAAAAGTAAGAGGCTACATTACAGTTCTTACCATACTATTCCAAACAAGGGAATAAACGCGGTTTCTTATAAATACACCCAAAAGTGGATGCCTGCCACTATTTATCTTTAGCATCTCGACAAGCTCGATACAGGCTCAGACGAAAGGCAGGTATGACAAAGAAAACCATAGAGAAGATGAACCGTGGCCTACCGATACAAATCTTAAAAATCAAGGTAGCAGGGCGGGATGAGGATGAAAATCTTGTTTGACCCCGAAGTAATGAGGGGGAGGTATTTTCATCCGTGAGTGCGGATACCGTAGCATTTTTTTAGGTTTTTATCGTAAGCCTAGACTTTTTTGCTTACTTTTTTGGGCGATACAAAAAAGTAAAGAACTGTAATGCAGAGCGAAATGCAGTGAAGCGAAGCATCTCTCATCCAAAAGTGGATGCCTGCCACAGTTTATCTTGAGCATCTCGACAAGCTCGATACAGTCTCAGACGAAAGGCAGGCATGACAAAGAAAATCATAGAGAAGATGAACCGTGACATACCGATACAAATCTTAAAAATCAAGGTAGCAGGGCGGGATGAGGATGAAAATCTTGTTTGATCCCTCCTCAATATAAATCAACTTGATTAAACGTACCATTCCTATAAAACTCAACACAGGCTTTGGACGAATCTCTTCAATAACCGAAAGATTCTTCACTTCACTACGCCACGTTCTGAAAGAACACAAAACTATTATTAATGATGGATATTCTTTTTATTACTCCTAAAAATACTGCCCAATACCAAACACCAATCCATTAGTAGCACCTTTAGTCAGTCCATGCCCATAGTCAATTCTAAAAATGGCATTGTATATTTTTTTGTGAATGAAGCGAAGCCCCAAACCTGAATAGACTTTAATATTATCTGGGTCGGTAAAATCGCTGAGCTTCCCTCCCGGATTACGCCAAGTACCTGAATCTATAAAAGCATTACCTTGCATTACAAACCATCCTTTTTCGTATAAGGTATGTCTGTATTCGGTATTGAATACAATAGAACCCGTCCCCCTGTCGATAGTATTCCCTACCCCTCTTATATTTACGTTATTGTCAACCGAAAATGGTGCAAAAGGCGTCTTATCATTACTGGACAGTCCCATGCGCAACCTATTGGCCCAATTACCATGTTTTCCCAATCGCTTAAAGTAAAAAAGGTCGTTCCAGGCTATAAAAAAATCAGGAAGCATATCATTCGTTGACGTTACATACTGAAACGTAAACAAACTTCTAAAC
This sequence comes from Snuella sedimenti, assembly GCF_016428595.1. Lineage (GTDB taxonomy): Bacteria > Bacteroidota > Bacteroidia > Flavobacteriales > Flavobacteriaceae > Snuella > Snuella sedimenti. The sequence goes on along the minus strand of NZ_JAELVQ010000007.1, from coordinate 204,103 downwards.
CCTGAAATACTATGGTAATAATAATCCAACCCATTATAATCATAGATTAATTTTAGCAACCACTTATGAACATTTAAGGCTTGAGGCACTTGATCGCTGGTAGCACCCGACACATACTTGTAATCCTCCATAAAGTAATTAATACCGCCTTCTATCCTATTCTTTAAATTAACCGTATACAAACCCAATACTTCCAACGATTCGTTATTGTATCTGTAATCGGCCGTAGAACCATCAAAAAAAACAGGTTCCAAAGTTGTTAGATCCTGATAGTTAACAGCCAACCCAAAGGTATTTGAAAACAGATAGGGCGCCCTTAAGTTCACAGCATACGAACTGTAGATATCCTTTTGGTAAAAACCGCCAAAACCTATATTTCTACCTAACAAATTAAATTCGTGAAGACCAATCCGATAAGCAAACTCATCATCATTAGTCGTATACACATTTAAAGAGGGGATCAATGTAAAATGCTCGATTATATGATAAACAACCTTGTACATACTTTCAGTTTCCTTAACCACCTCAAAGTAAGCATGCGAAACTGCCGGTAAAAATTTAAGACGTTTTATATCCTTTGCAATAAGGGCTGAATCTAAAACCACTCCAGCCTTAACATCTGATATATTCTTTATAAATACGGTCTTTAATCTTTTATTACCCTGAATTTGAAATTCTGAAACCATCTTATTTTGGGCATTCATACTTCCCAAAAACAGACCTGTAAAAAGTAGGATCAATGCGATTCTCATGACTTGGAAAAATAAGATTTTATTAAGGCCTCGACTGGCTTGTTTTGAGGTGTAAATTGTGTGTTTTCGTTTCCACCCGCTGTTTCGTGATTATGATGCCATTTCCAAACGAAACCACCAGCAAACCAGTCCTCTTGCCAAAACGCTTCAAACAAAGCTTGCGTTGCATTGCGCTGCCCGGCTAAGTTAACCTGGGTCATTCCCCTGTCACTCTTCCAGGGCTCTTTTGCCGCATAGTCAACACTTCTATAACCAAATTCTGTAAATAAAACAGGCTTATCGTATTGACTAGAAAGTGTACTTATCTCACTCTTGTGCTTTTTCCAACCAACTAAACAAGCTTCCAATGTTGGCGTTCTACTATCACTTACAGGAAAGTAAGCATCAACACCTATATAATCCATATCACCCCAAAAAGGCACACGCTTAAATTCATCCCAATTAGCAGCATAAGTTAACTTACCATCATAACGTTTCTTAATTTCTAATATTAAACGTTTCCAATAATCCGGTCGGTTCATTATAAACTGTTCCAATTCTGTACCAATACAAAAAATATCAGCGTTTATCTGCTTTGCCAATTCAGCATAACTCAAAATGAATTTAGAATACGAATCTTCCAATTGTTTCCAGCTCTTTTCATCCTTCATTGCTATATGGCCCGTAAACAAACCATGCCATACCCAAATTTGCGGTTTTAGCATGATCTTAATATGTTGCACCGATAAAGCCTTACTATATTGTTTCACCCCTGCTTCTGTTTCTCCAAACCACTGCCGATTCGTATTAAAAACAATTTCTGGATGCGACAGATCACGTATAAATCCAAAGGGCATAACAGCCGCATAATTAGCATTAATGTCTACAAGCGGACTAGTATGGTCATTGGTTATAGACTCCCGTGAAGCTACAAAACTAACACCTTTAATCTTTTCGATTTGACTACTACAGGACTGAAAAAAGAGCAATAATAAAAAAATCAGGCACTTAAAAGCATTCATAGTATCTCTTTTAAACTTCTAATTTACTATTAATACCTATTCGATTCTAAATTTGCTCAAATAAAATAATGAACTCATCTTGACTTTTTTGATTGAAGTGAAAATTAGCTATTTTGAGCTTGATGGAAGGCATTTTTAAGTTGCATAGCAGGGCTACGGAATGAGAAAATGACGAAAAGCAGGCTCTTTTTAACCAATTAGAAAAAGTCAAGATGGGTTCAATGTATACCCTTTAAAACAATGCGCGTAAGCCTAAATTAAATGACTGGCCTAAACCTGTATTGGCACCTCTTATAAAATTACTGTACAATAACTCTAAATTTAAAATCTGTGTTAACTGGTATTTTCCTCCAAATCCTAAAGCGGTATAGTCTTGGGTAAAATCGCCAAAACGTTGCTGATGCTGAACAAAGCCCAATACCGTAAAAACATTGGAAGGAAAATAACTAACAAATACCCCGGACACCAATACAACAGTATTATTGGCAAAACTAGCATCATCACCAAAATTATACTCTGTATTCAATTCCGTAAACAATTGCCAATCACCACTGGCAAACGTATAGTCATAGAAAAACCTATTCTGAAACGTGTAAGCTGTTTGATCCAAATACACGCCATTTTCACTTTCATTAGCTATCAAAGGGATATGAAAAGCTGTTTGAACCGTAAAGTTACGCACATCTTTTAACGGATTAAATTTAATCGCTGGTGCCACCGATGTTAACCCCGAACGTGCCGTCATCACATCACTGTCAAACTTAAAAACGTCAAGGGCTTTTCTATCGTCAACTACGTTCGACCTTATATCGAACAAGAGCCCTATGTTTATCGTTTTAGATTGCGAAACCCCAGTAAACACATCAAAAGACGATGTAAAATAGGTTTCTCTTGCCTTATCACTTTTAACCCCATTATTAATGGCTTTAGTTTCCGTATACAGATTGTTAAACCATTTTATATCCCATTGGCCTTTACTCAACAACTTTGAGGGCGTATAGGTCTGGATATTACTTCTTTGGGATGCTTTCGTGTTTTCTTGAGAAAACCCAAAATATGTAACACCAATAAAAACAAGTAGTAGTAATTTCTTTTTCACACGTTTAAATTTTAGTAATAATTTGAATACATTAATTTTTATTGTCTGGTATTATTATTCGTTTAAACTCCAGTCATATGGAAAATATGTCAACCTGTAATTATCCGGTATCTTTTCTGTTCTATAGCTGTTAATAAAATCAATTTCAGTCCTATCATCAATAGTAAAATCGTCTTTATACCATTCCATTATTTGAGATACTTCCACGCGTTTCTTTTTGCTATTAACTTTTAAAAATGAACCATTCAATGCTTTTTTGGTCTGTATATCCAATTGCGTTTCTACCGTAGCAGGCATATAAACCTCATTAATTAATGGTGGACAGCCCAAGGCACCGCACACCAACACAAAATGAAAACGCGCATCCTTATATCCTGCTATTAATTTTTCATGTTCTATAGCATTTAAAGTAAGTGTCTCACCTGCCAATTTATAAGTATCCTTATCAAAGAACCCAGCCTTATCCAAAGGTGATTTTATCGGGTAGTTATCTACAATCCCTTTTATAACACATATATTATAAGCATTGATCCAAAACGCTTTATTGATGCTCTCATCATCACCAGAAACCGTAAAGGCCTCTGCCAAACGCAATAGCTTATTTAATTGCCCTTGATTATCCTTTATAGAAGCATAAGCAACTTTTCCATTCACCACATTAGCTTCAAAAAAGGCATCGGCTTCAGTAAAAAAGACATTCGTGTTTTGAGAAACCCCAGAAAGTGTCATCAAAAATATAAGTATAAACATTAGTTGTTTTTCCATAAGTTCTATTCATTCTTTTTACAAAATAAAGACGCCTAAATCTAATTAAATGTAAGCTAACTTACACTTTTGGCATTATTTTTCAGTGTCTGAATAATTTGATTTACCTTACAAATAGATTTCAATTTATAGTTGTTCTAAATTAAGTAGTCAAGTTAAGTTTTTATCTTTAACTTCGACCTAGTACAACGTAACTACCAAAAAGATGGAGCACATTGTAATTATAGGAAATGGCATTTCGGGCGTCACTGCCGCAAGACATATAAGAAAACTTTCCAACAAAAAAATAACGATCATTTCTGACGAAACGGATTATTTCTTCTCCCGTACAGCAATTATGTATGTTTACATGGGCCATATGACATTTGAGCATACCCAACCTTACGAAAACTGGTTTTGGAAAAAAAATAATATCGACTTAAAAAAAGGGCGTGTAACCGCTATTGAAGCTCCCTCAAAAACACTACACCTTTCTGACGGAAATACTTTTAACTACGACAAACTAATAATAGCAACTGGTAGCAAACCTAACAAATTCGGGTGGCCCGGTCAGGATTTAAATGGCGTTATGGGCCTATACCATAAACAAGATCTGGATAACTTAGAAAAATACGCACCCAATAATAAGGTTTGCAAACGTGCAGTAATTGTTGGTGGCGGATTAATAGGTATTGAGTTGGCCGAAATGCTTCATTCCAGACATATTCCTGTTACCTTTTTGGTACGTGAATCCAGCTTTTGGAACGGTGTCTTACCAAAAGGAGAAAGCAATATGGTTAACCGGGAAATTAAAGCGCATCATATTGATCTGCGCTTAGGAGTTAACTTAAAAGAAATTAAATCGGATGAAAATGGCAATGCAACATCTATTGTAATTGCCGAGACTGGCGAAGAAATACAATGTAACCTTGTTGGTCTTACAGCAGGCGTATCCCCTAATATTAGTTTTTTAAAGGGTTCCAAAATTGAAACAGGCCGAGGCGTTATTGTAAACCGCTTTTTAGAAACCAATTTCAAAGACATCTATGCCATAGGCGATTGTGCCGAACAACAAATAGCTATAGATGAAAGAAAACCTATAGAAGCCGTTTGGTACACAGGACGTATGATGGGTGAAACCGTAGCACAAACCATTTGTGGCAACAAAATGGCATATAAACCAAGCCATTGGTTTAACTCCGCTAAATTCTTTAACATCGAATACCAAACCTATGGTTGGGTCTGGGCACAACCTAAAAATAATGAAGCCCGCTTTTATTGGGAACATCCTAATGGCAAAATATGCATACACATTAATTTCGATAAAGACACAAGACAGTTTATCGGCATTAATACATTAGGAATAAGAATGCGCCACAACTTTTTTGAAAAGGTTTTAAATGAAAAGAAATCGGTTGATTATGTTATAGAACATCTTGCAGATGCAAACTTTGACCCAGAATTTTATAAGCTTCATGAAAAAGAAATTGTTGCAGCTTTCAATAAAGAGAACCAAACCAATATCCAGTTAAAAAAGAAAAGCTGGAAACGCATTCTCAGTATATGAGTTAAAAACATTCGTTTATAATGAAAACCATTCAACATACAGGGCTAGGCATTTTTCTAACGGGATTAACCGTGTTTATTGCGCTTATCTTTTTAGGGGAATACAAAGTATCGCCCGAATTATTTAATACTGTCGTTACCAATAAAGGCATTAAAAGTGAGCTCTTTATCAACGATATCAAAAATAATGTACTGGAAAAAACCTTCACTTCGCCCTTTAAATTTTCCAGAGCTGTAACCTCAGCCATTAAATCGGCTAATGCATCGCACAAACAAAATAGCGAATGGGATAAGGTTATATGGGACAAGCCCCATAGTTTCTCCTATGCCATTGCTAAAGAAGCTGGAATAGGTATTGTTAAAGAACACAAATGGTTATTTTGGTGGCTCACCTTTGGTTTAGGTATTATTGGAGCCTTATTGTTTATAATACCACAACTTATAACCTTGGGAGCACCTGGAATTAAAAACGACGGTATTTACCATAAACCTGCCACCAATCGTGGGTGGATTGGGTGGTGCGTATTCACCTTTTTAGTTGCTTTTTACGTACTCCTCTATTTCAGGCCAGATTATATTGTAAACTGGACTTATGTAGTCGATCCCATAAGCAAAAGCCTAAATGGCAATCTCGCAAGCCAATGGTTCTTATACGGTTTTATATATTGTGTGGTTATGCTGGTTATGGCTGTTAGAATGTATATAAAATACAGACACAACAACTATCAGTTATTGCGTACGACATCCGTTTTATTTTTTCAAGTTGTATTTGCCTTTTTAATCCCTGAAATACTGGTACGCTTTGAAAAGCCTTGGTACGACTTTAAAAACGCCTTTCCATTAGACTACGATTTCTTTTTTAGTTGGAATTTAAACGAATTAATAGCGAGTGGCGGACTCGGTTTATTCATTTTGGTTTGGGGTGTTGTTTTAAGCTTGGTCATTGTTCCCATAATGACTTATTTCTTTGGTAAACGCTGGTACTGCTCTTGGGTATGTGGCTGTGGAGGCTTAGCCGAAACCTTGGGTGATCCTTACAGACAACTATCGGACAAATCGCTTAAAGCTTGGCAACTGGAACGCTGGTTAGTACACGGTGTTTTGGTTTTTGCTTTAGTAATGACCGGTTTTACATTATATACTTATTTTTCTGGAACTGCAGCTGTTCTTGGCATACAAACACAAACCATTCAGGACATATACGGCTTTTTAATCGGTTCTATATTTGCCGGGGTAATCGGTACAGGCTTCTATCCTATTTTTGGAAACCGTGTTTGGTGCCGTTTCGGATGCCCCTTAGCTGCCTATATAGGAATCGTACAGCGCTTCAAATCCAGATTCCGTATTACGACCAATGGCGGACAATGCATTTCTTGTGGTAATTGTTCAACCTATTGCGAACAGGGTATCGATGTACGCGCCTATGCGCAAAAGGGTGAAAATATTATTAGAGCCAGTTGTGTTGGCTGTGGTATTTGTAGTGCCGTTTGCCCTAGAGGCGTTTTAAAACTGGAAAATGCACCCGAAAAAGGGCGCATCAATCCAACAGAAATTCTATTAGGCAATAATGTTGATCTTATCGAGCTTTTAAAAAAGAAATAGAATTTGAAATCCATCTCCCTAATCATTTTCATGTTTTTATGCATTAGCCTACAAGTCAATGCCCAAAAACACTATAAAAAGAATTATTTTAAAAACGGTTCTTTAGAATCTGAAGGTTGGGTAGAAAAAGGGCTAAAATCAAACTACTGGAAATTTTATTATCCAAATGGAAACTTAAAAAAAGAAGGGCACTTTCGTTCAGACAAACCTGTAAAATATTGGTACTTTTACACCCAAACTGGGGAAAAAGAAAGTGAGGGACATTATGCTAAAGGCAAAAAATCGGATTGGTGGATATTTTATAAAACCTCAGGAACAATAGATTGCAAATGCCAATTTAAAAATGACAAAAAAGAAGGTTACTGCTTTTTTTACAAAAATGACAAACTTATAAAGGCCCATAAATATACTGCCGGAAAAAAAATTAAAGAGTGGACAGATTTAAAAGCTTTTAAAAAAGAAAACAATTTACTAAACCTGAAATGACTCACATAAAAGTTATCATTCCTGCTTATAATGAAGCCGACTCTATACCACACGTCATCAATGACATTCCCGATATAGCTAATGAAGTTATTGTGGTAAATAACAACTCAACAGATAATACGGCTATCAATGCAAAAAAAATGGGCGCCACCGTATTAACCGAACCGCAAAAAGGGTATGGTTATGCTTGCCTAAAGGGCATGGAATATATAGCGAACCAAGAAGAAAAACCAGACATTGTTGTGTTTCTGGATGGCGATTATAGCGACTACCCCCAGGAGTTAAACAAAATAGTTGCCCCTATCATTAATGATAACATCGACTTTGTTGTTGGTGCACGCGTTAAGCCTTTAAGAGAAAAAGGAGCCATGACATTACCCCAGATTTTTGGTAATTGGCTCGCAACCAAATTGATGAAACTATTTTTTGGGGCTCATTTTACAGATTTGGGTCCTTTTAGAGCCATCAAGTACGAAAAACTACTTCAACTGAACATGGAAGACAAAACTTATGGCTGGACGGTTGAAATGCAACTCAAAGTTTTGCGACAAAAATTAACATATACCGAAATACCCGTAAACTATAGAAACCGTATAGGCGTTTCAAAAGTTTCGGGAACTGTAAAAGGAGCTGTTTTAGCCGGTTTTAAAATTTTAGGTTGGATTTTTAAATACAGTGTTAAACGATGATTTTTGAAACTATTACCATTGTAATTTATACCATAGCGCTTTTGCTAATTTTTATTTATGCCTTAGCACAGCTTAACTTATTGTTCAACTATCTTGCCGCTAAAAAAGAGAAAAACGTTTCCGATCTATACGACCTATCCAATCCAGATGAAACCCCTCATGTAACCATCCAACTACCTGTTTATAACGAAATGTACGTTATGGAACGCCTGTTGGACAACATTGCTCAAATAGACTATCCTAAAGACAAATTAGAAATTCAGGTGCTGGACGACTCTACCGACGAGACCCTAGAAACCACACGGATGCATGTTGAAAACCTGCAAAAAACCGGACTGGATATTAAACATGTTACCAGAACAGACCGCAGTGGTTTTAAAGCTGGTGCCCTTAAAGCGGGTTTGGTAACGGCAAAAGGTGAATTTATCGCTATTTTTGATGCCGATTTCCTTCCTAAAAAAAACTGGTTAAAACGTACCATCCCATATTTTAAGAATCCGAAAATTGGAGTTGTGCAAACTCGTTGGGGACATCTTAATAGGGACTACTCCCTACTTACCAAAATACAAGCCTTTGCCTTGGATGCCCATTTTACGTTGGAACAAGTAGGCAGAAACAGTAAGGGGCATTTTATTAATTTTAACGGAACAGCCGGCGTATGGCGAAAAGACTGTATTATTGATGCTGGTAACTGGGAAGGTGATACCCTTACCGAAGATTTGGATTTAAGTTATCGTGCCCAGCTCAAGAACTGGAAATTTAAATACTTAGAGGATGTAGAAACACCTGCCGAACTCCCGGTAGTTATCAGTGCTGCCCGATCCCAACAATTTAGATGGAACAAGGGAGGTGCCGAAAACTTTAGAAAAATGCTCTGGCGTATTTTAAAAAACAAGCATATGCCTGTCAAAACAAAAGTACACGGCCTCTTGCATTTATTAAACAGCACTATGTTTTTAAACATTCTTATAGTAGCAGTTCTAAGCATTCCCATGCTGTATATAAAAAATGCACACGTACACCTAAAAGTCTATTTTTATGTGATGAGCTTTTTTGTAGTAAGCACCATAATCTTTTTTGTTTGTTACTGGATCATGTATAAAAACATCTATGGGGGCGGTATAAAGAATTTTATCAACTATATTGGAATGTTCTTTGTCTTTTTCTCTATTGCCATGGGCTTTTCATTACACAATTCCGTGGCTGTTTTAGAAGGTCATTTAGGTAAGAAAAGTGAGTTTATCCGAACCCCAAAATTCAATATCAACTCGATAAAAGACAGTTGGAAGCAAAACAAATACCTCAATAAAAACCTATCTGCTAATGTCATTTTTGAAGGACTGCTCATGCTCTATTTTGGATTTGGTATGTATAGTGCCTTTATTGTAGGCAACGAAGGGGATTTTGGTTTGTTTCCCTTTCATTTAATGTTATTTCTAGGCTTTGGTTATGTCTTTTTCAAATCGATAACAGCTAAAATGCAATAATAACCTGAGTGCGATTATTGAATGTTAAATTTTAAGGTTTAAAACAATGAATATTAACATAAGTTCTACGTAATCCAATCGATATTCAAAAACTTATTTTCGATACTATTTTTCTTCTAAAAATCACTCAAATTGACAGTTTTTGAATGAGAATCATGTCAGGATGAGTAGTGTTTCGACGGAATTATGCATAGAAATAAAACCGCCTTTTTCACATACAACTCACACAATTTAAACACTTAAACAGCTTTAATCGCTCAAATAACAATAGATACAACTCTCAGGTTAGTCGGTTTCTAATGCACTCATTACTTCTTTAACACGATCTAAATCTGATTCGTACACTTGCAACTCTACTTCAAACGTTGGCAAGTAGTTCATTAATTGCGTTGTGAATTCATTTTTCAAATAGCATGTTATACCCTCTGCCTCTAACCGACCCTTTAGAGCCAGAAGCTCCGATTCCATGCGAGAACTTTTTATCGTAACTAAACTCATATTGTCTTTGTTTATGATTTCTTTTTATTAGATATATGCTCTAATGGTTGACAAACACTTAGCAAACACATTTTATTACCCTTATTTTCTTTCAAATATAACTCTCTTTGGTTCAGTATTTCTAATAACTTGCTAAGTGCAGTGGCCTACTGGTAAAAATCTTAAAAATCAAGGTAGCAGGGCGGACATAAGGATGAAAATCTTGTTTGACCCCGAAGTAATGAGGGGGAGGTATTTTCATCCGTGGGTGGGGATACCGTAGTATTTTATTAGATTTTTATCGTAAGCCTAGACTTTTTTGTTTACTTTTTTCGGCGATGGAAAAAAGTAAAACACTACATTGCCTTTGTCGTGCCAACTGTAACCTTCCCATAGTAGACAAACCGACCAAAACCGACTCAGTCAACACAGCATCCATGTGTGGCCGTACCGACCAGACGAACGCTTAGTTATTGTGCTTAGTATTTTTTTAGGCTGATCTTTTTTAGTTTAATTCGTACATTAATTAGAGCATCTTCCCTGTAGTTTTAGCTTGAGCATCTTTGCTACGACCTATAATTGAACCAACTACCATTCCACCAATCAAACCTAGAGAAATACCCAACGAGCGTTCTAGGTTAGATAAAATTGCAACCCCAAATAGCAAACCAAATATTAATCCTAACCCACCATAAAAAGTTGTGTAATACCCTTTGGGAGTTAAGAGAAAAGTGTCTTTTAAATAATTTTTAAAATTACTAAGAGCTTTCTTAAAATATTTTTTTCGGTTCACAAAGTTTGATTTTAAGTTTAAATTATCCAATTCCGTTTCTATAGATTGAATTTCATTTTTAGACAAATCTTTCATTTCTAAACTCGTCATAATTTGAATAAATTCTTGGTAAACCTTTATCTCAGATTTCCTACTCGTCTCAGTTACTAAACTTTCAAAAAAGTTAATTGCATTTTTTAGTGTCATAATTTTTAGTGTTTTCTTGGTTAGTGGCTGACAACTAAAAATATTACACTTAAAGCTTATTTTTTTGAAAAATTTTAAAAAGTGGTATAATCACGTGCTATTAAGAAGTATTTAGCTCCTTAAATTTTCTATATCAGCTATCAATTCTTCTAATTTTTTGAATACCCTTCCATAAATAATGTTTAAATCCCATTTATAAATTCGATCTCCAAAAAACGCGAGTAAAACTAAAATTAATAATGCGATAACGATTCCTACAACTGGGATTCCATATATTAAATAGATATCTGGAAAACCTTTGAGAACTTCATTTACTAATCTTTCTCCTAAAGGCATACCCTCTGCATCTTTAAACCAAAATCCCAAAATCATAGATAGAAATATAATTGGGTACAAAAATTTTGATATTTTTTTATTGATAGCTATCTGTTTATTTTTCCATTGGTTAAATGCCTTTAAGTATTGATAACTACTTGCACCTAAATCTACTTTCTCTAAATTATTTAATAACTCCTTATTAATAAAAACGAGTACTGAAAGGGTAACAAAAAAAATGACACCTGTTATTGGTATTCCTATAAAGAACGAGATAATTAAAAAGATAAATGAGAAGGCAATAATTGCAATCAAATTTATTTTAAACATTCTTTTAAATTTATCAATGACATGAATTGATTTTTTGTTGTATAGCTTGTTTATTTTTGGAGCTACTAATGCGTCACTTTCTAGAAAACCTTCTTTCCATATATCTTCAATTGATTTTTCCATCTAATATTTTTTTTAATCTAATTTTAATTCTTTTAACACGCACACCAATATTATTAGGATTTGTCCCAATAATTTCAGCAATTTCCTTTTGTGGTTTTTCTTCTAAATACAACATAATGATTGCTCTATCTATTTCCGATAGTTTTCGAATAGCATCGTATAATAAATTTAGAGATTCGTTTGAAAAAGCGTAGTTGTCTTTGGTTTCTTCAACGGTTATAGAATCTGACACAAAATATTGAACATTATTTTTCTTTTTCTTAAGTAAGGTTAAACAAACGTTTAATGAAATTCGATACACCCAAGTACTCCATTGAGATTCTTCACGAAAGTTGTCTTTACTCCTCCAAATTTGTAAACACACTTCTTGGTAATAATCTTCAAAATCTTCTTCCGAGTTGGTATACGCTCGACATAATTTGATGATTATTCCTGCAAATGGCAAAATGGATGTTTTATAAAAATCGCTACTCAATAGTGTTCTTTTTATTGGTTAGTGTCTTAAATTTTGAATTATTACAGGCAAATGGCAAAATTGTAGAATGGATCTCCTTTGAGAGATATTAAGCACAACGGTTGTTCCTGTTGCACAACTTTTCAAATATAGCTTAAAATTTTAATTTTTGCACGAAACTTCTTATTTTTAAGAATGCAGGGCAAAAAACAATACCAGGAGAAACTGTTCAACCAGTTCCAGCTAAGTGCCCGTGTCACAGAACAAAATTTCTATCGCCGTTTAAAGGAATTTAAATGGTAAAATAACAATCTGTCTCAAAACTACCAATGAAAGTTTAAAAATAGATTAAAAAGTCAAGATCAACAAAGAATAATCGTACAATAAAGTTTTGGACTTAAAACCTCATTACTTCTTTAACACAATCTAAATCTGATTCGTACACTTGCAACTCTACTTCAAACGTTGGCAAGTAGTTCATTAATTGCGTTGTGAATTCATTTTTCAAATAGCATGTTATACCCTCTGCTTCTAACCGGCCCTTTAGAGCCAAAAGCTCCGATTCTATGCGAGAACTTTATATCGTAACTAAACTCATATTGTCTTTGTTTATGATTTCTTTTTATTAGATATATGCTCTAATGGTTGACAAACACTTAGCAAACACACTTTATTGCCCTTATTTTCTTTCAAATATAACTCTCTTTGGTTCAGCATTTCTAATAACTTGCTAAGTGCAGTGGCCTACTGGTAAAAATCTTAAAAATCAAGGTAGCAGGGCGGACATAAGGATGAAAATCTTGATTGACCCCGAAGTAATGAGGGGGAGGCATTTTCATCCGTGGGTGGGGATACCGTAGTATTTTATTAGATTTTTATCGTAAGCCTAGACTTTTTTGTTTACTTTTTTCGGCGATGGAAAAAAGTAAAACATTACATTGCCTTTGTCGTGCCAACTGTAACCTTCCCATAGTAGACAAACCGACCAAACCCGACTCAGTCAACACAGCATCCATGTGTGGCCGTACCGACCAGACGAACACTTAGTTATTGTGCTTAGTATTTTTTTAAGATATTTCAATCACGCTAATTTTGTCAATTATCCATTTGTCGTTTTCCTTTCTTATAAAAACTCTAATACCACTTCCACATAATTTTCCACACCCCATTCCACTTCTTAAAACTCCAAACGGTTTAGTTGAATCGAATTGTATTCTTGATAAGCTTGTCGGTCCGCTCAAATGAAAGTCATATTCTTTTTTACAAATAGCACTTCCTGTAGCCTATCCCATTATTAGTAGCTTATTTATATCTTATTTTTAGAACATCAAGGGCTTGTGCAACGGCTACCATAGTTACAAACAGTTATTTTGATATTATAATTTTAAACTTTCCATCTGTAATTTCTACAAAATCAGAACTGTCATTCACATTATATAATTTTACTGAAAATTCACCCTCAATTAGTTGACTTTGAGAAACTAGATTTCCCAATAGATAACTATTGTTTTCTTGAGAATCTGTAATAATAAATGAATTACTTGATTCAATTGTTCCATACGATTCATAATATTCATCACCACTAGCAATAGGCGAATAATCTATTCCTATTTGTCTCATTATTCCTGAGCTATCATCATTTATAGAATATTCATAATTACCAACAGAGAACATATCATTAAAAACCTCAGTAGAACTTTGCGAGTCAGAACATCTGTAGAATCTTATGAGATTAATTCCAATTTGTGGTTGAGAATCTTCATTGTCAAAATTTGGATATAGTGAGGAGCCATAACTAATTTTATAATCTAATCCTTGATCAAGACTATATGCGCAAGTTGCACTCTCTAAAGGTATGCTTGATACAATTTGATAATTGAGTGAAGTGTCATCAAAGCGTTGCCCATATAGAAAACTTTCTCCATTAATTTTTCCAGAAATAAAGTATAGATATTCAGAACTATCTATATTCATCATATTTTGGCTAGATTCAGAATCATCACTGTTGCAACCTAATCCAATGCTTGTTAAAATTAATAATACTAATAGTTGTTTTATTTTTCTCATTTTTTATTTTGTTTAATTGTTTGTAACGTTTAGTGTATGGTGCGTGTTCCGCAGGGCATGTACTATACACCTTGTGCCTGTTGCACAACCCCTCAAATATAGTTTAAAATTTCAATTATTGCACGAAACTTCTTATTTTTAAGGATGCAAGGCAAAAAGAATTATCAGGAGAAGTTGTTCAATCAGTTCCAGTTGAGTGCCCGTGTACCGGAGCACAATTTCTATCGTCGGTTGAAAGGTGTTTTAAACTTAGATTTTCTATATGAAGAGACCAAGGGTTTTTATGACAGCAATGTCCAAAAGAGTATCGATCCCGTCGTGTTCTTTAAACTGTGTCTGGTAGGGTATTTAGAAAACATAATTAGCGACCGCAAGCTCTTTTGCGAATTTTTGGCTTGTGCGTTGGCTTGTGCGAATTGCAAATGTATATGACTTTAAGGTTGGCATTATGCTATAAATATATGATTTGTAAATAATGTGTGAGGTGCACTCACTAGATTAATATCAAATTTCAACGATGCCTCAACCCTCGAACTCGCATTATGAATCCTAAAAGATATTTGCCAACCTTCGTTTAATGAAACCAATAATGTTGTAGTTGAATTATCTTGGTAAACAATTTCAATTAGTCTTGTTGGAAGTTTCAGTTTTGGAATTTTAGCTTTAGGTTTTATGGATTCGAAAGGTAAATTCAGCGAACCGTTAAGATTGTATGCCTGTATTTCAACTTTTTTCTTGCCTTTGATTACTTTATAAAAGTCTTCATTACCAATTAAATACTGAACTAAATTTTCGGCAACAATATTTGGGTTTTCCTTATCAAGTCTTAAAAGCTCTTTGCGAAAAGCATTTAAAATGGGAACATAAACTACTTCGTGCATATTTTCTATCGAAGTCCATTTCGTAGATTTATCTTTTGCTTTTAAATCGGTCAACATATCAAAAATTGGCTTGATTTCATTGAAATAATTTTGTGAGCAAGGAACATCCAACCACTTTTCTCCAAAGTCAATATTTAATGATAATCTTGAATGCTTTACGGCTCTGTGATTATTTTTTGCAGAAATTCCAATCTCCCATTTTTGAAGTGAGCGAATCATTAAAACATCACGAACATCTCCTGTTTGTCCAGCTTGGTCGCTAACGATTTCCAAAACCAAGATGTCATTTTCATTGATGTCGTTTGACAATCGTGGTTCAATATCAATTAGAAAGTTAATTGCTGCACTTGCCGTGATTCTAAAAGTATCTTGTTCATCTTCAACAAAAATGTCAAAACAACCTTTAGCGTTTTGATAAGGTTCATTTTTGGTTATTGATACGCTCGTTATATTCTTTAAGCGTTCATGAAATTCTAAAAGTAAAGCATACTCAAACGCTTTCCCATTAATAGTCTGACTTGCCATACTTTGCTATAATGTGTTTTCTAATTCTAAAAGTTCTTTTTTTGTTTTTATGGTTGGTTTTTTTACATTTTCAATTTGAGATTTAATGCTCAACGCCATATGTTTTGCAAGATTTACTGGAACCGCATTTCCAATCATTTTATAACCCGCTGAAATATTATCGTAATGAAATTCAAAATTGTCTGGAAATGTCTGTATTCTTGCACACTCTCTTACACTTAAACGTCTATATAAATGCTCTTTTCCTTTGACAAATTCACGAACATTTTGCTCAATAAATTTCATTTTAGGTGCTTGCGGATGCAATGGTGCGTGTCTTCCACCTGCTTGAATTGTAAATGATTGTTCATCCCAATTTCTTACACGGTTTCTTGACATAAACATAGAAGAAAAACCACCAATCATATATTCATGATTGGAAATTTCACATTTTTTTTTGTTGGTTTTATTACCTTCTTTAGCAGGGATAACACTATCTTTTAAATCTGATATTGTTTGTTTAAGCGTAATTTTTTCTTTTAAAGGTTTTGGAAATTGAAACTTAAATCCAAGATCTTTTCTTATACCCACAAAAAACACTCTTTTTCTGTCTTGAGGGACATCAAAGTCAGATGCATTGAGCAATTTAAATGACAGCTCATACCCAATTCCTGCATTTTTAAACAGTTCTTTAATGTTTTTTAAAGCCTCACTATGCCTGTCTAAAAGCATTCCACTTACATTTTCTGCAAGGAAAAATTTAGGTTGTTTAGCTTCCAAAATTCTAATAAAGTCGAAAAATAACTGCCCACGTTTATCATTAATTCCACGTAATGAACCCGCTTCACTCCAACTTTGGCAAGGTGGACCTCCGATAATTCCATCACATTCTGGCACTTCGTCAGCTGGAACATCTACAATGCTTCTTCTGTCTAAAGTTGTGCTTGGGTGGTTTTTCTCATAGGTTTCCCAAATTTCTTTATCATACTCATTAGCCCAAATCACATCAAAACCTGCTTTTTGAAATCCAAGGTCAAGTCCGCCTGCTCCTGCAAAAAATGATACTATTTTCATACTGCTTTTTCTGTTTGAAGGTTTTTATTTAGGTTTCTACGATATTCTGCTTTTTCTTCGGCTACTTTCAAAAGTTGCTTTGTGCAATTTGTTTCGTAAATTTTTTTACCGAGCTGGTCTGTAATATATTCGTTTCGTAACTCTTTTAAATTGAGTCCAAATATTTTCGCCAATTTCGGAAGTCTTTTTTCGTCAAAGTCTCGTATTCCATTTTCTATTTTGCTCAAATTTGCAGAGTCCAAATTCAGTTTAGCCGCGAGTTGAGTTAATGTTAGTTCCTTTTTGGTTCTTAAAAGTCGGATGTATTCGCCAAATGTGGTTTTCATAAGACTTGTCATTTTTTGACAAATCTAAAATAATTTTATCAATATTCAAGTTGTGCATTGGAAAAATTTCAGCTCTTTTCGTTTTGAGGTTTGGCTTTTTTGTCGGCAAAAACCAAATGTGCAAAATGTGCGGCTGATTTTTTTTTCAGCTTGTGGCTAACGGTCTAGTATAAGAATAGTAGCGGATTTACACACACTAACTTTTCAGTTAAACACAGACCTTTATTAAATTTACTTTCTATCGTTTTAGCGATTAAATAGCTATTATTTTTATACATTGTGTGTGCCCAGCATGGGCATCCATTCGTGCTAATGTACGAATTTTTCTAGAGGGTGCAAGTCCCTTATGGGCAGGGGTAACGCCTTGAACCATTAGCAAGTCGCAAGGTCGCTAGTTGTGAAGCTGGGACTGAAGGAAGCGAGACTGCAAATTTCGGTACTGAGGAACACGAACCATATACCGAGGCTATGAGGTCGGATGAGCAGGCACATAACTGTGAAGTCCTAAATATCTTTAAGGGATAAGCGCCGAAATAGTAGATATGGCAGGGATCGAAAGAAAGAGGATGCTCTTACCTGGGGAGGTCTCCCAAACCACGGGTTGGTCTATGGGAGAAGTCAGCAGCGGTCATAGTAGTACTAGGAAGCTGGAATAGTACGAAGGACCAAACAAAAATGGTTCTTAATGGACTACGGAGCAAGGTGTCGTTACGGACAGGGGTCTGGGCACTTGTAGCCATGGTACAAGCGGAACAGTTAACAAGTTAGTATGATAGAAAGCGTATTAGAGAAAGAAAACCTACAACTAGCGTACCGACGGGTATATGCCAATAAGGGTGCATCAGGAGTTGATGGTAAATCCGTAAAAGATTTACTGCCACACTTAAAGTTGCACCAACGGGCATACCTCAAGGGTATTCGAGAAGGAAATTACCAGCCATCGCCAATACTGGGTATTGAAATTCCTAAAGCCAACGGAAAGGTGCGCCTTTTGGGGGTTCCTACGGTTGTCGATAGGGTCTTTCAGCAAGCGATACAACAAGTATTGCAGCCCATATTCGAGCAAGATTTCCAAAATCACAGTTATGGTTTTCGACCTAAACGCAATGCACACCAAGCCTTGCGTCAATCCCTCGAATATATCAACCAAGGCTATCAGTATATTGTCGATATTGACCTAGAGTCGTTTTTCGATAATGTGGAACACTATATCCTTTTGGAACTGATATACAAACAGGTAAAGTGTGTTTACTTGCTAAAATTAATCCGTCAATTCTTGCGAGCGCCCATCCAAATTAACGGAAAGCTACATAAGCGCAAGAAAGGTGTGCCACAGGGCTCACCGTTAAGTCCATTGCTGTCCAACATCCTGCTCAACGAGTTGGATAAGGTCTTAGAGCAACGAGGACTGCGTTATGTACGTTATGCAGATGATTTTAGCATCTACGTTAAGAGCAGGGCAAGTGCAAAACGAGTAGGGAATAGTGTTTACAAATACCTACGGGACGAATTAAAATTACCGATCAACCGCAGCAAAAGTAAGGTGTGTCGCCCCCAATCGTTTACAATGTTAGGCTTTGGATTTGTGCCGACCTACAAGAAAAACGAAAAAGGGAAATATCAAGCCGTGGTAGCTAAGGACAAATGGGAAAGTTTTAAGCGTTCGCTGAAATACTTGACCAAGAAAACGCTGCCCATGAGCTTTGATGAGCGCATAGGTAAACTAAATCTACTAATACGGGGCTGGGTTAATTATTTTAAACCAGCTTCCATACAAGGGAAACTCAAAAAGTTGGACGAATGGTTGCGAAATCGCATACGGTACTGCATTTGGCATGACTGGAAGAAGCTCGAACGAAAGCGGAAAAACCTAATTCGGTTGGGCGTGCCCCAAGGGCAAGCCTATGCATGGAGTAGAACAAATATGGGAGGATGGGCAGTAGCTCAAAGTCCTATTTTGCGAACCACGATAACGCAATCAAAACTTCATAAAAGAGGCTACCTAAGTATGCTAACATACTACAAAGGTCAATATCATTTTTGAACCGCCGTATACGCGACCCGTACGTACGGTGGTGTGAGAGGTGCACCGTGGACTTATCGTTCACGGCCGCCTACTCGATTGTACACCGTTTTTTATTCAGTTATTTCTTTATTATTGTTTTTAAAAATCCAAACTCCTATCACTATTGTTAGCGAATATATCAAAACCCAAATTGTTTGTTCAGACCATCTTGTAATAAATCCGCTATCTACGATGAAAAATGTAATCCAAACCGATAGAAAGCCATAAATTGATAATATAATCTTCGCGGTTAGGGTTGAGTATTTATTTTTCAAAAACCTTTTAATTAACCAAAATATTACCATTGCAGGAATTGACGAAAGAAAGCCGACAATAATCATTACAAATATTATTTCGTAAGAATTTAATATACTCTTAAAACTCGAATCATTTATAATAGCACCTAATATTAATGCTAATAAAAGAGGCGAAACGATTATTGTAAATAACCAAATTTTGATAACATATCTCATATATTATTTAGCTGGTATTTTATACTTTCCATCGATTAATTCCCAATTATTTTTTTTTCGGTCAAACACAAATCTCATATCAGGAAAATAGCCATTTGTTCCGCCACAATCTAATGCAAAATCTGCCTTTTTAAATTTCAGACCATTGTTGAAATGTATTTTCCGCTTTCCAGTAACATTTACAATTCCAAAATTCACGTCAACTGTGTCAATTCCAATTATTTTGTGAGTCAGACGCAAAACCCGAATTGTCTTTTTTTCTTTAATTGACAAATTAATTAGTTCCTCATTGGTCAAAAATTTATATCGGTCAGATACGTTCAGTTTGGAAATCCGTTGTCCATTTTCATTGAGTTCAATATATTTCCAACCGCTCGAAAGTAAAAGGTCAAACCTATTATTTAACGCTCTGACATAAATACTGTCCAACTCGCTTTTTTCAATCGAATTCAGTTCCGTTTCTTGTCCAAATGACAAAAATCCGATAAAGGTTAATATGATTACAAATGCTTTTCTCAAATGGTGTACAACGTTTAGTATATGGCAAGTAGGGCAGTAGAAAGCGGTAAACTTTCGTGTTTGCACTGAGCCAAATCATTGTGTTTTGCTTTTAATTTTCTTTTGTTAAACGTCAAAACTTTGTTTTGGCGTTGTTGGTTAATAGCACTAGACTTTCGTGAACCTCAGAACGCCCTATTTGCTATATACCGTGTTGAACTAAACCTAAAGGTAGCTTTCGGGTGAAATACTCTCACTTTTGGCTACCTTTAAGTATTCGTAAATATCTTAAGCTTAAAATTATGAAAAAAAAGTCTTACTCTGATTGAAAAGGCGTGCAATTCTGTTCCTGGGTTTAAAGAATTGTACCGAAAGTTAAGGCGCTCTGTCGAACTTTCAGGAAAAAGCCAAAGCACCCTTACCAATTATGCCCGTTGCCTGGCACACATTACGTTACATTTTAATTGTAGTCCACTGGTTCTGGACGAAGAACAGGTATTGGACTACCTGCACGTTTTAAAGTCCCGGTCCAAGACCCCCTCAGACAGTTTCTTTAAGCATACGGTTTATGGGCTAAGGTACCTCTATCGCGTCTATGGACTTAGTGAGATGCGGGTGGTGCTCCCATCGATTAAACGCCCAAACAAACTGCCTGTGGTGCTAAGCCGCCGAGAGGTCAGGTTACTCCTTAAAACGCCAAAGTTATTAAAGCACCGTTTGGTACTTGCCATGTTATATGGATGTGGATTGCGCTGTTTTGAACTCCGTAACCTTCAATTGAAGGATTTGGATTTCGATCGCAAGATGCTCCATGTCCGCCAGGGAAAAGGCCATAAGGACCGTTACGTTCCATTGTCGGCCATGCAGATCCGTGGCCTTAAAAAGTATATGGCCGCAGAACATCCTAACATTTGGTGTTTTAATGGCAATCATGCGGAAGGAAAAGCAGTGCCCCTGTCCACCCGGGGGATACAGTGGGTCATCCGGGAGGCCCGAAAGCATAGCGGGATCAAAAAACAGGTTACCACACACAGTTTTCGGCATAGTTATGCCACTCATTTACTGGAGATGGGATTAGATATTATCAGTATCAAAGAACTTTTGGGGCACGCTGATATCCAGACCACGCTTGTCTACCTTCATGTGGCACAATTGGGTAGGCAAAGGCCCTTTAGTCCGCTGGACCGGCTATATACGGAGTAGTTGTGCATCGCGCTACCTACGAGGTAGCTCAGGTGTTAGAGAGGAATCAGGGGCAATTATCAGAATATTGCAATACCGGTTGGCAGTTAAGGACCTTACATGCCATACGAAAGTGCAGGACCCTGGCCATGGGCGGCCATATAGACCGCTGTAACAACCCGAAGTGCCAAACCTTGCACCTGAGCTACAACAGTTGCCGAAACCGTCATTGTCCCAAGTGCCAGGGGCACCAGAAAGAACAATGGGTACGGGCCCGTGAGGCCGAACTGCTACCGGTACCTTATTTTCATGTGGTGTTTACCCTGCCACAAGAGCTCAACCGCTTGTGCCTTTACAGGCCAAAAACACTTTATAGCATGCTCTTTAAAGTCGCCTGGCAGGTTATTTATGGCTTTGGGAACAATCCAAAATTTCTGGGGGCCCGACCGGGCATGATTGCTGTACTGCATACCTGGGGTCAAAATTTATCGTTGCATCCACATCTACATTGTATCGTTCCCGGGGGCGGGCTAACTCCTTCTGGGCGATGGAAACCCGTAAAGCATAAAGGGAAGTACCTGTTCCCGGTAAAAGCCATGAGCAAGGTGTTCAGGGCGCGCTTTGTGGTGCAATTACGAAAAGAACCAAATGTTAAGGTCGCATCAGGTTTTTACGATAGCTTATTTAAAAAGCATTGGGTGGTGTACTGTAAGCGCCCCTTTTTAGGGCCGCAGCAGGTGATAGAATACTTAGGGCGTTACACCCATAAAATAGCCATTAGTAATCATCGTATACGGGCAATAGACCATGGGCAGGTTACCTTTTCTATTAAAGATTACCGTCATGGAGGAAAACGTAGAACTATGCGCTTATCAGATGCCGAGTTCATCAGACGGTTTGCATTGCACGTGTTGCCCAAGGGGTTTGTTCGGATACGCCATTATGGGATGCTAAGCTCATACCACAAAAGGATAGGCCTCAAAGAAATACAAAGAATGCTGCCCCCGGTAACTTTTAAAAAAAAAGAGCCTTTACGACACCGTAAATGTCCAATATGCAACATAGGGAACTTAATGACGGTCACGACTTTTACGGCTCGGGGGCCACCAAACTATTGGTTGGAAAAACTAAATATGCCCCCAAAAAAGCAACGTTGCTAAGCACGTAACAGGCAGCTATTGGTCAAAATGTAAATAAAGGCAGGGAAAAGCCCAGCAAATGCAACAGGCCGGAAAGGCGAGATCGTATTTAGCTTAATGCTTGTTATTTTATATGCAGGGCAAAACACCATGTGGCCAGAGAGTCCCGAAGAAGCCTTCACAAAAAACAAGGCAATCCCCATAGTAGGCTAACCGACCAAAACCGGTTCAGTCAACACGGTGTTCTTGTTTGGTCTTACAGACCACATGAACACTTAGTTATTAGGGTGCGTTTTTTTTGTCCGCTATTCTTTTTACATATTTTATTCGTTCAATATGTCCATTTCTAGAAGCTACACTTCTAGTCAAATCAACTGACCTTTCAAATGTGTGAGGCAATGGACTAATTCCGTTATTTTTAACTTGAATTCCCGTAACTATCGGATTATGGGTACAATAATGAGTCTTTTTAAAATTTATTTTCAAACCACGATTTCGCAGTTCCTCTAATATTTGAGGTGTCCTTTCTTTGAAATCAATCGGACTTGAAATTGTTATATCATCTACATAAACAGAAACTTTCAGTCCGTCATTCTTATATTTTTCAAATAGGTCACCACAACTGTGAAAAACAACTAATGAGGCTAAAAATGAAGAAGTTGGACATCCTTGGGGAATAGCTCCTTCTTTAGTAGAAATACGAGTTATTAACTTTGCTACATCTGGATAAAAGCCTTCTTTTCTCAAGGCTGTTTCGACACTAGAAAAATGAACGGATGGGTAAAAATCTTTTAAATCGGTAAGGAAAAAATACTTGTTTCCTTGATGATATCGTGCGTTTAAAACGGCATCTTTTTTCTTTAAGCCTCCAAAAAAATATTCAGGTAGTTTTAATTTATACAAGACATTGTTCAATAATCTAGATTGAACAAATTTCAATTTGTTGATGGGGGCGTTTATTGGTCTTGTTAATGGTTTGCCATTTTCAAACCTTGGCTGTCCTTTTTCGTCAGTTTTAGGTTCATCCCAATTTTTGTAAAAACTACTTTCGTTTGAATCAAGAGAGGAAGATAGTTTTAAAAGTAATCCTTTATCTATTTTTAAGGTATAAGCTAAATCTTTTACTCTTTTCTTCATTTCAAAAAATTATGAAATGAAAACATCACTTATTAGACCTTTGATTGAAGGTTCTAACATTTTAAACGCCTCTTGCTTGGATTCGGCTATATCTTCTTGGTCAAGTGAAAAGAAGACTAATACTGGCATTGGTATAGAAAGAGCAGTAGCGATTTGCTTTAGAATACTTAAGGTCGGTTCTTTTCTGCCTTTCTCAATTGAAGAAAGGTAAGATTGTGACAAACCACATTCGACAGCAAAATCAGTTTGTTTGAAACCTTTTTGCTGTCTTAAATCTTTTATGGCATTACCTATATTCATATCAATATTTGATTTTAAAAAAAATGAGAAGTGTGGAATTAGAATAAACCTGTGATATCATCAATCCCGAAGAATTTCAGAAATCTTAAAAGTAAGGAGAGAACCTTCAAAATCTGGTCCGGACTGTTGTCCTTTTCGTTGTTTGACATCTCTTCCAACTCTACTAAAATTGCTTCTAGTAAAGCTTTATCCTCTTCCGAGAACGCGTACCCGCTCTTTGCGAGTAGTGACCTCACTCCGTTCTGGAGTTGGTCAACTCTGTGTTTGTGTTTCATACTATATCGTATAATTTAATTAACTAGTTTAAAATAAACTAGGGGAGCACTATGCTACCTGCTTAATTAGCTGCGTGAACCCATATAGGATACAGTCCTAAACACTTCTCAAGTTCCTGCTTAAATAAAAAAACCTCTAATAATAATTAGTTTCCTCTTTAAGCAATTTTGCAAGGGGTTGAATCAATCCAAATCAGTCTGCTTCTGTACTTCTTTTAGTTGTACGTCCGTTCGGTCATTAGGTCTCTTGTTGCCGTTACAAATACCCATTATGGGTGGAGGGAAAATCCCTCTTCAATAGTTTAATAAAAAACTCTTGGGTTCACTACACAAACATTTCAAAGAACTACAATGCAAATATACACAAATTATTTCTGTGAGCAATAAAAAAGCTAAATAAGTTT
The DNA here is from genome assembly GCF_016428595.1 of Snuella sedimenti. GTDB lineage: Bacteria > Bacteroidota > Bacteroidia > Flavobacteriales > Flavobacteriaceae > Snuella > Snuella sedimenti. Next base: position 179,674 of record NZ_JAELVQ010000007.1, on the reverse strand, counting down.
AATTTATTTTCTGTGAGGAATAAAATCAGTCTGTTTTATTAGGATTTTGAAGGTCAAGCGAGAGGTTTTTTAAAATGCACCCTAACGTTTACGTATAAGAATAGTGCGGTTTTGTGTCCGAGGATTTTCCGCAGGAAAATCAGAGTGACCAAAAGTGCACTAACCTTTGATTAAGCACCTAATTTAGCATTATTTTTATACTTTGTTACCTTGCGTTATTTTTTCATCAACTTCTATATAATTTTTCATTCGGAATTTTTGGTCAGTCAAATTGAGAACACAATCTTTTATTTGTCAGCCGATTTATTTTTCGTACTGAAAGGGAAGAAGATACTTGATATTCCAGCAATCACAAAGACAGATAATATCCAATTCGATTTTATATCTAAGTCAAAACTTGATGCAATGAAAATCCAAATCAAGGAGAGTATTATTGTCAAAATAATTTTTGTCAGTATTGGTAATTTTCTAGCTTTTTCTAACATTTTATATTCTGTTTGGTTTAATTGGATATAACTAATCGATTTTTTTGTTCAAATATTCTTGAAATCCACCGTTACTGACAGAATTGAATTTCTTTTTTATCCAATCCCTAAATTCTTGCTCGGTTTTAATTTCATATTCCTTACCATAACTAATTATTCGAATAGAACTACCGTTTTTAATTCTTTGATTAAAATTAAAAAAAGAATTAGCTACCCATCTGTAAGGAGAAAGTGTATCGTATAAGCCAGCCGACTCTAATTCAAGCTCTAATTTATTGTCAATAAAAATTATATGCTCTATTTTTCCCATGATAAGTCTTAATGCAAGGTAACTCGTTATATGTGGCATTATTATCCTGTTTATCATCTTCATTTTCCGGATAAGAGGAACTTTTGTTCCTCATTATAACTTGCATGATAAAAGTTTATACAAAACCCTACAAATATGTAATATATTATCGTGATTTAAATAACTGTCTTGTCTTATATAGTTATTTTAGGACGGGTCAAAAAAAGCTACTCCTTCACCTTTCCTTCATATCTCCTTCACCTTTACTTCATATTAAAGGTATGGTAATCCTACTTTAAACCTAATATGCTATGATCTCAAACTCACTCCTGCGGTTTAGCTGGTGCTCCTCGTCAGTACAGTCTAACATAGGACATGGTACAATAGGCTGTAGCTCACCATATCCCTGAAACTTCATACGTCGGGCATTAACATACCCCTCTAAAGCCAGATAGTTGCGCGTGGCTTCGGCACGACGCTCAGACAGGATCTGGTTATAACGTACCGTACCGCGACTATCGGTATGTGCGCTAATCTTTAAGTGGATATTAGGATAACGCTCTAACTTAGCTGCTAGGGCATCAAGCACTTTCTTAGAATCGGCTCGAATGTTCCACATATCAAAATCAAAATAAATAGGTTCCAACTCAAAGAATAACTTACCTTCTTTTTCAACAATCGGTGGTCCCTCCACATCCGTTAACATTTCAAAACGCTTGGGATCTTCCTTTTCTAATTTTTTATCAATCTTCTTTTCTGCAATAACGGCTTCTACAGGATCTACTTCCACTGGTGGTGGCGGTGGCACTTTCTTTAAGTACAGTACATGTTTTTGGTCTTGTTCTTCTAAAACCGCTACCTGTAAATTCCCCGGAAAATAATTTTCGGCCTTTGCTTTAAGCTGATAATTACCTGCCAACAAATTCATATTAAAAGCAGCAATAGAATCTAGGGTGTTAGTATATAAAACACTATCCCTTCTATCTAAAAATCTTACCTGTGCATTCGGAACGTAAGCTTTGGTTTCAAAATCCCGAACCTCAAAGGTGTTGATATACTCCCTTAAAAAGATTTCCCCATTTTGCGTAAAGCTGTAGATATCGTCATTGGCCCGTTTTCTATTAGAACTAAAAAAGCCTTGCGTCTCACTGTAATAATTCAGGTTAAAATCATCGTACGGTGAATTGACAGGCACTCCCAAGTTTACTGGTTCTGAAAACGTGTTATCTACCCATTCGGAGACAAAATTATCCAACATCCCCAAGCCTAGATGACCGTTAGATGCAAAAAACAAATGCCCTTGTTGGGATATAAAGGGAAAGTGTTCACGATTGGACGTATTGATAGCCTCCCCCAAATTAACCGGGTCGCCATAAGTATCATCCACATTAATATTGACATAATACAGATCGAAACTCCCAAAACCACCTTCCATATCGGATGAAAAATAAAGCCGCTTCCCATCTGGACTTAAAGCTGGATGCTGATAGGAAAAGCCATTTACATTAAACGGCAACTTTTCCAAAGCCCCCCATTTACCATTAACTCTGGTTGTTTTATACAAATGGATATTGTTATTGGATTGCACGTTAAATTCCTTTTTCCCATTGGTATAATTACTTCTAGAAATATACAGGGTATTACCATCCTTACTAAAACAAAAATTACCTTCGTGCAGTTTAGAATTGATGGATTTAGGCAAAACGTTTACAGCCCCAACCGTATCCATTTTGGCATCTACCTTAACCGCATAGATATCCAAAAACGGTTGGTGTGTCCATTTATACGTTTTTCCAAACAATTGTTTGGTATCCCTATCGGACGTAAAATAAACACTATCTCCCACTTTTACAGCTCCAAAATCGGATGCTTCGGAGTTAAACCGGACTTTCTCTACTTTATAATCGGGTGTCTTTAATTTAAACGTTTCTATAATATCAATAGCATCATTTTTATCTAGAACTTCCGATATATTTTCTTTGTAGCGCTTAAAATAATCCAAGCCCGTTTCATAGTCGCCTAAAGCCGATAATACCTGATACAATTTAAAATTATATATGTTGTCGTAGCTTTTGTCTTTTTCACCAAACCTACCATTGACCAGCAGTTTTAAGTAACGGGCGGCTTTCTTGTATTGAAACGTGTTATAATAACAAATAGCAATACGTTCTACATCACTTTTATGGCGTTCTTTTGCTATGGTTTCTTCGTAGTACTTAGCCGCATTGCTATAATCCCCCTTTTCAAAAAACCTATCAGCTCGTGTTTTCCCTTGTCCGAAAGACACCTTCATAACAAACAAGGTCAGTATAATAAATGTTATGTTCTTTATCATATTAATAGAATCTTGGAGATGAATATTTTTTACTTAAGCCCAATACATCAAACGTATAAAGTAATACAAACTCATGGCTACCATTATTGTAGCTTTTAAGTTTACTGGTATTAAAATCGTAGGCATAGCCTATTTTAAGATTTTGCGAAATGTTAATCCCTGCCAACCCCGAAAGCGCATCTTGATACCTATAAGACACGCCCAACTCAAAACGATCCAGATATAGGGCATTAGCTGATACATCGAACGACAGCGGTGTACCGTTTACGTATTTAAGCACTGTAGACGGCTTTAATTTAAGGTCGCTACCCACATTAAACACATAGCCCCCTATTAAAAACACATGCGGTTTGTTGGCATAGAACACATCGTCGTTAGTTTCCAGGTTACCGGGAATTAAATTGGGAGATGACAGCCCCACATAATACTGATCCTTAAAAACAAACACCCCTGCTCCAATGTTCAGAACAGTCTTACTTGTATTTTCAAATAAGGGATCGTTACCCACATTACTTCCAAGAGTGCTAAAGTTTATATGCTGAAAACCGGTTTTTAACCCAAATGCCACGTTTAAATCATTATTGAGGCTTATTTTGTAAGCTGCATCGATATTAAACAAGTTTTCACTTAAATTAACAGGATCCCCAATAAAATCGTTAAGATAGTTTACACTTAATTCTATCCTATCGTTTAAGGGTATGTTGGCAAAAACATTAGCCGTTTTTGGCGCACCCTTAATGCCCGTCCACTGGGTGCGGTACAAGCTCCCTATTTGTACGAGTCCGGGTTCGTTAAGCATATACCCAGGATTCACCATGTTCATATTGTACATGTACTGGGTGTACTGTGGTGTTTGCTGTGCGTATGCAGATATTCCACAAATAACGAACACTATAATGAGTCTAATTTTAATTGTCATGCTATATCTCTTATCTGCTTAAATAAAAATTTCCTTGAAACGGTGATGTCTTCCCATCCTTGGGATCAAACACATAAAAATATACACCCGAGGGCAATGCTTTACCCAGTGTTAAAGAGACATTCGACACACCATTAAAGTATTCTGTACTCTTATTACCTTTATAAACGATATTACCATAGCGGTTATAGATATTGATCTCAAAATTGGGAAATGCCACAGGCAAGTTACAGAGATCGAACGCATCATTTTGGTTATCGCCGTTAACCGAAATACCATCTTTAATACAATCATCGCAATCTACATGATCCAATGGTAATAGCGTTACAAGCATTGACACGCGTTGCGATTCACAACCATTACTATCAACAGCAGCCACATAATAATCTTCACCGTCAACCAATACCTCCCCAAAAGGCAAAGTCTCCAAAGCATCCACCGTTGCATACCAATTATAATCTTGGGCACCCGATGCCTCTAGGTCTGCAACCGTTGCACCATCACTGGTACAGAAGGTCTGATTGGCAGTTACTGGCATAGCAACCTCTTCGACGGTTATGGCAATTATAGCTGTGGCCAAATCACAAGACGCATGCCCTTGTATTTGGTATTCAAAACGATAAGTACCTGCTGTCAACTGCGATACATCGAGACTATTTCCTGAAAGGACATTGGTAGCATCTAGATCGACAAAAACGCCTCCCGAATCGGCTGTAGCATCTAAATAGTTGGTTAAATCTATTTGTAAATCCGATCGACATACAGCACCTTGCATATCACTACCTGCATCCGGACTTTGATGTAGCACAACCGTTACAGTTGTTTGATTTCCCGTACACAACACATTGTCGGGAACCGTATAAGTATAAGTTCCTGCTTCCGACGTGGCCGGATTGAACGTGGCATGGTGGTCGGTTGTTGTATAACCGTTAGCCCCTATCCACGTTCCTGTAGTATTAGGAGCCCCAGTTAAACTATCAAAAAGATCGATAGTGGCATTGGTATTACAAACATCTATAGTCGTCCCCACACCTGCTTGATAGGCTTCGTATACTGTAAACGTTAAATTAGCTGTATCCTCACAGCCATTAACCGTGGTGGTTGTATAGGTGAAATCAAATAGGTGCTGATCATTAATTGTTGGTAAAGTAAAAGCCGTTGGATCTGCAATAACATTTCCCGTAGCATTATCGGTCCATGTCCCCATTGGTCCTTGATAAATAGGGTCGTCCACACCATTTGTATCAAGCAAGGTAAATAAATCCAAAGGACTAGCTATTATCGGATTGTCTTCACAAAAGGTTAATCCCGAGGTATCTTCTCCTGCATAATTTTTAGGGTGGATTACAATACTTACCTCGGCCATTCTTGACTGACATGGATGATTGTTATTATAATTCGCAATACAACCATCAGGTACAGCGTGGATGGTTTCTTGTCTAAAATTAGGATCAAACGTTGGACAGTGATATCCGGCAGATACTGTATACCTAAAAACATAAGTGCCAGCATGCGCGTTTGTAATATTCGACAGGTTTATTGTCCCCCAATAATCATCCAAATTAAGATCGGAGGGTCCAGAAACCAACTGCCAGCTTGTTACCTGCGTTCCAAAAATGCTTTTTGGCGGATACCTATACAACACACCATTTTCGGTTGTAAACTCTAACAAGCTATTTAAATCAAGTCCACTTGGCGTACTTGGGGCGTCAACACAAAACTCTGGTGCCGATCCATCTTGTTGAAACGGCCTTAAATACTCAAAAAATGTAAAACTAACAGTACTGGTCTTATCTGTACATATTGCCGAACGGCTTTCCACAAAATACGAAAACTCATAAGTGCTACAGCCAAACCGCTGATTGGATTGATACAGATCGTTATAAATGGTTCTCAAGTTTACAACATCGTCTGCCGGGCCTGTAATCTGTCCGGTTGGGTCAATATTACTTAACCATATGCCCTCAATATCTTCGTTTACCAAAAAAGCATCATCCCTCAAGTTTAAATCGGAATCATAATTACCTGCCAACAATTCTGTTTCACAAATATTATAATGATTTGCTGCTCCTGAAAACACCTCGCGTATTACCGATACTTTTACACGGGTTTCTACTGAGGGGCACGATGCTATACCAGGCACAGAATAAATCAATTCAAAAGTTTCGTCGTCCACTAAAGGAGACCCTGGCTGATAAGGAATATCTACCCTTAAGTATCTATTCGCATTTATTTCTATAAAATTCGGACTACTACCCTCGTAACGCCAGGTTCCATTGGCGTGGGCTGTTGGTGCCGATAAAAACGCATGGAATAAATCAAAGTTGGAAGAAGACCCACACGGATCAATACCAAAATCGCAAATCTCAATATTAACATCACTATTATTAATAGTTGGTACAGCAACGCCTGAAAACGGCCCTACAACTACATTAAGACTTATTAAAACGCCTCCTGGGCAACCAGAACTGGAATCGACTAGCTCGAATTGGTAATCTGTCAAGGTTTCTGACGCATTATCAAGATCCCATAAATGTAAATCACCTGTCGACTCATCAAGAGCAAAATTATAACCCGGATCGAACCAGGTTCCGGTTGCCAAAGAAATAGAGCCTCCAGTTAGTACGTTGTATTCATCGTACAAATTAATAATCCCATCCGGAGAGCCATTACCATCGCCATCAACAATGGTCATATCGCATACTGTAATCGTTTCAACCTGATTACATTGCGCTTGAATTTTCGCAAAAAGTGAGAGAAAGCATGCGAAAACTATAAGGTTAATAGTTTTCATCTGTTAATATTTATTGTTTTTAAGTGATCAGATGCGATGCCTAAATTATCATATCGGTTGGGTTTGCAACTTTTTGTTAATGGGCATTTCAAAATATCATTTATTTTTAGGTAAGCGCAAGATAATTATTACAATTAGCCCATCGTATAAAAAAAACAAAAAAATATTAACATTTTACTGTTAACACTAGCCCTATATTAATCAGCGTTTTAATGAAAAATGCCCTGTGAATTTAGGCCCTTCATTTAGGTTTACAACGAACCAATAATCTGAATTAGCCATATTTTCACCTCCATAAGTACCATCCCAGCCTTTTACTTGAGGACTTAAATGTTTTAATAGCTTACCATACCTGTCATAAATATAGATTTCTGCATCTGGATAGTCCGTAATACCACGCACTTGCCAGTAATCGTTTACCCCATCTCCATTAGGCGTAAAAAATTTTGGATAATCAATTAGGGTTACATTTTGAGAATCGTCCCCACACCCCAGTTTATCTTTAACATATACAGTATAGACACCTCCCAAGACACCTTCAAAAGTATTGGAATCCTGATAATTAATTCCGTCTATAGAATATTCAAAATCACCATCGCCATCTGCAATAATCGTTATGAAATTATTATCGGAAAGCTCCTGATAGGTCACTTCAGTAATTTTAGGTAATACCGATCTTACCAACTCAAAATGAAATATGTCTTCACAATACAATGCATTTTCAGTCCTCCCTACAATTAAACTATAATTACCAGCTTCAACCAAGGTAGCCTCAAAACTATTAGAAACAATGCTTCCATCTTGAAATTCCCATTCATAAGTTCCAAAACTATTCTCTACCGCCAGATATAACGAAGGTTCCAGGTTGCACAAAAAATAATCGCTTTCCATATTTACCTCTGGCAAGGCGTTAACAATCAAGTTAAAGTGCGTTTCAGAAACACACAAAGGACTTAAGGCATTTTCTACCTTTACATGTATGGTTTGTGCCCAAGGTTCCGTATTCTGATAATTAGCCGAGATCTCATTGGTAATATCATTACCCAAATCATCATAATAAGAGACATTCATATCACTTTGACCTCCAGTGATCGTACTTTCGATGCCAAACAGATCAAAACCTGCAAAACCTTCGCCTTCATCGCATGCATAGATATCCTGGGGCGTATCGATCTGTGGTTTGTCGGATGTTTTTAAAACCAAAGTTGTTTCCGCATAGCATTCTGTAACTGGACTTTTTACACGAACGGTTATTTCCTGCTGAAAGGGCTCTGTATTTTTAAACGGATTTGGTAAAGGACTGGGTAATGGATTGCCATTTACATCAAAATAACTTATCTCCATCCCCGATTGATTTCCCATTACTTCAGTCTCAATATTCGAGGTATTAAAATACTCCGAAATACCATCGTTATTATCATCACAACCTAACAAATCAGTCAACTCAAAGGCTCTGGGTTTAAAATTGACAATTATGGTAAAGGTCTTTTCCACCGAGCACCCCGTATCGGTATTAGTAACAACTATCTTTAATTCTTCTATATCTACCTCCTTATTTTCGACAGTTTCCAGATTTGAATCTGGTATACTTTGACCGTTTTCATGAAAAAACGTTACCTGTAAATTAGTAGCTCCGTTCAGAATATCATTTTTTATCTTTAACAGATTAAACTGAGTTACCCCGTCATAATTATCGTCGCACTCATACTGGTCGTCTAAATCATCTAGATCGGGCATTGGGTTTACAATCAAATCGAAAGTGGCTTCGGAATAGCAACAAGGATTATCCTGATGACTCACCCTAACCGTAATAGTCTCCCTGTCTTTTATACTATTTATAAATGGACTGGGCAATACGTTATACTCATTCCCTACACCATCTACAAACTTTACGATCTTACCTGTTTGACCTCCCAACACCTGATCATAAATACCGGAAACATCAAAAGACGATGAAAAACCAGTGCCCTCTACATCTTCACAGGCATACACATTATCAATCCCGTAAGCTGTAGGCGGCTCTTTAACATCAATGGTTTCTGTTAACACCTCAACACTTGCATCATTGCCCGTTACAGTGGCCGTAATGGTATAAGTACCGTCAGCAGAAAAATCGTGAAAGGGCGACACATCTGTAGATATATTGTTTACTCCTGAATTTGGATCACCAAAATCCCAAACTACCGAAGCAACATTTGCTTTTTGTTCCACACTAAACTCTTTTAAAAACTCCGAACAAATGTTCGAAATGTTCATCTCGAAGTTATTGGTAACATGGTTTACGTTTCCTGTTACGTTTATATAAAAGTTGGCATCGGGTCTTCCAAAGTCAGCTGTAGAAACATACTCATTATAATCAAAAGTAGTTCCTCCAGCAACATTTGTACACCCTCTTTGCCATGATACACCATTATCATGAACTGAACCAGCAATAAAAGCAACACCATCTCCATACACTATTCCTTTATGCACTTCTACCAAAATTCGCTCAACATCTGCTGGAATAACTATTGGCGCTTCGAAGTCAACCTGTATAATTTGGGAAGTACGGTCTATATTAGGTGACAGTTGCTGATATTGACTACTACCTATCAAATCCGTTTCGGAAAAAGAAGCGGGAAAATTGTCGTCTATTTTATAAATATTAAATCTAATTTCTGGTAGCCAGCCCGTTTTATTAACCCCTACTTGACCTGAAGTAATCTCATACTCTTCATTTGTTGATATTCCAAATTCTTCCAATGTAAATGATCTTGCCCAATATATGTATGATGAAGTACAGGAATGTATATTTGTTTCTATTATATCATCACAAAGGTTATGAGATAACCTCGTTGTTGCACCAGAAGTTTGCACGCTAAACACTTCTCCTGTAACATTGATATAAAAATTTGCCTCTGGCACTGGAATAGTTAAATCAATAGTAGGCGTCAAACTATAGTTATCCTCACACCCCTCATACCATGAGACCCCTGTATCTTCTCCTGTTCCTGCTATAAAAACCTGAGCCGACTCGGGGTTATAAAAATCTTCAATCTTTTTGACGGAAACTAAAATCCTCTCAACCCCAGCTGGAACAATAATAGGCTCCTCAAAATCAACCTGTATAATTTCCGGGGCACCACTAATACTAGGTGCTTGGCCAATTCCACGAGACCCAAGTAACGTTCTTGGATATAATGAATGAAAAAAAACAGGAAAATTGCTATCAATACTGTAAACATTAAACTGTAAAAAAGCCCCACTATTAGACCTACTCAAGGCCACCTGTCCCGACTTAATAACAAATTGCTCGTTTACTGCAATTCCGAAATCTAATAATCTAAATACCCGTGACCAACCTTCATCTCTTTCACAGGAATACATATCAGTCTCTATAGGCGTTGTTCCAACGTTATGGGTTAAGGTTATTTGTGCCTGTAAAATGCTTATGCTTAACACGAATAAAACCGAAAGAATATTCTTCATATAGGCTAAAATAAAAAAAGCATTTTATTTATTATCTGTTTTCTGGTTTTATACAAAAATTAACGATATTGCCATCCAAATTATTAAAGATATGCCCTATACATTTCGCAACCTTTTTGCTGCTTTACTTTTAACTTTTTCACTTTCAATTATTGGTAATGCCCAAATTTCAAAGGGTAAATTTATTAATGCTTCTATAGGATATGGTATGAGCGCTCCCTATGAAGACATCGATGTTGTAGGCTCTGGATTTTATCTACAAGGTGAGTATGTAATCAACCTAACCAAATGGTTTGGAGTACGACCTTATACCGGGTTTATTTCAACATCTCCCGATAAAGATTTAACCGATAGGGATTTAGAGACTGTTTAAATTCCACCTTTTGGTTTTGTTATACCCCTTTTTTCACCACTTTTCGTTATGAAAATCCTCATTTAGCGCTGCTAAACTCCGGTTTTAAAGCCTTAATTGGCAAAAAAATGACCTATAACAAATTTCAAAAACGAATTTTAAACAGTCTCTTAACTGAATACGAAGCAACTTCCAAAGCCTTGTTACTTGGCGGTAAAGTGCGTATATGCGCGCCCATCCCCTGGGTTGCTCATTATTTTGAAATAGGGATTGGCACCTCCTTGGGTTCTTTCAAAACCTATTTACCCAATATAAACAAGCAAAAGAAGGGACTGCTCATGCACATTCCCTTTTCCTTGGGGTTAGCACTGGGCCGCAGTAATAATGTTGAATTTGAATTAACATACTATTAATACGCCTCAATGGAACAATTTAGCGGTGCTACTGCCTTGGGCTTAACGTTTCTGTTAAACTAAAAAAACACCTCGTTTAAGGCGTCGAATTAGACACTTGCAAAAGCTTTCCGTTGTAATATTTACTTCCTGTAAGGGCAAAATTTTGAATATACTCGGCCATTTCTAAAGCTGTGGTTGAAGCCTGATAACCTGGAAAAGCCTCTTGCAACATTTCGGTTTGTACGGCTCCTAATGCCAAAACATTAAAACACGGCCCGGTTTCCTTATATTCCTCGGCCAACAGTTCGGTTAAAGTAATAACGGCTCCTTTACTAGAGCTATATGCTGCCAATCCTGGGAATTTCATACTTCCTTGCACACCTCCCATAGAACTAATGGTAACCACATGACCTTCTTTTTCCATAAACGGTATAACCGTACGCGTTAACTCGGCTACCCCATACACATTGGTTTTATAGACCGCTTCAAAATCTTGCATGCTCAATTCTGAAAAAGGTTTATTCATCAACAATCCCGCATTATTAACCAAAACATCTACTTGCTGCCAATTATCCTTAATAAAATCTGTTACCTTGGTATAATCGACCTGCTTACTCAAATCGAAAGTGAGCGCAGTTACATTTTCCAACTTAAGCTCTGAAACAGGCTTATCGTTTCTAGACAATGCCAAAACCCTATGACCGGCATTAGCCAATAGTTTTACCAACTCAAAGCCGATACCTCGACTTGTTCCCGTAATAATTATATTTTTTTGCATTAATTCAATGTTATTTCTTTTGTTGCCGCATTTATCATTCCCTCCAAACCAGGAATCATTTGTTTTATAAAGCGTGCCATATGTTTCAAATCCATTTGTTCCACCTCATCGTCTACATGATGGTAATAATCGAAGTTCGTAAAATCGTAGGTAGCAATTGCATGTGCGGGTACTTTAAAAATTTCATAAAACGGATAATTATCAGAACGCATAAACAAATCGTGTTGCTTGGCCAATGGAAGAAACCCTATAATCTCATTACCGGCATAATTGTTTAACCGTTCTGCCATATTAGATTTATCATAACCTGAAATAAACGCCATTGGTTCATTAGCATTTCTTGCTACACCTATCATTTCAAAATTTATCATGGTGTACAAATTCATATTCTCTGATTTAAGTCGCTTAGCAAGGTGCCCCGATCCTTTAAGCCCCATTTCTTCTGCTGAATATAGGGTAAAAAGGATACTTCGTTTATTGCTTTTCGATTTCGAAAAATACCTAGCCCACTCTAAAACGGCCACTGTCCCCGAGGCATCGTCATTAGCCCCATTTGCAATGCTATCTCCCGCAACAGGATGTATTACACCAATATGGTCGTAATGTGCTCCCAAAATAACAAATTCATTTTTTAATTTCGGATCTACACCTTCAATATACCCAACAATATTATAACCTATAAGACCATTTAAATTAAAACTATCCCGATAGGTTTTGAAATACGGTTTTACTTCATACTTTTTAAACTCATTTTCTATAAACACGGCTGCCTTTTCAATGCCTTCTGTTCCTGTTTTCCTGCCCTCCAGTTCGTCTGAAGCCAAATATGTCAACAACTTCCTTACATTTGAATCTGTTATAATTTTAGAATTGTCTACAACGTCGCTTCCCTTACTTACCTTGCAACTACAAATAAGGATTGAAATAAGTATTATTACAATATGTCTCATGTTTATTATTTTGAAATAATTTAAACTTTTACAAATTGGCTAAAAAATTGCCGCTTTGCACCGGCATCTTGTCTTTTTATCGTCACGTAGCCCTGCTATGCGGCTCAAAAAACCTTTATCTGGACACAAATCCAATCAATTTTCGCTTCAATCCAAAAAGGTTAAACCACTTCTTTATTATCGCTTAAAGATAAAAACTACAACCTACAAGTTAAAATTTAAGTTACTTTATTAACAAACCTCTCACAATTATTGCACAACCAATTAAAAATCACTAATTTGTATACATCCTATTACAAATCCAGAAACAAGGACTTAGGATACTATCCTACTTTATTTGAAAATGGTATTGCAAACGCTTATTAAACTCAAATAAACTAAAGTTTTCTTTAATATAAATAGATTAAGTATACGCTCCTTTTTCATAACTGATGCCTACTTTAAAGTACAACCAAACACGAAATTATGAGCAAATCACTTTTTGATCGCTTAGGAGGCAGTGATGGTATCGCTTCTATTGTAGATGATGCTATTGAAAACCATATGAACAACCCAAAAATCAATGCACGTTTTCTTCCTTACAAAGAGCGCCCAGAACACCTTGCCTCCATTAAACAGCATAGCATAGACTTTTTCAACGCTGGTAGTGGCGGCCCAGCTGTTTATTCGGGCAGGGACATGATAACCGCCCACACCGGAATGAATATAAACCCCGAAGAATACATGCATGTAATAGACGATATTTTTATGGCTTTAGACAAAAACGCCATAGATGAGGACACAAAAAAGGATGTATTAGCTATTTTATGGTCCCTTAAAGGGATGATAATCGCGAAATAAATATGTATTAACTAAAACAATTGATGTCATGCCAAAGTATGTAATTGAAAGAGCATTGCCTGGAGCAGGGCAACTAACGCAAGAACAGCTTAAAAGTATTTCTCAAACCTCGTGTAAGGTTTTAGAAAACCTAGGGCCACAAATTAACTGGTTACACAGCTATGTAACAGGTGATAAAATTTACTGTGTATACATATCACCCAATAAAGCGTTAATAGAAGAACATGCAAAACAGGGTGATTTCCCTATTAGTTCTATTAATGAAGTTGCAACAGTAATAGATCCAGTAACTGCCGAATTATAACGATGAAAAAACCTGTTTCAAATAATTGAAACAGGTTTTTTCATTATTGCAATTTTATCCTAATCCATGCTTTACACTAGCATGGTTACAGGGTTTTCTATGTATCCTTTTAATGTTTGAAGGAATTGTGCTCCTGTAGCGCCATCAATGGTTCTATGATCGCAAGCTAACGATAATTTCATAGTGTGCCCCACAACAATCTGTCCGTTCTTTACAACTGGTTTTTCTACGATATTCCCAACCGAAAGAATAGCTGAATTTGGCTGGTTAATGATAGATGTAAAGGTATCAATGCCAAACATTCCTAAATTAGAAACGGTAAAGGTACTACCTTCCATTTCTGCTGGCGTTAATTTCTTGTTTCTAGCCTTACCAGCTAGTTCTTTAACTGCTGCACCTATTTGAGGTAAAGACTGCTCGTTAGCAAACCTTACAACAGGCACAACCAAACCATCTGGTACTGCAACAGCTACCCCAATATGCACATGGTTGTTCAAACGCATTTTATCAGCAAACCACTGTGAGTTTACCTGTGGATGCTGTTTTAACGCTAAAGCACAAGCCTTAACCACCATATCGTTATACGATATTTTAGTATCTGGAATAGAGTTGAACTGGGTACGGAATGCAATGGCATTTTCCATATCGAACTCTACATTCAAGTAGTAGTGTGGTGCCGTAAATTTGGAGTTTGTTAATGCTTTCGCTATTGCTTTACGCATTTGCGAATTTGGCACGTCCTCAAAATCTTCTTGTCCAGCTGGCACAAATTTACCTACAGTAGCAGCTGACTGTGTAACTGGTGTAAAGTTTTCTATATCGCGTTTTATGATGCGCCCGTGTTCTCCAGAACCTTGTACCTGATTTAGATCGATCCCCTTTTCTGTTGCTATTTTTTTAGCTAAAGGCGAAACAAATACCCTACCGTTTGAAGCTGTTGTCTGAGTTGCTGCCTTTGGTGCTTCAACAGCTACAGCAGCGGGTTTTGAAACAGGTGTTTCAACCTTAGGAGCCGCTTCTTTTTTAGGCGCTTCCTCTACTTTTGCTGATGCTCCAGCTACTTTAAAATTACTCGCCACAGCCGACACGTCTGTTCCCGCTGGCCCTATAATAGCCAACAAGGCATCTACTTTAGCAGATTCGCCTTCTTGCAGCCCAACGTGCAACAATGTTCCAGATTGGAAAGATTCAAACTCCATAGTTGCTTTATCGGTTTCTATTTCAGCAAGAATATCACCTTCTTCAACCGTATCCCCAACATGCTTAAGCCAAGTAGCAACAGTACCTTCTTCCATCGTGTCGCTTAAACGTGGCATAGTAACCACCACAACACCTTCTGGTATATCTACATCTACAGTCTCTGCTTGAGTATTCTCTACTTGTTGTTCTTCTTTGGGTGCTTCAGGCGTTGAAGCCACTTCTCCAGATCCACTTAACAAAGCCGAAACATCTTCTCCTTCATCACCTATAATAGCCAAAAGCGCATCCACTTTTGTTGTTTCGCCTTCTTGTACACCTATATGGAGCAAGGTACCTTCGTAAAACGACTCAAACTCCATAGTTGCTTTATCTGTTTCAATTTCGGCTAAAATATCGCCTTCTTCAACTTTGTCCCCAACTTTTTTTAACCAAGTAGCAACAGTACCTTCTTCCATGGTGTCGCTTAAACGCGGCATATTAATAATCTCTGCCATAGCTTATAATTTATGTTGTATGAATGGATAATCTTCTTGTTCGTAAACAACATCGTACATCACGTTCTTGTCTGGGAATGGCGATTCTTCAGCAAACTTTTCACACTCAGCCACTCTTTCCTTTACGCGCTTGTCAATTACTTTAATATCGGCTTCAGTAGCATATTTCTTTTCAAGTATAATATCCTTAACCTGCGTTATCGGATCAATTTTCTTGTATTCTTCTACTTCTGCTTTTGTTCTATAATGTTGTGCATCACTCATAGAATGCCCTCTATAACGGTATGTTTTCAACTCAAGGAATGTTGGCCCCTCACCACGACGGGCACGTTGAATTGCTTCATCGAACGCTTCTGCAACTTTAATAGGGTTCATACCATCTACAGGGCCGCAAGGCATTTCGTAACCTTTACCTAATTTCCAAACTTCGGTATGATTTGCTGTACGTTCTACAGAGGTTCCCATCGCATAACCATTGTTCTCACAAACAAAGACAACAGGTAATTTCCATAGCATAGCCAAATTAAAGGTTTCATGTAGCGAACCTTGACGTGCAGCACCATCACCAAAACAACACAAGGTTACGGCATCACTACCATGGTACTTATCACCAAAGGCAATACCTGCTCCTAAAGGAATTTGTCCACCAACAATACCATGACCACCATAAAAACGATGTTCTTTTGAAAAAATATGCATCGAACCTCCAAGACCTTGAGACGTTCCGGTAGCTTTACCATACAACTCAGCCATAACACGTCTGGGATCAACTCCCATCCCTATGGGTTGCACATGGTTTCTATAAGCTGTTATCATTTTATCCTTGGTCAAATCCATGGCGTGTAGCGCTCCTGCTAATATAGCTTCTTGACCGTTATATAAATGAAGAAATCCTCTAACCTTTTGTTGAATATAAACTGCAGCAAGTTTGTCTTCAAACTTTCTCCAGAACAACATGTCTTCATACCATTTAAGGTAAACCTCTTTTGTAATTTTTTGCATTTTCAACGTTAATTAAATAAACGAACAACAAAAGTAATACTTTAGATATTAATGAAAAACTGAATATTATAAAAATTAGCTTCTATAACTTTAACATTACAAACTATAACGTTATAGAAAGTTCATTTTTGCTTTTCACAAAAAGTAAACCCTAAAAAATAAGAATTTCACATATTGCCATTTCAACTCAAAAATAACAACCTAAAAGGCGTCTTTTCGCCCAATCCATCGTCACAAAAACAAAAAGCCATTGCAATGCAATGGCTTTTTGTTATACTTTTATTTTAACCATACTAGTATTCCATATATTCTCCTGCTCCAATGTTAAAGGTTAAAGAGAAACGCAAAGTCCCTTCCAAAGGGCTTTGCACTTTAGAAGTTGAAAACAAATATGACATATCAACATTAACAACATTGTATTTAAATCCCGCTCCCAAAGCCAAGAACTTTCTTGCACCTTTTTCTTCACTTTCATTAAAATACCCTGCTCTAAATGCAAAGGCATCTTGGTATAAATATTCTGCCCCTAGTGCCCATGTAAATTCTTTTAACTCTTCACTAAAACCATCTGGAGCATCTCCAAACGACTGAAATACACCTGATAAAAAGTTTACATCTGGCGATTTACCTTTGATAATATATTCAGGCTCACTCCCATCGGTAGCCTGTTGTCCATCACCATTTAAATCATCGAACCCTATAACTGGCGGTGTAGGAACCAATAATTTTGCAACTTCAAGGGTTACTGCAATTGTATTGTAATCATCAAAAATAAAATCAAATCCGCCTCCCAACCTCAAATTTGTAGGTTGAAAATTATCCTGTCCTCCGTCATCGTACTTAAACTTTGGCCCTACATTTTGAATGGCAAACCCCATACGCCAGCGACCGTTATAATCGTTATATACTTCTTCTTCACTTTGGTAATACCCAGAAATATCTACTCCAAATGTATTTGCTGCACTCGCATCGCTATTGTCGTAGTTCAGCCTTAAATCGGATCGCAAATACCGCATAGCTACGGACATAGCAAACTGATCTGATAATCTCAGGGCATACGATAAATCCAATGCAAATTCATTAGGTTTTTGAATATTAGGCTGATCTGTTTCATTTAAAATAAATTCTATCTCACCTAATCCAAAATATTTTAAACTAGCTGCAAATGCACTACGTTCGTCCAAACGATTAAAATAAGTCAAATAACCAATCCCTATATCGTTTACCAATTTTTTCAAATAGGGTGTATAACTTATTGAAAAGCCCGATTTTGTCTCAGAAAACACATATTTAGACGGATTCCAATGCTGTGAAAAGGCATCTACCGATGTCGCTACGCCCATATCTCCCAAGCCTGCTCCTCTAGCATCTGGAGCTATCAGTCCAAAGGGCATCCCTGTTGTTATAACTCTTTTATCTTCTCCTGATGTAATGATTGTTTCTTGTGCATCAATTTTCACAACAAAAGCAAACACAAATAGCAGTAGGATCTTATTCTTCATAAATCAATTTTAGTTAACAAATATAATTTTTATTTTAAAACCTGTTCTTTATTTCTTCAACCTGCTAAAATTGTCGATTATATGCACAATAGCATTTCTTATTTTAAAGAATTACAAGTTTCTCTATCTTTTCCACTTTTTTGTTCAATAGTTTGGAATACACTGTAAGTTTATAAATATAAACACCTTTTCCTATTTTATCTCCAAAATCGTCCCTACCGTCCCAAACAACATCCCTAGACAGGGAACTTGTTGCTTTAAGTCCCGAATTTGTTTGCCCGGTTAGGGTTCTAACCAGCTTTCCCGAAACGGTGAACACTTGTATAGAAACGTCTAAAGGATCTAAACTATTGTGGTTAAACCAAAATTCTGTATAATTAACAAAAGGATTAGGATAATTAAGCACATTGTTTATTACTAACTCTTGGTCTTTATCGTGTACAACAAACTGAATTTCAGCAACCGAAGAATTGTTATATACGTCCCAAGCTTTTAGGGTTAAGGTATGTAGCCCGGGTTCTAAATCCCTAAATGGATAGCTAACCACACCCTTTTGATAATCGTCTAATTCGGTTTGATAATAATCGTTTAATACAAAGGGATTGGTTTCATCGCCATCGATTATAGCTACAATATCATGACCAATACCACTAGCTGTATTAATACCATTAGCATCTTCTAATTTGGCCAATAAAGTTGGTGATTCACTGGTAATACCGCCCGACACGAAATTTTCATCGTTCATATACAATGTAATTACCGGGCCAATATTGTCTTCTGCTGCATTTTGGTTTACCCCTCCTATCTTTACCGTATTAATACTTGCGCCGGCCTGATCTTGCAATAAAGCCTCGTTTTTAGCATAAAAGCTCACCTTACCGAATCCAACAGGCACTCCAATATCCTTAGGCACAACAAAATCAAACTCAAATTGTCCATTGGTAACTGATGCCTGACCTCTAAAAATAATTTCTCCCAATGTTGAAAAATCAAGCTTTACCAATGTTCCATTTAATCGTGTTCCATCATTCGCTAATGTTTCCCTGCTTATCGATTTGTCGTAAATGGTCGTGGAAAGTGCGCCATTATAATTTGTTAATACGTTTCCGGATACATCGGTAACTTCGCCCGCTAGTTTTACATAGCTTAAAGCCTTTAATGTATCTGTAGTTTGCGTTATGGGAACATCATTAATTTTTGTGAGTCGTATGTTTGGCTTTGGAAATGCCAACTTCATGGCTGGATCGCCTATAAAAAAGACTAATCGTTTCTGACTGGAATTTGAAATCTGAGGATCATTTTTCGTCAATCGTAATGCCTCGGCCATGGTAGGGTATTCGTCATCATTAAACGAATCATTATTACTAAACGAAAACAGATACTCCTCTAAAACAATATTGAATCTAATCCCAAAATTAACAAATACTTGCCGGGTTGTAGTAATGAGACCAATAGCCCCAGCTTGCTTGTTCCAATAAGTAAATTCTCCTGCTGTTTGCCTAAATGGATTATCGAACTTCGTGTATTCACAAGTTACTGTTACAAAGCAATTAAGCTTACAAAAATTCCTTAACTCCTGTACATTTGGCTTTAACAAAATACGTTCACTGGCCAGGCCATCTTCTCCTCCATGACCAAAATAATTTAGCACCAAGGCACCATTATCGACTGCATCAACAAATTCTTTTGTGACCTGTGGATAGGTTTCACCCCCGGCACTGGACTCTTGCTTAAAGGCATCGGAATGAATTTTTGTTACATTTATGAATGGTTTTTCCTGAGCAACAACATTACCAATACTATCTGTTGTTTTTTGCAAAACACCTTCCCAATCTTCGTCAACATCATCAGAAACTACCACGAAATTATTACGCCAACTACCAAAAGCTTCCTTTGCATAATACAATGCTACTTTATCTACCATTTCTTTTGCGCGTTGTGGTGTTTCTACCAATATCCTACCTACTGCTATATCTAGTTTATCACTTGTTGCCATGGTGCCTTCATTAGCATCCATCATACCATAAAAATCGTCAGACACATACGAACTGGTTAAATTGAAACTATTGTAAGCATACCAAGAAGGCACTATGTTTGTGTTGTTTTGAATCCTGTCCTTATAATCGAACGACCCGTCCCCAAATAAGCACAGGTATTTTATGCGTTTTTCAGGTACGCTTGCATTATCGTATACATATTTCACCATATTTCTTATAGCTCCAATATCTTGGTTTCCAGAACTAAACTCATTATAAATTTCATCTAGCCCCAAAACCTTAACATTTAAGCCGTACTGATCTCGGTTTATCTGAGCCAGACGCTCGGCTTCATTAAGCATGTTATTGGGAGATACAATAATGTAGTCTATATCTTGAAATACGCCTTGATCACTTAAAAAGATGGCACCTTTTATATCTTGATTAGAAATTGATCTATTATCATCTATTTTAGGCTCAAAATAATCTAAAGGTGTTACTGCAACATAGGTTCTTAACATTCCTAACGGAACTGTAAAGCTAAGGTTAGAAGTCGCATCGGTATTTTCAAGACCAGTCACGTTATATAAATCTGTTACATCCCAAATCTCTGAAAGTTGTGCTGTATTATTTATGGTATATTGTCCAATACCCGAAGTTAAAGCTACGGCACTATTCTTAAACTGAAACTGCTTATTGTAAAACTTTAATAACCTTTTGGCCTGAATGGACACATAGTCTAAATATCCCAAGCCACTTGGATTTCCAAGGTTATCAAAACTAATATTTATATCTATTTTAGATGTATTTACATTAACATCTCCAATAAACGAAATGTCTCTTGCTAAATTAGGTTGATTAGCTCCTGGCGCTGTTAAGTTTGCTACTGAAACACCGTTAACATTAATTTGCATGGCACTTTGTGTGGAAGAAGCTGAAGCGGCATAAACTTTAAGCTGTATGGGTTCGGAAACGACTAAATCTGGAAAATCGAACGTAAATATTCTGTTGTTATCTATATCAAAACGTTCACCAAACCAACGTCTTCCCATAAAAGCAATGTTATGTTCATCAACCTCATGAAACTTATAATCTTCAAAGGTTGTTATTGCCATATCAATGGCACCTGCTGGTTGAACAAGTGGCTGAATACGCTTTCCAAAACCAGAGCTTATATTAAGGTAATAATACGTTTTATCGGTATAACAATTAATATGGGTATTGCTTTCTTCATTAAACGCTTTCGGTCCTTGAGCATAAAACAATATATAATCGGCATTGTTAAATTCACCATCACTTTCTCCAACGACCTTAATAGCGTTTTCGACTATATCCAACGGATAAGGTTCTGAATTGGCATAGGGAATCATCTGTCCGCCATTACCATATATCTTAATAGTTCTTGGGTCAACTGCATTAACATTTACCCCCAATTCCTGCAAAAAGTTCTTAGATAATTTAAAAACGCCAGTTGTGTCGACATAAAATCGATACCATGATCCCGAACGTAAAACGGAATTCGTTATTCCTTTTGAATTAGCCATCTTACTTAAGGCATTACGACTCGTATCATTCCCTTCTTTATAATTTACTTGAAAGGATACTACCTTTTTATAAACGCCATTGGCCTCTTTTATAATAGGCGACAATTCTAAAAATGCATATAGCTGATCTCTAGCGTTCGAATTCTTTAAACTAAAATTCAACGCATTAGGAATCTTACTCAAATCCAAATCCCTTAAATCCTGTTTAGAAATATATTCGTACGCAACATTGCTCAATGTTACCGAACTTTCACTAACAGTTCGTAATGTTTCCCATTGTGCAATAAATTGCAATCCTTCTTCAAAACTATAACTAAAATTTTCGTGATTAAAAGCAGGGATCTTAATTTTATAGGTTCCTCCAGAAATCACTTGAACGCCATCCCAAACAATGTCAAACCGTTTTTGTTGCGAAAACAACGAAAAAGAAATAATAAAAAGTAAAAGTGATATTTTTTGCTTCATTAGTGAAATAACGTCTCTGAGGCCATATTTGTATAAACAAAAAGCAACAATTTTAAAATATGTATCAAAAATACAATAATAATTTAGTAAAAAGTACGTTTATAGAACACTAAATCATCTTTAAAATCGATAAAATCATCGACGTAATGCTGCAAAAACAGGATGAAATACACGTTTTTTTAGTCAAAATGCAAAAATTCGCTTGCTATCTTGGGTTTAATTCTTATATTGCAGCACCAAAAATATTTAGCTTACTTAAACGTATGGATATGAAAAAAGTATTAACAATCAAGACGCTGTTGGTCCTAATGTTGTTTTTAGCGGCTCTAAGCTGTAAAAAATCAACAAGCTCTAAAAACAGTTCAAGAGCTACAGGATGGCAAATAAATGACAGAGAAGGCGGCTTTCAATACAACACAAGTTTTTCAGAGCAGGAAACTGCTCCGGGTCTTGTTTTTATAGAAGGTGGAACCTTTACAATGGGGCGTGTTAATGACGATGTGATGCACGATTGGAACAACACTCCCAACCAACAACACGTACAGTCATTCTATATGGACGAAACTGAGGTTACCAATGTTATGTACCTTGAGTATCTAGATTGGATTAAACGTGTTTACCCTCCAACGGATGAGAATTTTAGAGCAATCTATAACGGTGCCCTTCCCGACACTTTAGTTTGGAGAAACCGTTTAGGGTTTAATGAAATCATGACCGAAAACTACTTACGCCATCCGGGTTATGCCGAATATCCTGTTGTAGGGGTAAGTTGGATACAAGCTGTTGAGTTCGCCAACTGGCGCTCAGACCGTGTAGGGGAAATGGCCTTACAAAAGGAAGGTTACACTAAAAGAGGATCTCATCTTACCGATGTATCTGCCGATGCTACTTTTAATATCGATACTTACATTAATGCCCCAACACTAACCTATGGAGGAAACGAAGAGGTTATTAATCCAGAGGGAGGTAGAAATAGAAATGCCCAAGTAGATGCAGATGGCAACCCTGTTAACATTTACGCAAAAAGAGAAACTGGAGTCATTCCTCTAAAATATAGGCTTCCCACTGAAGCAGAATGGGAATATGCCGCCTTAGGTTTGAGTGAAATACGAAGCTACAATGTGTATCGCGGACGTAAAAAATACCCCTGGGACGGTAAATATACACGTGCTGGAAAACGACGTGTTCGTGGCGACCAATTAGCTAACTTTAAACAAGGAAAAGGAGATTACGGCGGAATAGCTGGATGGTCCGACGATGGCGCCGACATTACTAACGAAGTAAAATCGTACGATCCTAACGATTATGGTTTATACGATATGGCCGGTAATGTGGCTGAATGGGTTGCCGATGTTTACAGACCCATTGTTGATGATGAATTTAACGATTTTAACTACTACCGTGGTAACATTTACACTAAAAACGCCATTGATGAAGATGGTACTGTTAAAGTGGTTACTACAGAAGATATTGTTTATGACACTTTATCTACTGGTAGATTAGTAGCAAGAAATCTACCGGGAGAAATTTTACAAGTTCCTGTAGATGAAAACGAAACATACTTGAGAACCAATTTCGACAGAAGCAACGAAATAAACTTTAGAGATGGAGACAAAAGATCTTCTAGGTATTTTGAAAGCTTTAATGAGGAAGAAGAACGTAATACAGAAACTGAAACCAGAAAAATGTATAACTCTCCACAACATCGCGTTGAAAGGGATTCATTAGGAAACTTAATACGGGAATACGATAAAAGCAGCTCCAGAACTTCTTTAATTAACGATAAAGTAAGAGTATACAAAGGAGGTTCATGGAAAGACCGAGAGTACTGGTTAGATCCTGCACAAAGACGTTACTACCCTGAAGATATGGCTACAGATTATATTGGTTTTAGATGTGCTATGTCTAGAGTAGGCTCCAAAACCAAAAGAAAGCACAAAACTAAAAACTAAATAACAGTTTTGTTTATAACATAAAAAAAGTCCTGACACAAGTTGGGACTTTTTTAATATTTTTATTTTTCAAATATTTAGATTATTCAGACTTGAAAATAGATAAGATACACCAGCTTTTTCTTCAATGCCATTCGGCATGTACAGACACAAGGACGATTGTTAAAAATGCTATGTTCTTTGCTCTTAAAGGCCCTAATTTTAATGGTAATGCTTATGCAGAATCAGCCATTAAAAATGGTGCTGCTTATGCTATTATAGATGACAAGACGTATAATACCTCTCCCCAAACAATCTTAGTTAAAGACGTTCTTGAAACACTACAAGCCTTAGCTACTTTTCACAGAACGTATTTAAATATTCCCATTATAGCACTTACTGGAAGCAATGGAAAAACCACGACCAAAGAATTGATAAATGCCGTTTTATCCAGAAAATATAATACTTCTGCAACCCTTGGAAATTTAAACAACCATATTGGTGTCCCTTTAACACTCTTATCGATGGACAAAAACACAGAAATAGGTATTGTAGAAATGGGCGCCAACCATTTAAAGGAAATTGCATTTTTATGCACTATCGCAAAACCGGATTATGGTTATATTACCAATTTTGGAAAAGCCCATTTAGAAGGTTTCGGAAGTGTTGAGGGTGTTATTTTAGGAAAAAGTGAAATGTATAGCCACTTAATTAAAAACAACAAGACCATATTTATAAATGCCAATGATTCTATTCAAATTAAAAGAACCATAAAAGCAAATACCTTTTCGTTTGGGAATACTCATTCGTCCTCTAATATTAAAATTGACTTTATAAGTGCTCTGCCGTATGTTAAGTGTCTTTATAACAATAAGGAAATCCACAGTCAGCTCATTGGCGATTACAATTTTAACAACATAGCTGCTGCTATAGCAATTGGGAATTATTTTAAAGTAGATGATACATCCATTAAAACGGCTATAGAAAACTACACCCCTACCAACAATAGGTCACAAATTATCCTTAAGGGCACCAACCAAATAATTCTCGATGCCTACAATGCCAATCCTACCAGTATGCAAGCTGCCCTGCTTAATTTGGAAAAGCAATCTGGAAGCAAAACAGCTATTTTAGGAGACATGTTCGAACTTGGTGCTGGTGCAGCAACAGAACACCAAAGAATTATAGACCTGGCTACTTCATTAAATATTGATAGGCTTATTTTTATTGGGGAAAACTTTAATCGATCTAAAATCGATTCGAAAAAAGCTATGAAATTCAAATCGTTTATAGATTTTAAAAAGTACTTTGACCCCTCTCTAATGAATGATACAACCTTTTTGGTTAAAGGATCAAGAGGCATGGCTTTGGAACGAATTATAGCTCTTTTTAATGTGGCTTAAACGTGAATACATACTAAAGAGTTTACATTTGTTTTTTTAAATCTTTTAGCAACATTTCAATTCTATTAACAATTTGCTCGTTGGTTAATATAACTTTATAGGCTTCCGAATGTTCTTGCACCATATCTTCATCGTCCCTTAGCAACCAATTAAGGTCTACTTCTGGAAATTCCTGAATGATTTTATTCAAAAATTCAATAGACACCTTTTTACCATTAACATATTGTGAAAGCTGACTATAGTTCATCTCAAACTTTTCGGCCAAATCGCCCAGTCTATCATACTTGCTTTTAATTAATTGTTTCAGTTTTTCGTCGAATTGCATATTTGGAACAATTATAAATTATAAAAATGATTAATTTTTTTACATTTTATTTAATTATTTATATATATTTGTATGTAATTTCATTCAACACATCACATAAAATTATACAAATAATGACAAATTTAAACAAATTATATGCATTATATGATGTTCGCTCCCAAAAAGAGCGCGATACTTTAAGCGATTTACTTACAAATCATCTTCCAAAAGAGTATACTTCGCTTGTTATTCAAAAACTTAAAAGACAAGGTATATATACCGACTCGCAATCTGTTAGAAACATAAAAGGGGGCATTAGCAAAAATATTTTGGTATTTAATGCTATTGTAGAAATAGCAAATGAATACAAAACGGTTTCAAATCGCTTAAAAGATAATTTACGTATGGAATAGGTGTTTTTTCATTAGCCTCATACTATTACTTTTCGACATTTCGATAATCTAAACATAACCTACTTAATATCAACAAAATGGCAATCAAAAAGAAGCATCACAAAAAGATTGAAGACGGTTTTAGACACATCTTTAAAACCGAAATTCAAAAAGACACACCAGCTCAACTTCTCGGTTTTGAAAATGGTCTCGTTACACAAGTTAACGAACCATTGGTGAAACACCAAATTATTCAATTAGCGAAACTCTGTCAAGAGGTACCTAGTAACGTAAGCCTAAAGGCACAAGGCAACAATAATATAGCAATTGAGTTTTGGTAACAAAGCAATTATTTTAGTTAGTCACCCGGTTACTACTATATATTTTAAAAAGTGTAGATAACCAAAAGTAAGTCTCCGTAATGGAGACTTATCTTTATCAAGTGGATATACAAATTACTGCCCTTATCTTAAACAGGACTTCATATTACAAAGAAAAGAAGCACCATTTACAATAGTATTTTAAAAACAATTATAAAGGCACTCCTTTCGTAACAAATTCTCCTTAAGAATTAATTAATAGCTTAGTAAATTTCCAATTCTTATACGTGAAGTACAATACTCAATTTGAGTATTTTTAGGTTACCTCACTAAAGGAAGGCGTTACGCTTTACAATAGTTATAATAAAGATTCTACATTCTCTATAAAAAACCTATATGATAAGGTTATTCATTTTAAGTAAGCCTATAAGCTCGCCTGTTGAAGAAATGTTTAATTTCTTTAGAATGTTCCTACGATGGGTATCTACCGTGTTCGAACTAATATTAAGCTTTTCGGCAATGATCTTACTGGAGTAATTTAAAACTAATAACCTTATAATGTCCCGCTCTCGATTGCTTATTCCTTCGGACAACAACTTTTGTGAAAAGTTATTGAAATAAACGGTCTCGTATTCGTTTTTATCATTTAACTTTTTAGCAGTAGCACAAACTTGTAACTTTATTTTAGGGTCTAACACAGTATAATGGGCCAATCCTATAATGGGCTTACCACTAGCATCAAACTCCAACGGTGTTGTATTTTGAATTACATTAACATACTCGTCCCTACCGTTCTTCACCCTATAATTCCATGTATAACTCATTGCGTTCCTTTCTTGAATTGTAATATGTTCTAATGTAAACGCCATCAATTCATTGAGAGCCTGCAGCCATTGCTCAACATCATCAGGGTGCATTCGACTCCAAAAGTAGCGCATTCCCCTTGTTAGTAGCATATCTTTATCCAAACCTAAGCAAGCACTCATGTTCTTACTTACATATTCAAAGCTAAGGTCTTGGGTATTGGTAATACAGAAAAAAGTAGAACTATACGGTAAATATACATCCAGCTCAATAATTTTTTGAATGTGCTCTTCTAACGAAGGACTATCGTACGACTTAAAAATATCCTTATACTTGTTCCTTATATCACTTACAATCATAATTTATTATTTAATAATAAAGTCTCCTCAGATTTTCTTTACACAAAAGAAACCTAAAGATATAAATTAACGCGAACAATGAACAAGCAAAATACTGTTAAGAAATCGAATCAACAATTTGATGTATGGAAAACACACCTTATGTTAGACTACAATCAAGAAGAGCATTATCTTAAAAGTAAAAAGCAAGCTCTTTAGGCTTGCTTTTTTGTTTCTTGTGGGGAGAGCAGGATTCGAACCTGCGAAGACATAGTCAGCAGATTTACAGTCTGCCCTCGTTGGCCGCTTGAGTATCTCCCCAAAACCGAGCGCAAATATATCATTGTTATTGAACTGTACAAAATAAAAATCAACAAAAATTACGATCACACTTAATTTCTACAAAACTTACCTCAAAACAACTTAGCGCCTTCTGTCTCCTCCTCCATCACGTCTATACATTTCACGCATTTCTGTCATTTTCTTTTTTACAATAGCATCGTATTCTTGTTTGGTTACCTTTTTCCCTTTAGAGGGTTTTTCTATCTCTGATATTTCATTGGTATTCAATACTAGTTTTGAACAATAGACAGTATTCCTTCCTTCATTTATTTCCAAAATCAAACCAGGCAAGCCCCAATAATCCCCAGGACCTTGACGCAATGGCACCTGCAGTGTATACCAAGCTGTAACGGTTATTTCTCTTTCTTGGCCTTCATTCTCTTGGGAACGGTTCCCCTCCCTGCTTCTCCTACCAAAACCAAACATACTTTCTGGTACTTTTTTTACGGTCGTTGCCTTAAAGCAAAGATACTCCCCTATTGTCTTGGTTTCTGATTCCAGCTTCCATTCAAACTCAGGTAATACATCATCAATTAAAAATTGCTTTCCAAAAAGATCGTTTTCCTGTAGTAATCTGGATGCTTTTATATTTTTATATTCAGGCCCTTGTGTTACATTCCCAGCCATACCAAAACGACCCCAACTTGGTGCATTGTCATCTGCACGCCCTTCTTCCTTATACAAAGATTCGAACTGATTAAAGGTAAGAACATAAGTTTTCTCTAGCCTACTTCGCATTCTATCTGCTATCATTTTTTTACGTTCTTCAGACAAGTTGCCCCCTCCAAAATTATCCATATCTAAAGTCACTTTGGTTTCGTAATATGCTTTTCCTTGGAAATCTTTTTGGGCAAAAGAAATAAAGCTTATTGAAAATAAAGTGTATACCGTTAGCTGTTTTATATATTTAAGGTGCATAGGAAAAAGGATTTGATTTTTAAATAGTGTCTAAAACTACAGTTTTTTACTCTTATTTAGACATTACCATCTTGAATTGGTTTAATTAAGACCTGTTAAAATCTTCCTTAAACTAATTTTGCTATGCCCTAAGCATTTCAACATAATAGTATAATAAATAAGATTACCAAAAAGTTATGCATTCCAAATATGATTTGAATTTTGTATTTTTCAAGTCGCATGAGACACTTTAACCTTTTATTATTAATGTTGACACTTACCATAAGTGCCCAACAACCAATTGATACTAAGTTTATAAAAACAACGCACTTACAAGCTGAAACCCTTGTAGGCATAGATAATTTTAAAACGTTTTACCTTTTAAACACATCTGTTCTAGAAAAAAAAGATTCCAACAAAACAATTACTTACAGCAATATTCAATTAGGAGATGTTACCTCCGTAAACGCCTATAACCCATTAAAAATAAATATATTCTATAGAGCCTTTAACACCGTTGTAATTCTTGACAACCGCCTCGCTGAAATATTTAAAATAGACTTCAATAACATAACATCCTATAAAAGTATTTCGCATGTTTCTACCGGATATGACAATACGCTCTGGGTTTTTAATCAGGACAACCAACAACTTGAACTGTACGATTACAAAACCAACACCACACGAACCAAAACCGTACCTATAGCAAGTACTGTTATTGACTTAAAAAGTAATTACAACTATTGCTGGGCACTTACCAATACCCATTTATATGTATACAATTATTTTGGTAGCCTCGTACAAAAGATTAAAAACAACGGCTTTACTTCAATGGTCGAAACTAATGGCAACCTTGTTTTAAAAAAAGACAATTCGCTCTATTTTTTAAAGAAAAATACTGAGGTATTCCGTCCGATCATAACTCCAAAATTATTAATAAAACAGTTTTTTGTAACGAATGAAACCTTGTATATTTACAATGACAAAACCCTAAGTGAATACCAAATATTAATTAACTAACACTATGCATATTGCGATTGCAGGAAATATTGGTTCCGGAAAAACAACGCTTACAAAATTACTTTCTAAACACTATGGTTGGGAGTCACAACTAGAAGATGTGGTAGATAACCCCTACCTGGACGATTTTTACAATCAAATGGAGCGCTGGAGTTTTAACCTGCAAGTATATTTTTTAAATAGCCGCTTTAGACAAATATTACAAATTCGCAAAAGCGGAAAAGATATTATTCAAGACCGAACTATTTACGAAGACGCACACATTTTTGCTCCTAACCTACATGCTATGGGGTTAATGACCAATCGCGATTACGAAAACTACAAATCACTTTTCGACTTAATGGAATCCTTAATTCAAGGCCCCGACGTATTAATATATCTAAGGAGTTCAATACCTAATTTAGTATCTCAAATCCATAAGCGAGGTCGTGAATACGAAAACTCCATTAGCATAGATTACCTAAGCCGATTAAATGAACGTTACGAAGCTTGGATACACGGATACACTAAAGGCAAATTATTAATAGTAGATGTGGATAAATTAAACTTTGTTGACAATCCGGAAGATTTGGGTAACGTTATCAATACCATAGATGCCGAAATCAACGGTTTATTTTAATTGTTTATATCCTCAAACCACACAAAGCATTTACTTTAACATTTAATTATAAACCTCCCATGAGATAATTATTATTTTCGTGACCTTATCTTTTATATTAAAGTCATGAAACGAGCATTAAGAAATTTTAAAAATTACTTCACAAAAGGAAATGTTTAAAATTTTTAATGAGAGAACGAGTGTAAGGAGTGGTTGCACACGTTCTTAATTTTATAATTACAATAAAATCAATTAATTACTAAAATTTAAACGTGTGAAACAAACTTCTCTTATTATCGCTTTATTTATAAGCTGCAATGTATTATTTTCTCAAGAAGAAACACAACAAACCCCATCGCCTAATTATAGATTAGCCGCTAAGTTTTCTCCCAAAAACCTAGCAAAACTGGTACACTCCACTACGGTTACACCACATTGGCTAAAAAACGGCAACCGCTTTTGGTACCAATATAAAACCACCGAAGGTTCTAATTACTACTTGGTAGATGCCGATAAAAAATCCAAAACAAAATTGTTTGATAACGCTAAAATGGCCAAATGGTTAACCGAAATAACCAAAGACCCATATACCGCAAAACATTTACCCCGCTTTGATTTTGAATTTGTAAATAACGAAACTGCCATTCGTTTTAGGGTTACATCCACCGAAGAAGTAGAAATCGCTAAAGAGGAAAAAGAAGACACTCAAAAAGACTCCACTTCAACAAAAAAAGAAAAAAAGGAAAAACCTAAAATGGAAAAAAAGGAATACTACCTTCAATACAAATTAGGCAGTAATTCCTTAACTGTATTGAATAACAAAAAAGAACCCAAAAAAGAATGGGAAAAATGGGCCAACGTAGCCCCAGATAGCACTATCGTTCTGTTCTCTAAAAACTACAACCTATTTTGGATGGACAAAGCCAATTTTTTAAAAGCTGTAAAGGATCCTAAAGACTCAACCATTGTAGAGCACCAATGGACAACCGATGGTGTAAAACATTTTGGCTATGGTGGCAATCATAGAACCTTTAGCGATAAAGAAGAAAAGAAAGAAGAAGACAAAAGAGAATCCATTTACGGCTTTTGGTCCCACGATTCTAAAAAATTTGTATTTCAAAAATCAGACTCCAGGCACATTAAAGACCTATGGGTAATCAATTCCGTTACCTCCAGCCGTCCTTCGTTAGAAACCTATAAATACCATATGGCAGGAGAACAGGAGTTTTACAAAACCAATCTTTTGGTTTTTGATATGCCCTCTAAAGAAGTTACAACAGTTAAAATAGACACGGCTGTTCAACAAAGCATATCGGTTTATGCACACCGGTATAAAAAATCGAACACAAGCAAACATAAACCAAGATTGTTACTATCTAAAAAGAATAAGATTTACTTCAATACCGTTAGCCGTGATCGTAAAAAATTAGACATTCATGTAGCAGATATTAGCTCAGGTGAAGTAAAAACACTTATCAGCGAACACTTTAACACCTACATTGAGAAAAGAGACATCGTTTTATTTAATAACGAAACCGAAATATTACATTGGTCCGAACGTGATGGCTGGGCGCACTTTTACTTATACGATGCCAACGGAAACTTAAAAAATCAGATAACAAACGGCGAGTTTCACGTGGATAACTTTGAAGGCATCGATGAAAAAACACGAACGCTTTACTTTACCGCAAATGGTGTTAATAAAGATATAGATCCTTATTATGCGCATTTATACAAGATCAATTTAAATGGTTCTGGATTTAAAAACTTAAACAAAGGCGATTATAATACCAGCATTAGTGTGTCCGATTCCAATAGCTTCTTTGTTAGCAATTATTCTCGCGTAAACACAATTCCCAAATCAGAATTAAGAGATAATAATGGACAGATCATTTTGAATTTGGAAACAGCCGACCTTTCACAACTTATGGCTACAGGTTACAAATTTCCTGAACCTTTTAAAATGAAAGCCGATGATGGCATTACCGATATATATGGTGTCATGTACAAACCTTTTGATTTCGATGAAACAAAAAAATACCCATTAATAGAATATGTATATCCAGGACCACAAACTGAAGCTGTTAGTAAATCGTTTTCCGTAAGCATGAACAGAACAGACAGAATGGCCCAAGTTGGTTTTATTGTTGTCACCCTAGGCAACAGGGGCGGACACCCAGATAGATCGAAATGGTACCACACTTATGGCTATGGTAATTTAAGAGATTACGGATTAGCCGATAAAAAATATGTAGCCGAGCAATTGGCTGATAAATACGATTTTATTGATATTGATAAAGTTGGTATTTTCGGACACTCAGGAGGGGGCTTCATGTCTACTGCTGCCATGCTGGTTTATCCTGATTTCTTTAAAGTAGCTGTGTCTTCTGCTGGCAATCACGACAATACCATTTATAATAGTTGGTGGAGTGAAACCCATCACGGCATAAAAGAAGAAAAAGATGCAGAAGGTAAAATCTCTTATAAATACGCCATTGACAAAAATCAATCGCTGGCTAAAAACCTAAAAGGCAAACTTATGCTAGTTACAGGCGATATAGACAACAATGTACACCCGGGCTCGACCATTAGGGTGGCGGATGCCTTAATCAAAGCCAATAAACGTTTTGATTTTATGCTTATGCCTGGACAACGTCATGGCTTTGGTAAGATGACAGAATATTTCTTTTGGCTAAAAGCCGATTATTTTAGTAAGCATTTGCTGGGTATTGAAGCTACCAGCACCGACATTACAGAAATGAATAGGGATACCCCTAAAAAAGGATAAAGGATAAAAAACACAAATATCCAATAAAACAAAAACACGCCCAAGAGGCGTGTTTTTGTTTTATTAAGCAATCTCTTACTTATCTTACAACTCTCCTCCAGTTTCTACTGCTTGAACAGTTTCAGAAACTTTTAAAGCATCACCCTCTTGTACTTTCACTTCCAACGATCTATAAACAACCGTTTCAGTACCACTTTCGTTTACATTCACATCTGTCGTTACGTCTTTTGAAACCTCAACAATTTCAGTAGCTGTATCATTACTATTAGTTACATAAGCTGTTACTGCATCTGGAGACAAAGCAATACTAGGGGCAATTACCAGGGCCACTACCGACATCAACTTTAACAAAATATTCAATGATGGCCCCGATGTATCCTTAAAAGGATCTCCTACAGTATCGCCCACAACAGCCGCTTTATGTGCATCGGTACCTTTTCTGCCTTGCTCTTCAATAGTTTTCTTTGCATTATCCCATGCTCCTCCAGCATTCGACTGGAAAATAGCCATTAACACACCACAAGTAGTAACACCCGCTAAAAGGCCTCCTAACATTTCGGCACCTCCAATAAAGCCCACTGCTACAGGAACAGCAATAGCTAATAAACCTGGCAATACCATTTCTTTTATAGAAGCTTGCGTAGAAATAGCTACACATTTTTCGTATTCAGCATAACCATCGGCAGCATCAAATATGGCACGATCTTCTTTTGAAGCCTTACTCATATCGGAATCATACTTTCTCATAATCCCTAAAGCTGCTTTTAACTGAGGTATATCATTAAATTGACGACGTACTTCTTCAATCATTGCCATTGCAGCACGCCCCACCGCATTCATCGACAAAGCCGAAAATACAAATGGCAGCATACCTCCTACTAACAAACCAGCCATAATATCTGGTCGAGACACATCAATAGCCGTAACATTTGCTGTTTCCATAAATGCAGCAAACAAAGCCAAAGCGGTTAAAGCAGCCGAAGCAATGGCAAAACCTTTTCCAATGGCTGCCGTAGTATTACCAACAGCATCCAATTTATCGGTACGCTCGCGCACCTCACTTGGTAACTCAGCCATTTCTGCTATACCTCCAGCGTTATCTGATATTGGTCCATATGCATCAACCGCCAACTGAATGCCTGTATTCGCTAACATACCCACAGCAGCGATTGCTATACCGTACAGACCTGCAAAATGATGTGACACTAAAATAGCACATGCTATTAAAAGAATTGGTATCATAGTAGACATCATTCCGGTTCCTAGCCCTGCAATAATGTTGGTAGCAGCACCCGTTTCCGATTGTCTAACAATAGCATTTACAGGCTTAGTTCCTGTACCAGTATAATACTCGGTTACCTTACCTACAAGCAACCCTGCTACCAATCCGGCAATTGTTGCCCAAAACACGCCCATAGATGTATATTCTACACCTTTAAAGACATATGACTCAGGAATAAAAGCCTCAATAATAAAATAGGAAGCAACAACCATTAACCCAGCTGATCCAAACTCACCTATATTCAATGCTCTATGGGGTGAACCGCCATCTTTTACTTTTACAAAAAAGGTACCTATAATAGACATAATAATACCGATTGCTGCCAATACCAAAGGCAAATATACAGCCCCTAAACCACCAAAATCCGTAGTGGTTATTAATGCTCCCAATACCATAGTACCAATTATAGAACCTACGTACGATTCGAATAGATCGGCACCCATTCCTGCGACATCACCCACATTATCACCTACATTATCGGCAATGGTAGCAGGATTTAAAGGATGATCTTCTGGGATACCCGCTTCGACCTTTCCAACCAAATCGGCTCCTACATCGGCTGCCTTAGTATAAATACCCCCACCAACACGCGCAAATAAGGCAATTGAGGAAGCTCCCAATGAAAATCCTGAAAGTACGTTAAGCACCATAGTTAAGTTTTCTGGTCCAGGCCATAAATTCTGATAAACCATAAACAAACCACTCAATCCTAAAACACCTAAACCAACAACACCTAATCCCATTACCGCACCACCTGCAAAAGCTACTTCTAAAGCTTTACCTAAAGAGTTTCTAGCTGCACTGGTAGTTCTAACATTTGCTTTGGTAGCGACTTTCATTCCTATAAATCCGGCAAGTGCAGAACATATAGCACCTACAATAAAAGATACTGCAACCATACCATTTGATCCTGTTTCCGAATTTCCCTTAAAGTATAACAAAATGGCAACAGCAATGACAAAAATTGATAAGATCTTATATTCAGCCTTTAAAAAGGACATGGCCCCATCAGCAATGTTCTTTGCTATTTTAATCATCCGTTCATTGCCTTGGTCTTGTTTCGATACCCAAGAACTTTTAATAAATACAAACGCTAGTGCCAAAACACCAAAAAGCGGTAAAAATTTTACTATTAATTCCATATTAATTAGTTGGTTTAAAAATTATTTATTTTTTAATTCGGCTAAAAATAGGAAAATATAAGTGATAAAAAAAACCACCTTAAATTTAAGATGGTTCATTTTTTTTACAGTAAAATTATTAATCCCTTAATTAGATTGTAAATGTTCTTTTTTTCTTGTGTGCACTTTCATCGTAACGCTTTACACACTCTAGGTAAATCTTAACAGCTTCGTCGGCATTTCCCCAACCTCCTACATCTACTTTCTTTTTCTCTAAATCCTTATACACCTGAAAAAAATGTTCTATTTCTTTCAATCTATGGGGATTCAAATCAGAAATATCTTTTCTTTTACTCCATACAGGGTCAGAAACCGGCACACAGATTATTTTCTCATCTGGTCCTTTTTCATCAGCCATATGAAATACTCCTATCGGCCTTACCTCCATAACGACCATTGGATAAGTTGGTTCGGTCCCTAAAACCAAAACATCCAACGGATCTTGGTCTAACGCTAGTGTTTCTGGAACAAACCCATAATCACCTGGATACATCATAGATGAAAACAACGTGCGATCGAAACGTATCTTATGCAATGTAAAATCGTATTCGTACTTATTTCTACTACCTTTTGGTATTTCAATTAACACATCGAATGTTAAGGATGCTTTCTTACTCATAGTTTAATTTTAGGCTTGCAAATGTACTGAACACTTAGACTTTAAACAACAAAAATAGCATCGTTTTATATTATTATTTTGTTATATTGCCTTACTAACCCATAACAGCATGCGACATCATTCATTTAGGCTATTAGCCTTGTTACTTATTTGCAATACTTACGGGCAAAATCTTCCCTGGCAAGGAAAATTTGAACCTATCGACAACCTAATAACACCACCTAATACTTAATAGGACAACTAGCAGTGCTCCAAGTAAAGCATATTGAAATGAATACGAAATCAAAAAAACGTTCGTAAAAGAAAAAGAAGTAACGAAAGTTAACTTAGACCCCAATTTTGAATTTGCCGATACAAACACAACAAATAATACATTTCTTAAAACAGAATCCGCTTCAGAATTCGACACTTTTAAAGCCAAACAATAATACAAACCACTTATAAAATAATAATCGATAATACTAAAAATAGCTTAAAATGATCCCATTAAAACGTTTCCTTTTATTTACTGGTGCCTTACTAATTTTTTCATGTGGCAACAACAACTCCAAAAAAAGTACCAATGACTGGCAAGTTCTATTTAACGGTAAGGATTTAGATGGCTGGATTCCCAAAATCCACCATCATGAAGTAGGAGATAATTACGCTAACACATTTAGGGTAAAAGATGGTGCTATTCAGGTTAGCTATGACGATTACGATACATTTAACGAACGTTATGGCCACCTATTCTATAAAAAATCATTTTCATCATACCACTTAAAGTTCAAATACCGATTTACCAATCAATGGCTTGAAGATGCACCTTCTTATACTTATAGAAATAGTGGTATTATGTTCCATTCTCAAGATCCAAAAACAATTTTAAAAGAACAGGATTGGCCCATTTCTGTTGAATACCAGATGCTGGCAGATGCTGGTGATGGCAACCCGCGTCCTACAGGTAATATGTGTTCTCCCGGGACAGATGTAATTTACAATAACGAGCTCGACCCACGACATTGCATCAATTCCTCTTCTAAAACCTATAAATGGGACGTATGGGTAAACGGTGAATTAATTGTTTATAAAGATTCCCTTATTGTCCATATTGTAAATAAAGACACTGTATTACAGTACAGCAAACCAACTATTGGTGGTGGTGTTGCCAACCGATTTAATCCTGCTATAAAAATAGATGGAACACCACTTAAAGAAGGCTACATAGGACTACAAGCCGAAGGACAAGGTGTTGCCTTTAAAGATATATTTATTAAAGAATTAGATTAACAAAATTGCTATTACAATAATGAAGGAAGTGCGCAACAGAAACATGCTATATAAAAACTTACCTATTTTGATTTTAATGGTATTATTAAGCTGCAACAAAAAAACCTCCAAAACTAGCACACCTCTTAAACCTGTTGCTCGTATTGATACACGTATTAACGCACTGCCTTTAAAAATAAAAACACCTGTAGACAACCCTCATTCTGAGGAAAAAACACATCTAGGGAGGCTTCTTTTTTTCGACCCTATTTTATCGGGCGATAAAGATGTGGCCTGTGCAACATGCCATCACCCTAAAAATGGTTATGCAGAATTTAGGGATCTCTCCATTGGAGCTAATGGTAAGGGTTTTGGCAGCAAACGCTTTTTTAAAACCCCAAACCATATTCCGTTTGTAAAACGCAACGCCCATACTGTTTTAAACACTGCTTATAACGGCATAACCCCATCAAATCAATACGCACCCCAAAACGCTCCCATGTTTTGGGATTCTAGAGTAAACAGTTTAGAAACCCAAGCCATAGAACCCATAAAAGCACTGGAAGAAATGCGCGGATTAAAGTATTCGGAAGAAGACATTTTAAAAGAAGTTGTTTCCCGATTAAAAGCTATTCCAGAATATCAAAAATTGTTTAAAGATGTATTTAAGGAAGATACGCCTATAACTATTGATAACATAGGAAAAGCCATTGCTGCATACGAACGCACTTTAGTAACCAATAATTCCCGTTTCGACAAGTACATGCGTGGTGATAATGATGCTTTATCCCTCTCTGAAAAAGAAGGCTTTGATACCTTTAAAAAGGTAGGCTGTATAAATTGTCATAACGGCCCGATGCTTTCCGATTATAAAATTCACACCCTAAGTGTTCCCGAAAACACAAAGCTTACAAAAGCCGATGACGGTTTCGAACAACAATTTGGATTTCGCACACCCACCCTTCGCAATTTAAGGTTTACAGCTCCTTACATGCATAACGGAACCCTCCCAACATTAGAACGTGTATTGGAATTTTATGAAGACCTCTCGTTTAATAAATCCAGAAACCCTAAAGTAGCTACTAGTAACGTTGATAGCCTAGCTAAAAAACTCACGCTTAAAGTTAAGGACATGGCGCCCATAATATCCTTTTTAAACACACTGAATGATGATAGCTTCGATAAAACAATTCCAGATAAAGTCCCTAGCGGCCTTATGGTTGGAGGCAATATTAATTAATTGTTATGCTAACCGATGTATTAATCGTTTTAGGATCTCCTAACAACTCCGAAGGCGTGTTAAGCGACACTGCTATAAGCAGACTAAATTGTTGTGTAAAACACTATGAAAAGGACATGTTAGTGCTTTGCACTGGTGGTTGGGGGGCACATTTTAATATAACTGAGCAAGCACATGCCTTCTGCGCTAAACAATATCTCATAACACAAGGCATTCCAGAAAGTGCTTTTCTCGATTTTGCCCTATCACAACATACCGTAGACGACGCTGTAAAAACATTAGCTATTATTTCTAAATTGAAAAACATTCGCTTGACCGTAATAACATCAGATTACCATTTAAAAAGGGTGAAACTAATTTTTGAAACAATTTTGGCGAGCTACTCTATGAAATTTATAGGAGCTAAAAGCAATCTGGATAAAAAAGCATACGATTTTCTTATAGCTCATGAAGAAAAAGCAATACGATCCATCACAAAAAATGGACTATATTACTAAAATTATCATGTGTACGATGTAATTCAACCGATATTCAAAAACTATCCATTTGAATGAAATTCATGTCAGATTGAAATTCCAAGAGAATTTTGTATCGAAACCAAATGAGTTTCTTTCATCACGTTAAAAATAAAATCCAAAGCTTCCCGTAATACCAAATTTTCTAGCATCAGGATTTAAAACCTCATCTTTATAGTTCCCCCTAAAATTAAAGTCCAAACGAAATACCTTAAAAATATTACCAATCCCTAAACTGTATTCGTAATAAGGTTTATCGTTTGGTGCGATTAAAGGAATTGTATTCGGATTGTCCGTTTTATTTAAATCGATATTCTTCTGCGAAATATCGCCCCAAACACCTCTTACACTAACTATTTCCCTAAGGTTGAACTTTCTCAAGAAAGGTATTCTGGAAAATAATCGTCCATTAAAATTATGTTCTAAATGAAACGAGGCATAGGTATCGCTTACAAACTCATAGAAGTCTAACTGCGAAAAGGTATTATAAATAGAAAAGTAGGTCTGGTTTCCGGGAATAACGCTTAATAAGCCCAAAGGCACTTCACCAAAGGTCTTACCGGCCTCTACTGTAGTATATAAACGTCCAAAACCTCCAATCTGCCAAGGTTGCGTATACGAAAACTGGAGCTTTGTATAGCTAAAATCACTATTAAACAAATCTTTATCACCTCGGCCAACTTGTGCAAAAAGACGTGCAAAATCGTCGTTTGCCTCGTAACGCTCAACTCCAAAACCAGTCATCTTTCGCTTTGGGAAATAGAACAAGGACAATGTGGATTCATACTGTTTTATCTCTGAATCTACACCCGTATCAGTATTGTAATCTAAGCTAAAAGTTGGCGATGCCGACTCTAAAGTTCGATACGTTCCACCTAATCTAATAACTACATTGCGCACAGGTTCTACTTCAAGTGCGAGACTAGTAAGACTAATAGACGTTAACTTATCGTTAGCACCAGTTCCTACAACCGATGAAGAAGCTAAACTGCGCCCTAAAACATCTGTACTAGTTGTTAAGCTAGCTCCTATTTGTTCTACATCCCGTCGGTTACCTCCCGAAACTATAAGGCGGCTCTTTTTATCCAGTAACCATTTCCCCGAAATACCATACTTAAATTTATCGTCCCTGAGTCCATAAGCCAAAAAACCTTCCAAACGCCACAAATCATTACGACCAAAATAAGTACGTCCACCAGTACGCAAGCGTAAACCTTCAACCTCATTGAATCCGAAAGTCGAAAAGATGGGACCATAATCTAAAGGCAAGGTATTGAACTCTACATATCCCGAAGCCAGAATGCTTCCCAAGTTATAAAGCCGTTTAAACTTTTTAACTGTTTTTAAGGTATCTAGCATTTTATAGATACCCAATTCGTCTTTGTTTAACGCTTCTAAACGGTTTTCATTCCAAAAGGCATCATCCCTATCAAATGCATCTTCACTATAGTTATACACCTCAGCATCATAAAACTTCTTATCTTTTACCCTATCGAATTCGTAATTATGGTATAAGGTGGTTCGCTTACCATAAACACCACGCGACTCTTCCTTCTTTTTAAAAGCAAAATCCGACATCATATAATCGCGTTTGACCAAAAACAAGGAATCGTCCAAAACCTCAAATTCTTGTTCAATATAAATATCCTTTACCCAGTTGATATTAGCACTTTTAGAAGCTCTTAAGCTAATTTCTTTAATGGCATAAGTTGAGTCGGCTACCCAAAAATCCCCTTTAAAAGTCAATTCGTTTTTACGCCTTGGGTAGTAAATAATGTTATAGCACCATTTGTTATCTATATAAGCACTATCGGTAAGCACATAATTATAGGTGTTAATCCCGGTTCTAGACAAAGGGCTTACAAAACTCTTATCAAAAAATTTCAAATAATTATCGTAGACATTAAAGTCGGAATACAAGTCGTCTACAAAGTCAATAATCACTTGATTATCGCTAAACCCAGAATTTTTATTCCCTTTTAGTACTTCCTTTCTTTTATTGATAATGTTGTCTCCATAAACCTTGGAAACGGATTCGTTTATGAAAATAGGTAAATACGTTTTCCCTGTTACTCTTGAAGTATCGACCTTATCAAACACAAACTCCATACCTCGAAACAACTTACTGTTTATAAGTGCACTATCTATGGTATTGATATCGAACTCTACTTTTTCGTATTTATCGTACTCGTATTGCTTATAGAGGTTTAATCCATTTTTACGTTTATGTTCCCATATTTTACGTAACAAATCGATTGCAGGGTTGTTCTTTTTGGATTGCTTCCCCGAAATAATCACGACTGCATCGAGTTCGGAGGCCGTTTCGGAAAGTACGACCTTCATTTTATAAGTTACCTTTTTATCCAACAAAACATCTAAAGTCTCATAGCCCAAAAACGAAACGGTTATTGCCGACCAAGTTTCTTCGGATTCCAAATAAAACGTGCCATTTTCATCAGTAATGGTACCTTGTGTTGAGCCTTTAAAAATAACATTGGCAAACGAAATGGGGACATCATTGTCGTCAAACACCCGTCCACTCACCTTCGTCTGGGCTACTATAAAAAGGGTTCCTAAGAAAAAAAATATACTAAGTAGTCTTATGTTCATAATACAAAAAACTTCATCAACATAACTGTTGATGAAGTCTATATAACGTAAAAAATTGACTTTTATTTATACAAAACTTTTTTTACAGCTTTAATAACATCGTTACTATTTGGCAACCATTCTTCCAACAAAACAGGCGAATATGGTGCGGGCGTATCTGCTGTATTAATTTTTATAACAGGTGCATCCAAATAATCGAACGCCTCATTTTGTACTACATATGTTATCTCTGAAGCAACGTTGGCAAATGGCCAAGCTTCTTCCAAAACAACCAGCCTATTGGTTTTCTTAACAGAGTCTAAAATGGCTTTTTTGTCCATTGGTCTAACAGTACGCAAATCGATAATTTCACAAGAAATACCTTCTTTAGCCAATTCATCTGCAGCCTTATGAGCTTCTTTAATGATTTTCCCAAACGACACAATAGTAACATCACTACCTTCACGCTTAATATCGGCCACACCTAAAGGGATAACATACTCGCCCTCTGGCACTTCCCCTTTATCGCCGTACATTTGCTCACTCTCCATAAAAATTACCGGATCGTCATCACGAATCGCAGCCTTTAACAAA
Source organism: Snuella sedimenti (assembly GCF_016428595.1). GTDB lineage: Bacteria > Bacteroidota > Bacteroidia > Flavobacteriales > Flavobacteriaceae > Snuella > Snuella sedimenti. Next base: position 137,177 of record NZ_JAELVQ010000007.1, on the reverse strand, counting down.
CCTTTAGCATCGTAAGGTGTTGACGGCACAACCACTTTTAGTCCCGGAGTGTTTGCAAACCAATTTTCAAAAGCCTGTGAATGCGTTGCTCCTAACTGTCCTGCAGATGCCGTAGGCCCACGAAAAACGATTGGGCATTTAAATTGCCCTCCAGACATTTGTCTTATTTTGGCAGCATTATTTATAATTTGATCAATTCCAACCAGAGAAAAGTTAAACGTCATATACTCAACAATAGGACGGTTACCTGTCATAGTCGATCCTACTGCAATACCAGCAAATCCTAGCTCTGCAATAGGTGTATCGATAACACGTTTAGGTCCAAATTCGTCTAACATTCCTTTTGAGGCCTTATAAGCTCCATTATATTCAGCTACTTCCTCTCCCATTAAATAAATGCTTTCATCACGACGCATTTCTTCGCTCATGGCTTCACAAACAGCCTCTCTAAATTGAATTGTCTTCATTATTATCTTCTGTCTTCCACAAAGAAAGAACTTTTTAAGTTTATATTGAATCTATTTTTCACTCGAACTGCAAAAATAACAATAAATGAATTATCCTTTTACATGAATTATTTAAAATTTATTATGCATGCATAATAAATTTTTGAAATAAAATAATTAACTTCGTGGCTTCAATAATCTTATACCAAATTAATACCAGAATATTATGAAAATATTAGTGTGCATTAGCCATGTTCCTGATACGACATCCAAGATTAATTTCACCGATGATAATTCGAAGTTCGACACCAATGGCGTGCAATTTGTAATTAATCCGAATGATGAATTTGGATTGACCCGAGCCATGTGGTTTAAAGAGCAACAAGGAGCTAATGTAACCGTTGTAAATGTTGGCGGGCAAGAAACCGAACCTACATTACGTAAAGCTTTGGCCATTGGTGCCGATGCAGCGATACGTGTAAACATGCAGGCTACCGATGGTTTTTCTGTAGCCAAACAATTAGCCAATGTCGTTAAAGAAGGAGGCTACGATCTGGTAATTGCGGGCCGCGAGTCTATAGACTATAACGGGAGTATGGTTCCGGGCATGGTTGCTGGTTTAACCAATGCTAATTTTGTAAACAAATGTATTGGCCTTACAGTGGAAGGCTCATCCGTTACTGCCTTAAGAGAAATAGATGGCGGAAAAGAGACCGTTTCAACAACGCTACCAGTGGTTATTGGCGGACAAAAAGGTTTGGTAGAAGAAAGTGATTTACGTATCCCTAACATGCGTGGGATTATGATGGCTCGTAAAAAACCTTTAACCGTAGTAGAAGCTACCGAGACTACACCAGAAACAACCTCTATTAAATTTGAAAAACCAGCAGCAAAAGGCGCTGTTAAATTAGTATCGCCAGATAACTTAGACGAATTAATAAATTTACTTCACAACGAAGCCAAAGTAATTTAAGCATCTAAATCATTCCGGAACGGGTTTCGGAATCTTATGAAATTATAAGGAAAGTTTAATAAGTTCCTGAAACAAGTTCAGGATTACAAAAAAGAACAATATGTCAGTTTTAGTATATACAGAATCAGAGCAAGGATCCTTTAAAAAAATAGCTTTAGAAGTTGCTTCGTATGCCAAAGCAGTTGCAAACCAATTGGGAACAACAGTAACGGCCGTAACCATAAATACTGAAGACACTTCGGCTTTAGCCAATTATGGCGTAGATAAGGTTTTAAAAGTATCGCATGATCAATTATCCAATTTTAATGCCAAAGGCTACGCAGCTGTTATTAAACAAGCTGCCGAAAAGGAAGCTGCTAAAGTCATTATAGTTAGTTCTAGTGCCAACAGTAAATATTTAGCACCACTTTTAGCCATTGACCTAAATGCGGGCTACGTAACCAATGTTATTGAAGCACCAGAAAGCACAAGCCCATTTACCGTAAAACGTAATGCGTTTACCAATAAAGCTTTTGAATTAACACAAATAAACACAGACATTAAAATTGTGAGTATTTCAAATAATTCATTTGGTCTGGTTGAGAATAATGCACAAGCTACTGCCGAAGACTTTTCACCTTCAATTCCCGATTTAACCGTTACGGTGGAATCGGTTGATAAGGCTACCGACAAAGTAAGCATTGCTGATGCCGAAATTGTAGTATCTGGTGGTCGTGGTCTTAAAGGGCCTGAAAACTGGGGTATGATAGAGGAACTTGCCGATGTTTTGGGAGCTGCAACAGCATGTTCGAAACCTGTTTCCGATTTAGGATGGAGACCTCATGCCGAGCACGTTGGCCAAACTGGTAAACCTGTTGCTTCTAACTTATATATTGCCATTGGTATTTCAGGAGCCATTCAGCACCTAGCAGGTATTAATGCCTCAAAAGTAAAAGTGGTTATTAATAATGACGCAGATGCACCATTCTTTAAGGCGGCCGACTATGGTGTTGTGGGTGATGCCTTTGAGGTCGTACCACAATTAATCGAAAAATTAAAAGCATTTAAAGCCCAACAATAAATTATTTTTTGCTACATTGTAGTAACAATAAGGCTGTTTAAATTAGCGCTTTTCCCTACAAACTATTTGCTGGTATTTGGTAAAGTCCTAATTTAAACAGTTCTTTGCGTTTTTATAAATTATGAGCTTAGTAAGATTAAATATAAAGGGAATATCCTATAGTCAAACCCAAAACGGGGCTTATGCACTAATACTAAATGAGGTTGATGGCGAGCGCAAATTACCTATTGTAATTGGTGCATTCGAAGCACAATCTATTGCCATTGCGCTTGAAAAAGAAATTCGCCCTCCAAGGCCCTTAACTCACGATTTATTTAAAAATTTTGCAGATCGATTTGATATTGTAGTCAAACAAGTTATTATTCACAAATTGGTCGATGGCGTTTTTTATTCCAGTCTAATATGTGAACGCGATAAAATTGAAGAAATCATTGATGCCAGAACCAGTGATGCCATTGCTTTGGCACTTCGTTTTCAAGCGCCTATTTTCACCTACAAAAACATTTTGGATAAAGCTGGTATTTATTTAAAAGTAAGCCCGAAAAAAGATGAGGAAAATGAAGGTGAAGATACCGTTTTAATGGATGATACCCTAGCTGGCGAACTTGAATCCACCACACCCCGCGAAAACTATCAATCGAAATCACTTGACGAACTTCATAAACTTCTAAACGAGGCTGTAGCCAATGAAGATTATGAAACGGCTGCCCATATTCGCGACGAAATATCCAAACGTAAATAATAGCTCATGAAACAGTTTTTATTGCTAATACTAACTGTTTTATTTGGATTTACTTTTTGTTTAGCTCAGGATATAGAAAAAACATGGTTACTGGATCGTATTGCGAACCAAGGGCACACAAGCTTTTTTAATGCAGCAGTTGGAGACCGCTTAAAACTAGACCAAGGCGCATTCCATTTCTCTATAGCCTTAGAAAACGCAAACACGTCGGGCCATTATATACATCAAAACAAGCTGCTCCTATTATATGTAACAACACCTTATGATACCGTTCGCAACTTTCGCATTTCTAAGCTAACCGATACAACGTTTACCTTAACAGAAAAGTACACGTCATATCACTTTAAAGCCGCTCCTCCCCCAACAACTCCTTCCCTTACAACAACAGCGATGATAGCCAGTCAAGGCCTTTCATTTCATAGTATCTGGCGAGGTGTATTAGGTATGGCCGTTTTAATTTTAATTGCTTTTTCCTTTAGTAGTAACCGAAAAGCCATTAACTGGAAACTTGTTGGTATTGGTTTACTCTTTCAACTATCAATTGCTATTGGTGTGCTTAAGGTTGAGGCTATAAAATCTATGTTTGAACTGGTTGGCAAACTGTTTGTAAAGGTCTTGGATTTCACACAGGCAGGCAGTAAATTTCTTTTTGAAGGCCTCGTGGTAGATATGGATACGTTTGGTTTTATTTTTGCCTTTCAGGTTTTGCCTACCATTATTTTCTTTTCGGCGCTCACCTCAGTCCTTTTCTATTTAGGCATCATACAAAAAGTGGTAAAAGGCCTTGCTTGGTTATTAAGCAAAGCACTTAAAATATCAGGAGCTGAAAGTTTAAGCGTTGTAGGGAATATTTTTTTGGGACAAACTGAAGCGCCACTATTAATTAAGGCTTACTTAGAGAAAATGAATAAGTCTGGAATGCTACTTGTCATGATTGGCGGTATGGCAACAGTAGCCGGAGCAGTATTAGCTGCTTACATTGGCTTCTTAGGAGGTGAAGATGATGCCTTACGCTTATTTTATGCGAAGCACCTTTTAGCGGCATCGGTTATGGCTGCTCCGGGAGCTATTGTTATTTCAAAAATACTATACCCGCAAACAAATCCCATAAATACGGATGTTACTATTTCCCAAGATAAAATAGGAACTAATATATTAGATGCAATTGCGAACGGCACCACCGAGGGGTTACGATTGGCTGTTAATGTTGGTGCCATGCTTTTGGTCTTTATTGCCTTTATAGCAATGCTTAATGGCATTTTGGCAACTGTTGCAGACTTTAATGGCATTACCATTACTGCACTCAATATCGATTGGCATTTCATGTCGCTTAACCAAGTTATAGCCAATCATACAACATACAATAGTTTGTCTTTGGAATTTATATTAGGCTACTGCTTTGCGCCTTTAATGTGGCTTATAGGGGTTGCCAAAGAAGACATGACCTTAATGGGACAATTGCTTGGCATTAAACTAGCCGCTAGTGAATTTATAGGATACATACAACTAAGCGATTTAAAAAATGTTGCCAACAGCATTCATTTAAATTACGAAAAATCGATTATCATGGCTACTTATATGCTGTGCGGATTTGCCAACTTTGCTTCTATAGGTATTCAAATAGGTGGTATAGGCTCGCTGGCTCCCGGTCAGCGTAAAACCTTATCCCAATTTGGCATGAAAGCACTCATTGGAGGCTCTATTGCTTCCTTGATTTCTGCTACCATAGCAGGCATGATAATAGGTTAGCACAACACCTAATACCCAAAAGCCAAAAGCTATTCGAGACAGTTAATAACTTTTTTACAGAAAAGCAACTTCCAAATGTAATTGGGTGCAAGCTTTTATATATTTGTAACATTGAAGAAAAGCAGATAACATGAAGCAATATCACGACCTTGTAAAGCATGTTTTAGAGAACGGCAATTTAAAAGAAGATCGTACGGGAACCGGTACCAAAAGTGTTTTTGGTTACCAGATGCGTTTCGATTTAAGCGAAGGGTTTCCCATGGTAACCACAAAAAAATTACATTTAAAATCGATTATATATGAATTGCTTTGGTTTTTAAAGGGGGATACAAACATAAAATATTTAACCGAAAACGGCGTACGTATCTGGAACGAATGGGCCGACGAAAATGGGAATTTGGGACCTGTTTATGGACACCAATGGCGTAACTGGAACAGTGATGAGATCGATCAGATTAAAGACGTTATCCAAACACTAAAAAACAACCCCGATAGTAGACGTATGCTCGTATCGGCTTGGAATCCCTCGGTTTTACCCGACACTTCCATATCCTTTAGTGAAAATGTTGCTAAAGGCAAAGCTGCTTTACCTCCATGCCATGCTTTTTTCCAGTTTTACGTGGCCAATGGCAAACTATCATGTCAGCTTTACCAACGTAGTGCCGATATCTTTTTGGGTGTACCGTTTAACATCGCTTCTTATGCATTGCTTACCATGATGGTGGCACAGGTTTGTGGTTACGAGGCCGGTGACTTTATACACACCTTTGGCGATGCCCATATTTACAGCAACCATTTCGAACAATTAGAGTTACAATTGTCCAGAGACCTTCGCCCTTTACCAAAAATGGTATTAAACCCCGATATTAAAGATATTTTTGATTTTACCTTCGAGGATTTCACTTTAGTCGATTACGATCCGCACCCCCATATTAAAGGTTCGGTAGCAATATAAAAAAAGCGCTTTCTTAGTTCAAGAAAGCGCTTATCTTTTTTTATTAATCCTAAAATTATACGTTCACTACACTGTTTTCAGCTGCAGCGTAATCGTTCCATGCGTAAGCATCGGCAGCTTCGTCGTTAACATAGTTACCATCTACAACGTATTTAAACTCATAGGAAGCATCCTTATCTAAGTTTATTGTGCCTTTAAACGTGCCATTTTTTAACTTTTTAAGCGGCGCCGCTTTCGTATCCCATTCGTTAAAACTTCCAACTACAGATACATCACTTGCTTCCTTAGCAAGGATAGAGAAAGTGACTTTACATACGGGTTTACTTTTTAAGTATTGTTTTGTTATTGCCATAATAAATAAGTGTGTTGTTTGGCACAAAATTAAAGAACAATAGCCTAAAACTCAGCATTTAATTCGCTTTGAATAAAAGAATTATCAATTTAATAATAAGGCTTAACATTAATTTAAAGTACATAATATTCCTATATAAAAATTATGGGATCAACAAATCAATTGAACTAATTTTCTTTCACTAACTTGTTCATATATATACCTTTCCATTGTTCTTAAGAACGATTTTTAATACAACCATATCATTAAAAAGCATTAACTTTACCACATTATTTTATTGATATGTTTGGAAAAAAGAAATCAACACCACAAATAGATAAAGAACAATTGGCACTTATTGAAACGGCGCAACGCCGCATTAAACAAAAAAAGCGCCTATATATTCATTTTGTCCTATTTTTAATTGGGTCGCTCTTTTTAATTGGTGCCAATACCGTACTGGGCATTGGTAAGGACATCACTTTTTTTGAAAAAGAATGGTTTGTACATGCCATTGTTATCTGGTTATTTGTTTTACTGTATCACACATTTAATGTGTTTATCACTCATAAATTTATGGGCAAAGCCTGGGAACAGGCGCAATTAGCAAAACTAGTAAGCTTACAACAAGAACGCATAGCCAAACTTAAGGCTAAAGTTGAAAACGATATGCCCAATAAAGAAGTGACAAAAAAAATACCTCCCAAGAAAGACATGGAACTCACTATTATTGTTGCTGCTGCCGAAAATAACGCGATAGGCAAAGACAATAAATTAATTTGGCATTTAAGCGACGACCTAAAACACTTTAAAAACCTAACAAACGGTCATCATATTATTATGGGGCGCAAAACCTTTGAGAGTTTTCCCAAGCCACTTCCAAACCGCACCCATGTGGTCATTACAAGACAAAGTAATTACACGGTTCCAGATGGTGTGATTGTGGTTAATAACCTGGAGGACGCTATTGATGCCTCTAAAGACGACAACCAGCCATTTATAATAGGTGGCGGCGAAATTTACAAACAAGCCATGCACATCGCCGATAAGATTGAGCTAACACGTGTTCATGCCAACTTCGAAGCCGATACGTTCTTCCCAGAAATAGATACAACGGTATGGAAAGAAACTACTAAAACTTTTTACGAGAAAGATGAAAAGAACGAACATAATTACTCGTTCTTAACCTATGAACGGAAGTAAGCGACATAGCGCTTTTTAAATTCACAGCCTCTTAAAAATATGAGATGAATTGTTATAATACCTCAAAAGAAAGTGAGGATTTATGTTCCTGTCACAGTACACACTTTAAGGCATTCGTTTGCAACACACTTTTTGAACGATAGTACCAATTTAAGAGCAATCAACTGAAAACTATGATTATCTCGATAATATTAAGCTTAATACTAATTGGACTTGGATTACTTCATTTTAATTGGGTTATCGGAGGAACATTTGGTTTTTCGGCATCCTTACCTACCAAGGAAAACGGAGATAGAGTATTAAATCCGAAAAAAATTGATAGTGCGATAGTTGGAATTGGATTAACTGCATTCGGATTTTTTTATATTCTTAAATCTGAACTTATTGAACACAATTTACCCGAATGGATTATGAAATACGGAAGTTGGATAATTCCAATCATATTTATTTTACGTGCAATTGGCGAATTTAAATATGTCGGATTTTTTAAAAGCGTAAAGAAAACTGATTTTGGTAAATTGGACACCAAATTCTTTTCGCCCTTATGTTTGATAATTGGAATATTTGGAATACTAATGCAACTTCTGGAATAAAAAATAGAGCTAGTAACTAAGCGTTCATCTGGTCTGTAAGCCCTACAAGAATGCCATACTGACTGACACGCCCCTTAGTCGATTAGCCAAATAGAGAAGGTACAATACCGATGACAACGATATATAATAACGTGAATAATGGATAAGGAATTTATGTCAGTTTGAGAGCCAAATCTGTGATTTGGTGTATCGAAAACAAATAAATTCCCAGCTAAAAGTGTTTATAGATAGCTCTACTGAGCATCTCGATAAACTCGATACGGGCTTTGTCGAAGTACTAAATTCTTCCAAAATTTCACTGGAGGAGACATTAGAAGTCTTAAGCATTATTCACGTTAATAGCTATCGATTTGAAAAGTATTCATTAAAGCATTTTTTTACTCAATTTGATGGTATGGGCTTTTAAAAAATTGTCTGAGAGCATTTTACAGAAAGAAGGAATGCTCTGTACAACTATTGTAAGCTTTTATTTATATTTATAGCCTGTAAGTTATAATGGGGAACAAAAGTTCCTCTTATCCGGAAACTAAAGATGATAAATACGTATAATAATTCCGCATATAACTAGTTACCTACCATTTGAAGAAAATGAAGTACTTTACATTTCACGTCGACGATTCTGGGGCAATTGAGGACGTTGATTATAAAAAAATCAATGGACAATATATTGCAGTCTGTAAAATGTATGACGATGTTGAATTTAACAAACTCAATGATATTTTGCACTCTATAAATGAATATATACTCAATGAAAAAGCATTGAAAATCCTCAAAGAAAGCAAGACTATACAATTCGACTTGAGAAAAGCAAAAGTATTACGAAAAGAAAAATTACTCGGATTTTTAAAAAAGAACAAACCCTACGAATATTTTCATCTGACATTTCCTGACGAGTACGCAATTGAGTGTTATAATTGGATTGACTTCGAGGAATAAACGAAGTAATTGAAAAAATCAGGAAAGACAATCCAATGAATTATGACCTTACCCAAGGACATAAATTTTACGAATATAGGTTAGTGAACTTTTTGGTTGAGGCTGCTTTAGGAATGACTTCAAAAGCAGTATGGTCTGGAAAATATGATATAGTCGGTGGAATTATCATTATTAAACCAAATGCAGAAATGCTTTGCTATCATTTAATTGACTTCAATAAGTTCAAACAATATTTAAAAAATTCTGCAAGACTTGACAATCCGTCTGGCTCTAAAATGGAATATGGAACAGTTTACAAAAATGAAGATGGTTCATTCATTAAATTAAACTTTCAGATTAAAGCATAGTCCTGAAATCCCAACGCTACGAGCCATACACTTTCACAGTCGCGCCATCCAAGCTAAACCCAAACTGTAAAAGAGTATGCCTTTGCCAACGATCAAAAATAAAAAAAGCCACCTTACAATACCAGTAATAGTTGCACAAGCCATTAATTTTCTAAAAACAAGACACAAATAGAGGCTGTCCAAAAAGGCAGCCTCTTCTTTTGCCGTATAAATATTTTGCACCCTAAAACCATGGGGCTTAAAAAGACGTAAAACGCACTTTAGGATAGTTTTAAAGGCAAAACGGACATCGGACATGCCGCCCACCTTGCGACTTACTAATGGTTAAAGGCGATACCCCTACCCATAAGGGACTTGCACCCTCTAGAAAAATCGCACATTGACACGAAAGGATACCCACAATGACTATCATTCATTGCGGTTGAATTCCTAATCGGAATTCAACGCAAATTTGCTATCTTTCGGATACAGCGGAAAGAATACTGCGGATTTTTCCGCAACGAAATCATAACCGAGAACGCTGTGGTTCATAAAAACTCACTCTACTGAAAAACCAACCTGGACTGAATTTATTCAAATATTTTTCTTAATTTTGTATCCAAGTAGATACATAATTTATGTTTTTTATTGAGAAAACAAATGAATTTGACAAATGGCTGAGAAAGCTTAAAGACTTTAAAGCAAAAGCAAAAATTTTGTTCAGAATTCAAAAATTAGAAACTTACAAACATTTTGGCGATTGTAAAACAATTGGTGATGGAATTCGAGAAATGCGAATAAATTTTGCAAAAGGCTACAGAGTTTACTTTAAAGAAAAAGACGGAAAAATCATTGTTTTACTTATTGGTGGAGATAAATCTACTCAACAGAAAGACATTGCTAAAGCAAAAGAAATTTGGAAAAAATTAAATAAATAAAAAATGGGAACTTCAAGATTTGAAATAGCCGATTATTTAGACAACAAAGAGATGATTGCAGAATACCTTAATACTGTTTTAGAAGAAGGAAATAATGCAGATATAATTAATGCAATTGGACATATTGCAAAAGCAATTGGAATGACAAAAATTGCAGAGGAAACTGGGTTAAGTAGACCAAGTTTATACAAAGCATTATCTGATGGAGCAAAACCTCAATTTGCGACAATTATGAAAGTATTAAAAGCAATCGGAGGACAAATTCAAGTGAATCCAACTTCAGCTTAAAAAAATTACGCACCACAACAAAGATAGTAACCGTTGCACAAGCCCTTAATTTTCTATAAACAAGATACAAATAAGCCCTTTTTAGGGCTTTTATTTTGCCGTATAAATATCTTGCACCCTAAAACCATGGGGCTTAAAAAGACGTAAAACGCACTTTAGGATAGTTTTAAAGGCAAAACGGACATTAGACAGGTCTGCCCGCCCCACTTTTACTGTGTCTTTCTATGAACTTCATATACTTATTAAGGTTATAGGCTATGAACATGAAGTGATTAAAATTTTGCAAAATTATTTGCGTAGCCAAATAACTTCATTTATATTTGTAGTCAAATAACTTCATAATGAAATTAAGAAGAGATATATTTCAAGCAATTTCAGACCCAACTAGACGAGCGATTTTAGTATTACTAACTTCACAGGCTATGACAGCAGGAGCAATAGCCAACAATTTTGATGCAGCACGACCTACTATTTCAAAGCACATTCAAATTTTGAGCGAATGTGACCTCGTTGAATCAAATCAACAGGGTCGGGAAATTTACTACGAGCTGAAAATCGAAAAAATGAAAGAAATTGATAAATGGTTGGAACAATTCAGAAAAATTTGGGAAACCCGTTTTGATCAACTTGACAATTTATTAACAACACTTAAAAACAAAAAAAATGAAAAGTAATCTGCAATTTGACTTCCTTGTAAATAAGGAAAATAACACACTAACTATTGTACGTGAGTTCAATGCCGAAAGACAATTAGTTTGGGACTGCTACACCAAACAAGAATTTTTGGACCAATGGTTTGCACCAAAACCTTTTACCACTAAAACAAAATCGATGGATTTTAGTAATGACGGACATTGGCACTACGCAATGGTTGACCCAGAAGGCACAGAATATTGGGGCTACACAAAATACCACGATATAAACCCTATTGACTTCTACCGTACAATCGATGTATTTTGTGATAGTGAAGGGACAATTAATGAAGACCTGCCCAAAGCGAAATGGCTCGTGACTTTTAAAGATAAAGGCGAAAATTCTACTGTAACTACCGTTGTAACTTATGATTCGTTAAATGACCTTGAAGCAGTAATCAATATGGGAATGGAAGAAGGTATGATCGCAACACTTGAGAAACTAGATGAATTGTTATTAAAACTAAACCAACAAACAAGATTTGAGTAAGATATTCTTTGCTAACGGAATTTACGCATGATGGATTATTCCATGCGAAAACAAAAACACCCGAAACCCCATAGGTGGTAGCTGAACATTTGCATACGGATTAAAAACTTTCTGTATAATCCTTGGAATGGAAAGATAGTATAGAAAGTAAGTTGGTTGAATATACTTTTGTAAGACAAGTAGACGGCTTCGCTACTAACTAGCTGGGTTAATCTCTCACACCACCGCAACCTTCGGCTGGGTCTATAGATGCTCCTCAGGGTAAACCCAGCGGATTGTGTATAAGGCAGTTCAAAAATGACATTAATCTTTGTAGTATAGCACTGTGCTTAAATCACCTTTTTCAAAGAATCTGGACAGTGTTCTGGTAGTTCGTGAAATGAATCTTTCATTAATTGTTAATCGTAATTTCTAATTCTTAAATCGTTTTTCCTTTTACGCTCGGGTTACTTCCAATCGTGCCATATCTGTTACTTTGGCACTTACCTTACGGTATTTTGGACATCACAGCTATGTGCCAACTCACCCGACCTCATAGTTTCGGTGTAGGCTCACCCATATTATAGAACGGTCAATTTTTTAAAAAACAAAAAACCTGTTGACATAGGGTTGTCTCACCCCCATTCTATTTTTGCTTTGTTAACAGAAAAATATATAAAATGATAAAACAACTTAACAAAAATGCAAAAGCAATGGAGTTTACCTCTTTTACAAAAAAAGACCATGTCTCAGACGACGAACTAATTAGAACGGTTATGCAGTTTGAAAATGCTTTTTTGTCTAACCAAAAAGGCATTGTGTTTCATTGTCTCGTTAGAAATTTAAATAACAACTACGCAAATGTATTGTTTGTAGAAGATATGGAAGTCTTAAAGGAAATGGAAAAAACCATACAAAATAACACATCTGCTCAGGATTTTTTCGACCTGATTAAAACAGATTCTGTCCAAATGAACTTTCAGACTATTGAAAAAGAAAACTTTTCAATTCCAAAGTACTTTTCCTGTATAGAATATGGTAGCTTTTCACTAAAGGATAAAAGCAATTACCAAGCCTTACTAAACACCTCCAATACCATTGAAACCGAATACCTTTTTAAAGCAAGTAATACCCAAGCTCATTTTATCGGTAAAATTGCTGAAAATCGCTTTTCTGAAGTAACATTGGGCAATACTTTAGGCAAAACCAAAGAAATATGTTTCGGCTACACAGAAAATGAATATTGCAAACCAATGCTGGAAATGGCCGACGACACAACTATGGAATTAGATTTTTGGTATTTAATAGCATAAAATGACCAAATTTATTATAAACAAAGCATGTAAGATACAGAAATTCCCAGGGAAAGGTGGATGGCATTACGTCCACCTCCCTGAAATATCTCCCAATAAAAATATGCCATTCGGTTGGGTAATTGTAAGCGGGCACATTGATACCTATAAAATTTCAAAATATAAATTATTACCACTAGGAAACGGACAATTATTCTTACCGATTAAATTGGCAATAAGAAAACATATCAAAAAAAAAGTGGACGATAAGGTACATTTAAAATTATACTTAGACCAAACCCCTTTGCAAATACCAAAAGAATTAATCCTTTGCTTTGAAAATGAACCCCAAAAAGCATTTAAAAACTTTACCCTCCTTTCAGAAATAAACAAAAAGCGATATTTAGATTGGATTTATTCGGCCAAAACTGAAGAAACAAAAGCCAAAAGAATTGTAAAACTCTTGGACGACATGAATCATAACAAAAAATTTGATTCGTAAGCCCCATTCTTTAAATGAATTATTAGAGTATACTTATCACCTCAAAAAATCTTTTTTAATGCCTGTTGCTATTTTCCCTAATTTTGCATCATGGTAAAAGAACTTCAGCTTCGTGTAACGCTTAAAGAAGAAGCGCTTAGCGATATATTGCTAATAAAATCGGCAAGCTTTTTAGGTATCGACAAAAACGACATTAGCGGGGTAAAAGTACTTCGTAAATCTATTGATGCGAGAAAACCTAAAATTATAATCAATTATAAAGTAGCGGTTTATATTAAAGAACCCCTTCCACAATCATCACAATACCAATTTAATTACAAAGACGTTTCCAAAAGCAAACCCATTCACATCATTGGCTTTGGCCCAGCTGGCATGTATGCAGCCCTGCGCTGTATAGAACTCGGTTTTAAACCTATTGTTTTAGAACGCGGTAAGAATGTTCGGGACCGACGACGCGATTTAAGAGCCATCAATCAAGAGCATTTTGTAAACGAAGATTCCAATTACTGCTTTGGCGAAGGTGGTGCCGGTACTTATAGTGACGGCAAGCTATATACCAGAAGTTTAAAACGTGGTGATGTAAGACGTATTTTTGAAAATCTCGTGTTTCATGGCGCGACCGAACAAATATTAATTGATGCCCACCCACACATAGGCACTAACAAGCTACCCAAAGTGGTACAGAACATAAGAGAGACCATTTTAAAGTATGGCGGTGAAATCCATTTTGAAACCCGTGTCGTTGATTTTACCATAAAAAATAACAGTATTCAATCCGTACATCTACAAAATGGAGATGAGATGGCTGTTAGCCGTGTGATCCTAGCTACCGGTCATTCGGCTCGTGATATTTTTTATTTACTGGCAAAAAAACAAATAGCCCTAGAAGCTAAATCCTTTGCCATGGGCGTTCGGGTGGAACACCCCCAACATATCATAGACGGTATTCAATACCATTGTAATGGCGAACGTGATCCATTGCTCCCAGCTGCTTCGTACAGTTTGGTTCAACAAGTAAACAACAGAGGGGTTTACTCGTTTTGTATGTGTCCGGGCGGTTTTATTGTTCCAGCTGCTACTAACAACGGTGAAGTTGTTGTTAACGGCATGTCACCTTCCAAACGCAACAACCTATTTGCAAATTCGGGTATTGTTGTTGAAATTAATGCTGATACCGACTTACATAAATACGAACGATTTGGAGCCCTAAAGGGGTTAGAATATCAGAAGAACTTAGAAAAACTAGCCTTTACCGCCGGAGGACGCAGTCAGGTAGCACCTGCACAACGCCTCACCGATTTTGTTGAAGGCCGTTTATCCCCCCAATTAAATCCATGCTCCTATCAGCCTGGTTTAAAATCGGCGCCCCTACATTCTTTACTTCCCAAACTAATAGGAAGCCGATTACGTAAAGGATTTCAAGCTTTCGGTCAAAAAATGAAAGGATATTATACTGAAGAAGCCAATATTGTTGGTGTAGAATCCAGAACCTCATCACCTGTTTGTATCCCAAGAAATGAACAATTAGAGCACCCAGAAGTAAAGGGGTTGTTTCCCTGTGGCGAAGGCGGTGGTTATGCTGGCGGCATAGTATCGGCCGCTATGGATGGCGAACGTTGTGCAGAAGCTGCTATTGTGGGCCTGTAAACCTCGACGCAAACAGTTTACATTAACGTGAATAATGTTTAAGAGTCCCAAATGTCTCTTCGAAATTCTGGAAGAATTTAGTACTGACATAAATCCCTTATCCATTATTCACGTTACATTACATAATCTAACGTGAGTCGATATAAAAAAATCATTTAATTTCAACATAAAGTCCCTTCATAATTCCATGTAATCTGATATGACTTTCATTCAAAAACTGTCAATTTGAGTGATTTTTCGAAGAAAAATAGTATCGAAAATAAGTTTTTGAATATTGGTTGGATCACGTCGAGCTCAGGTTAATTCTAATATCTAGTAACAAAGTAGCCCAACATCTTTAAAAATATTCCTATTTTTGCACCGCATAAAATAAACAACTATGAACGCATATATATTTCCCGGTCAAGGAGCTCAATTCACTGGAATGGGCTTAGACCTTTACGAGCAATCACCTTTAGCACAAGAATTATTTGAACAAGCAAATGATATTCTTGGATTCAATATCACAGATATTATGTTTGAAGGCTCAGCCGAGGCACTTAAAGAAACCAAAGTAACCCAACCTGCCATCTTTTTGCATTCGGTTATTTTAGCGAAAACACTGGGTGATTCCTTTAAACCAGATATGGTTGCCGGACATTCACTAGGTGAATTTTCTGCATTGGTAGCTAATGGTTCCTTAAACTTTGAAGATGGTTTGAAACTGGTATCGCAACGTGCTTTAGCCATGCAAAAGGCTTGTGAATTACAGCCAAGTACCATGGCTGCCGTTCTAGGTTTAGAAGATGCTGCGGTTGAAGCTATCTGTAAAGCTACTGAAGGGGTTGTAGTTGCAGCCAATTACAACTGCCCTGGACAGCTCGTTATATCTGGAGAAATCAATGCTGTTAATGCGGCTTGTGAGGCATTAAAAGAAGCTGGCGCCCGTCGCGCATTGGTGCTACCTGTTGGTGGTGCATTTCATTCACCACTAATGGAGCCTGCCCGTGAAGAATTAGCGGCTGCAATAGAGGGTACTGCATTTAATAAACCCAATTGTCCGATCTATCAAAATGTAACAGCTAACGCAGTAACTAATGAAACTGCGATTAAATCCAATTTAATTTCACAGTTAACAGCACCAGTACGTTGGACACAATCTGTTCAGCAAATGCTAGCCGATGGCGCTTCTTTATTTACCGAAGTGGGCCCAGGCAAAGTGCTTCAAGGTTTGGTAAAAAAGATAGACAGAGCATCAGAAGTTACTTCTGCAACCTTTGAAAGCTCATTATAGATGAAGTTGTCTAAACGTACAGCATACATTGCCCTAGTTATTTTAATTACCATAGCTGTAGATCAAATTTCTAAAGTTATTGTTAGGGTATATGTACCTTCATCGCAAAGGTCTCAAATTATTGGTGATTATTTTACACTACATAACGTAGAAAACACAGGTGCTTTTTTAGGTATGGGTAGTGATTTTAACCCAACACTTAGACTTATATTATTACTTATATTACCTATAATTGTGCTTGCCCTTGTACTACGCCATATCCTTAAGGACAAGTCTCTGGACAAACTATCACTTTTTGCTTTTGCCAGTATTATTGGTGGCGGTATTGCCAATGTATACGACCGTATTGTTTATGGTTCGGTAACCGATTTTTTTCATATTGATCTAGGAGGTGTTTTTAGAACCGGTATTTTTAACATGGCCGATCTTTCGGTTACAACAGGTATGATTATTTTGGTATTTGCTAGTTTTAAGAAGAAAGAAGAGGCAACAACATAGTCATATACTTATACCGCAACGATATAATATAATACGTAAAAAGCTGCTAATAATTAGCAGCTTTTTACGTATTATATTAAACTTAGGAAATTACACCTACCCTCTAACTTTTTGTTCCCATTTCCAGGCAGAACGCAAAGCATCATCTAAAGTTAACTTAGTTTTCCAACCTAACTCTTCATTCGCTTTTGTGGTATCAGCATAAGCCGAAATGATATCACCTTCTCTTCTACCTACTATTTTATAGTTCAGTTTTTTCCCTGAAACACGTTCAAAAGCTTGTACTACTTCCAATACAGAGCTCCCTTTTCCTGTCCCTAAATTAAAAGTTTCGTAGTTCTCCTTATTCTTATCTCCCAAAAGACGCTTAAGAGCCACTACATGGGCTTTTGCCAAATCGACTACATGGATATAATCTCTAATACAAGTACCATCTGGCGTTGGGTAATCATCTCCAAATACCGAAAGTTCTTTACGAATTCCAATACCAGTTTGGGTGATAAACGGCACTAAATTTTGTGGCACCCCTATTGGCAATTCCCCTATTTCAACAGATTCGTGTGCTCCTACCGGATTAAAATAGCGTAGGGCAATGGCTTTGATGGACGACGATACTTTACAAGTATCTTTAATAATCTCCTCGCCTATTTGTTTTGTATTCCCATAAGGCGATTCGGCTTGCTTAACTGGTGCATTCTCTGTAATTGGCAATTCATCGGCCTGTCCGTAAACGGTACAAGAAGAACTAAAGATAAACGAAGCCGAAGGCAACTTTTGCAACTCTTTTAAGATATATACCAGTGTATTAATATTGTTTTCATAATACAGTAAAGGCTTTTCTACACTCTCACCAACCGCTTTACTCGCTGCAAAATGGATGACTCCTTTAACATCGTTATGGGTCTTAAAAAACGCCTCTACACCTGCCTTATCTTTTAAGTCCAATTTTTCAAAAATTGGTTTCTTACCTGTTATCGCAGTAATGCCATCTAAAACCTTTTCGGTCGAATTCGATAAATCGTCAATAATAACAACTTCATAACCTTCATTCTGTAACTCAACAACGGTATGGGATCCTATAAAGCCCAAACCTCCGGTAACTAATATTTTATCCATTTGTAAATTTTATAACTGTTTCGGTAATATATTCTATTTGTTCATCATCCAATTCGGTGTGCATTGGTAATGAAATAACATCCTGCACTAACTGATTGGTAACTTTAAAATCGTTTTCATTATAACGTACATCAGCATAGGCTTTCTGCCTGTGTAACGGAATTGGGTAATACACCCCACAAGGAATGCCCTGTTCATTTAAATGCTTAGCCAATGCATCCCTATCGATTCCAATAACACGTAATGTGTATTGATGGAATACATGGCAATCGCAAGTATCGCAAATTTCCATACAACCATTAGACACTTTAGGGGTTATTATATTTTCATAGGCTTCGAAAGCCTTATTGTATTTTCTTGCGGCTTCTTGCCTTGCCCTATTATAGTTATCTAAGTGAGGTAACTTAGCATCTAATACTGCGGCCTGTATACTATCTAATCTTGAATTTACGCCTACTACATCGTGATGGTAACGCTCATACATCCCATGATTTACGATACCACGAATGGTATGAGCCAAAGCATCATCGTTGGTGAAAATAGCACCGCCATCGCCATAACAACCTAAATTCTTTGAAGGAAAGAACGACGTAGATGCAACATGTCCTATAGTACCTGCTTTTGCCTTAGTGCCATCCTTATAAGTGTAATGCGCTCCAATTGCTTGGGCATTATCTTCAATAACATATAAATTATGTTCATTAGCAAGCTCCATAATGGCTTCCATATTGGCACACTGTCCAAACAAATGTACGGGAACAATCGCTTTGGTCTTTGGTGTAATAGCCCTTTTAATTGCTTCGATGTTAATATTAAAATCATCTTCATTAACATCTACCAAAACCGGTGCTAGGTTAAGCAAAGCTATTACCTCAACTGTTGCAGCAAAGGTAAAGTCGGCCGTAATAACCTCGTCGCCCGGCTTTAAACCCAAGCCCATCATAGCTATTTGTAAAGCATCTGTTCCATTAGCACATGGAATAACATGTTTAACACCAAGATAACGTTCTAAATTATGTTGAAATTCGTGAACTTTAGGGCCATTAATAAACGTTGTGTTTTCAATAACTTCCTGGATAGAAGGATTAACATCGTGCTTAATCGCTTCATATTGACCTTTAAGGTCGACCATTTGAATTTTCTTCATCTAAAAAAAATTGCAGTCCTAGCTTATATTTTGAGAAAATAATGCGGACTTATTCTTAATGCATAGCCCTAAGGCTATCAGGTTACGAAATTACAAAATTAAGACACGTTACCAATGGAAGATTTACGAATAATATTATAATTAAATTAAGTTTTAATGGATTGTTATATCAAACTGTTTTTTTAAAACAATTATATATTTTCAAGGGAATTATTCTAAAGAAATGTATTTTAGCCGTAAAGAAAAAACATTGGGTTTTATATATAATACCAGTATCTATCTGGCTAACTTAGGACTTAATATTCTAAGCCCGTTTAACACTAAAATAAAACGTGGCGTAAATGGGCGTGCCTGTACTTTTGACTTGCTAAAACAGCATTTAAAAACAGGAGACAAGGTGCTTTGGTTTCATTGCGCATCGTTGGGCGAATACGAACAAGGGCTTCCTGTTTTTAAAGCATTACGCGCACACTATAAACAGCATAAAATAGTACTGAGCTTTTTTTCTCCATCGGGCTATGAAATTCGAAAGAACAGCCCCATTGCAGATATTGTTGTATATATGCCACTTGACACGGTAAGCAATGCAAAACGGTTTTTAGATCTTGTGAACCCAGAACTTACTGTTTTTGTTAAATACGATATCTGGCCCAACT
Source organism: Snuella sedimenti (assembly GCF_016428595.1). Taxonomy (GTDB): domain Bacteria; phylum Bacteroidota; class Bacteroidia; order Flavobacteriales; family Flavobacteriaceae; genus Snuella; species Snuella sedimenti. Next base: position 117,345 of record NZ_JAELVQ010000007.1, on the reverse strand, counting down.
TTTTAAAGGCGCTAAAAAAGAGACAAGGACGTGCCATACTCATTTCGGCAGCTTTCAGAAAATCGCAGTCCTATTTTAAATGGTATGGAAAATCACTTAAACAAGCCTTATTTACTTTTGAACATATTTTTACACAAAACGAACGTTCTAAAATATTGCTAGAAAGCATAGGTTACAAAAAGGCAACCGTTTCTGGAGACACCCGGTTTGACCGTGTTTCTAGTCAGTTGACACAAAATAACAACCTAGACTTTATAGAAACCTTTAAGCAAGATAAATTATGTGTTGTTGCTGGTAGCACCTGGCCAGAAGGCGAAGCGTTGCTTATCAACTATATTAACAAAAAAGCTCCGAAGGACATTAAATTTATTATTGCTCCCCATAATATTAAACCTAACCAAATAAAACATATTCAAGAAACCTTACGGGTAAAAACATGCTTGTTTTCTGAAAAAGACATTTGTACACTTTCTCAAGCACAAGTATTCATTATCGATACCATTGGCATCCTTTCTAAAATTTATAGTTATGCCGACATTGCCTATGTGGGTGGGGCAATAGGACACACTGGCTTACATAATACGTTAGAACCTGCTGTATTCGGCGTTCCCATAATTATTGGTAGCAACCACAAAAAATTCCCCGAAGCGCAAGAGATGATCGATAATGGTGGTATGTTTTCTATTTCCGATCAATTATCTTTTGATACTATCCTTCACGATTTAATTAAAAACTCAAACAAACGTACGCAGGCTGGAGACAACAATCTTAATTATATAAAAAAAAATAAAGGTGCTGTCATCCAAATACTAGACTATCTACGTATATAGGCTGAACATAATAGTTGGTGTAAAAAAACAAACACAATCTGAGATTTTTTTAGATAATAACTATTATATTCGATAGCAATATTATAAAACTAAACAATTAACACTAAAACTTAAACAAATGAAAAAATTAGTATTGAGTACCGCACTTTTAGTTGCCTTAGGACTTTCTTTCACTTCTTGTAGAGAGACAAAAAAAACAGATTCTGTAGAAGCTGCTGTTGAAAATGCCGCTGAAGCTGCTGGCGAAGCTGTTGAAGAAGCTACAAATGCTGCTGAAGAAGCCGTTGAGGAGGCTGCCGATGCTGCTAGTGAAGCTGTAGAAGAAGTCGTTGAAGAAGCAGGCGAAGCTGTTGATGCAGCTGCTGATGCTGTAAAAGACAAACTAGAAGAAGTAAAAGAGGAACATTAATTAAGTAATATCCATTAAAAGAAGCTACCTAAATGGGAGGCCACTGAAAAAGTAGCTCTTTTTCTAAATTAACTTTAAAAGCGATTAAGTAAAGAAATTTCCTTGGTCGCTTTTTTCGTTTTTAACAACACTGTCCCGTAAAGTGTTAAATGAAATTTATCAAGTGTTTGACTTTTTTGGTAGTATTACTCCATGATTACGTTACTAAATTTAGCATTTACAACAATACTTTTACCAGACGCTATATTACCTGTCGAAAATGTAGTCGTATTTTCTTTTTCATTCCTTTGGGGGTGGCTAAATCTAGAACGCTCACCACTATATTGCAAACCGTGTTCTGATTTAGGAAGCACAATAAATGCATCTGTATTTTGAAGCATGACATTTAAACTGGTAAAGGCTCCATCTACATTCAAAATCTTTAAATCCCCAATATTCTCATTAATTGTTGTACTGCCTGTAATATTACCAATCGTAACATTAGACACATTGGATGTTAGCACTAAGTGCTTTACATTATCTATTTGGGCTTTATCTACATAGTTTAAATTCAAATTACCTAAGTTCCATTGTGATACATGAACAGGAGAATACGAAGCATTAATGGAAGTTCCACTTCCATTAATGCTATGTGCTGTAAATTTAGTATGGGATAAATTAGCTTTTAGGTTATCAATACTTGCTGCAAATTGAAGCTCACCATGTCTTACATTTACCTTTAGCTTTGTATTTTTAGGCATTTTAATAACAATGGTTTTCTTCACTTTTGATCCTGCTTTACGATCTATCATTTTTTCGATTACTACCCGTCTGGAGTTTGCTAATTTTTCCCGAGCTTCCCTATGTTTTTCACGCGCTTTTACATGACCTTCACGGGCTTTCTCATGAGCTTCTTTAATAATAATCATGTGTTCTCTTTTACGCTCCAAATGCTCTCTTTCCCGATCCATTTCTTCTGCATAACGCTCTCCCCACTCTCTCATTTTTTCTTTATAATTACCGTCCCATTCTTTACCAAATTTCTCACCCCAAGCTTTCATTTTTTTTTCATAATCTTTGCCAAAGTTGGATTCAAAATTCTTAGCCCACTCCTTTAGATACTTTTCTCCATCCTTTTTATAAGCTTCATAATCAAAATGCATCTTATGTACGCCTTCTGGTAACTCAGGCAGTTCGGGCAACTCGGGTAATTCGGGTATTTCAGGAATCTCAGGAACCACAACCTCAATATCCATGTCAATATCCAGTTCTGGAATATCTGCCAGCTCCAGTTTTAATTCTTCCAAAATAGCATGGGTTGATTCATCATTATCGTGATCGTAAATCCACATATAGGAGAAATCTCCTTTGTCTTTGGTACTAATAGCTATTTCGCTAGCTGTGGCATCAACATCAACATCCCATGTTTTTAAAGCGTCTTGCATGGCAGTTTCATCGAGATTTTCACCTTCTATATAAGCTTCTATTTCAACCACATCCTTATTCCAGGTATCGAAAACAATATTGCAATAACTTGTATTGAGGTCTATAGTTATATCCTTATTTACTTTTATAGCTTGCGACACTTTTGTTAATTTCTGCTGTGCAACCATGGGTACTGCCATCAAAAGGCATAGTACTAAAAGTTTAAATGTTATGATTTTTCTGTTCATTTTTTGATTTTTTTAGATTGATTCTGCCTGAGATACAGCACCATTTTCGGTATTGTTCAGGTCTTTTACTTGCTCTCTTAAACGATACAACAGATTTAAGCGGTACTTTAGATTGTCGATTAAAGCATTAATGGTAAGTTCACTTGGTCCGGACTTAGTAAGCTCAACCGACAAACGGTTATACTCTTTATCAAGCTCGCCCAACTGTGTTAAATACCCATCGAAGAGTTCTTTATTCTCTGCCGTAAACTTTATTTTAGATAATTCTAAATTGATGCTTGCCAAATAATAATCTTCAACTTTTTTAAGACCCGGAGAGATATCACCTAATGTTTTTTTTAACGTTGTCGTTGTATCTACTTCTGTAACTGGTATATTCTTATTGGGTTGAAAAAAATTATAGGCTCCAAAACCAACGCCCAGAAACAGCACTATACTAGCAGCTATCTTAATCCATGAATAGTTGTATTTTTTTTCTTCTGGTAAAGCTTTATTCAACTTTTCAAGAAAGCGTTCCTGATGGTTATCTGGCATTGTCTCATTTAATGACATTGCCCCTTCCTTAAACAGTTCCCTAATGTCCCGTGCCATAATTTTTAAGTGCTAAGTGTTCTTGTAATCGTAATTTCCCCCTGTATAACTGCGTGCGTGATGCGACTTCTGAAATACCTAATATCTCTGATATTTCTTGATGGTCGTATCCTTCTATAAGGTATAGCATCACCACATATTGATATTTTTCGGGTAATTCGTTAATTGCTTTTTTTACATCGCTTAATGTAATTGCATCGTCTACCAACCATTTGTCGTTATCTTCGGTATCGATAACCTTTAGGTGCACCTCTTCTAATGCAACAAGCTGTTGCTTTTTAGATTTCAGGAAATCGATACTTTTGTTAACTACAATACGTTTTAACCAAATCCCAAAAGTAACTTCTGCCTTATATTGATGTAATTTAGAAAATGCCTTAATGAAGGCTTCCTGCACAACATCTTCAGCATCATTAGCATCTTTTACAAGACGTTTTGCAACACAGTACATACCATTGCAATACTGACTATATAACTGCAATTGTGCTTTTCGATTATTTTGTTTGCATTCTTCAATTATATCTGATTGCAACATGCGAAATACTTTTGGTTTAAGTTAGTTCATATATAAAGACGACAAAAAATATGTAGTGTTGCAAAATCATAGTATTTTAAGCTAAAATTAACATGATGGGAAGTAATTATTCTATAATTTAAATTATTTTCAATGAATATCCATTGTTAGTAATAATCTGTGCTCTGTCATCCAGAACATAACGCAGTACAGTGAACCTGTCGGCAGACAGGCAGGTAATCTTTTTATATAGAAAGCAAATTCTTATATTTGAATTATATTTATCATCATAAACCCAAAGGGGTATTGTCATTCCTGCCTTTCGTCTTTGCTAAGCTAAACGATGACAGGAATGACAAACAAAAGTACTTTAAAGACATAAGATCCGAGACCTTCAACTTCTGGCTTCTGGCCTCTAGTCCATTCCTGCGATGGAAAAAAGTAAAGTAACAACTCCATGCCGTTCCTTTTGTCTTGATACAAAAGAACCAAAAAATCAAGCCAAAAATAGGAAATTGCTAAAGCACCATGCGTTTCAGAATTCCATGCTTGAAGCTACGCTTCGCAATTCCATTCCTTCACTCATTATTTCTGATTTTTGACAAAACCCTACTTACGACCAATTATAACTTAACACCAATAACCTAAAACTTAAGAATCAAGACCCTAGACAAAAATCTTCAAACTACTAACTGCTAGCCTCCAATTTACAATTGACTATTGCCTATTGATTATTATAAATACCCATCATACCAATTAAAACAACCACTCCAACCCCATTACCTAAGACCTATTAACAGTATTCAGTATTCAGTATTCAGTAAAAGTATACAGTAAGAGTTAGTAATTAGTGCATTTCTAAACAGTAAATTCCCAACACCCTAGACAAAAGACGCAAAAATCTTCTAACCTTCTAATTTTTTTTCACTCCTAACTTCTAGCTCCCGACTTCTGGCTTCTGGCTTCTAATTTACAATTGATTATTGCCTATTGATTATTATAGATACCCATCATGCGAATCAAAACAACCACTCCAAACCCCACTACCCAAGACCTAAGACCCATTAGCAGTATTCAGTATTCAGTATTCAGTATTCAGTAAAAGTATACAGTGAGAGTTGGTAATCAGTGTATTTCTAAACAGTAAATTCCCAACACCTAAGACCCAAAACCTTGAAACTTCAACTTTTAACTTCCAACTTCTGGCTTCTGGCTTCTGGCTTCTAGCCTCCAATTTACAATTGACTATTGTCTATTGATTATATAAATACCCATCATATTAATCAAAATAACCACTCCAACCCCCATTACCCTAGACCCAAGACCTAAGACCCATTAGCAGTATTCAGTATTCAGTATTCAGTATTCAGTAAAAGTATACAGTGAGAGTTAGTAATCAATGCATTTCTAAACAGTAAATCCAAATACCCTAGACAAAAGACGCAAAAATCTTCTAACCTTCTATTTTTTTTCCACTCCCAACTTCTAGCTTCTGGCTTCTAGCTTCTGGCTTCTAGCCTCCAATTTACAATTGATTATTGCCTATTGATTATTATAGATACCCATCATACCAATTAAAACAACCACTCCAAACCCATTACCCTAGACCCAAGACCTAAGACCCATTAGCAGTATTCAGTATTCAGTATTCAGTATTCAGTATTCAGTAAAAGTATACAGTGAGAGTCGGTAATCAATGCGTTTCTAAACAGTAAATCCAAACACCCTAGACCCAAAACCTTGAAACTTCAACTTTTAACTTCTGGCTTCTGGCCTCTAGTCCATTCCTACGATGGAAAAAAGTAAAGTAACAACTCCATGCCGTTCCTTTTGTCTTGATACAAAAGAACCAAAAAATCAAGCCTAAAATAGGAAATTGCTAAAGCACCATGCGTTTCAGAATTCCATGCTTAAAGCTACGCTTCGCAATTCCATTCCTTCACTCATTATTTCTGATTTTTGACAAAACCCTACTTACGACCAATTATAACTTAACACCAATAACCTAAAACTTAAGAATCAAGACCCTAGACAAAAATCTTCAAACTACAAACTTCTAGCCTCCAATTTACAATTGACTATTGCCTATTGATTATTATAAATACCCATCATACCAATTAAAACAACCACTCCAACCCCCATTACCCTAGACCCATTAATAGTGTTCAGTATTCAGTAAAAGTATACAGTGAGAGTTGGTAATCAGTGCGTTTCTAAACAGTAAATCCAAACACCCTAGACAAAAGACGCAAAAATCTTCTAACCTTCTAATTTTTTTCCACTCCCAACTTTTAACTTCCAGATTCTGGCTTCTAGCCCCCAATTTACAATTGATTATTGCCTATTGATTATTATAGATACCCATCATACCAATTAAAACAACCACTCCAACCCCCATTACCTAAGACCCATTAGCAGTATTCAGTATTCAGTATTCAGTAAAAGTATACAGTGAGAGTTGGTAATCAGTGTATTTCTAAACAGTAAATCCAAACACCCTAGACAAAAGACGCAAAAATCTTCTAACCTTCTAATTTTTTTTTCACTCCCAACTTTTAACTTCCAGATTCTGGCTTCTAGCCTCCAATTTACAATTGACTATTGCCTATTGATTATTATAAATACCCATCATACCAATTAAAACAACCACTCCAACCCCCATTACCCTAGACCCAAGACCTAAGACCCATTAGCAGTATTCAGTATTCAGTATTCAGTATTCAGTAAAAGTATACAGTGAGAGTTGGTAATCAGTGCATTTCTAAACAGTAAATTCCCAACACCTAAGACCCAAAACCTTGAAACTTCAACTTTTAACTTCCAACTTCTGGCTTCTGGCCTCTAGTCCATTCCTGCGATGGAAAAAAGTAAAGTAACAACTCCATGCCGTTCCTTTTGTCTTGATACAAAAGAACCAAAAAATCAAGCCAAAAATAGGAAATTGCTAAAGCACCATGCGTTTCAGAATTCCATGCTTGAAGCTACGCTTCGCAATTCCATTCCTTCACTCATTATTTCTGATTTTTGACAAAACCCTACTTACGACCAATTATAACTTAACACCAATAACCTAAAACTTAAGAATCAAGACCCTAGACAAAAATCTTCAAACTACTAACTACTAACTACTAGCTTCTAATTTACAATTGATTATTGCCTATTGATTATTATAGATACCCATCATACCAATTAAAATAACCACTCCAAACCCATTACCCTAGACCTAAGACCCAAGACCCATTAGCAGTATTCAGTATTCAGTATTCAGTAAAAGTATACAGTGAGAGTTGGTAATCAGTGTATTTCTAAACAGTAAATCCAAACACCCTAGACCCTAGACCCTAGACCCTAGACAAAAAACACATAACTTTTTAACTTGAAACTTGAAACCTTCTAACTTTTCACTTTTAACTGTTCACTTTTAACTTTCTAACGTCCATCTTCAACAACATCAACATACCTCCTTATAACATGATGCCACTGATGTTGCTCAGCCCAAGCCAAAGCACCATCCCTAAATCGATCTTTATGTTGTAATATGGTATCAACAGCCTCCCTCAAATTCGCTGTATCTTTTTGAGGCACAAGCAACCCTGAGACACCATCATTAATCGCATCCTCAACACCACTATCCTTGGTTCCAATAGCTGGAACTCCCATGGCATTGGCTTCAATAATGGCAATACCAAAACCTTCCACATCGCCCTGGTCTGTTTCCGTGCTCAACATCACAAATATGTCACCAGCAGCCACATAAGCGGGCAAAACTGCCTTGTCCAAAACACCGTGAAATGTTACATGCTCCATAACACCTAACTTTTTGACCATATCCAAACATTCCGCATTCGCATCAGCAAGCCCAATACAGTGGTAATGTATATTAGGATAAAACGCTAATAGCGCAGGTAAATTTTTTATCACCTCCAACTGTCCCTTACGTTCCGATATCCGCCCCACGGTAATTAATTTAGGGCTCCCAACCAAAGCTATGGACTGCTCTATTTTAGGCTGCCACATGTGGGGATCATAACCATTAGGAATTACGGCAACATGATCAATCCCAAGTTTGGCAATAAGTCCCTTCGTAAAATGCGATACCGCTATTACCCTATTAAAACGACGCAAGGCCATAGTAACGGATTGCTTCAATAAAATAGGTTTGTAGTTGACCTCAGAACCGTGAACTACGGCAATGTATTTACTATTAAAAAACAAACTAAAAAGCCCTACGCTCCACAAGGAGAACTTACCAGAAGCCAACACAATCGATGCCCTCCCAATCTGCTTAAAAACTGTTAACAGACGGTCTATATACATTAATACGCGCCACCTGCACCACTTAATCCGCTTAACTTTAAATGCTAAGCCAGCATCAAAATCCCGTTCTACCATCCCAGACTTCGAGCGCATATCTGTAATAACAGTTACCAGATATCCCGATTGACACAAATAATTGGCTACTTGATGCGCATGCGTTCCAATGCCTCCTGGTTGCGGAGGGAACTCCGAACACACCAAAACAATATGTTTGTCTTTTAAATGCATTACAAACTTTCAATTAGTGGTCCCATCTTCAGTTTTTTACCCGACAAGTACCACGATTTACACACTTGAAACACTACCAAGGGAAAAATAACTATGCAAACCAAGGCTCCCAATACCAACATAGGTTTGTTCTTTTTAAAACGATATGGCATAATAGAAAATGGTACACTCCGCAATAAAGCATAGCAAGACCGCTTTTTACCGAAATAATGTCTAAAAAAATACAGCACACTCGGTATAGGACGTGGCGCAAACCAAGCCTTGGTACGAAAAGCATCCCAGCTCCCCATATCCCTTAAACCACCACGATCTACCTTTAAGTGCAAGCGCTTGGCATAGGGATTCGACACATTTAAAAAATCGTTTAAATACACACGCAAACCAAATTCACCATCCCCCATACGCTGTTTTTCGAACTGGCGATCAAACAATCCCACACGTTCAAACACATATCTTTTTACCAAGGCATTACCTGTATCCAGCTGATCGCTTACCTTAAAGAATCGGTAATGCGCAGGTACCTCAGCGCCTACTTTAGATATGGACACCCCCGAAGACACATCGGCTTTAAAAAAATCCAAACATTTTAAATGCATCGCAATCCAGTCGGGCGCCACCCGGCTATCATCATCAAAAAACAACAAACAATCGCCTTGTGCTTGTTTAATGGCGGTATTACGAGCCAACCACAGTGCCTTTTCCTTTTGGTAACGCACTGCTATGTTCAATTTAAAGTCCTTGTAAAAAGAAGTATCATAAGGCTCTGACTGATCCACTATCAGTACTTCAAAGTTTTTATAATCCTGTTGTTCGAGATCGTGCAGCACATCCTTAAGCCAGGTATATCGATTCAACGTAGGAATGATAACCGACACCCTGGGCGCACTTTCTAATAATTTCGATTCGAAGGTCTCCCAATCGGGGTAATGTACAGGCTGTTTTAAATATGTACTGCGTTTTACATGTCGGGATGCTCTCCATGCGCGCAGTTCCCTTACCGGATTCTTAAAGCTAAGGATACGTATTAGCAATACATAAGCCACCCAGACACGGTTAAAATACTTTCCAATAAAACGATACTCATCTTGTAAAGGAACAGCTTCTATATTACTTAAAGTTTTTGCTCCCCCAATATAGCCTTTATGAATAGCCTGCCAGGCTAAATCGTATTGGGTAGACCGATTATCCACAAAGTCCGAATCTGACTCCAATTGACTTAAGACCGTTTCCGGTAAGGTACTCGGATCAGGGTAAACAAAATAACTTGACTGCCGTTGCAATGCAAAGTAATGAGTAGGTTGTAGGTATCTTAAAAACTCAAACAGCATCTCCCAAAAGTATTTTTATAATCATTGGTGTTTCTTTTCTATGTGGTATGGTCGGTTAAAAATAGTAAAAGCGATATACGCACGATCACGAATTCACTTTTTTTTTAAAACTCCCCTCTTTTCTCAAGGAGGGAATGAATTTCACGAAGCGGAAGAAAGGGGAGTTCCCAACCTAGAAATAAACGGTTAAACCTGTTTAGGAACACAAAAAACATTAGGAGGCAAAGGGTTTTTCATTTGGTATTCAACTAAGTTCATATCCAAAACCTTATAATCATGCAATTTAAAAAAGTCTATTATACGGGTATCGTCATTCGTTTCCACAACAAATATGGGTTTAAATGTTTCTAAGATTACTTTACTACCTTCCAGAATATCCAATTCAATACCATCCACATCAATCTTTATAAAATCACAAGTCGTAATGCCATGAGTTCTTACAAAGGCATCCAATGTAACCATGTCCATCATGATACTTCCTGTCTTACTCCCTACCATGGTTTCAGCATCATTAACAACATTAGAAGTGGCATTGTTTAAATACAGTTCAACCTTTCCATTTTTAACTCCTACTACTTTGTTTTGAAGCTTAATACGATCCTCCAGTCCATTACTTCTTACAGACTTGCTAAAACTTGAAAAAACTTTCGGATTAGGCTCAAATGCGTAGACACATCCCCCATGTTTACAAAGTGTTTGCGACCACACCAGACTCAAATATCCAAAATTAGCACCAATGTCTAATCCTATTACATCCTGACCACTATTAACCTTATTTGCCAATAAATGTATTAAATTAGTTATCAGCTTAGTTTCAATACCAGATCGCAGTGCTCTTGCTCCTGTTTTAACAGAAGCGTAAAATTTAAATACCACCTGCTCATCTCCGTATTGTTTTTTGATAACAACGGGTACTTCGCGGTACGTACCACCCGGCCGTAAAAAAAATGAACTAAAACGCCTAAATCCAACTTTTTGGCTTAAGGACCGCTTGATAGCATCAGGGATCATTGTATATATTTTAACTAATAGATGTTTCATAAAAATTTTTAAATGCTACATGCTGACTTTGCATGTTAAATTCCTTTAATACCCTTGATTTCGCCCGACACCTTATCTCAGATCGCTCATCTTCAGAGGCCTTTAAAATTGTAGTGATACATTCAAACAACAACCTAGGATTCCCCCTTGGCACCACCCATCCAGTTTTTCCATCTATTACATTTTCAGGCAAGCCACCGCCATCCGATACAACACATAACAATCCCATGACCTGAGCTTCCAGTACCGCATTACAAAAACCTTCCGAATAACTGTACTGTATATAAATATCAGCTTTAGAAAGCAGCTCCAAAGTAGCTTTATGCGACAGTTTGCCAACCAAGTCAACGTGAGCTGTCAACCCAAGTTGGTATATGGCAAACATTAAGGCCTCATACTCTGGACCACTTCCAATAATCGTATATTTAAATTCAAACCCTTGCGCCTTTAGCAGCACTAAAGCTTCCAAAGTAGCCTCCAATCCTTTTATCCAATGTAACCGAGCTACGGTTACTAAATGTACAACACGACTAGTAGCCAATTGCCTTTCCTTAAAAAGAGACAAATCCACAGCCGGTGTTATTACCTGATAAGGAACCGAATTCTGCAACCCAAACGCATAAGCCTTTTGTAATAAATAGATTGATATACTATGCACTTTATCAACCTGTTTCCACAATAGATCGTAACAACCCGGGTATTTTAAAGGATAAACATCCAAATCGAACCCCCTAAAACTTACTGCCATATTAGCGCCAATGGCTTTAGCAACATGTTCACTCTGCAAGGCCATCGTTGCAAAGCCAAAATGCAACCAATCCAGATCGGCCTCTAATATATGTGCATTACTATATGCATTTTTTAACCCCTGTTTAAGCGAGCGACCCGCGCGCTTTTCCAACAACAAAAAATAGCGAAATCGCTTGTAATGATTTAATACTTTACATAAGACCAAAAAAAACGAAAACAACTGCCGTAATAGGTTACGTTTAAACACCTTAGGAGCTACCCATACCGGACACAATACAAAATCTTCTGCCTTATACTGCACAAACAACACAACTTCTATACCACTTGCCTGTAACCCTTTAATTTTCGATATAAAAAAGGTCTCAGAATAAGCCGGTGTTTTAGAAAGTACCAACCCTATTTTCATATACTATCTAATTCTAATTTCACCATTTGCGTTATATATGTTCCTATTACTCAATATAAGCTCTCCAATCATTTTAGACAGGTTGCTAGCTGATGTTTTAGACAAATGGTTTCCATCTGTAAAACTAAAAGATTCCTGTAAATCATTATAATCGACGTAATAAACTCCTGCAGCTAAAGATAAGCTTTCCATTTTACTATTAAAATCTGGTATAAGCTGTGCTTCTGTCCTAAGCATCTCTTCATGTACCGGTAACCTAATTAAATAAACCGTTCCGTATTTTTTTAACAATGAAACTGTAGACTGTAACCATATATAGCGCCAGTCCGAAAAACGATAATCTTGCAAATACCCCCTGTAAATATCAAGCTTAGATAATGTCCTTCTATTTACAGAAACACTATCCATAGCAATATCGACCTCTAACCAACCATCATCATGCAAAAACATATCCATTACCTCCCCTTTCCTAAATTTATTCTGTATAATATTAACATACCTCGATTTATATGATTTCAATAAATAGAGCACATTAGGACAATCATTAACATACTGCGTTGTACCTAAATGCAAGGATTCTTCCCTAACCCCATGCATGGTATCCAGGTGCTGAACATGACTCGAAATAGACCAAGGATTTACTTCAATAACAAAAACGCCACCGTTTCTTAGAGTATCCAATTTTTTCAATATACTTTCATAATACACTTTCCCAAATGGCGAACTCAATATGGTAAACGAATAATTGTATAGCGATAAATCCTTTACAATATTATTTATTATTTCAGGACGAATCCCCTGGGCTGCACGAGAAGATCCCAATATTAAGGATCTTTGTTTTGGACTCGTAAATTTCAAATAATAAGGGTCGGAGTACCCATCGGCCTGACTAAATAAAAAGAATACCGAGCCTGCAACTAATAACAAAAACAATATAAGCCTAATTAAGAAAACCCTCATGACTTAAAACTGAAAATAAATAAACTCTTGTTCCTTTCCTCCATACAAAAATATAACCATGACAATCGCGTAATAAATAGTCCAACGCATACCTCTGGGATACCTTAACCAAAGCCTTTCAATAGCATATAACTGGTGTCTCCCACACCATTCAACAAGCACAAAAAAAGCTATCAAAACAATTAAAAACCGTGGACGCACCTCTGGCATTGAAAACAACGACAGATTAAACAAACGCAAAACATAATCAAAAGCCTGTACGACCGTCTCAGCTCTAAAAAAGATCCAGGCAAATGTGGTAATAGTAAATGTTACAAGCATCATACTAAACTCCTTTAAGCTTGGAAATTTGCTATGACCTGCTATAACATTAGTATGTACTCGGTTCTTTTTTAAAAGTAGCAAGGGCAAAAAATAGAGTGCATTTAAAAACCCCCAAACTATAAAAGTCCAATTAGCACCATGCCAAAAACCACTAATTAAAAATATAACAAATACGTTACGTATTTGTAACCATACAGCTCCCCTAGAACCTCCCAACGGAATGTAAATATAATCACGAAACCACGTAGATAAGGAAATATGCCATCGCCTCCAGAATTCAGCAATGTCTCTGGAAAAATAAGGAAATGCGAAATTCTGTTTCAGTTCAAATCCAAACAATCGAGAGGTTCCAATAGCAATATCAGAATAACCTGAAAAATCACCATAAATCTGAAAAGCAAAAAATACAGCCCCCAACAACAAGGTACTTCCCGAATAATCTGTATAATTATCAAAAATAAGATTTGCAAACTGCGCACAATTATCGGCTATCACCACTTTTTTAAACAACCCCCATAATATTTGACGCAAACCATCAACAGCTTTGCTATAATTAAACCGGCGTTGCTTAAAAAATTGAGGTAATAAATGCGTAGCCCGTTCGATTGGCCCAGCCACCAACTGCGGAAAAAAACCCACAAAAGCTGCAAAAGCAATAAAATCTTTAGTAGACTGAAGCTTACCCCGGTACACATCAATAGTATAGCTCAAGGTTTGAAAAGTATAAAAGCTAATCCCTACCGGTAAGATAATGTTCAGGGTATTTCCTTGTATTTTCGACCCCAAAAACGAAAAGGCTTCTGTAAAATTAGCCACAAAGAAATTGTAGTATTTAAAAACCCCAAGCAAACCAATATTTATAATAATACTTGCCCACAATAGTCCTTTCCGTTTTACAGGACTTGATTGTTTTGCTAACAACAAACCAATGGTATAATCAACAATAGTGCTAAAGGCTATAAGCCCTAAAAAACGCCAGTCCCACCAACCATAAAACACGTAACTGGCAACAACTATTAAGACATTTTGTACTTTTAAATGCCGCTGAACAGTAAACCAATACAGCAAAAAAACAACAGGTAAAAAAAGGGCAAAATCTAAAGAATTAAACAGCATGCATCTATAGTTTTAATAGCTTTTTATATAATACTTCATGCTCTTTAATAAAAACATCTATATTCAAATTATTTTCGACATAATGCCTCATAGCATTAGCCAATATTACCCTTGTAGAAATAGGCATGTTTTTAATTTCATTAATTTTCCCCATTAAATCTTTAATGTTTCCAGGTTCAAACAAACAATCTGGAAATTCTTTAAGAACTTCCCTAATCCCTGTAATACTTGAGCCTAATACGATTCTTTGACAAGCCATTGCCTCCATAGGTGCAATAGGTAAACCTTCTCTTCTTCCTTCATCTTTTGTTGGAATAATGAATATATCCGCTAATGCCAAAAAAGGCCTTACATCTAAATGTTTTCCCAAAAAATATATATTTTCTAGCCCCCCATAATCACGATGTAATTTTTCACCATAATCATTATTATCGTCCCCAACAATAAGTACCTTAATATTTTCATCTTCCAGTTTCAAAACAGCTTCAATTAATATTTCAATCCCTTTGACCGGAGCTAAATTTGCAACTGAAACAATGACAAAATCATTTTTATCAAACTTAATCCCTTGAGGAGTTGAATAACTTTTATGTAAAGGACTAAACCTTCTTACATCAACACAAAGAGGAATTATTTTAACTTTATCAAGCATGTTATGAAAAAAACTTTCAGGTATTTCTTCGTTTACGGATACTATCTTAGTACTTAATCTTGACTTCCACCGCCAGGCCTTATTGCCCCATCCCATGGCTTTTTTGGTATATACGTAAGGAATACCTGCTATCTTGGCAGCTAAGGGTTCGGTTATATCCGAGCTCCAATGCCAGGAATGAATTAGGTCAAATTGATGCTGCTTAAAAAAACGGGCGATCTTTAGGATACGAAACGGCAAACTAAAAAAAGGGCGATACGGCCGGGCAAACTTGAAAACATGAATTTTTACATTTAATTTCTCCATTTCTTCAAATAGTTCTCCCTTATCATGAAAACAGCAAACTTCAGGGTTAAAGACTGTTTTATCCAGACCACTTACCATATCATAAACAGATTTACCGCTTCCCGCCGTATCAAAATTGGGAATAGTAAACAATATCTTAATACGCTTCCCCATGCACTTGATTTTTATAAAACTGAGACAACACCAACAACATATTTATAGAATGCGCATATTGTAAAGCATTTTCATTATAAAACTTATGGGTATACTGCCGAACTATCGCCTTTGGAACAAGATCATAAAAGCGAGGTGATTCCATCCGATTTAATAAATGCGCTTGGTTTGGTTTCCCTAAAAATTGAAGTTCCCAGTTACGCTGAATATAAGGCACACCTACAGACATTTTAATTGTACGCCGTATCTTATTTAATGCACGATAAGGCAAGTTATACGGTAACCTATTTAAATGATAATTATACAGATGAAACGGACGCTGATCCTGCCAGGTAATTTTAGCCAATTCTGGAGCTTTACGTTTAATGTAAGCTATTTGTAGTTTACGCCCTTTTAAATATTTCTCAGGTAAGGCACAAATAAATTCACACATACGGTTGTCGTAATACGGAAGGCTTATGGCCTTATTGGCTTCAAAAACAGCCAAGTTTACCGAAGTCCAACGCGGAGCCCAATACATACTTTTAAAAGCCCGCAATTTAGCGTTCGTATCCTCAATATCAATATTGGATAACAAATCTGTAATTCTAGACCTGAAGTAATCCGTAAAATGCCCCTGTAATCCCCAAAGTTCCCATAGGGTTTGTGCCAACTCCAATCCACCGCGCTTTAAAAGCTTCCCCATCAGGACATCAACCTGTTCACTTTTTGACAACTTTGGCAAGCCCATAGAGTCAAATAATACATCGCCCCAGTGCCCTAAAGAAAAAACGTCTCCTTTATCTTTTAAACTATTAACCACAGCCATCTGTCTCGGACTGGTAAAATCAGAATAGCAGCCATTAATTTTAGACAAATCATCTATAACCGACCACAAATAGCCCTTTGGGACGACATAATCACGAAACTCGAAACCACAAATTTTAGCCACCTGCCTTGCAATTTTGGTTTCAGCATACCCATTTTCAAAAGCATAACTATAGGCAAAAACACAATCCTTTCTACCCTGCAACGCCACCGCCTGTGTCCTGCTATCCAATCCACCCGACAAGGGCAAAATAATTTGCTTCCCTTCTGTCTGATCAGCTATAATCTGTTCAAACAAGCTCATGTAACCTTCCAAAGCCGTATCAAAAGACATGGTCTTTGGTGAATGATGCCATTTAAAATAAGGTTCCGACCTTAGAAGTTTGCCTTCCGTATCCAGGGTATGCTTTGATGCCGGTCGTAGTACCACCTGGTCTTTCCAATACGTATCCCCGTCCAGGAAAAAACCAATAGCAGCAAACACACAAATAGCCTCCAAATGTAATTCATGAGGACCATGTACCTTAGCAAAGGTTTGATTCGTTGGGATTATAGGGATGGTTATTGTTTTCATTTAATGCTTACGAATATACAACTTTAAGTTATTGCAAGAAACCTATCAAGCATACAGCACAAACAAAAATAACAATCCTGCAGCTCAGGAATACGATCGAAAACGAACCAGATTTTTAGAATCTTTAAGCTATGAGGTCATACGATTTGAAAACAAACTGGTCTTTAAACATTTGGCGTCTGTATTACATGAGATTGTCTCAAATTTTAAATCGGAACCCTCCGACTAAAGTCACCTCCCTTTGCCCAAAGGGAGGAACAAGATATATTTAAATTTCAGACTAAAAAACCCCGTAGATTTCTCCAATAGCTCCCCTCTTTGCCTAAGGCAAGGAACAAGACATTTGCAAATTAAATGTTTAAAAATCGCCCCTCTTTGCCCAAAGGAAGGAACAAGGTATATTCAAATTTAAAACTTAAAAAACTCCCCTCTTTTTCCAAAAAGAGAGGAATGAATTTCGCGAAGCGAAAGAATAGCCCCCCTCTAACAGCTCCCCCCTTTGCCCCAAAAAGAAAACGAATTCCGCAAAGCAAAAAAGAAAAAAACCTTAAAGCTCCCCTCTTTTCCCAAAGAGGGGAATGAATTTCGCGAAGCGGAAGAAAGGGGAGTTCATTCCCCCCACAAAAAAAGCATCAAAAAACAATCCTATTCCTACAAAATATTCTTACTTTTATAAACATGTCAAAACAAAGACTCCACACCAAAAAAGAACTTCAGGCTTATAGAAAAGAATTACGCCATAACCTAACCCCTGCAGAAGCTTTTCTTTGGAAACATTTAAAAGCAAGGCAACTGCAAGGCAAGCGTTTCACAAAACAACATAGTATAGGAAATTATATCGTTGATTTTTATTGTGCCTCAGAACGCCTGATCATAGAATTAGATGGTGAAGTCCACAACAATCCCACAGCACAAGAATACGATCAAAAACGAACCATATTTTTAGAATCTTTAAGCTATGAGGTCATACGATTTGAAAACAAACTGGTTTTTGAGTATTTGGCATCTGTATTACATGAGATTGCTTCAAATTTTAAATCGGAACCCTCCGACTAAAGTCACCTCCCTTTGCCCAAAGGGAGGAACAAGACATATTAAAATTAAATGTTTAAAAAGCGGCCCCTCTTTGCCCAAAAGGAGGAACAAGATATATTTAAATTTCAAACTAAAAAACCTCCCCTCTTTTCCCAAAGAGGGGAATGAATTCCGCGAAGCGAAAGAATAGCCCCCCTCTAACAGCTCCCCCCTTTGCCCAAAAAAGAAAACGAATTCCGCAAAGCAAAAAAGAAAAAAAACTTAAAGCTCCCCTCTTTTCCCAAAGAGGGGAATGAATTTCGCGAAGCGGAAGAAAGGGGAGTTCATAACAGCTCCCTCTTAAGCCAAAGAGAAGTGCCTGTTTCATAAATACGTACGGAGTGTTTGATCTATTCAAACAAACTTTCATACAACCCTAAAAACTGCTTAATCCCAGCTTCCGCATTAAAATGCGTTTTTACAAACCCATGCGCATTTAAAACTATACGCTGCAAATCTGCTTCCGGAGTTTGACACACTGTTTGTATAGCCTCGGCAAGCGTTTCAGGATCCCGAACCGGCACCAGCCAACCCGTTTCATTAGGAACAACAACCTCTGCCATCCCACCACAATTGGTTGAAACCACGGGAATACCAAGGGCCATAGCCTCCAATACCACATTGGCTATACCTTCTTCCAAACTTGGGAGCAATAAACAATCAAAAGTTTTCATGGTTTCAAAAAGTTGCTGTTGGGGCAATCCATTTAAAACAGTAACCTCATTCTTTAAATCTAACTGATGCATCTGAAATAATATATCTTCAGTGATACTATTAGACGAAATAATAGTATAACTAACACTTAGCCCTTTGTCCTTTAGCATTTTGACAGCATCCAGTGCATAACGATAACCTTTTTTCCAATGAAACCGTCCCACAGACACTAAACGCACAACATTTCCCTCTCTTTTTTTATAAGTTGCAAACTGCTCAAATGTAACTTTAGGCACTAAGGAATGAATTACCTCTATACTATCTTTTGGAGCCCCATATTGTTGTGCCTCCCTGGCAATAGCCGCACTCACGGCATGGAATCCATCAACCTCAGGAAAATTATTACGGTAGCTATCCGCTAATTGCGGCTCAGCAATAGGGGAATAATTTATATGTGCCCCTCGTAAGCTCACAATAAGCTTTACCCCAAAAGCAGTTTTCAAGAACAACCACTTTTCCAGATCCTTTGCCCACTGAACATGAAATACATCTGGCAAATACAGTAATACAGGTACTACCTTACAAAAGGCATTATATTTGTTATAATAAGAATCTAGCTTGTTAACCTCTTTTAATGCCCGCTTAAAGCGACTCGGATACCGCAATAATAGTAGAAATACACGCCATTTTACCTGTATTAATCTTAGTATACGATGTTTAGACACACCATAAACTTTAATACGCCTATTATCATAAAAAATTGCTTCTTTCCTTGTTCCAAACAACAGTACATCATGCGTTTCAGCAACACCCTTTATTAAGTGCTCGATAAAAGTAGTACTCGGAATGTCTCCCGAATAAATTGCTATCTTCAAAGGTTTGTATTTTATTTGAGCCCTAAAGATAAACCATTTATTAAAACTACCAGCTCCCCTCTTTTCCCAAAGAGGGGAATGAATTCCGCAAAGCGGAAGAAAGGGGAGTTAAATAACCCCCTCACTCACAGCCCATTTCTGCCAAGCATAAACATGCCAAACACCCCAAGCAGAACCATGTTGCCTATCATAAAACCGCCTAACATACCCCCTAACAGCCTCAACATCCATCAATTCCGAAGCGTAAAAAGGCATATCAAAAATTAAAGTTTCAACATCCTCGCGTAACTGATTTCGCAACCAATGGTCCATGGGCACAGCAAAACCCTTTTTACCCGAAGTAATTAGAGTATCAGGATAATAACGCCGCATAACGTCCCTTAAAACCTTTTTTAAAATAGCATGCTCACGCCCCAAACCCGAATCCATTTGCCAAGCCCTATCAATCACCTGCTTACCCAAAAAAGGAACACGCACCTCTAGGCTATTGGCCATGCTCATACGATCAACCTTTACCAGAACCCGCTGTAAATGACCATAAAATTCCGTATACCGCAAACCTTGCAACAAACGATTTTTATTCATGGAGTTTTCAAAACAATAAAGCCTATCAAGCTCCTTTGAAAATGCACTACTAGGAAAAAAAGCATCCAGGTCGTCCTTAAAAACATACTGCTGTTTACTTTTAATAAAATCCGCCAAGCTTTTATAGTGATAAGGAGCCCAAGTTCGTATAATCCCCAACTTATTAAACAACCGTACCAAAGGCTTTCTAATTCCAAAAGGTATAACAAACCACCATCTTTTTTTAATGACGTCCAACATTCTCGGGTAACCAAAAAACAATTCATCACCCCCATCACCCGACAACATTACCGTATTGCCCTGTTTCGCTATTTTAGAAATAAGGTAAGTAGGCACACTCGAATAATCCCCAAAAGGCTCCGAAAGCAACCCAAAATGCACATCAATACTTGCCAGCAAGTCCTTAGCTTCAATTGTATGGATATGCTGTTCCAAATCCAAATGCTTGGCATAAGCACTCGCCGCTTTTCGCTCGTCCAGTTCGGCTTCGCTAACCCCTATGGTATAGCCCTTAATAGATTCCTGTTTCCGCTTGGCCATTGCTACAATTAACGGGCTATCAATCCCACCACTTAAAAAGCAAGCCAAAGGAACATCACTCACCAACTGCTGCCTAACACTATCCCCTATAACAGCATCCATAACATCCGCTGTTTCATCTTTGGCATCACTAAAACGAGACATCCCATCTTTAGAAAACGCCTTAAAAACAAAAGAGGAAATAGCCCCCGTATCCGAAATCTTTAAATAAGTTCCTGGATTAACCTGAAATATATCCCTATAAATAGTATTTGGAGCTGGCATATACCCAAATCCAAAATACTCCTTTACCACATCAGGCCTAAGTTCCAATTGCGCCTTAAACCAGTCGTGCTTAAAAATCTGGTTAAACTGCGACGCTGCCACAATGCCTTGTTTACTCACACCATAAAACAAGGGTTTAATGCCTGCAAAATCACGCGCCAGATAAAACGTATTTGTCTGGATATCTATAATAGCCATAGCAAACATACCATTGAGGACTGTCAATGTTTCTGCCACCCCTAAAACATCCAGTAAATGCACCAAAATTTCGGTATCCGAAGTCGATGTTAAACACTTAAGCCCGTACTGCTTTTCTAGTTCTTTATAATTATAAATCTCACCATTAAACACCACATGGTACCGTTTGCTGGGACTATATTTAGGTTGATTACCATTTTCACTAAGATCTAAAACAGCCAAACGGTTAAACCCCATATGGTAATCTACACCCTGTACTACGTGCGTACTATCTGGCCCACGGTGTTTGGACAAAGCCAATAGGCCCTCAAAATGCTTAGACTCGCTAAGTCCATTATTGCCAAAACAAAACTCTGTTAGGAAACCGCACATATCAATTAAATATAAAGTTTTTGGTTTCTTGTACTATATTTTTCCAATCATACCTTAAAGCCAATACGCGTTGCAAATGGGCAATACGCTCTAAATAAACAGCATCATCGATCAACCTTTTAATATACCTTGCCGTACCCTCTATATCTCCGGTATTAAACATTGGAATATTAGCCGATTCTGGTATATAGTTATCGACAGCTCCCACCCTGTTAACAATTAAAGGACATCCCGTACTTAAGGCTTCCAATATAGTATTAGAAGCTGTACAATCTATCAGAGATAGCAAAACGCCCTTACAAGAACGGTAGTAATACAAGAGTTGTTCATCATCGATCATATCATAAATAATCTCAGTATTCTTTGCATCCGCATATATCTCCGATTCCGCTTTAGGCATCACTATAACAAATGTAACCGGTAGGTTCAATTCATTTACCTTTTTAATAACTGCTATATTCCGGACATGATCCCTGTGTGAGACACCAAAAATCAAAATTGAATTGCTTCTTGTTACACGATTATCAGGTGTGAAAAAATGCGTATCAATACCATGTGGAATAAACTTAATATCGGCATCAGTATACTTCTTTAAAAATGGGATTTGATTAGGCCCCATAACAATTATTTTATCTAAAGCGCCAAGCACTTCTTTTCTGTTATACTGCAAACGCTTTTCTAACTCATAAGGCGGATGATGAAAGGTCGCTATTAATTTATTCTTTCTCAGATTAAATGGAAACTGTTTTAAATAATGCAAAAAATAGTAATCCATATCGCCATACAAAACAAATACTGTTTTTTTGTTAAAAATCCTAAATAAAATAAACAACTCTTTTAAAATAGTCTCGCTTCTATAATTTACAAGTTTTGTTTTTTTCTTTAAATAATTAGCTAGAGAATAAGGTAATGCAAATACTCTAGGCCATTTCACCTTCAAACTCATATAACTCACAACTCGTTGATAGCCTGAATATTTACCATGACGAGACCATTCTTTATATAAAATATAAATCTTGTTTCCCATTTAGATTCCTTTTAAAAAATAATCTTTTTTAAAAATCGCATAAAAGAATAGCCCAAACCAAAATTTTAAAAAAAACGGCTTAGAATATTTATAAATTAATCGACTTAACCGAAAAATAAATTTAAAACGGCCTTTTGATGCCAACAACTTGATATATTTTAGTGAAAACAAATAAGTCCTATTAAAATACTTATAGAACTCAGGCTTTCTCACATCAAATAAATGTTCCAACAATAAAATTCTTGCTAATAGATAATTATTAAACCTAAACACCAACGATGCATCTCGGGTTATTGATTCATTGGAATTTCTTACAAACAATACAGTCTCATCTAAAAAACAAAAGTCTGACTCCTGTAAATAAAAGGCTGATAATATATTAAAAAGCCATTCCTGACCACCTTGTAATCCCTCTTTCCAATTATTAATATGCACTACATCCCTTTTCCATAAAAGGGCTCCGGTTGCCCATCTTACTTTTTGCAAGACCAAAGCATCCTTAACATTGTCAACTATTAGCTTGTCAGACCAGAGATTTTCAGGGCAATCATTTGGTATTTGATCAAAAAATTCGGCATTAGATACGCAAACACTTTTATCTTGTTTTTCTAAGACTCTTATCTGCTTCTCTAATTTGTCATTTATTAAAACATCATCACTATCAAGCCAATTTATATATAGCCCTTTACTAAGTTCAAAACCATATTTCCTACAAGTATTTGCTCCTTTCAAATAACTATCTGGCCTTACATAATAACTAAATCTATTATCTAAATTACAAAATTTTAAAACTTCTTCCCGGGTATTATCTGTACTACCATCATCAACTATTATACATTCCCAAAACTCATAACTTTGGTTTAAAACAGATTGCAGTGTTTCACCCAACAAATGTGCTCTGTTGTATGTTGGAATAATAACTGAAACCAAAAAATCTTTACCCATGTAATACTTTTAAAAAGAATTCAAAATATTTTTTGGCTACTAAATTGGGAAGATTCTCTTTGTAAACCTTTTCATGGACAATACTTATATCTTCTTTAAGCCCTTTTTCCAAAGCATTTGTGACAGATTTAATATTTTTTGGATCAAATAAATAGTTAAAATCATTATTTAAAACTTCTTTTATATTACCAACTGCAGGCCCCACTATCGGTTTATTATAAGAAAATCCCAAATACACATTTCCTGAATTTAAATGCTTTATTCTTGGAACAAAAACTATATCGGCAGCACTAACAAAATACGGTATATCTTCCTGTTTAACAAAATCATAAAAAAACTTATACTTCGAAAACAATCCGTAATAAAATCTCACTATCTGTTTCATTAAAATCTTAAGTCGCCATGAAGGCACCCCCTCTAAAAAGTAAGGCATTCTAGAAACTAACAATAATTTATTGTCAGTTTTTAACTTATTAAAAGCCTTTAATATCAATTTTTTCTCTTCTTTAGTCCTTATATTACCAAACACCAATACTACTTTAGCATCTACTTTTATTGAAAATTTTTCCCTAGCTTGTTCTTGGGTTATATATTTTTTATTCTTGAGGTACAGCGGGTGTGGAATAACTGCATTGATTTTAGCCTTGTATTTAGGATAGTTCTTTAAAAGTTCTCGCAGGCTAAAATCACCTAAATGGATAATGCCATCACAATACTTTAAAATAATTACATAAAGAGCTTTAATATTTTTTATGCCCTTGTTATGAGGTTCTCTATTATGCCTGGTATAAACTATCTTGGAATATTGCTTCCATTGTTTAATATTTTTTTCCAGTTCAACCAAATCTTTATCCGAAACATCTTGCCATTCAAATAGAGCTTCAGGCCAGTGTATATTTACAATATTATATTCTTGTTTATAGTCCCTATAACTTCCATAAACAAAGTCCCCCTTAAAATAAGCATTTATCTCTTCTATATAGTTATTACTATTTTTTCCGAACGGGAGAAAAACCTTCATACTTTTCTATTCTAAATAATAACCCTGCAAAAAAACCTTTTACTTTATAATATAAATAGGGTGATTTATAACCTTTAACAATGATTGTCTTCTTGAACTCTTTTAAAAGATTCTTTAAAACAATTTTAACCGTTTTAAAATACTTATGATTAAATCGTTTTGCTATCAAAATTCTGTTACGTGTCATATAAAAGTAATAATTCTTTTTTTTCTGACTTGTTTCATGAAAAGCCTCTACTTTACTATCTACACAAATCTTATAACCGAGACTCTTAGCTCTTAAACACCATTCTGTCTCCTCGTAATACATAAAAAAAGTATCCAATAAAACCCCAATTTTATGCAATGCTTTTATGTTTATCATCAAACAGCTACCATTAACATAATCAATATCAAACCTTTGTTTTACGTTTACTTCTTTTTTGTTCTTTTTATAATTAATATGGGACGATTCAAACCCCTTTTCAGTATTTACCAAACCTCCATCTGAATAAATAATATCTGGAGTATCTCGAAAACAAATTCTTGGTCCAACAGCAGCAATCTCTTCATTACTAGAAATTAATTTTAATAAATGAATTAAAGTTTCCTTTTCTAATCTTATATCAGGATTTAATAAAAGGGCATAATTAATTTTTTTTTGACGCGCGATTTCTATCCCTATTTTATTACCGCCGCCATATCCCAAATTTTTATCGTTTTGTAAAAGATTTTTTTGTGGAATGTTTTGTTTCAAAAACAAAAGGTCTTTTGTTTTTGAATTGTTATCTATAATAAAAATGTTTAGAAAACTTAAATTAAATCTAGTTAAACTTCTATAAAGTTCCAAGGTGTCAATAGAACTATTATAATTTAATATAATTACAGATAACTTTAAAGATTTTAAATTATCAGATAACAAATTATTATTTACTTCCAACTTCTGCTGTTTTTTTTAGAGCTTTGTTAGTTAACCTTAAATAACTTAACCCATATTTTTTACAAGGTTCCAAATGATTTCCTTCCGCCCATTCATTCATCGCATTTATAAAAAGAAAGTTCTCGTCTTCTGAATATTTACGAAAACTATATACTATCCCCTTTAGCCACCTATAGTACTGCCTAGGAGAACTTTTCACCACAATTACCCCATTTGTGTTTTTTCTAGCTGTATTATCAAATGACGGAGACACACATCTGTAAAGTTTATAGCTAGGGATTTTTCTTTTTAAACTCAAATCAACTGCTTTGCGATAATCTCGTTTATTTAACACCTCTCTTTTTTTTATCTTTAACTTACAACATATTTTATTGAAAAATGACTCTTTTAATTTATGTCGTATTAACTGATGAGGAGCGAACTCAATGGAAGCATCAAAATTTATCAATGAAGGGTCCTTAACATTCCTAAAGCTTTCCGTGGTGCATAAATACAACCCCTTAAAACCAAACTCCTTGACAGCTATTTCTCGCCAAATATTTGCTGTTTCTTTTGCATTTGGTAATAGTTCATCTCTGTAAACAATAAATACAGGACAATCATTTACTTTAATATAACGTTTATCTGTAAAAACAAATTTACACAACCATCTTATATGGTCTTTATCATCATCAGAACTGTAATTTTGTTTTATTAAGATATCTTGATCTTTTCCGTCCCAACGCCTAGTCCAATTTTCATTAGCCCAACATAACATAAATGGTATATCAGGCTTCTTAAGTCTCAACATTTCATCTATTGGATAATTTAGCAGCCGTTTACTATTAAACCAATAATGATAGTAACAGAACCCATAAATACCATATTTCTTTGCCAAATTAGCTTGAGCTTCCCTAGCAACTTCTTGTCTTAAATCATAATACCCCAGCATTGTAGGTATGCGAGGTTGATAATGTCCTTTAAAAAGTGGTTCTGCCTTAATAACATTTGTCCAATCCGTAAATCCTTTGCCCCACCACAAATCATTTTCTGGAATTGGATGAAACTGTGGTAAAACAAATGCTATTGATCTAATTTTCATAAATTATCTAATTTCTTAGGCAACAATTATTTCGAGATATTCCATTCTAAATAAACAATTAAAAATCTTTGTGCAAATTTACAATCACTGAAACTCAAATAATCTGTCTACCATTAATTTTTGTTAATAAACATAGAACATTGATTACAACATAGACAAAACCGTTTTGTTGAAAAAATTCTATAAAAAATCCCTATCATTAGATTATACGATGTCTTATAAAAACTTTAAATTAATCTATCAGTTCTTATTATTTATTAGTATTTGGTCTAAAAAAATTAAATACTAATATTTTCCTTTTTTAAAATTCTTTCTATGGCTTTTTCATACCCCATTTCCTCATTGCCATAGTGAAATGCAAGAACAGAATTTATTTTTTCATAATCATCATTTTTAAAAAACATACCATCGAAACAAAGTTTTTTTAAGTCATCTAAATTTTTAAAAATATCTTCATCTACTCCTCCAATATCAATAAAATTCTCGTCCTTAAACCTAAAACATTTCCTATTATTCACTAAACATCGTAAATAAAGACTTGTTGTGTTACAAACTAAAAACTGTTTATCTATAATAAAATTATCCGGATTATTTATACCTTGAAAATAGTGCTTATCCTCAATAAAATCAAGTTTATCCCTATAATACCCAATATCGTTAGTAGGGTGAAATAAAATTTCAAATTTATATTCTCTTTCAATTGAAAATTGGTAAGCAATCTTCAAAATTTCCATATTCGTTTTCCTCCAATATTCCGCACTTAAAATAACTCCAAACTTTTTTATAAGTGGTAAACTTATACCTTTAACCTTTACACTTCGAATGTGACCCGGAAGGTTACTACCTGCATAAACAATTTTACTAAAATCAAAATTAGTAGCTTTCCATTGCTTATTAATACCTTTTCCCCAAGCCAACAAATAACTAGATATCAGGTTTTTATAATTTAAAACTACTTGTGAATAATTATTTTTATTCACACTTATATATAAAGCATGTTGTTGGGTTATTGTTATAACA
This sequence comes from Snuella sedimenti, assembly GCF_016428595.1. Lineage (GTDB taxonomy): Bacteria > Bacteroidota > Bacteroidia > Flavobacteriales > Flavobacteriaceae > Snuella > Snuella sedimenti. The sequence continues at coordinate 89,812 of NZ_JAELVQ010000007.1, read as the reverse complement.
TTTAATCTAATACAAGCCTGTGTCAATATGTTTGCATACTCTTTTACATCGCAGAATGTAATAAGAAGTTTTATTTCATAATCTTTCAAAATCTCTAGAAGACGAAAATAATAGTCGTAATAATACAATGAAATAACATAAAAATTTAAGTTTCTATGAATACCATTGGAAGTATAATAATTTTTACTCGAGTATGTATAAAAGAACAGTTTAAATAAAAGAATAATTTTCTTAAAAGAATGTTTCATCCTAATCGCATTTTTATTCTTTTTATTTTTATCAACAGTTATTTCAGTTATTTCATAATTAACTACTAATTGATCTAAGACATAATTACACTGCTGTTGATAATCCCTTCTATTATCTTCTTGATGAAAAAACAAAATTGATTTGCCTGTATTTTCAAAATGAAATGGTGTTTCCAATTTCGTAAAAACAACCGCTTTTAAAAGTTTCGCTAAAACTTTGATTATTTTGTTTTTAGAAACAGTTGAAAATTGATTATCATAATGACATGCGTAAAAAATTTGATTTGCCATTACTCTTCCAAAATTCAGCCCCGATTGATTCACTTTTAGCCATTTTTTCCAAATAGCACTAACTTTTTTTTTATATCCTTTACCTACAATCATATCAACTTCTTACACCAAATGTTAAATTATAAAAATTAAGCTAGCTCCAATTTATATGAGCATTAAAAATCCCCATATCTATTTCTAATTTCATTAATTTTTATACCTTCAGCTACTTCAGATACAATTATGTTCTCCTTTTTTAGAATATCTATTGCAATTTTTAAAACTTTATCTTCATAATCTTGAGGGATAACAACAATACCTTGATTATCTGCAAAAATCAAATCATTCGGACATATAAAAACTTTTTCAATACATATTTTCTTATTAAAATCTTTCACTGTTCCTTTATGCTTAATATCCTGACAATTATAGCCTTTTGAAAAAACTGGAAATTGTAACTTTTTCACTTCATCAATATCTCTAGTATTACCTCCAATTATTGCTCCAATTGCCCCTGAACGAATTGCCAAATTAGCATTTAATTCACCAAAATAAGCATATTGAGGCACTTCATTTTCCACTACAATTATATCATTTGGAACAATAGTTTCATAAGTTAGTAATGCATCATAAATTGAACCTAAATCATCTTCATCTTTCTTTTTTATTTTCAATGTTTTTGCCCTTCCTAATAGTTTTCGCCCATCCAAATTAGTCATTAAACCAGATATTATTTGGTTATCAATACCTAAATCATCAAAAATATCAGACAAAATAGGAGATGACAATAAATGAGATAAATTTCTAAATAAACTTCTTTCATTTTCTCTAATTCCTGCTGCAATATAATTTGCAAGTATAAAATCTTTTGGATAATTAACGTCTATGGCTTCTATAGGTTCAGCTTCTAAAAGAAATGGTTTAACACCAATTCTCTTTTTCAAAGTGTGTGCTGTTCTATTCTTTACCATATACAACCCCATTGTTTCCAATATTGTATCTGGTAATTCATAACTATTGGGAATATTATCAATATCATAGTTTGTTTTAAAAGTTTTAGGATTCCAAGTGTATTGTTTCTCCTTCTTAATTAAGACAACAGAATCATAACTTTCATTTTGAGTCAAAATATCCAACCCCTTCTTAATAGTTTCAATTTTAATAAATGGACTTGTAGCTAGTAATTGAATATAAACGTCCGCTTCAACCTGACTAACTTCGTTATAAAACAATTTATGACCATCTATCACATTACTAGCTAATGCAGGGTCTCTTCTTAGAATCCTACAATCCACCTCACTAGCCAAATCGATTATAAAATCCGACTCAGTATCTAAGTATACTTCATCTATAAAATCACATGCAACTAATTTTTCCAGTTGTCTCAAAAAAAGTGGTTTCCCATCAAGTATTTTAACATTTTTATTCTCAATCCTATCACTATTTCCTTTGGCCGGTAAAAAAGCAACTATTTTCATTAAAAATTCAATATTTAATTAAACTCAATAATTTCTTACATATTGTTTTAATCTTGCATAAACATATTTCACAAAATATGAGTCAAGATACAAGAATGTATAATACAACCCCAAAAAAACTATAGCCCATTTATTTCGATACCCCAATTCTATTTTACGACACATCTTTAGAGCGGCTTTATAATCAGTAAGGCTAACTAGTTTTGGAAATTCGTTTTTAAAATCACTAATCAATTGTCGAGAAGCTCTAAATTGCCCCCATTTGTTGGTCGTTACCGAGCTTCGTTTAGAACTCCTATCCATATGCACCAACACCTTTGGAATTCCATACACCTGGGAGATTAATGCGAATCGCAAAACATAATCCCAGTCCACATTAAAATTACCATAAGTATTTCTAAAACTCAGGTTATTATTAACATGTGTTGCCCTGCGGAACATCATACAGGTATTAACTACCTTTAATTGATTAATGTACAAATACTTAAACAATTCGACTCCTTGCGGAAACGATTGACCATACACTAAAATACCAGGGAATTGTTTAGCTTGTGTATCACTAACAAACTCAGCTATTCCCGATACCAACCCCACTTTAGGATGTTGTCGCATCACCTCTAGCTGCCATTGCAATCGCTCCGGTACATACACATCGTCCTGTTCCGCCATGGCGATATAGATGGCTTCGGGAGCTATATACCCCATAAGCGCATTCAGGTTATTGGCCAGTCCCAAATTAACAGGATGTTCAATGATCCGAATCCGCTTATCCCGAAAGGCCTCCGCTATAACCTTAGAATCATCCTGTGTCCCATCAATACCTATCAAGAGTTCAAAATGCCCATGGGTTTGAGCAAGCAAACTTTCCAATGTTGCCTTTAAGGTACACTCCCCATTATAAACAGGCAATAAAATGGAAACAAGGGGCTTGGGTTTAGGCATACAATAAACGTTTTATCCCTACTAAAGCTTTAATGATGGGCTGGTACAATTTAAGTAATTTCCAGCGATTCTTCCAATGCAACTGCCAAAACACGTGTTTGTAATATTGAAAATAGAGTAAGGACGTTTCATTTAGCTGCCTTGCTTTATTCAAATAACTTGCTTGTTGGTCATGCAGCCGAAACCCCACCAACACAGCATCAATAAATCCAACCTCGTAATACGTCATAAGCCGATACCAATAATCACAATCTAAAGTTTGCTCTAGCTTTTCATTAAAAAATCCAATGGTATCAAAAACGGTTTTTTTTATCAACACAACAGTGGGTTCGCCTATCTTATTCTTGGGACTATTTAAAAATTCTTTATCCTTTAGGTAACATACTCCAGGCATAACACCCTGCTCAACTGTTAAATCTTGCCAGTAACTATGTAAATTACCATAAAAAGAAATATATTCTTTTAATTGAGGCGTAAGCGTATCATATAGAAATCGGCGCTTACAATATACCAGTCCAATTTTGGGATTTGTTAATGCCAATTGCATCATTTTATCTATACATGTAGGTTCTAAAATGTCGTCTTGAAATAAAAATTTAATATAATCGCCTTTTGCTTGCTTTACACAATTATTCCAATTAGCCCCAATACCTTGTGGCTTATGATTATAAACACTTATAGGAATATTGGTCTTTTGTTTATAAGTTTCAACAATTTTTAGGGTTCCATCCAGCGAAGCATCATCAGAGACAATAATTTCAATATTTGAATAGGTTTGAACAATAGCAGAATGTAAAGCTTGGTCTAAATAAGCTTCGCCGTTATAAGTAGGTATGCATATGGAGACAAGGTGTTTCATTGCATTATTTTTCTTAATTTACGTAATAGCTTAACACCAAAGAAAGCTAATTTTTTTAAAATGCTGTAATTATATCTCATTATATCCCTGCTTTCAATGTAATAATCGTACTTATGAGAATGATATATAGAATAGATATTCTTAAAAACATTTCCTTTAATGCTTTTTATCTTTTGACCTGTTTTATGAATAACATAGACAATAGATAACTGATCTCTACGACTATACTTTAAGGTCTGCTCCCACCAAAACGGATAAAAATTTCCCGAATCAATGTTTTGGTTTTTAATTAAAATCCCAGAGGCGTACATCCCAAAGTGAGCTGGCATACCGTTAAAAAAATATATTAAAGCCTGTCTTAAAATGCGCAATGAAAAATCTTTGTTTATTCTAATGCTGGTCATAGCCTCACTATAAAAATCATCACGATCGGGATGCACATACATGGTTAAAAAAGAATTTTCCGCTAATTCAATTAGGTTAGGTAATTTATCAAAAACTAATTGAATGTTAGAATCGTGCCATATTAGAACGTCATATGCTTTTAATAGAGGGTCACCCATATGCTTGTAGTAAAAAGCATTCTTTGAAATATCTTTAAAAATTAATGGCTTTATTATAGTTTTATATGGAAAAACACTTATATCTGTATCAGTAAATAAGTAAAAGCTAATATCACTACCATCCACATAGTTTAAAGGCGTTAGTAGCTCATCCTTACCTCCAAAATTAGCGGTATAAACTGCTATTTTCATATAATTCTTTTTGAATATAACATAATTAAATAATAAAATCCTTTAGCTCCAAATTCAATTAAAATAGCTTTAATAATGCCTCTCTCTAACAATCTTTCTTTTAAGGGGAGTTTGCCTAACAATCTAAAGCAGCGATAAACTAAAAAGCTTCTTGCTGTTTTAGGAGCTTCATCTTTAACTTCTAAATACGTATTCCAATAGGTGAAAAAATAACCTAAATAAGTTTTGCGTTTACTGCCCCGTAACCTTCCCCTAATAGACGCTTTATGGTATCTTATTAAGGTAACCACTTCTTCAATAAAAATACCGTTTTCCCTCAATAGGATAATTTTACAAAAATAATTGTATTCCTGTCCAGACATTAAACTTTCATTAAACCTCACTTGTTTAGCTAGGTTTGATTTCATAAGTGTATCACAGGTTAACCAATTTATTTTATGGGTAATATAATTAATGGGCGTGATGTCCTTAGTGGTAAATTGGTACTGGTTCGCCAAGGTCTTGTTTAATTCTTCATTATTTAAATAACGGGATTGCGCCACCACAAAGTGATAATCTCCACTTTGTAAAGCTTTTATCTTTACCTCTAGATGATTTGGAGCCATTAAATCGTCACTATCAAAAAACATAATATAATCTCCTTTAGCCTTTTGAAGCCCCAAATTTCTGCAAGTATTTGCTCCTTTAAGTTTGGTTTCGGGTCTAAACAAAACAACAAACCTTGAATCCTTTAGATTATAATCTCTTAATATTTCTAAAGTATTATCTGAAGAACCATCATCAATCACAATACACTCCCAATTAGTATGTGTTTGCTTTTGGATAGACTTTAGCGTGTTACTTATAAGATGAGCCCTATTGTATGCAGGTATTATTATGGATACTAAATTATTGTCTGACATTAAAAAACTTATGTTGATTGAATTACACTAAGCGTTTAGATTTTTTTAATAATTAAATAACCTTTTCCAAAACACTTAAAAGACACATATGCTAATTTAAGGTAACATTTTTCTATAAATGATAAATTAAAGAGATTCTTGATATATTTATATACTGCTTTAGCTTTGATATAGTCATTTTTACTGAGCATATTGTAATACGACTCAGTAAAATAATTAAAAAAATAGGTTTGCGCTTTAATGCTCAAACCATTACCAAATAAAATATATATCTTTTTTCTTGCTAAAAAATAATTCCAAAGCACATTAGCATTTCTTTGCGAAGACATACTTTCTTCATGATTCCTAAAAAACACTAATACTTGATTTACAAAACTATAATCTTTATCATAGTGTAAAACTCTACTGAAAAATTCCCATTCTTGAGCGGCTTGCAAATCTTCATCGAACTTTAATCCAAAATTTATTAAAAACTCTTTTTTGAAAAGTGGAGCTTGAGTTAGCCAAATATTTCTTTTCATTAAAAACTTCTCAAAAACATCATTTGATGTAGGGTGAGTTCTAAGAACACCAATAACATTAGAACAATTATTTTTGAATTTTGCCGTTTTACAAATGCAAAAATTAGATTTAGATTCAATCAACTTTGAAATTTGAAGTTCAATCTTATTCTCATGCATTAAATCATCACTATCAAACCAATTTATATATTCTCCTTTACTTATTTTTAAACCGTAATTTCTGCATGCATTAGCTCCTTTGGGTTTGTTTTGAGGTCTTCTGAAAAATTGTATTCTGGAATCTCTAATTTGAAAACCTTGCACCACTTGCTCAGTATTATCAGTACTACCATCATCAATGACCAAACATTCCCAATGGACATAAGTCTGATTTTGGATTGATAGTAATGTTTCACCTATTAAAGCCGCTCTATTATAGGTTGGTATAATAATGGAAACCAACATACTCATAATTCACTATAAATTTCTAACCATTTTTTGTGTAAAAAAGTAGAGTCATAATGTTGTTTAACAAATTCTCTGCCTATTTCTCCCATTTTTTTTCTCACCTCTTCATGTTCAATTAAAAACACTATTTTTTTTACAAACTCTTCAAGGTTCTTTTCTGTAACTACAAACCCTGATTCGCCATCAACAACTCCTTCTTTCATACCTCCAACGTCCGATATTACCACAGGTAATTTCATAGACTGAGCTTCTTGTATAACTAGGCCTTGTGCCTCACACCTGCCATTCTGATCAATAATTCCAGGAAATAGAAATACATCACTTTGCTCCATTAATTGCTTTATATAATCTTGTGGTTTTGAACCATGGAAAACAACATTACTCTCTAAATTATGATCAGAAACATATGCTTTACACACTTCCATTTCTGAACCATCACCAACAATATGAAAACAAACCTGTCTTTGAAGTTCTAATTTTAATCTATGTACAATTTTTATAGACATCAAAGGTGCTTTTAAGGGGATAAGTCTACCTACGAATAAAAGATTAAAAACTTTACTGTTCTTCTTTACTTTAGGTTTAAAATAATCTGTATCTAAACCCATAGGAAGAATGCTTATTTTAGAATTACTAGCTCCTAATGCCACTATGCGTTTCTTAACATAATTCGTATTTACAGTAAAAAAAACATTCGGTTGATTAAATAACGTTTTATAAAAATGTTCACTATAATTGTGGGCATCATACCCATGAAAGGTTACTATAGTTTTTTTATTAAAAGCTTTTATTTGTTCAATCATGTTAACAGCATTAGTGCCAAAGTGAATATGCAATATGCTGTAATTTTGTATTTTAAAGTAATACTTAAAATATTGTTTAAAAAAATTATGAGTATTTACAATTTTTCCTTTTTTAAAAAATAATGAAAAAAACAAATCTATAAACACACCGCGTAATAAAGCCTTAATTAAAATTAATTTTATAAGAAAAAATTTTTTAAATATAGTTGCAGGCATGAAGCTTTTCCAATTCAACACAATAGCTTCTTCTATTAAATCAAAAGCATCAAAACATGAATTAGCTACATCCATTTTAAAACAAAAAACACTTACATCATGTCCAAATGTTTTTAATGAATTTATTTGATTAACAACAAAAGTTTCTGATACCTCCGGGAAACTACCTGTAACCACACCTATTTTCATAAAATTACCCCATAGCTTTATAGATTCGGCGAATATGCTTTAAAAAGTCCAAAATAGAATAATTGATCAATAATAATTTAGCACTGAATTTTAGCGCTTTCAAAAAATGCGCTTCCATAATATTGGCTTGTATAAAATTCTTATAAGATTTGATATATTTTTTTTTTAGAAAAATATTAGATTTATTAGATAAATACAATTCTTTGTAACATTCAAAGCTTTTTTTATGTCTACCTAATCTGGATAGTGAAGAGTACACTCCTCCGTCATGTAGCCTATAAACAGCTCCAATAAAATTTAAACAAGCTCCCTTTCCTTTATTTAACAGCTCTACAATTATATGAATATCTCTAAACAACTGATACTTTCCAGCCAAACCAATATTAAAACTTCGTCTTCTGTAAACTAAGGTCTGAGTACCTATTTGCCATCCCCTATAAAGTTTTTCAAAATCAAAATCAATTTCAGTTTGATTGATTTTAAAATATTTAATATTATGATCTAAATCAAACTTTCTCGAATCCTGATGTAAAGTCTTGAATCTCGTCCAGCAAAAACTATATTCTAAGTTATTCTTCAAAAAATTCACCTGTCTTTGAAGTTTGTTTGAGTCTACCCAATAATCATCTCCTTCTAACGCTGCAACATACTCACCTTCAACATTACTTAACAAATCAATGTTATTTTGTCTTACCCCTACATTTTCATTTTGTAATAATAATTTAAATAAATTAGGGTATTTTTCCTGATATGTTTTTAAAATATTCCTCGTGCCATCTGTAGATGCATCATCGGCAACTATTATTTTATATTGAAAATCTACATTTTGACTAAGAACGCTTTCTAAAGCCTCTACAATATACTTCTCCTGATTGTAAGCTAGCATTGCCACACAAACTAGACAATTTGAATCTGTTTGGTCAATCAAACAATAAGAAGATGATTCAATTTTCAATCCCAATATTTGTTTTTATTTACTAATTCAAAATAATCTTCCCTTGTAACCCCTACAATAATTCTATCCCAAAACCGGTTTTTTCTGAAGTACCAATTACGCTGCCTTCCCTCTTCTTTCCAACCACAATGTTTTGTAATAAACCCCAATCCTGGAACATTATACTCTATAACGGTTCCATCCAGCCGCTCCAATCCCAATTCTTCAAAAGCATATTTTTGAATTGCCATAAATGTGTCTATACCATACCCCTTGCCTCTAGTATCTTTATCTCCTAATTGAAGACCAGCAAAAGCATGCTTGTTTTTCCAATCAATATCAACTAAACTTACAGTACCTATTAAGCCATGAACTTCAGTATCGATTGCAAACCTTTGGTTTAAAGTATTAGGCCCTAAATTTTCGTACCATTTTCTTTGATCTTTTTTTCCTATTGGAAAATGCCATCCTCCTAGCATATACCAAATTTCTGGATCATTGGACCATTTATGTAACAATTCTAAATCCTCCTCTTCTATAGCCCTTAAAGTCACTTTTTTACCTAGTATATTCATATGTTATTATCATCTTTTTAAAATATTTATTTAAGTTTTTAAGAATCTATCCTATATGCTTTAAGCATTTCCTTAACCACTTTAGGCTTGTTGAACATTAATACATCAATAATGGATAAACTCGGAATGAATTGCTCACTTGACTGTTTGTAATTTTTTAATTTAGGACAAAGAAAATTTAATCGTATATTATTATGCTTAAATATTTTATTATCATACAACTCTTTACCACTTTCCATATTTATATAAACATCCCCAAATTCTTTTTTAGTGATATCAATAATTCTTGCTTCACGTTCTAACCCAATAGAAGCATTATGATGCAATGAACTTATTTTCCAATTTTTATCAATTTCCAAATAATCACAAATAGATTTTACGCTTAAAATGGCTATCTCTGAAACTGATTTGCAATTGCTAAAAAATACTCTTTTGATTATTTCAATTGTTTGATTATAAAATGGAGCATCATGATATGCATGCTTAAATGTTTTTAGCATCTTTTTTATTATTGAATCACTTAAATCAATATACGTCTCCTTTATCATTTTATTCTGACTTAACTTCTTACAGGGTATCATAAATTTATAAGCTCGTCCATCTAATAGAATTGAATTTCTATTTATAAACCCTTTCTTGATAAAATTCACATCATCATAAAAAACAAAGGTATCAACAGCATCTATTAGTTGAAAATAACCAACATAAGGAAAAAAATATGGTTGCATGATAGCTACTTTCATTAAATAATATGCAAAACTATACTAGTTATTTTTTCTAATTCTTTTTTTTGTAAATCATGAAACATGGGTAAACATAAAATGCGAGTTGAAACAATATCAGAAACCTCAAATTTCAATTTCTTAAGATAAGGTAAATGATTTAAACCTGGGAAAAAATATCTTCTTGCAAATATTTGCTCAGCCTCTAATGCCTTCTTAACTTTAAGCAACGCCGCTTCAGATTTAAAAACAACAGGGTAATACCCATAATTCCATTGAGTATCGTCCCGTAATTTCAACTTTTGTAATGCCTTACCATGAAAAGCATCGTCATACATGTCGGCAACAGCCTTTCTGGCCTCTAAAATAGCTTTCATATAGGGCAATACTGCCAAGCCCATAGCCCCCTGTAATTCACTAATTTTGGCGTTTATACCAAGGCCCAGAAAATTTTCTGGTCCATCATGTCCAAAATTATGACAATAGAGCAACTTTTTCAATTGAGCACTAGATTTACAAAACAAAGCCCCACCTTCTCCTGTATGAAACACTTTTGTGGCATGAAAGCTACAAGTACTTATATCTCCATAATTAAATAACGATTGTCCTTTATAAGTTACCCCAAAGGCATGAGCACCGTCATAAATCACTTTTAAATTGTATTTATCGGCTATAACCTGTATGGCCTCAACATGACACGGATTTCCAAATACATGGGTCGCTAAAATAGCACTAGTCTTTGAAGTAATAGCAGCTTCAATTTTAGTTTCATCGATGGTTAAATACTCAGGGTGAATGTCTACAAATACAGGGGTACAGCCCTCCCAAACAATACTGGACGTAGTAGCTACATAGCTAAATGGCGTAGTGATGATCTCTCCGCTTAAACCTAAAGCTTTAATAGCGATTTGCAATGGAAGTGTACCATTAGTAGTCGCCAGTATATTGGAAACTCCTAAATAAGCCTTTAATTTGGCCTCCAGTTCTCTTACCAAAACACCACGATTAGTCAACCACCCGGCATCCCAGGCACGCTTTAAAATAGCCTGATATTCTTCCTGTGGCGGTAAAAAAGTTTTGGTTACGTTAATCATCTATTCTCTGTTTTCCCAAGTAAATTGAGGCTTAATATATCCGGGTTCTCTCCCCATGTAAACTCCAAGTCTTCTTGGAGCATCCACAACAACAAAACTGTAAATATCTTTCTCTATAAAAATAGCATGATGCCTATCCTCAACAATATATAAAGACAAAAAATATTGTCCCGATTGTAAAAATCCATTTGGAAAATAACAGCTTAACAAATTACGTCCTGTTCTTAAAGAGACATCCGTATTCGAAAATGAAAACATCGGGACTCCCAATTCATTCACCAAATGATAAGTGATATGATATCGCTCAGTTTCTTCAGTTTTAATCAAAATATCAGTAAGTAATTCAATTTCGGCATCCTCTACAATAGGTTCATTAGCAGATTTTACTTTGTTTTTCGCACAAATACTTTGCAAGGTAAAAATGTCTTGATCATAATCTGCTCCAAAAGTCTTGTTATTAAATATTTCTGCCCCGCCTTTTAAATAAAGGCTAACAGCGGCATCGGTACTTCCTTCAAAAGCTATATGCCCATTAACTAAAACCATCGCTCTGGTACACAAACTCTTCACAGCGGCCATATTATGACTCACAAACAATACGGTACGCCCCTCACCTTTGCTTATATCCTGCATTTTACCAATGGCTTTTTTCTGAAATTCGGCATCTCCTACCGCCAACACCTCATCAATAACCAAAATATCGGGTTCTAAAAAAGCCGCTACCGCAAAAGCTAATCGCACCCGCATCCCACTACTATACCGCTTAACAGGTGTATCAATATAACGAGCACAGCCACTAAAGTCAATAATCTCGGCCTCTTTACCTGCTATCTCGGCTTTGGTCATTCCTAAAATAACCCCATTCAAGTAAATATTCTCGCGTCCGGTCAATTCCGGATGAAATCCAGTACCTACTTCCAATAAAGAGGCGATACGCCCTTTCGTCTTAATACTTCCAGTGGTAGGAGCGGTAACGCGGGACAATATTTTTAAAAGCGTGGACTTGCCTGCACCATTCTTTCCAATAATCCCTAACACTTCGCCTTGCTGTACTTCAAAACTAATATCCTGTAAAGCCCATACATAATCGCTATCGGCTTGTGTACTACGATCATTAACAGCCCCTACCTTTAAAAAAGGATCCTCCTTACCCTGTATACGATACCACCAACGCGTAAGGTCGTCCTTTAAGCTTCCCGTTCCAATGACTCCCAAACGGTATTGTTTACTTATATGTTCCGCTTTTAAAATAACGCCCATCGCTATTCTTTACATTTTATTTTAATTATACTTTATTAAGCCAACCCCACGAAAACCCTCCAACACAAAAATCTCCTCCCTTAAACCTAAGGGTACACTTTATTAGGCCAACCCCACGAAAACCCTCCAACACAAAAAACTCCTCCCTTAAACCTAAGGGAGGTGGCTAAATGCACAGCATTTAGTCGGAGGGTTCAGCCCCTCACTACCATGCTAAGCCTCCCTTAACCCCATCACTCCATAACTCCCAGACCTTTCAAACCGTATCTATAAAACTTTTCTCTGTCTTGTTAAAAACAACCAATCCTATAAACAAAATTGACATTGTAACTATTGCTGTATAAACAATACCATTTACTGAAAGGGTTCCCGTACTCAATAGCATATACCGTGCAGCTTCTATAACATAAGCCATAGGGTTATACTCTACCAACCAGGCAAATCGTGGTAATTTTTCGCGCATCAATGCCAACGGATACATAACAGCCGATGTATACATAAGCAACTGTACGCCAAAATTAAGCAGGTATTTTAAGTCCCTATATTTGGTAACCATCGACGATATAACCATACCAAGCCCCAATCCAAGCAATCCCATTAAAATTATTAAAACCGGAAAAAATACCAAAGTACTATTTAGCGACACAGCTGCACCTTGTGTATAATAATACACATAAAACCCTATAAAAATAAGTAATTGAATACCAAACTTAATCAGGTTTGAAATAACAACCGATAAAGGCGAAATAAGGCGTGGAAAATAGACCTTACTAAAAATACCCGCATTGCTGCGAAAAGTATCAGAAGTAGCCTGTAAACAATTCTTAAAATAATTCCAAACAGAAATCCCTGCCAAATTGAACAAAAAGGGCGGTACAGTTCCCGTTTCTATATTGGCTACCTTATTAAATATTAAAGTAAAGGTAAGCGCAGTAAATAAAGGCTGTATTAAATACCATAAGGGGCCCAATATGGTTTGCTTATATACCGTAACAACATCGCGTTTCACAAATAAAAACAGCAAATCCCGATACCGCCATAGTTCTCTAAAATTAAAGTCTATCAACTTACGCTTTGAAGAGATGGTATACAACCAAGTATCATCACTGGAACGGTTCAATATTTTGGGGTTTTAAGTTCAGGGCTAATATACTCAATATAGTTTAAAGTTTGTCTGTAAACCGAAGTCGGAACATGCATATCTAAAGAATTAATACTCTTTTGATTGAGGATTGACGATTGGTTGTTGGTTGCTGGTTGTTGGTTGCTAGTTGCTGGTTGCTGGTTGCCGGTTGTTGGTTGCTAGTTGCTGGTTGTTGGTTGCTAGTTGCTAGTTGCTGGTTGTTGGTTGCTGGTTGTTGGTTGTTGGTTGTTGGTTGCTGATTGTTGGTTGTTGGTTGTTGGTTGCTAGTTGCTGGTTGTTGGTTGCTGGTTGCTGGTTGTTGGTGATTGGCTATTAGCTATTAGCTATTAGTTGTTGGCTGTTGGCTATTGGTTGTTGGTTATAGACTGCCCGACAAACCGCCTCTGTCATTCAGAACGTAACGCAGTGCAGTGAAGAATCTCACTCTCAAATAACAGATTCTTCGGTCGGCTGCAAGCCTTCCTCTGAATGACAACTTAAGATTGATTATTGACGATTGGTTGCTGGTTGCTGGTTGTTGGTTTCTGGTTGTTGGTTGTTGGTTGTTGGTGATTGGCTATTGGTTGTTGGTGATTGGCTATTGATTATTGTCTATTGATTATTAATTAGTTCTTAAATTTATAACTTGAAATTTGAGACCTCCAAACTTAAAACTTAAAACCTAAAACTTGAAACTTGAAACTTTTCTAAACTTCTAACTTACGACACCCATTTACGCAACCTGGCCAAAAGCCCTTTCTTTTTATCGGACTGATGGTAAGCCTCCCCATATACCCCATAGCCGTAACCATAGCCGTAGCCATAACCATAGCCATAATTTTGGTTCGTTTTATGCTTATAGAAGTTGAGTATAAAACTAATGTTTTTAAGCTCACCATTACGGTACTTGGCATTGACGAGTTGCAGCATACCCTTTTTGGTATAATCCAGTCGGATCACAAAAAGCGTTGTATCGGCGTAATTAGACAACTCCAAAGCATCCGTTACCAAGCCTAAGGGCGGGGTATCCAGTACAATCATATCGTAAGACTCCCGTAGCCGGTCTATTAATTCCGTCAGATCGCTCCCCATTAACAATTCCGAGGGGTTTGGTGGTATGGGACCCGAGGTAACCACGTCCAAATTAGATATATGCGTAGTGTTCAACACCTCATCAAACGCTTTTTCGCCCATCAAGTAGTTTACGACCCCATGGTCATTTTCGATATTAAAGTCATTAAATATCTTGGGTTTACGTAAATCCAATCCCAGTAAAATGGTTTTCTTCCCCGACAAGGCATAGGCCGTGGCAACATTAATAGAACAAAAGGTTTTCCCTTCCCCACTCACCGAAGAGGTTATCATTAAGGTACGTCCCAAAGCCTTATTATATTCTTGTTTTTTATAAAAAAACTGAAGACTGGAACGAATGGCCCGAAACGATTCTGCAACCGCAGACTTGGGTTTCTCAAAAACAACTAGGTTATTCTTGTAATTATACTTCCCTACCAGCCCTAAAATAGGAATACTGGACAAACGCTCCACCTCATCGGATCCGTGAATGGTGGTATCCAGTAAAAAGACCACAAAAATAAGGACCAATGGCGCCATGAAGCCAACCATTAAAGCCAACATATAGTTTAAGCTTTTATTCGGCCCAATAGGTGGATTACCTATGTCTTTAGCCTCATCGATAATCGAAATATCCGACACATTAGCTGCTTTCACTATAGCCGCTTCACTGCGCTTGGCCAAATACACATTATAAGCTTCCTGACTTAAATCTAATTTACGTTGAATCTTAAGGTATTGCTGTTGCTCTTCTGGCAAATCACTTAGTTTAGCTTCCATTTTCGCGATTTGACGGTTGATGGTCTGTAACTGAATTCCCAAAGTATTTGTAGTAGCAGCAATAATCTCAAACAACACATTCTTTTCGGCATCGATCCGGCTGTCCAATTCCTTAAACAAACTGGATCCCTCTTTGGTGGTCGCTTCTAGATTTTGCCGTTCTATTGCTAACGCAGTAATTTTACCGACACTAGCTAGAATATTCCCTTCCTCAATACCCACCGAGGTAGGCGCTGCAATATGGCTATAATCGGTTTTGGTACGCAAATAATTATCTAAAAGATCCAAATATTTGAGTTTGTTTTGAATGCCTTCCTTATCGACATCAAAATCCTTAAGTTTTGATGAAACATTTGCAACTTCCGCATCCACATCAAATACCCGGCTTTGCTTCCTAAAACTATTCATCTCATCGTTTACATCTTTTAACTTCACATTCACTGCCGCCAAACTACTATCAATAAATTTAATGGTATTGGTCGCGTACAAATTCTTAAGCCGCAATTCGGTTTGACTTAGTATAGCAACCGTTGTATTTAAATAATCGACAATCTTGGCTTTGTTAGTTCCATTCATACCCAAGTGAAGTACCGAACTGGTCCTAGAACTGGGAGCAGCACTCACCGCCCGCGAATACGAATGGACCATGCCGTCAAAATTTAAGAACTGCAGGTAATACTCAGATTCGGGAACAATAGTACACCCAGGGCGTTTATACAAGTGAAGGTTTAAAAATGGGAGTTGTACCAGATCGCCAACACGAAACTGCTGCTTAAAAGCGCCTACCGGTAACACCACCTGATCTTTCGATTTGTCTCCATAACGTTGCACCGTTCCCATAGGCGATTCGAATTCGCCAAACACCTCATATATACTGTCATTTAAAAAACGGATTCCAATAGGCATCCCCAACAATTGGCCTTTGGTCTTGTCTAGTTCTACATAAAAAGGTGCGCGTTTGTATATATCCTCTTTGCGGTACTTGCCCTGTACCAGGTACTGCATGTAATACTGCAACGAATCGACCACCAGCTCGTTATGACGGCGAGTCCCTAAAGTCGTTATTATCTTTCCTACTTTTCCTGACACACCGCCCCAATTAAAAGATATACTGGTATTGGCCGTAAAAAAGGGATTCTGGTCATTTTCTATGGAGATTAAAGCGCCCAAACGATACACATTTTGCTTCCGAACATTAATGGAATAAGCAATAACCAGTGCCACCCCAATACTTAAAAAGATAAGCTTCCACAAATGTAGGACCTTAAATAAAAAACCTTTAAAATCGAAGGTCATCCCCTTGGATTCTATATGGTCGAGATCTTCAAATTCGTTATACGACATAGGCTTAGATACGTTGAAATAATAAAATAGAGGTCGTTACCAAAGACAACACAGTCGCTATAGCGCCTATGTTTTGTAGGGCCGTTGTACCCGTGCCCCAAGCCTTTTGCTTTAAAGGCTTTACATAGATCATATCGTTAGGCTGGATATAGTAATAAGGCGATTGCATAACATTAACATCCGTTAGGTCAATATGGTGTATCTTTTGTCCCTGTGGGTACTGCCTAATAATCAAGACATCTTTTTTGTTGCCCGTATCGGGTATATCACCGGCATTGGCAATGGCCTCAAAAATATTGACACGATCCTGATACAATGTTTTTGTTCCCCTACCATTTATTTCACCATAGGTTGTAAAGCGTAAGCCCGTTAATTTAACCGTCACAAAAATATTAGCCGTTTCCTTGAACTGCTCTGCCAGGAGTTTCTCCTTGATCTTTTGCTCGATAGCCTCGGTGGTATACCCCAATACATTAAGCTTACCCAATTCCGGAATACGGATATTCCCGTGCAGATCTACCGTAAACCCATCGAAATAGGCACGTTCGCCGGCTGTAGCGTTTAAATTTCCTTCCCCAATAGGATTGAATATTTGTACATTGTCCTGGTCGGTCACCTTAATACGTATGTTCAATATATCGTTAATCTGTACCCGATACGGCTTTTGTTGTTCTACCAGTACGTTTGTTGAATCGGTTGCCTGCTCTTTATTCTGTAAATACAGCGTGTCCTTATATGGAATGCACGATACACAAAACACACTAATAAGTAGGATAGCAATTAAAAAGGGCCTTTGCATAAGAAGACTGATTGATTATTCACAAAGCTACATATTTTTTTTATTTATTAGGCGTAGTGGGCGATGCGTGGTGAAAAACCAAGGTTAAAATGCTAAATTCTGTTTTTAAGAGCCCAACGCAATGAAAAAACCAACTCCCAATCAACAGATGCTTCAGTCGGTAACTAGTCTTCCTCTGAATGACATTAAACTTTTTAACCCCTAACTTCCAATTGTCATTCAGAACGTAACGCAGTGCAGTGAAGAATCTCACTCTCAAATAACAGATTCTTCAGTCGCCTGCTAGCCTTCCTCTGAATGACATTAAACTTTTTAACCCCTAACTTCCAATTGTCATTCAGAACGTAACGCAGTGCAGTGAAGAATCTCACTCTCAAATAACAGATTCTTCGGTCGGCTGCTAGTCTTCCTCTGAATGACATTAAACTTTTTAACCTTCCGTCTCCCGTCTCCTAACTTCCAGCTTCCCTCTTCCAACTTTTCACTTTTAACTTTTAACTTTTAACTTTTAACTTTTTGCTTTTTGCCTTTGACCTCTAATTTCATGAATTGACAACTGTATAACCCCACAACTACATAACTACATAACTACATAACTAGATAACAACATAACCTCATAACCTCATAACTTTAAACTTTTAACTTTAAACTTGAAACCTAGAACCCAAAACCTATGAATTAACGATTGATTATTGGGTAATGGGTATTGGGTATTGACTATTGACTATTGACTAGTGGTTGTTGGTTCACAACTTTTCACTTTTAACTTTTTGCTTTTTGCTTTTTGCTTGAAACTTGGATCTTTTCACTTTTCGCCTTTGACCTCTAATTTCAAGACTTGACAACTGCATAACCCCACAACTACATAACTACATAACCTCATAACTCCATAACTTTTAACTTTTAACTTTTAACTTGAAACCTAGAACCTATGAATTGACGATTAATTGTTGATTATTGTTATTTACTACCCAACAAACCGCTTCTGTCATCCAGAACGGAGCGTGCCGAAGTGAAGAATATTTTAATTGTTAAAGAGATCCCTCTAAAGCCTGTGTTGAGCTTGCCGAAATATCGGGAATGACAAAACAATGTTTTTTGCATTATAACATATTACGGATATACAAATTATTTTCCAACTCTATATAACAAAGCTAAAGAAATGTACGTTTGCATTTTATAAATCATTACTTTTTAAAGTATATTTACCCACTAAAAAAATTCACTTTATGAACACCTTTTTGAAGCGCACTTTGATTATTTTATCACTCATTGCTTTAGGACTTTTTATGTATTCTGTTTTTGTTGAGAATATTTTCTCTTCACGGTTAAGTCCAAAGGATAAGGTTGAATTTAAGCTTAATGATCTAAAATTAGAGGTTTTTTACAACCGCCCTTACAAAAAGGGACGTGAAATTTTTGGTGCTTTGGTTCCCTATAATCAAGTATGGCGTACAGGAGCTAATGAAGCCACCACATTTAAAACCAACAAACCTCTTAACATAGAAGGCAACTCCTTACCTGCTGGAAAATACACTTTGTGGACGGTACCCAAGGATAGTACCTGGACCGTCATTTTTAATTCTAAACAATATCCTTGGGGTGTTGACAATGAAATGAAACCTATGTGGGATCCAAATTATGACATATTAAATATTGATGTTCCAGTAGAAAAATTAAATGCATCCATAGAGCAATTTACTATTGCTTTTGATAATTCTACCGACAATCTATCACTAACCATGGCATGGGATGACACAAAAATAGCTGTTCCATTAAAATAACCTACACTATTCATTCGCTGTATTAAGTCTCAAATTAAAATTGTAACTTAGATAAAGAAATGCGTATTTGTGGCTAAAGAAAAAACATCGGCTTTACATGAAAACAAAGGCGTGTCCCAACCAAAAGACACGAACACTCGGGCTATTAAAAATATTCGAACAAAGCGCAACACCAAACTAAACACAAAAGCGCTAGTTGCTTCTATTTTAAAAAGTGATACAGTTGCTTTAAGTAGGGCCATTACACTAATTGAAAGTAATCACCCTTCGCACATAAAACAGGCCAATGCAATTATTAAAGCTTGTTTGCCTTATGCGAATCAGTCAATCCGTATAGGCGTTACGGGGGTTCCCGGAGTTGGAAAAAGCACCTTTATTGAAGCTTTTGGCAAATATCTAACATCAAAAGGCAAACGTGTTGCCGTACTGGCCATAGACCCCAGTAGCTCCCTTAGTAAAGGAAGTATTTTGGGGGACAAAACCCGTATGGAAGCTCTCGTAAAAGATGAACACGCTTTTATTCGCCCTTCGTCCTCTGGAGACTCCTTAGGGGGTGTTGCAAGAAAAACAAGGGAAAGCATTATTTTATGTGAAGCTGCCGGTTTTGATGTCATTATTATAGAAACTGTTGGCGTTGGGCAGAGTGAAACTACCGTTCACAGTATGGTCGATTTCTTTTTGCTACTGAAATTAGCCGGTGCTGGCGATGAGCTACAAGGTATTAAGCGCGGTATTATGGAAATGGCAGATGCTGTCGTTATTAACAAGGCCGATGGAGACACCTTAAAACATGCCCAATTGGCAAAAGTTGAGTTTAATAAAGCACTTCAATTATACCCCATAAAGGCATCCCGATGGAAGCCTAAGGTAATGCTTTGCAGTGCATTACAAAATGAAGGCATAGACAGTGTTTGGAAGCTAATTTCTGACTATATTGCCATTACTTCCAAAAACCATTACTTTGAAAAAAAGCGCCAAGAGCAGAATAAATTTTGGCTTATACAAACTATTGAAACACAATTAAAATCTCATTTTTTTAACAGACCGGATATAAAAAAGGAATTAGAGCAACAATTAGAACTTATAAAAGCTAATGAAACAACACCATTTGCTGCAGCCGATTATTTACTGAATTTATAAAATATGGTGTTTGTACCAGGCTACTTGTTGTTTAACCGCTTCCGCAAGGGTGGTTTGCGGATTATAATTAAGTAAAGCCTTGGCTTTATCTATATTAGCCTTGGTACGTAATTGATCGCCAGTACGTTTTGGTAGTGTTTTAATGGTTATTGACGTTCCTAAAACAGCTTCTACTGCTTCTATTCCTTGCTTAGTAGTATGCTCTGCCTCCGTTCCCAAATTAATAACCTGGGTATTTACAAGTGCTTCTTTCCCTATTACCCCCACTACACCATCAACAATGTCGCCAACATAAGTAAAACTTCTTATATGATTTTGGCTTCCTTCAAACAATGGGAATGTTTCCTTTTTTATTCCTGAGGCTATTAACTTTGTATATAGTTTTTCTGGTCGCTCCCTAGGGCCTATAACAGAATACAAACGCAAAGAACAGGCATTTAGTTTCTGTTCCCTACTTTTTTGCAACACCAACTGCTCGGCTGCCAGTTTTGTAACACCGTAATACGATGCCGGTTTGGGTTCACTAATTTCAGAACAAGTAGCTTCCAAGCCATAAACAGAAGACGTTCCTATGTTGACAAAAAGTTTTAAGTCTGGTAATTGCAAAGCATAATCGACTAGGTTCTTAGTTCCTAAAATATTATTACTTAAATAATCATGAAATGAAGAATGAGATGAAATCCCTGGATGCGCAGCAAAATGATAAATGTAATTTACATCTTTGGGCAAGTGCTCTCTTAAATCACTGTCCCTTAAATCTTTGTTAATAATATATATACCGCTATCCTTTAGTACATTTTCATTTGACCGTTTAAGTTTTACATCATAGTATGGCGAAAAATTATCAACCCCGACTACTTCATGCCCCATTTTACTTAAACGCTCTGCGGTATGCGAACCAATAAAACCTGCTGCACCGGTTACCAAGATCTTCATTTGTTTAAATTTTAATAATTACCTTATTTTATGTTAATTATAAAATCGGAAACGCATGTTAACTCTCGTTGCTCTCAATTACAATTACCCAACTATGCATAACTTTTACTCTTAAGTATCCAAAAACCTGTTCTTTATATAAAAAAACAACTTATAAAACAAAAACCCTGAAAGTGCACCGAAAGTCAAACCACAAATAATATCCAGCGGATAATGTACCCCTACATAAATTCTACTATAAGCAACTATTGCACTCCACAACAACAATATAAAAATAAGGTTTCTATAATAAGGTCTTAGCAGTAAACCCGCAAATACCGCGGTTGCCATCGAATTTGAAGAATGCCCCGAGAAAAAACCGTATTTCCCACATCGTACCGCTATAAACCGCATTTGATCCATAACCCCTTCAGCCCTACACGGCCTGGCACGCTCGAAGCCTCGCTTAAAAACATTGGTTATCTGATCGGTAAAAGTGATCATGAGTGCAATAAGCACCACAAGCACAAGAAGCGTCTTTAATCCGTATTTTTTATATAATAAAAACAACAAAAACGCATATAAAGGAATAAATGTTAACTTATTAGTGATTAGTAACCACAAATTATCCCAAGGCTCAGAACCTAAATTATTTAAAAACAAAAATAACGCTGTATCGTATTCTAAAAGGGTATCGATCATTTCCAAAAACAGTTAATTCTCAATTAATACTTTATTATTCTTCATATTTAGCTATTTCACTATCATAAAAGTCGGTTGCCAATTTTATCATCGTTTCTGTTTCTGCAACCAACTCTTTTTCGTCTTCTTTACTAAATTCTTCAAACCATTCTATTTCATCATCTTCAAGATTGATAATGAATCGTGGAAATTCGGTATGAATTACAAAAATAGCATTTGGAAAATTGGTATTATCACCAAGAATAAACTTTGGAAGTGTCATTTTTAAGTCTTAAGTTTTAAGTTTCAAGTGCCTAAATTGCACTAAAAATTATTTTTGTCAAAGTTATAATTTATTAGCTATTGAAATAAAGAATTTCTTGAAACGAACTATCCCCGAGGCAGAGCCATAGGGGTATACTACGACAAGCTCAGTACAGGTTTCGCTCGTTTCATTTTGACCTCACAAGGTCAAAAAACGAAATTCTGTATTTAGATTCCCGTTTTAGCGGGAATGACAATTTCAACGGAAACCCCGACGCTGAGCGTCGAGGAATTCTTTTTGAGTAAATATAGCCAAAAGTTCTTTAGCCTCTTTTCTTAAACCGCTTAAAATAGTATTATCTCCCCAGTTCAATGTTTCTATTATCTCTAACCAATAATCTATTTCACTAGCTTCTCCAAGCAAATCTTTATTTTATTTTTAAAATCTTCCTTGCTTCTGGAGTCTAAGGTATGCTTGAGGACACTCTTAGCATCTGAACAGCAAATTCTAAAGTTCTTTTTCTATTTTTTTTCACAAACTCTTTATCCGTCATAAACAAATTTAAGCTTTTCAGTGCTAACTCATTTTAGCCTCTTTAAGCACTTTATGCACTTCCTACAATAAGTTTTTTAGTTAAATAATTAAATCGAATATACAACAAAATAGCCGCAGTCGTTAAACCGGCCAGTAAGCCCATCCAAATTCCAAAACTTCCAAATGCAGATTCCTTACCACAGAACCAACTAATTGGAAATCCAACAAGCCAATAGGATACAAATGTAATAAACGTAGGTATCTTAACATCTTGCAGTCCGCGCAAAGCGCCTAATACCAAAACCTGAATACTGTCGCTAATTTGAAAAATCGCAGCAGCAATTAACAACTTTGACGCAATGTTTACTACTTCGGTATTATCTGCGAGGTTATGAGCATCATCAAAATCGACATATAGCTTAGGTAACTCTTCATGAAACGCAAAGAATAGTATAGCAAAGCAACAAGCCAACATGGTTCCCAACATAAACAAGGAAAAGGCGATCCTTCGCAAATCGGTGTAATTATGTAATCCCTTTTGATTTCCAACCCGAATCATTGATGCTACACTTAAGCCCATAGCTACCATAAAGGTCATCGAAGACAAGTTTAAAGCAATCTGATTTGCTGCTTGTGGATTCTTTCCTAAAAGCCCACTTAACCACACTGCCGCCGTAAAAATAGCGACTTCAAAGAACATTTGCATGGCACTGGGTGCTCCTAGATTAATAATCTTTTTAAGCATTAGCTTATCTAAGACAAAAATTTTAATATTAGTCACATAATCTTTAGACTTCTCCTTCCCTTTTAATAAATACCATATATACCACACCATAACAATTCGGGAGACTAATGTGCCATAAGCTGCTCCAACAATACCTAGTTGCGGAAAACCAAACTTTCCAAAAATGAGCACATAATTAAGAATAACATTTATGATATTGGCCAATAATGTAGCATACATAGGCAACCTAGTCATAGATAGGCCATCACTAAATTGCTTAAAACCTTGAAAAATAATTAAAGGGATTAACGAAAAAGCTACCAAATCTAAATATGGAATAGCCAATTCAACAACTTCTACAGGCTGCTTCATTAAATACATTAACGGCTTGGCTAATAGTATCATGATAAACAACAGCACACCCAAAACCGTGCATAAAAACAAACCATGCTTAAAGGATGATTTTCCCCTTAAATAATTATTAGCGGCATCTGCTTCAGCAATTAAGGGTGTTATAGCCGTTGAGAACCCAATCCCCAAGGACATGGCAATGAACATAAAGCTATTTCCTAAAGAAACTGCTGCCAGCTCGGCTGTTCCCAATTGGCCTACCATAATATTATCTATAAAACTAACAAAGGTATGCCCCAGCATACCCAACATTACAGGAGAAGCTAATTGCCAATTGTATTTAAACTCTTTTGTGTAGTCCCTTAAATTCATGGCGCAAAAATAGTCTTTACAATTTGCTTAAAGTAATTTTAAAACTAGGCATTTGATACATTGACCTTATTTAATGTTAACAAACAGCTACAACAAACTGTAATACAGTATTTTATTTTCTATCTTTGTAAAACCTAAGTTCCCCTTTTAGGCATACAAATACGCAACAAACATTATAAAACCATTTAGCTTTTATTTTATAGGGATTAAAAATATTATGGCTTCTGGTTTCAATGGTAAGGGGAAAATTAATTTTCCCCTTATTCCTTTTAAAACCTTACTGTAGAACTATCAATCGATCACCATATGTTTTCTGAATCGTAAACCAACACCTTATCCCATAAATTACTGGATTCTTCTATAAACAATTTATGTGCTGGTTCTTCTTGATATTTATCGTGAGCCTCTTTGGTTACAAAGTCGACTACCAAACAATAGGTAAAGGAATTATCGACTACCTCACGTGGTGTGTTGGCCGGTGTTCCCAAATGTTTGGTTTTTACAAATACCGAACTGTCTATAAACTTTTTTAAAGAAGTTTCGAAAGCATTTCTATCTGACTGATCATCTGGTTTTTTCAACCAGAAAAAGACCGTGTGTCTAAAATTTCCCATTTTAAGTTTTTATTAATTATAATGTAAGCACATTTTGTTTCGCTTTTTCAAATTCTTGTACCATATCATGAACTATTTGGGCTACTGGCTTAATATCATGAATTAATCCAGATACCTGTCCAATTTCCAATTCACCTTCTTCCAAATCGCCTTCAAACATGCCTCGTTTGGCTCTAGACCGTCCCAACAATTGCTTCAATGCATCTGGGCTAGGTGCTGTTTTGTATAATTCCTCAATGTCTTTGTAGAATTTATTTTTTATCAATCGTACGGGTGCTAACTCTTTTAATGTAAGCTGGGTATCACCTTCTTTAGCATCGACCACCATTTGTTTGAAATTCTTATGGGCTGATGATTCTTCACTTGCAACAAACCGACTCCCTACCTGTACGCCATCGGCGCCCAAAACCATCGCCGCCAACATTGCTTTTCCTGTAGCTATTCCCCCTGCCGCTATAACAGGCACATGTACCTGTTCTTTAACCATAGGTATTAAGGTTAATGTTGTTGTTTCATCCCTACCATTGTGGCCGCCTGCCTCAAAGCCTTCGGCTACCACTGCATCAACACCAGCTTCTTGCGCCTTTAGGGCAAACTTAACACTACTAACCACATGTACTACGGTTATACCGTGATCCTGTAACCAACGAGTCCATGTATTAGGGTTTCCGGCAGAGGTAAACACGATTTTCACCCCTTCTTCCACAATAATATCCATAATCTCCTGGATATTGGGATACAGCATGGGTACATTAACACCAAAAGGCTTATTGGTTGCTTTTTTACATTTTTGAATGTGCTCACGTAACACATCTGGATACATAGATCCCGCCCCTATAAGTCCTAAAATACCTGAATTACTGGAAGCCGAAGCCAAACGCCATCCACTATTCCATACCATACCAGCCTGAATAATGGGATATTCAATACCAAATAATTTGGTTATTCTATTGGTCATTATTTTTTTATAAGCTTAAAGGTTTTTGTAATATCTGCCGCAAATACGCTAACTATATATATTCCGTTTGCCAAAGTAGACACATCCAACACATCTTCAGGATCTGAAAGTGTTGATTGTAGCACCTGTTTTCCGAGTATATC
This sequence comes from Snuella sedimenti, assembly GCF_016428595.1. Classification (GTDB taxonomy): domain Bacteria; phylum Bacteroidota; class Bacteroidia; order Flavobacteriales; family Flavobacteriaceae; genus Snuella; species Snuella sedimenti. The sequence goes on along the minus strand of NZ_JAELVQ010000007.1, from coordinate 63,999 downwards.
AAAAAGATTAATAGTTATTGGAAAATTATCTGATGCTGTTTTAACAAATAAAGAAGCCTCTACAGGGTTTGGATATATGAGCAGGTTATCCGAATCATCTTTTGGGGCTTCATCTAGAGCTATATTAAGTGCCAATTCCAAATTAGGAATACCAAAACCTAAATTATAATCGGGCATTTCATATTGAGATGCCGATGCTCTTGCCAATTGCATAATCTCTGCATTTGTTTTATCTGGTAAAGCTTGCCACAAACAAACCATACCTCCTGTCATAATAGGAGAACTAAACGATGTTCCATTTGCTGTCCCAATTGCCCCGTTTTCAAATATCACATAACTTGCTTGTCCTTGTGCAACTACATCTGGCTTATGGGTTGGTTGCAAAGCACTACCCCTGGAACTGAATGCTGCATAATTTCCGCTAGCATCAACCGCTCCAACAGTAAAAACACCCGCTGCATCGGCAGGAGCCCCTACTATCCCCCAACTATCATTTCCAGAGTTTCCTGCAGAATTTACAAGCAACATGCCTTTTTCGAAAGCTATATTGGCTCCACGGGTTATAAAGGCTGTTTTACCATCCATATTGGATGTTGTATAGTTATAATTCGGATTGTCGAAAGTTGTATATCCCAAGGAAGTGTTTATAACATCTACCCCTAAGCTATCCGCACGCTCAGCTGCTTCTACCCAATAACTTTCTTCTACTGGGTTTTCACTAAGGGCATCTTCGGTTATAAACAAATAGTAGGATGCATCGGGTGCGGTTCCTACAAATTGGTTTTCGATATACCCAGCCATATCACTTAGTACCAACGTGCCATGGTTACTTGTTGTATTTGCATACACATTATCCTCTCTGTTCACAAAGTCATAACCTCCCTTTAGGTTACCTGCATCTCTTAAGCGCTTAAAAGCGACCATGGTATTTACATTTGGAAAGCCAGCATCTAAAACAGCAACGGTCATACCTGTTCCTGTATAACCGGCCTCGTGCAATTTATCGCCATTAAACATTTCTATTTGATTGGAGGCATTACCGTAATTGAACATGGCGTAGGTTTCTTTAAACTTCGAAACCTTTACTTTTCTAACTGCTTTTGAAGTGTTCAAACTTTTATTTGCAAAATCTACATGCTCTACAAATGCTAGGTTCTCAAGAGCCTGAATATCTGGTTGGCTTCCTCTAACGTGTACTGCATTAAACCATTTGGATTTGGCCATAACGGTAATACCTGTACTATTTTTTAACTGGGCTATATAACTTTCGTTTACAGGAACGTCCCGCTCATCAATAGCTACGTTATGAACTGCTTTTCTATCTATGGCCTTCTGGGTAAGTATTGTAATTGGATTGGCAATGGAAGCTGTTACGTTTTCTTTATCAACCATATACACCCAAGCATCTTGTTGGGCAGAAGCATAAAACTGAAAGCACAGCAGACCAACAAATAGCAATCGTTTTATGAAGAAATCCTTAAAATTTGTTAATGCTCGTTTCACTATAACCAGATTTGGTCATGGCAAGTTACGAAATTACTCCGGAACCTATTAACTCGTCATCTATGTACCACGCAACAAATTGTCCTTCGGTAATGGCAGATTGAAAGGCATTAAACGCTACGTACAAACCGCCTTCTACCTTATGCAATGTTGCCGTTTGTAAGGGCTGGCGATATCTAATACGAGCTTTTACCTGCATGGTCTGACCAGATTGCAAAGCCAAATCCTCGCGAATCCAGTGTAACTCATCGTTAGCAACAAACAAGGCTTTTTTTAACAACCCTGGATGTTCTTTACCCTGTCCGGTATATATAACATTATCCTCAACATCGGTATCTATTACAAAAAGTGGCTCTACTGTTCCGCCAACAGCAAGGCCTTTACGTTGTCCCTTCGTGAAATAATGTGCTCCTTGATGTTTCCCTACAACCTTACCTAAATCGACTTTATAATCTATTTTACGAGATAAGTATTTTAACTTGTCTTCTTCCGAATCAAAAACAGGCGCTGTTTGCTTATAAATATTCTGGTCTTTTGGTACTTCTACAATAAGGCCTTCTTTTGGTTTTAATTGTTGCTGAAGAAAGTCTGGTAATTTTACCTTTCCTATAAAACATAGTCCTTGCGAATCTTTCTTCTCTGCAGTTACTAAATCTAGCTTAGTTGCTATATCACGTACTTCCGGTTTTGTTAACTCTCCTATTGGGAATAAGGATTTGGCCAATTGCTCTTGTGACAACTGACATAAAAAATACGACTGATCTTTATTTCCATCTACCCCTGCCAATAACTGATAAATTTCCTTACCATCCCTTTCTATAACACCTTTTCTACAATAATGTCCGGTAGCGACATAATCGGCCCCAAGCTCTAAAGCAATTTTCATAAAGACATCGAACTTGATCTCTCTATTACAAAGTACATCTGGATTTGGTGTTCTTCCTTTTTCGTATTCGTGGAACATATAATCAACTATACGCTCTTTATATTGTTCGCTCAAATCGACCGTTTGAAATGGTATTCCCAGTTTCTCAGCAACCAACATGGCATCGTTACTATCGTCTAACCACGGACATTCGTTAGAAATGGTCACAGAATCATCATGCCAGTTTTTCATAAACAGCCCAATCACTTCGTAGCCTTGTTCTTTTAACAAAAAGGCTGCCACACTAGAATCTACCCCTCCTGAAAGTCCGATTATTACTCTTTTCATTCGTTTAAATTTTAGTAATTATTTTGACTATATGTTAATTATAAAATTAAGAACGAATGTAAGCTCTTGTTGCACTCGTTCTCACATTAAAAATTTTAAACATTCCCTTTTGTGAAAAAATGTTTAAATTTTATTAATGTTCGTTTCACACGTTCAAACTTTTTTAAATTATTTGCTCCATATTTCCAGTTCATACGGAGCCGTCTATTTACGCTTATTTTATGTTGCAAATTTACAAATAAAAAAACCCAATCTGTTGCTTATTAATTTACTCTGGCTCCGTTAAAAGCTCTTTTCTTCTCTCAGCACTCCCTCTTCATAATATTTCCAAACACCATGCTTTTTCCCATGTTTATAAGCTCCTTCAACTACTAAATCTCCTTTAGGGCTATAGTATTTGGACTGGCCGTGTAATTTACCATCTACATATGTAAACTCTTTTAAAACTACCTTCTTTTCTGAGTACCATTTTGAAACACCATCCAATTTACCTTTTTTGTAATGTTGCTCTTCTGCTACCGCTCCGTTTGGATAGTATACTAACCGTTCACCTACAAGATTTCCAGAATCGTCGTAATGCTCAATGGTCATTAATTTATCCGAATTCTTTTGATAATATTTCCAAGTGCCTATATAAGTTTTCCCGTCCATTACCCCTTCACTAATTAGTTTACCTTGAGAGGAATAAAACTTAACTTCTGCTTTGTTATCGTTTTCATTGAATTGCTTGGTAGCAGCAAGTACCGGCTGGTTATTTATTTTCTTATAAAATTTAAACAATCCAACTTCCTTACCATGCACAAATGCACCCTCGTACCTTGTAATCTTGGTACCTTCAAAGTTTTTCTTCCAAATACCGTGTCGTTTCCCATTTTCATCAAACTGATTAATATCTTGTGAAATGACCAAAGTACTTGTTAGTAAAAAAGCTGCAACTATTACAAATTTCATAAGTGACTATTTATAAGGTTAAATGTGCTAAATGAAACGAAAAACGGACAAACTAATTGTATAAAAAAAAGCTGCCATTTGGCAGCTTTCTATTACTTACGCTTTTGCGTTTGCTTTTGCTTTTCTGCCTGTTCCATCATTTCAGCCATTTTTTGCTGAAAACGATTTTGCTTTTTAGGCTTCTTTTTATTCTCTTGAATCTTAGCATGAATCTTATCTTCATCAATGATAAAATTCTTGATAACCAACATTATTCCAATGGTAATTAAGTTTGATATAAAATAATACAAACTTAAACCAGAAGCATAGTTGTTAAAGAAGAACAACATCATTAACGGCGAGAAATACATCATATATTTCATCATCTTGCCCATGTCTGGCATACCTTCCTGCGTTGGTTGCGACGCTACTTGCTGACCAGTAGTCATTTGCATGTAAAAGAATATGGCTACCGATGCCAAAATAGGAAATAAACTCACGTGATCACCATAAAATGGAATGTGAAATGGCAACTCTGCAATAGTATCATAGGATGATAAATCTTCTGCCCAAAGGAAACTTTTTTGACGCAAATCGAATGCCGACGGGAAGAACTGGAACAAAGCATAAAATACAGGTAACTGCATTAAAGCTGGTAAACACCCTGCCATTGGACTCACCCCTGCTTTACTATATAAAGCCATAGTTTCCTGTTGCTTCTTCATGGCATTATCCTTATACTTCTCTGATATCTCAGTAATCTCAGGCTTTATAACCTTCATTTTTGCTTGGGACAAATACGACTTATAGGTTACCGGGGACATGACTATTCTAACCAAAATGGTCATTACTATAATTGCAAAACCATAAGGTAAAATACCGCCTAAAAATCCGAATAAAGGAATGAACACATAACGGTTAATCCATCCAAAAATTCCCCAACCAAGTGGCACAATTTCGTCAAGGTTACGATCGTAAGCATTTAAGATTTTATAATCACTCGGTCCGTAGTACCAATTCATTGTTTTATTTAGTTCGCCACCATTAAGTTCTAATGGTAATTTAGCCGTGAATGCTTTGGTGAAAACGGTATCTATTTCTTCATCCCTAACTAAATTCTCAGATGTAAACGCTCCTGTTTTAAACGGCGAATCGGCCAATAAAATAGAGGTAAAAAAATGTTGTTTAAAGGCTACATAAGTTACGTCCTCTCCAGAATCCTCAGATAATTCCCGTTGCCCAAGGTAATCGTCTTTTCCGCCTTCGTATTCGTAAACCAATTCGGTATACCTATTTTCGTACGTGATACTTTTGGCATGGCGATAGGTTTTAAGATTCCAGTCTAAATTAATGGGTTGCGAACTATTTATAACGCCGCTTAAACCTTGTGACCGAATGGTAAAATCCATCATATAGTCACCTGCTTTCAATTCGTAGCGGTATTCTAAAAACTGATTCTCGGATACCTTCAGTTTCATTGAAACGACGATATTACCCCCATTTTTTGTTACAGTAGGCTCAAAATACAGGTCTTTAGTATTTAATATTCTACTGTCGTTAGTTCCAAAATTAATATTGAATTCTGCATTGTTTTCCTTAACAATGTAAATAGGTTCGTCATTAAAATTCACAAACTTTTTAAGTTTAACTTCAGAGAGGTAGCCCCCTTTACTATTAAACTTTAATGCCAATACGTCACTTTCAACTACCGTTTCTTTTGAAGCTACCTTAGTAGCCGAATAGGCAAACGCTCCTAATTTATTCTTTAACTCAAGTAACTTTAAAGAGTCGACTTCGGCTCCAATTGAAAAATCTTCGGCTGTAGTTGTTATTGTCTGCTCCTGTACTTGTTTACTTTTTTCGGCATTTATCTGCTCTTGTTGTGCCTTTTTCTGGGCTTCTAACTCTTCGGGCGTTGGCTGGTTTTGCCAAAGCATATACATCAATATTCCGAAAATAAGAACAAATCCTATTATCGAATTAATATCTAACTTTTTTTCTTCCATATGCTAATTGATGTCTCTCTTAATGAATATTGGCGTCTTGATACGATGCTCTCTTTTACTAAAATGTGACAACTTTATTTGTTTATACTTTTTATTGATACGTTTTCGATTATCAAAAAACTATCCACTATTGATTTTTTGCCACACTGACACCTTTAGCTTTTTTGTGACTTAAAGCAGCCTTAACAAAAGCTACAAATAAAGGATGCGGATTTGCTACAGTACTTTTATACTCTGGGTGGTATTGCACCCCCACAAACCAAGGGTGTGATGGTATTTCAACAATCTCAACCAAACCAGTTTCTGGATTTAAGCCCGTAGCCTTCATCCCGGCTGCTTCCATTTGCTCTCTATAATTGCTATTAAATTCGTAACGGTGGCGGTGACGCTCTTTAATACTTTCGGCATTGTAAATATCTCGCACCTTACTACCTTCTTTTAAATCGCAAGTCCAAGCGCCCAAACGCATTGTTCCGCCTTTATCGGTGATTGTTTTTTGATCTTCCATTAAATCGATCACCGGATTTTTAGTTGTTGCATCCATTTCTGTTGAGCAGGCATCTTCAATCCCTAAAACATTACGAGAAAATTCAATCACTGCCATTTGCATTCCTAAACAAATTCCTAAAAATGGAATGTTATTTTCACGTACATACTTTACGGCATCAATTTTACCTTCAATACCACGTTCTCCAAACCCTGGTGCTACCAATACGCCATCCAAATGCGCTAGCTTAAGTTTAGCGTTATCGCTTTTTAAATATTCGGAGTGGATCGATTCTACATTAACTTTTACATTATTTGCTGCACCGGCATGAATAAACGACTCTAAAATAGATTTATAGGAGTCTTGCAGTTCAACATACTTTCCTATTAGCCCTATTGTAAGCTCTGTTCTAGGGTTTTTAAGGCGTTTTAAAAATTCGTTCCATCTTGTAATATCTGGTATTGAACTCTTAAGAGCAAGCTTTTTCAAAACTACTTTATCTAGGCCTTCTTCGAGCATTAAATTAGGCACATCGTATATTGTAGAAGCGTCTATAGATTGAATTACCGCTTCTTCTCGTACATTACAGAACAAAGCTAATTTTCTTCGTAAATCGACTGGTAAATCATGTTCTGTCCTACACACTAGCACGTCTGCCTGGACTCCACTTTCCATAAGGGTTTTAACACTGTGCTGTGTCGGTTTGGTTTTTAACTCTCCTGCTGCCGACAAATATGGTACTAAAGTTAAATGAATAACGATCCCATTATTATCTCCTAAATCCCAACGTAACTGACGTACTGCTTCAACATATGGCAAGGATTCAATATCACCTACAGTCCCCCCAATTTCGGTAATCACAATATCGTAATCCCCAGAATTTCCTAAAATCTGGATGCGTTCTTTAATCTCATCGGTTATATGAGGCACCACCTGCACGGTTTTACCTAAAAACTCCCCACGCCTTTCCTTTTCTATTACACTTTGGTAAATACGTCCGGTTGTAACATTGTTAGCCTGACTTGTTGGAACATTTAAGAACCGCTCGTAGTGTCCTAAATCCAAATCGGTTTCGGCACCATCCTCTGTTACGTAACACTCTCCATGTTCGTATGGATTTAAGGTACCCGGATCCACATTAATATATGGGTCTAATTTTTGAATGGTTGTCCTGTATCCCTGTGCTTGTAATAGCTTGGCCAAAGAGGCCGCTATAATTCCTTTTCCTAATGATGATGTAACTCCCCCGGTTACAAAAATGTATTTTGTAGTACTTGTCATGATGCGCTTATAAACGCAGGCAAATTTACAAAATAAAAGATGTTATGCCGAAATGTTTTTTAGTTATTTACCAACGATGTGTTCCCTACCTTTTTAGTGATTAAAATAATATACAATAAAACTACAAATTAATGCTCGAGGAAACTCGTTTAAAACTATTTTACTTAGGATACTGCTTTTTAATATTACGAATCAAATCCTCCAAACCATTTAATTTAAGTTCGTAAACCAACTGGAGCATATCTCCCAACTTTCCTTTAGGAAATCCTTTATTTTGATACCACACCACATAGTGTTCGGGTAGATCTATTAAATAATAATCCTTGTACTTACCAAAAGGCATTTTGGTATGCGCTAAACGAATTAAATACTCTTTATCCTGTAACATATATCACAAGTTTAGGGTTTAGGGTTTAGGGTTTCTTGACTTAAAGCAAATAACAATACGTTATTAACATGTATATTCTTTAATCAGCATAAACATTCCAGAAATTAATTTTGTGTTTTACCACGGTACTTTTTAAAAGAATTTCGATAAATAATCAATTCTTTTTTGATCTGTTATTATTTCGTGATACCAAACAGGTTCCTGATAATCAACCCACTCTTCGTTCTTTTCACTTTCACTTTGTCTCTTTCGTGCATTTTCGATAATCTCAATTGATTTTTCACTAGGCTTTTTAAGTAACTCAATTGATTTAATTCGCTCAACATCAATAGTGGTTTTTCCATTTTGATCATCCGAACTATAACCAACAAGCAAATCTAAAGGAAGCTTTACATATATTGTCATTTCATCCAGAAGCCTGTATTTGTATTCATACCCTCCAGTCCCTAATGTTATAAATCCTTCTTTGATTTCTCCATAAGTAAGAATAACCTTGCAAACAGCTTGAATTTCAGGCGCCCCTAGATCAAATTTAATGGGCTTTTCATTTGTGGAGATCACTAATATAAAAAAGAAAAATAATCTCATAGAAGTTTTTCCTGTACTGGCAGCAACAATACCTCCTAAGGCTTTACCTCAACAATAGTTAGATCCTGGTGCTTTACCAAATATACTGCATTGTTATAATAACCGCCTAGTAGCTTTTTTTGGTAACCAAATTTATTCTCTACATATTCCGTTAGAGGCGCGTCGTTAACCGACGTATACAAATCGTCTGAAGACACCAATCGTAAAACAACATCCATTGTTAAATCGAAACCTTTAACGGCTCCAATATTAGGTGTTACATTATATGCCTTTTCATAGGCCCTAACAAATACATTATTATCATTTTCATTGTAAGCTTTTGATGCTGAGGCATAGGTAAATTGTAACTTAGACAAATGTGGGTTTTTAATTTCATCACCTTCAAATGCTGCATTAAAGTTTGTTGTTACCAATACTATATCGATACGTTCTTTCTTTTCTTCTATATTTTCTTTCTGAATTAAAGATGCCAGTATACTTGTTACATTAGAAGCAAAACCTTCATCCTTAGTTTCTAAAAACACAATATTGTTACCCGGTTTTAATACTTCACGAATGTCATCAACCAACACATAGTTTGCTTCTTTACCGTCTTCGTCCTTTCGAGAATAAACTTGCTTGGCATGATTAAATTCTTGCTTTAAACTATTGGCTACTTGAGCATGCTTAGAGTCGGAAATAATAACAATGTTACTAGATAAGGTATCTGCCTTTACATAGTTTACTATTTTTTCTTTTAGTAATCCATCTGAAGGCTTTGACTGAAATCCATTTTCCCCCAACTTTAAATTGCTACCTATTACAGAGACAACAGGCACGTTGAAGTTTCTTAATTTGGAAGCTGCCCATTCAAAATTATTAGGCGTAAGTGGGCCAATAACCGCATTAACTGTTTCAAAATTATTGGCATCGATTATTCGCGATATTTCGCTTGTCTGATTTTTGGTATCATACACATCTACTTTAAGTGAAATACCTAATTTCTTTAACGAGTCGATAGCCATTAATACGCCCGAATAAAAATCAAGGGAAGCATTTAAATAGGGATCATCTACTATACTCTGTTTGGTTCCCGAAATGGAATCATGATTGACCCGATTAAGCCTGAATGGCAACATTACAGCTATGTGCTTTGTTTTATAATCGCTTATACTATCTACTAAGTTAATCCTATCTGCATCAACTTGAATGATACCGTTAGCTTTACTAGAGAACGGTACTTTTAAAATCATACCTTTCTTTAAACCAGATTCTTTCAATCCAGGGTTTAAAGCTTCCAGTTCTTCTTGCTCTAAACCAAGCTCTCGCTTTAAGCTATAAAACCCTTGTTTTGGCCTTACTTTATAGTAACTGTATTTCTCATCAATCTCGTTCTTTTTGTCATCTTCTATGTTTGGTACATTTATTTCCTGTCCGTCCTGAAGTGTTTCTTCCAATCCGGGATTAAGTGCTTCCAACTCTTGAATGGTGATGCCAAATTTATAGGCTATACGCCATTTTCCTTCTTTAGGCAAAACCTTATATTTCTTAGTTGGCTTCACTTCCTCTACAACTTTTGTTGTTTTAAATATTGGTACTTGAAGTTTATCGCCTTTTTGCAAAGGATTAGCATACAAAAACGTATTGTGCTTCTTTATATCCTCTTCTGTAACACTATACTGTTTTGCCAAACTGTATAAGGTTTCTTTACGTTTTGTTTTGTGCGTAATAAACCCCTTTAACTCCCTAACCGTAGTTACTTTAGGTTTTAATGCTTTAGAAATTGGAATGATTAAAATGGTATTGGGCTTCAATTCCTTTTTTGCATCCGGATTCAAACTAAAAATATCGAAAGGTGTAACAAAATAACGTTTAGCAATGCTTTCGATAGTCTCTCCTTTCTTAACTTGATGTGTGCTGTAGTTCTGTGCCGTAGCAGTGTTTAAACTGAATACTAACGACAAGCATAAAACAAAAAAGAATTTAGTCATGAAATTTATTTTTTAAATTTTATTTAGAGTGGGCATTTTGCCATTTTAACTTTAACATGTACATATTGTATGCCAAAAAGAAAATAGCGCAATGCTTAACAATATCTTTTGTCCACTAGTTCGTTCCGTTTGTTAAGCAACAAAAACGTTGACGTCACCTTAAGTTCCCCCAAAGTGACGTTTTAATTATTGAAGTGTTTTAAACTTTTATAAATAGATTAAACCACTTCATTGTTTGTGCTATCATTTTGAAACATTAAAATAAAGAATTTCTTGAAACGAACTATCCCCGAGGCAGAGCCATAGGGGGTATACTTCGACTGCGCTCAGTACAGGTTTCGCTCGTTTCATTTTGACCTCACAAGGTCAAAAACCGAAATTCTGTATTTAGATTCCCGTTTTATTCATATACAATATTTTCAAATTTTTTGTATTCATGAATCTTCGATTTCACGGGAATGACAATTTCAATGGAAACCCCGACGCAGAGCGTCGAAGAATTCTTTTTGATTAAACTTATATACGTACAAACCACATAAATCAGTTCTCTTCAATGGTGTAATGTCATTACAACTTTGAATTGGTATAAAACAGCTTTAATTATTAAGAAACTGTTTAAAATCTACTTCTTCTTAAAAACCAGAGCAAGCTTATTCCCATTCGATCGTAGCCGGTGGCTTCGAACTGATATCGTACACTACTCTATTAACGCCTTTTACTTTATTTATTATCTCATTGGATGTTTTTTGCAGAAACTCGTATGGTAAATTTACCCAATCGGCCGTCATACCATCTGTACTTTCTACTGCTCTTAATGCTACGCATTTTTCGTAGGTACGTTCATCACCCATAACACCAACACTATTAACAGGTAACAGCATAGCTCCTGCTTGCCATACCTTATCGTATAAGCCCCAAGATTTTAAGCCATTAATAAATATAGCGTCTACTTCTTGTAAAATACGAACTTTTTCTGCTGTTATATCTCCCAATATACGAATTCCCAAACCGGGGCCTGGAAACGGGTGACGCCCTAAAAGTTCTGGGTCGACACCTAATGTATTACCAACACGTCTTACCTCATCTTTAAATATGGCACGCAAAGGCTCTACTATTTTAAGCTTCATAAAATCTGGAAGTCCTCCTACGTTATGATGGCTTTTAATTGTTGCAGATGGGCCTCCTGTAGCCGAAACACTCTCAATAACATCTGGATAAATAGTTCCTTGAGCCAACCATTTTACATCTGTTAACTTGTGAGCTTCATCATCAAAAACCTCGATAAAAGCATTACCTATGGCCTTACGCTTTGCTTCGGGATCCTCAATACCAGCTAAAGCATCTAGAAAACGTTGAGATGCATCAACTCCTTTTACATTAAGCCCCATGCCTTCATACTGAGTCAGTACATTTTCGAATTCATTTTTACGAAGCAATCCATTGTTAACAAAAATACAGTAAAGATTTTTTCCAATAGCCTTGTTCAAGAGTACCGCTGCTACTGTAGAGTCAACACCTCCCGACAAACCTAATACTACTTTATCGTTTCCCACTTTCTCTTTAATAGCATCAACAGTTTCTTCCACAAAAGAATCAGGCGTCCAATCTTGGTTAATACCTGCTATGTTAACTAAAAAATTTTCCAATAACTGTTTACCATCGGTAGAGTGATACACTTCTGGATGGAATTGAATAGCATATGTTTGCTCGCCTTCAATTTTGTAAGCTGCATTGGTAACATCAGCTGTACTTGCAATTAAAACCCCTTGTTCTGGTAATGTTTTAATAGTATCACTATGACTCATCCAGACCTGACTTCCTGATCCTATTTTAGAGAAAAGTGTCTCTTCTTCTTTAATATAAGATAAGTTTGCCCGACCGTACTCCCTAGTATTTGAAGGTGCTACATTACCTCCCGAAAAATGGGCTAAATACTGTGCCCCGTAACAAACGGCCAGCATTGGCTTTTTACCTCTAATATCTGTAAGATCTGGATGTAAAACATCCTCCCCCCTTACTGAATTAGGACTACCTGAAAGTATAACTGCTTTGTAACTTTCGATGTCTGTTGGAATTTTGTTAAATGGGTGTATTTCGGAATAAATGTTGAGTTCCCTCACTCTACGGGCAATAAGCTGTGTATATTGCGATCCGAAGTCTAATATTAATACCTTGTCATGTTGCATGCGCAAAAATAATAATTGATTTTTGAATGGCAATTAAGGATTCGTTTTTTTATGCCATGGAATCCAAAATCAACTCTATATCCTTTTGGGTAGTATCTGGATTAATGAAACAAAAACGGGATACAGTTTCAAAATCAGCTCCCTTCTTCCACTTGGTTGGTGTTACCAAAGCAAATCCTTTGCCATGGTTTTTGTAGGTCCAATGTGTATAATCTTCGGGGTTCCATCCTATCCTTCTATACAATACGCAAGATAAGCTAGGCTCTCTAACCAACTCCACATAAGGTCGCTCTCCAATAAGCTTTCCTGCTATTTTTGCCAGCTCAATACCACGTTCTACTGCTTCTTTATATCTATCGGTTCCATGTGTTGCCAACGAAAACCACAAAGGCAAGCCCCTAACACGACGTGTTAACTGTATTTGGTAATCGGTAGGATTAAAACCGTGTGCTCCTTCATCCTTAAAGATTTCCAAATAGGAACCTTCTTGGGAATGCGCCTCTTTTGCTAATTCTGGATTTTTATAAATAATAGCGCCACAGTCGTAAGGCGAAAACATCCATTTGTGCGGATCGATAGTGATACTATCTGCGCGTTCAATACCATTAAACAAATGCCTTACAGAATCGGCTGCCAAAGCGCCACCTCCATAAGCGGCATCGACATGCATCCATAGGTTTTGCGCTTCACATACATCGGCAATACCGGATAAATCATCAATAATCCCAGCATTGGTAGTACCGCCTGTTGCCACTACAGCAAAGAGCCGCTTCCTTTGATGATCGGTCAGACCATCAATAGCTTTCTGAAGTGCGCTTGCTGATAATTTTTCTTCAGATTCCACTAATAGGATATCGACATCGGCTACTTTGGCCATCGCTTTAATAGATGAATGCGCTCCAATAGAGGTTATTATCAACCCTTTCTCTCCTTTAAATGCATCATTACGTCGCCAGTATTCCCGTGCGGTCACTATACCAGACAAGTTTGCTGCCGTACCGCCACTGGTAAATACGCCAAAAGCGCCTTCTGGAAGCCCTGTTAAGGAAACAATCCACTTCATCGCTTCATTTTCACAAAAGATGCCACCAGCACCTTCCATCCAATACGCTCCATGAATACTAGATGCCGATGTAATTAAATCGAACATTATTGCTGCACGTGTAGGCGAAGCGGGAACAAAAGCTAAATTTCTAGGGTGGTCTACCGGCACATTTGCTTTAGACAAATGCTCCTTCCAAAGATCGAAAGCATATTCGCCACCAACTCCCTTTGGTGTAACGGTATCGCCAACCAAAGCTTTTAATTCTTCATACTTTTTAGGTTTTCCTATTGGGTGCTCAATTTCTGAAACTCTTCCAATCACATATTTCATGACATCTAAGGTCATTTCAATTAGATCGATATCTATCTTATGCATGCTTGTCTTATAAATTTAGTATTGTAAATGTTCCTTGTAAAGGATCTAATTCTTCTATTAAACATGGTATTAATTGCGAACCATATTCTAAATAAAACTCTGAGAAATTTGTATTACGCTCTTGTAAACTTTGATTGGGAAACAACTGATTTTGAAGATCGGTCATTCTGGTTACTTGATCGGACAAGGCTCTTTTTTGGGCAGCAAGCAACCGTTTTTCCAGCTTCTCAATACCTTTTAATTGTTTTACCTCCTGAGCTTTAACTGCTCCTACAAAGGATTCATCGGTTTGTTTGGCTAATGCATATAGACTTTCGAACTGTTGGGACAAATGTGCTTTTTGCAATGAAAAATCTATGTCTATATTCGATATCTCCCTTACCTTCTTGTTTATAAACGCATCGCGTTTTAAAAAGATGTCCTTATTAGATATATTGAGCTTTACCAGTTTTTCTGCTTGTTTTTCTGTCTTAATCAGCACTGAATTACGCAACAGAAGTACTGGAAACGTAACGCCTACTTCATTAAAAAATTGCTTTAACTGAAACCAATAAGCCAATTCGCCCCCTCCTCCAATATAACAAAGATTGGGCAATATTACTTCTTGGTACAATGGCCGCATGATCACATTGGGTGAAAAACGTTCTGGATACTTGGAAAGCTCACTTAACAACTCATTCTCCGTCCATACAATACTGGTATTTAAAACCTTATAGGAACCAGCTTCAAAAACAATACGTTCACGTATCCCTGGTTTTAGATAGAATAAATTGATTTCTCGAGGGGTCACTTGAATATTATATGCTTTACCCGTTATTTCGTTTATACGTTTATTTGTTTCTGTAACCGAATGGTATGCTATGTTGTTTAACAACTCAACCTCTATAAACGGCTCAAACATTTTTTTTAAATCGGGATGATTCGCATCAATAATCACCAAACCGTATTCCTTAAACAGTTCATTGGCAATATAGCGCGTTGCATCACTCAAATTGTCATGTTGTAAATAGGCTGATTGAAAAAGCGATTTTAAATATTCTGCATTTTTACTAGTTCCCAATTCGCCCGAAAACAATTTAAACACTTGTTCTAGCCCTTCGGTTGACAATTCTCCTACGGCGCCACCAGAAGTTTGATTCCAGTGAATTTTTTTTCCTTTGAAATTAAAATAGTTTATTTCTTCAAAATCATGATCCTCGGTAGCCATCCAATACACTGGCACAAAATTGCAATCGGGATGACACGCCTTAAGTTCTTTTGAAAGCTTAATGGTTGATACAATTTTATATAAAAAATACAGAGGTCCCGTGAACAAATTAAGCTGATGCCCTGTAGTAATCGTAAACGTTTTTTCGTCTAACAGGTTTTCAATATTGTTGAGTGTACTTGATGATGCATTTACATCTTTATATTGCTGTTTTAAAACGGCAACCAATGTTTCTCTATGCTTGTTCTGATAGGCATTGCGCTTCTCATCAATTTGGGCTTTAAAATGCTCTAGTTTAGGAAACCGGTGGTAAAACTGCTGTAATTCTGGTTGTTCTTCAAGGTAATCACAAATAAGAGATGAAAAATATCCCGTTTCTTTAAATGAAATACAGTCAGCTGGCATAATATCTATATGAGATTTAAAAGAGCAAAGATACAGTTATTGAATTTTGAAATTCTAAAAAATACGTTAAGAGTTAAGATTCTAAATAATATACATGAAATGAATAATCGCCTTAACCAAACAACAACACAAACAACTTGTTTGCAAGGACTTAATCTTAAATTTAACTTAAATACTTCTGCCTTTTGCACTAAATTTCGTAACTTATTAGCACGAATTTTCAATTTAAACGCTAGGAGTCATGAAAAATAAATTCCTCATATTATTTACCGCGTGCTGCCTAATTTTCATCTGTAATACATCAAGCATTTACGCGCAAGCTGATACATCCTTTAAGGAGCTTAAAGGTAAAATAATTGACAGCAATACCAATGAGCCATTAATATTCGCCGACCTCGTTATCAATAACACAAATATTAGCACCATATCTAATTCTGATGGTGATTTTATTTTAAAAGTACCTGAATCTTTTTTAGATGGGCACCTAACGATTTCACGATTAGGTTATCACAAAAAAGAGCTAAAAATATCGACCATTGGCAACAATGAAAAAATTGATATGGAACCAACACCTACACAATTAGATGTAATACAGATTACCTTGCCAAAAGATGCTAAATCCTTGTTTCTAGCTGCCTTAAAAAACAAGAGCACCCTTTACAATAACTCCAATACAGAAATGACTGCGTTTTATAGGGAAACCATTAAAAAAAGACGCAAAAATGCCTCATTATCGGAAGCAGTGGTGCAAATACAAAAACAACCATATAACAGCTTTAAAAAAGATGGCATTAATCTAATTAAAGCGAGAAAAAATACAAATTACTCTAGACTGGATACTATAGCATTAAAATTACAAGGCGGTCCGTTTGGTAATTTATATACAGATATCATGAAATACCCAGAGTTTATATTTACTGATGAGGATATCGAACTTTACGATTTTAGTTTTGCACCCTCCACACAAATAGACGAGAACCTTGTATATGTTGTAAATTTTAAACAGAAACCTCATGTTATCACGCCCCTATATTACGGCAAGCTTTATATAGACGCCAAGAACCTTGCTTTAACAAGCGCTGTTTATAGTTTAAATGTTGAAAACAAAACCCTATCCAGTCAGATGTTTGTACGCAAAAAACCCAGAAAGGTCGATGTATATCCTACTGAAGCCAATTACAGGGTAAACTACAGAACGCAAAACGGCAAATGGCATTATGCCTACAGCAATATTCTATTAACATTCAAAGTAAACTGGAAAGGCAAGCTCTTTAACAGTGTTTACACCCTTAATAGTGAAATGGCTATAACCGACTGGAAAATTAGCGACTCTAAGTTCGCAAAAAATGTCAAGAGCAACAGATTACACCCCACAACGATATTAATTGATCAAGTATCGGGCTTCTCTGATCCTCAATTTTGGGGCGAGTATAACATCATAGAACCTGAAAAATCGATCGAATCGGCTATTAAAAAGATACAAAGACAATTAAAACGCAGTTAAATTAACCATGTTTTTTATACTTATAAGTATAAAAAGTAGCAAATTGAAAAACATTTTACTTTCAAGTTACTTGCTAGTGATGCTTGCTTAAAAGTATCGATTGCACATTCGTATCCCAATTTTACCTGAATCAGTCCACCAATTGATCTAGGGCCTGTTAACCCTAAAATAAATGTCATGTGAATCTATTTAGAAATATTTTACGCATCTTAACAACCATAGCAGCCTTTATTTACACCTTGATCTTTATCGATGAAGCATTCCCTCCCTACAACCCTGACTTCAGAGAATCTAATTTCGGAATCTTCATGGTATTCCTGCTGTATGCTTGGTTTTTAATTGGTTATTATTACTTGTGGAACAATGAAAAGAAGGCTGGCATTTTTTTAACAACGTGGTGGATCCTCCTATTTCTCACGGCTTGGCTAATATGGTCTTACGGTAATGTAACCGTCATTCTAGGTTTCCCTATATTTATTTTAGGGATTCTTTTATTAATTTATTCTTACAATGAAGTGATTTAAACTTTTACAAATTGGCTAAAAAATTGCCGGTTTGCACCCATATTTTGTCCTTTTATCGTCACGTAGCCCTGCTATGCGACTCAAAAAAGCCTTCATCTGGTCACAAACCCATCAATTTTAGCTTCAATCCAAAAAGTTTAAACCACTTCAATAAAAAAAGATTCAATACCTCTTGAAAACTGCAATATAAAGCACAAAATTACAGCATGCGTACTAACCAGACCTTAACAACTCTAAAACAACACTATCGTATTACAAACTCAGGAAAAACAACCTAACCTTTTATTACCACGTCCCCATAGAGATCAAAATCGGCTGCATCTGTGATACGCACGGTTGTATACTCACCTGTTTTTAAATAGGTTTCAGTAGCATCTATCAAAACTTCGTTATCCACATCTGGTGAATCAAATTCAGTACGCCCTATAAAATAGTTACCTTCTTTTCTGTCGATAACCACTTTAAATTCCTGTCCTATTTTTTCTTGGTTCAATTCCCAAGAAATTTGTGATTGTATTTCCATAATCTCGTTAGCGCGTTCCCGCTTAATTTCTTCCGGCACGTCATCTTCTAGATTATAGGCATGTGTATTTTCTTCATGCGAGTAGGTAAAACAACCCAAACGCTCAAAACGCATCTCTTGCACCCAATTCTTTAAAATCTGAAAATCTGCTTCGGTCTCCCCGGGATATCCAACAATAAGCGTGGTACGGATAGTCATATTAGGCACCGCTTTTCGAAAGTCCTGTAGTAGTTGTGTTGTCTTTTCTTTTGTGGTTCCCCTACGCATACTTTTTAATATCGAATCGCTAATATGTTGCAATGGTATATCTATGTAGTTACATATTTTAGGTTCGCGGTTCATAACCTCCAAAACATCCATTGGAAAGCCCGTTGGAAAGGCATAGTGTAAACGAATCCACTCAATACCTTCTACTTTAACCAAAGCCTCCAACAACTCTGCAAGGTTTCTTTTTTTATAGAGATCAAGGCCATAATATGTTAAATCTTGCGCAATAAGAATCAACTCTTTTACGCCTTTGGCAGCTAGTTTTTCTGCTTCTAAGACTACTTCTTCAATGGGAGTACTTTTATGTTTCCCCCTCATTAAGGGAATGGCACAAAAACTACAAGGTCTGTCACACCCCTCGGCTATTTTCAAATAAGCATAGTTTTTTGGCGTGGTTGTTAGGCGCTCCCCTATTAATTCATGTTTATAATCTGCGCCCAAAGCTTTAAGTAAACCAGGAAGTTCGGTAGTTCCGAAATACTCATCTACGTTAGGGATTTCTTTTTCTAAGTCTGGTTTATAACGTTCGCTTAAGCATCCTGTAACAAATACCTTATCAACCGCTCCTTCTTCTTTTTTCTGAACGAACTCCAGTATAGTATTGACACTTTCTTCTTTGGCGTTATTAATGAAGCCACAGGTATTAATAACAACAATATTACCTTCCTCTTCGTGAACGACTTCTTTCCCACTTGCTTGAAGTTGCCCCATCAACACTTCACTGTCGTAAACATTCTTACTACAACCTAATGTTACGACGTTTATCTTATTTTTTTTAAGGGATTTTGTGCGCATATCTTTTGTAAATCAGGGCGCAAAGATACGTAATGCTTATGGATAATTAGTCACCAATAGCTCTAATTGGTCAACTGCGCTTTTCAAAAGGTACAACAATACCTTCTTCTACATAATCTTTTAAGCCCTTAAGCAGCAATGCCCAACTAAATGAAGAATGCTTAAAATGATCGTTCTGATAAGGCCAGTTAACATGACTGAACCTAACCAAAGTCTGGTTATTTCTAGTTTCCAGATCAAACCCAAAAGTTGTTGCATTCCAATCCGCATCAGCCTTCGTCATTTTAAAATGGATTGATGTGTTGGTATCAAATTTAGAAACTATGCTATACCAATCGTACTTGTCTGTAAAATTCAAATTATAAACAGCACCTAACTTTGGGGTTCCAGAACTTTTGAGCGTCCACCATTTATCGAGATGATTGGGCTGTGAAATTGCATGGAATACCTCTTTACAGGAAGTATTTATGACAAAATTATGATATATGGCGAAGCTCACAACGGATATGATTTACTTAGATACTGAAATCCCTATCTACAGAGAAACGATACGCTTACTTAAAAAATGAATCAACAAACTCAAATTTATTGAATACCTGTAAGTCTTCAATACCTTCTCCTACTCCTATGTATTTTACAGGAATTTTAAACTGATCGCTAATACCAATAACTACACCGCCTTTGGCTGTACCATCTAATTTAGTTACTGCCAACGAGCTCACCTCTGTTGCTGCTGTAAACTGTTTAGCTTGCTCAAAGGCGTTTTGTCCCGTAGATCCATCCAACACCAACAATACATCGTTAGGTGTTCCTTCTACTACTTTTTGCATAACACGTTTCACTTTGGTAAGCTCATTCATCAAATTTACTTTATTATGCAATCGTCCCGCAGTATCTATTATCACAACATCGGCATTTTGATTTACGGCACTTTGCAATGTATCGAAAGCTACCGATGCTGGATCACTCCCCATAGACTGTTTTATTATTGGCACATCTACACGATCTGCCCAAACTTGAAGCTGATCGATTGCAGCTGCCCTAAACGTATCGGCTGCTCCAAGAACCACATTAAGCCCCTGTTTCTTAAACTGGTAAGCTAATTTGCCTATTGTTGTTGTTTTCCCCACACCATTAACACCAACCACCATAATAACATATGGTTTTTTATCCTGAGGTACCGTAAACTCGGTTTCCTCTCCAAGGTTCGTTTCACTTAACAAACTCGCTATTTCTTCGCGTAAGATTTTATTAAGCTCATCGGTTCCCAAATATTTATCCTTGGCAACACGCTCTTCAATACGCTCTATTACTTTTAAAGTTGTATTTACACCAACATCACTAGAAACCAACACTTCCTCAAGGTCATCCAACACCTCATCATCTACTTTAGACTTTCCGGCAACGACTTTGCTTAACTTTCCAAAAAAACTGGTTTTGGATTTTTCCAGACCTTTATCTAATGTTTCTTTTTTTTCTGATGAAAATATTTTTTTAAAAAAACTCATTTTTTAAAATTATTTGTTGATATATTATTTACTCGATAATCGAGATTTAAATGCTCTAAGGCTTGTCTCAAAATTAAAATGTTTTCTAACAAATACTTCCTAGGTCATTCTCTAGATAGTTTGAATCCAATAAACATGGAAGTTACCATTAATCACCAAGGGAGTTTATAAACTCTATACTATTTGTCCTTAAAGCTCTGTACAAATATAAAACAAAAGCAGCTTCCATATAGAAAGCTGCTTTTAAATATCGTTATAAAAAGGTTTTAACAGACTACTTTTTTAAAAAGTCGTTAACTTCGTCTGGGCTCATTATAGATTCTACAAACATGTAAGCTCCTGTTTTTGGAGACTTAACCATTTTTATTGCTTTTGTTAATCTCTTTGACCCTGTCTGTAATGATGCTACTGCTTTTTTTGCCATGACTTTATGCGTTATTCGACATTTTCAATAAATAAATGAAAATATCTATATTATTTAATTTCTTTGTGAACTGTCATACGCTTTAATATTGGGTTAAATTTCTTTAACTCCATTCTATCAGGCGTATTTTTCTTATTCTTAGTTGTAATATATCTAGAAGTTCCTGGTTTACCAGACTCCTTATGCTCTGTACATTCTAATATTACTTGTATTCTGTTGCCTTTCTTTGCCATTTCTTTTACTTATTAAATACAGCTATTATTTTAAAAACCCTTTAGACTTAGCTTCCTTAATTGCTGCAGAAATACCTATTTTATTTATAGTTTTTAAAGCAGATGTAGAAACTTTTAAAGTTATCCAGTTGTCTTCTTCTGGAATGTAAAAACGTTTCTTTACTAAATTCGCATTAAATTTGCGTTTAGTTCTGTTTAATGCATGAGACACGTTGTTACCAACCATTGCCTTCTTCCCTGTAAGTTCACAAACTCTTGACATTATCTATAACTTTAAATATATTTTGTTATTTAAAAACGAGGTGCAAATATACAAAATCTTTATTTTATGACAACCAATTTGTTATCTATTTTTTAAAATTTCTTTTAATAGCAATTCTAAGGCTTTATGCACCGACTTATTTACAACTTTAGTACGGTGGTTTCCCAGATTGAATTTCTCTGAGTAAACCTTATTCTTTGTCGCTATGGCAATAAAAACATCTCCCACTTCGGCATCACTATCTCCTTTTGTTGGGCCGGCATTACCCGTAGTAGCAATGGCAAAATCGGATTTAAACAGTCGAAGTACATTTTGGGCCATAGACTCTGCAACTGGGGCACTAACAACTGAATGGGTTTTGATAAGTTCTTCTGGCACACCTAGAAGATCTACTTTAGACTGTGTTGCATAAGTCACCACACCTCCTTTAAAATACAAAGACGCCCCAGGCTTCGATGTAAAACATTTAGCCAAACTGCCTCCTGTACAACTTTCGGCTATCGCCAAACTCATCCCCGTTCTAGTAAGTTGCCTCGCTATAATAACTTCGAGATCCCCTTCCTCATCTTCTAAACCAAAATAGACATCTTTAATCAAGGGGACAACTTTATCTATTTGGTCTTGAACGTCTTTTTTTATTTGGAATTCATCAAAACCTTTAGCCGATAAGCGCAATCGCATTTTACCTAAACTTGGCAAATAAGCCAATTTAATATGCGGTGGTAATGCATCTTCCCATACAGCAATTCTATCTGCCAAGGTACTTTCACCCAAACCATATACCAACATTGTTTTGTGAAGAATAAACGGAAAGTGAAATTTACCTGTTAATTTAGGAATGACTTCGTTTTCCAATAAAGCCCTCATTTCGAAAGGCACTCCAGGAAGTGACACGAATACTTTTTCTCCTTTTTCAAGCCACATACCAGGTGCTGTGCCATACTTATTCATTAGCACGGTTGCCGTAGACGGCACCAAAGCTTGATCTTTATTTACCTGTAACAGTGTTTGTCTTGTGTAGTTTTTCCAAATGGATTCAATATTCTCTAAAACTGAAGCATCTCGGACCAAACTGTCATTAAAGTACTCGGCAATGGTTTTTTTAGTAATATCATCTTTGGTCGGCCCTAGTCCTCCCGTTATAATTACAATGTCTACATGGGCTTCTGCTTCTTCCAGCGCATTAAGAATATGTGCTTTATCGTCTTGAACCGAAGTAATTTGATAGACTGAAACACCTATCTTATTAAGTGACTTTGCTATAAATGCCGAATTAGTATCTACAACTTGCCCAATTAAGAGCTCATCTCCTATCGTTATAATTTCGGCCTGCATCTTTTACAAATTAAAGTCAGACTTTATTTCAGCAATAGCATTGTTAACCGCATTCATAACAATTTCTAACTTAGGAGTAATATCCAAATCTCTTTTTTCAAACTTTCCCCAATCTTGCACCTCTATCAAATCGTCAAGTACCCCTAATTGAAATAAATCTATGGTAGGCTTCATCTTATGTGCTGCTTGGTAAGCATTGTGGCAATCGCCTTCGCCCACTGCTTTTTTTAATCGTTCGGCATCTTCTGCCACTTCTTCTAAAAATGTTTCTGCCAAGGTTAAGATGAAATCCTCATCATTATCAGCTAATTCACGTACCCTATCTAGTTTGTAAAAATTTCCCATTTATTTAACTGTTATTGAAAACATTTCTTTGTCTTCTATGAACCCTTTTAATTTATCATTGACATCGACTTTACCAACTCCTGCCGGAGTTCCCGTAAAGATAATATCTCCTATCTTTAAAGTGAAATATTTAGACACATATTCTATTAATTCATCAATTTTCCAAAGCATATGGCTTGTATTTCCCATTTGTACAATTTTTTCATTCTTTTTTAAAGAAAATTCAATCCCATTTACGTCTTCAATATCGCTTACAGGCAACCATTTACCAACAACAGCTGAACCATCAAAAGCCTTTGCTTTTTCCCAAGGCAATCCTTTTTCTTTTAACTTACTTTGTAAATCTCGAGCCGTAAAATCGATACCCAAACCTATTTCGCTGTAGTATTTATGTG
Organism: Snuella sedimenti; assembly: GCF_016428595.1. GTDB lineage: Bacteria > Bacteroidota > Bacteroidia > Flavobacteriales > Flavobacteriaceae > Snuella > Snuella sedimenti. The sequence continues at coordinate 40,300 of NZ_JAELVQ010000007.1, read as the reverse complement.
CAAATTTCTTGTCTATGTATTTCCCTACTCTATTAATCTTAACCAGTACTTCAACTTCATAATGTACATTGTTGGAAAAATCCGGGATAAAAAACGGCTGTTTCTTAAGTAATATGGCTGTGTCGGGCTTTAAAAAGATTACGGGATCGGTGGGTTTTTCATTATCCAACTCCCTTATATGCTCCGTATAGTTTCTACCTACGCAAATAAGCTTCATTTACATTTAAATTTTGTTTTTGGGAACGCATCGCTTTAAAATAATTGATACTCTTTTAGAGAACTAACTTAATTTATTATTAAGACTTCTAAGCTTAATAGCTGTAAGCACTTTTTTTGTATACAAAGGAAAATCGGCATTAAGCAACCACCCAAAATAACCAGGTTCTTTCTCCAAAACCTCTGTTACAAGCTTTCCCTTATGTTTTCCAAAAGAAAAGCATTCTTCTCCTTTTTTATTATAGGCTATAAACCCGGCGAAATCGGCAAAGTTTTTTCTGGAACTAAATTCAGCCAAAAACTTAGTATCGTTCTCTATCTCATCGTATTTATCCACTTGTGCTTTTAACACCTCGTAAGTTGCCCTAGTATCTGCTTCGGCACTATGGGCGCCATCCAAATCTTTATGGCAATAGAATTTGTAAGCCGCACTCAAGGTACGCTGTTCCATTTTATGAAAAATAGTTTGCACATCGATAGCTACACGATTTTTCATATCAAAATCTATTTCCGCTCGCAACATTTCTTCAGCCAATAGCGGGATATCAAACCTATTGGAATTAAAGCCTCCCAAATCGGAATCCTTAATCATATTATGAACCTCTTTTGCAAGCTCTTTAAAGGTTGGTTTATCGGCAACATCGGCATCCGAAATCCCATGAATTGCAGTTACTTCTTTTGGAATTGGCATTTCTGGGTTAACCAACCATGTTCTGCTTTCTTCTTTTCCATCTGGAAACACCTTTAAAATTGAAATTTCTACAATTCGATCTTGTGATATATTAACCCCAGTTGTTTCAAGGTCGAAAAAACAAATAGGTTTATTTAAATTAAGTTGCATCTGCTAAAGTTTAAAGGGGTAAATATACTAAATTGAAAAGTGTAGGAAATAAAAATCCAACCGTTTTGGGCTGGATTTAACTTTTCTTACAATCGTATAGAGCCCTAAATCTCTCTTTTTACATCCCAAGCTTCTAAATAATCTTTAACGGCTTTAACAAACTGTCCGCCAAGCGCCCCATTTACCACACGATGGTCATAGGAATGTGACAAGAACATCTTGTAGCGAATACCTATAAAGTCACCTTCTGGCGTTTCTATAACGGCTGGCACTTTTCGTATAGCTCCTAATGCCAAAATACCTACTTGCGGTTGATTAATGATTGGCGTACCCATTATGCTTCCAAAAGTCCCCACATTGGTAACTGTATAAGTTCCTCCTTGTATATCATCTGGTTTTAATTGATTGGTTCGCGCACGATTAGCCAAATCGTTAACTTGTTTGGTCATTCCCACCAAATTAAGTTGATCGGCATTTTTTATAACTGGCACAATTAAATTACCATCCGACAAGGCTGCCGCCATACCCAAATTAATATTTTTCTTCTTAACAATGGTATCGCCTTGAACTGAAATATTCATCATAGGGTAATCCCTAAGTGCTTTGGCCACGGCTTCCATAAAAATAGGTGTAAAGGTTAAATTTTCACCTTCTCGTTTCATAAACGCATCTTTCACCTTCTTTCTCCAATTCCAAATATTGGTAACATCTGCTTCAATAAAACTTTGTACATGAGCCGAAGTTTTGACAGACTCAACCATATGATGTGCAATAAGCTTACCCATTCTGGTCATCTCGACTATCTCATCTTCACCACTTACTATAACTGGAGCAACTGTATCTTTTTTAGGTATTGAATCCTCTCGCTTTTCTTGAACGGCCGAAGCTGCTTTTATTTCTTCCTGCACCGAAACTTCTTCTTTTGTTGCCCCCCTATTTTCTATATAATTTAAAATATCATTTTTAGTAACACGTCCGTCTTTCCCGCTACCTGTAAGTTTGTCCAACTCTGCTTGCGAGACACCTTCTTGCTTGGCTATATTTTTAACCAAAGGCGAATAAAAACGGCTAGTGCCCGAGCTTACCGAAGCAACCGTTTCTTTAGCCACTACTAGGGTCTGCTCTACCTGCGCTACTGCTTCACTTGGTACAGATTCGACCTCTTTATTTTCCTCAGCTCCATCTATATCTCCTTCGGTCTCAATAACAGCTATTATCTGCCCAACTTGCACTACATCGTCAACATTAAAAAGTTTTTCAACCAAAACACCATCAACTTCACTAGGCACCTCACTATCCACTTTATCTGTAGCTATTTCCACAACTGCCTCATCAAGTTCTATAGTGTCTCCAACATCTTTTAACCAAGATGTTATAGTTGCCTCTGCAACACTCTCTCCCATTTTTGGTAACTTAAGCTCAAATCTTGCCATATCAATAACCTAATACTTATTTTTTTATTTTTGCTTGCAAAATTAACGAAAAAACATTGTTTTCTTTAAATTATTTACAAAATAACCTCATCAAAATAAAATAACCTCACCCTTGCTTATCGCATTATCACTACCCAAAACAAAATTAGCTTTTTTAGGCAATATTTTATAAGTTACATATTTACTTTCACTTCCATTTTCCATCATATTAATAACTTCCTTATAACTAAGCACGTTCGCATCAAAAATTACTTCTGATGCAGTATCAACACCTTTTAAGTGTAATGCCAAAACCACTTCCTTTGATAAAACAGCTTGTAATTTATCATCCAATTTATTTGACATCAATATATATTTACCTACCTGTTTTATCTTTTTTGCTTTTGGTAGTCTTCCAAAAAAGCAAGCTATTTTAATTCCTAGCCAAACAAACATATCGAAAAGCAAATTCCTTTTAAAATGTTTTTCGTAAAATATTTGCATAGCTCCATAAAAACGCTGTGTATAGAACTTATCCCTAATTGTGCTTTCACCTTTAAAGTGGATAACTGTAGCGTTCCCATAGTAATAATTATGGAATCCAGATCTCAAAACTTTATATGACAAATCGATATCTTCGCCATACATAAAATAATCTTCATCGAATCCTCCCATGGAAACATAGAGCTCTCGTTTCATAAACATAAACGCTCCCACCAACACATCTACCTTTCCAACAGCACCATCACATAGTTGGTTGGCATAATAATCCTTAGTGCTCCCCAATAATTTTTTGAAAGCTCTTCTTAAAAAAGGCACATTACGTTTGCTTTCGGGCAAATAACGTCCACTTCCATCAATTAATTTACAGCCAACAATTCCTAGTTGTTCCTTTGTTTTTGAAAAGTCTAAAAGTTTTATAAAAATATCTTCAGGTACTACTGTATCGGGATTTAAAACACAAACATAATCGCCCTTGGCTTTTGAAACTCCTATATTGTTTGCTTTAGAAAACCCATAGTTACTTGCATTTTTTATAAGTACAACATCTGGAAACAGTTGTTTTACCATATCACAACTGTTATCGCTCGAATCATTATCCACGACAATGATTTCTGCGTCTATGCCTTTAACAGCTTCTTGTACACTTTTTAAACAAAGCTCCAAGAAGTACCTAACATTATAATTTAGTATAACAATTGAGAGTTTCACGTATTCAATGGATGCTTTAAAAGGTCAGGTGCATTTTTAAACGACTTAATACCTTGTTCGTAAAAGGTTTCGCTTTACACATTTAAATAGATTACGATTTCAAGGAGTTTTCAAAAGGTATTCTGTTTACTATACTCCTCCCTAAAGTAACCTCATCGGCATACTCTAGTTCGTCGCCCACTGCAATCCCCCGGGCAATGGTTGTTGTGTAAACTTTACAATCTTGAATTTGCTTATAAATGTAAAAATTGGTCGTGTCTCCTTCCATAGTAGAGCTTAACGCAAAAATGAGTTCTTTTATTTCCCCTTGCTTAATTTTTTTCACTAATGATTCAATGTTTAAATCGTGGGGGCCTATACCGTCCATTGGCGATATTTTCCCTCCCAAAACATGATACAGCCCTTTAAAAGAGCTTGTGTTCTCAATTGCCATAACATCTCTAACATCTTCCACTACGCAAACAACAGATTCATTTCTATTTGAACTTGCACAAATTTCACAAAGGTCAACATCACTAATATTATGACAAGATTTACAGAATTTAACATCTTGGCGCATTCGCTTCAATGCTTCAGATAACATTACAGTTTGCTCCTTTGGCTGCCTTAACAAATGTAACACCAAACGCAATGCTGTTCGCTTACCAATACCAGGTAATTGTGACATCTCGTTAACAGCTCGCTCTAATAGTTTTGATGAAAATTCCATAAATGCGAAATTACCATTTAGACTCGAAATTCACTAATTTTAAAGCGTTCTTTTAAATACGTAGTATTAGATTTGGAACTTGAAGCTTAATATTTGTAATTTGAAAACCTATATATAACACCTACTACTTTTACTTATGACTGCAACACAAATCTTACTACTAATAGCTGCCTATTTCGGAATGCTTTTAGTAATCTCTTACTTTACGGGAAAGAATGACAATAATGAGGATTTTTTTAAAGCAGGAAAACAATCACCGTGGTATTTAGTTGCATTTGGCATGGTAGGCGCCTCCCTTTCTGGCGTAACCTTCATATCGGTTCCAGGATGGATAGAAGGATCGCAGTTTAGCTATTTCCAAGTGGTTTTAGGGTATATGTTTGGATACTTTATTGTCGCTTACGTTTTATTACCTATTTACTACAAGCTTAATGTCACATCTATTTACGAGTATTTATTACAACGCTTTGGGGTTGTTAGTCATAAAACTGGGGCCTTTTTCTTTTTTGTTTCTAGAGTTTTAGGAGCTGCTTTTAGGCTATTTTTGGTAGCTATTGTGCTACAGCAATTTGTATTCAACGCATGGCATGTTCCGTTTGAAATCACCGTTGTCATTTCTATCTTACTCATATGGATTTACACCAACAAAGGTGGTATAAAAACTATTGTGTGGACAGATACTTTACAAACATTATTTATGATTTTAGCTGTAGTACTATCTATTTATTTTATAAATGAAAGTTTAGGCTGGAGTTTTGGAGAATTTTTGGCATCAAACGAATTGAAAACCTATAGCAAAATATTTGTTACCGACAGTTTTTTAGAACGAAGTCATTTTGTTAAATCGTTTGTAGGCGGTATGTTTATTACAATATGCATGACAGGTTTAGATCAAGATATGATGCAAAAAAACCTAACCTGTAAATCCTTGAAAGATGCCCAGAAAAATATGGTCTCATTTAGCATTGTATTGGTTTTTGTAACACTTTTATTCATGCTCTTAGGCGCCTTACTATACATTTACGCAAATAAACACAACATAGCCATTCCGCTAATGGATGGCAAACCTAAAACCGATTTACTATTTCCCGAAATTGCCTTAAACAGCGGCTTAGGAATTACGCTGGCTATTACATTTATGCTAGGTTTAATTGCTGCGGCCTATAGTAGTGCAGACAGTGCGTTAACCTCATTAACCACATCCTTTTGTATAGACTTTTTAGATATAGACAAAAAGCCAAAAGCTCTTCAAAAAAGTATTAGAAAAAAAGCACACATTGGCATGAGCATTTTACTAATCATTGTTATCATTATCTTTAAATATGTCCTCAACAGCAATGTTATTGATAGTTTATTAACTGTTGCAGGTTATACCTACGGACCATTACTGGGGCTATTTGCTTTTGGTATTTTCACAAAATATAAAGTAAAAGACAAGTATGTATGGTTAGTTGCACTATGTTCTGTTATACTAATAACCATTATAGGAAAAATTCCACCAGAAAGATTGGGTGGCTATGTATTGGGTTATGAACTTTTACCAATTAATGGATTATTGACTTTTATTGGTTTAATGCTAATTCGCAAAAAATAACACCGAACAGTATCGTATCAACCACTCAACCTATATTTTCTGAAGGTTTTACTGCCTAATGCAACGTTGCCCCCACATCTGGAAACTTTTGCATTGTGCCATTAGAAAATCTACCCAATCCCTTGGTACTGCACGAAGCAACAATGTTTTTACACATAAATGTTAAAAAGATGTTAAGATGAATAAATCATGGTAACAGAACGGGTAATTTCAAGTCTTATAGGAAAATCATCAATCGAAAAAAATAACATAAATGAAAAAATCACACTATATATGCTTACTCATATTCTTTTTAAGCATTAAAACATTCGCTTTTACTCCAGAAAAAGCTATTGACAAAACAGGCTCAATCACTGGAAAAGTATTAGACGCTAAACTACAGCAACCTTTACCTTATGTAAATGTTATTGTAAAAAAAACTTCTGGTGAAACTTTAACTGGAGGCATCACCAATGAAGATGGCACCTTCGAAATTCTAAAAATTGCAGAAGGCAACTTTATAGTAAACATTCAATATATAGGCTACAAGACCATTAGCAAAGAAATAGCTATTGGAAAAGGAAGCTACAAAATCAATTTAGGCAATATCCTATTAGAAGAAGCCGCAGAGGGCCTAGACGAAGTTACCGTTATTGCCGAAACCTCCAGTGTTGTTCAGAAAATAGATCGCAAAGTTATTAACGTCGGTAAGGATTTAACCTCGGCGGGAACCACAGCATCCGAATTGCTTAACAACATACAATCTGTTAGTGTCGATTCCCAAACGGGAAACTTAAGCCTGAGGGGAAATGAGAACGTTCGTGTTTTAATAGACGGCAAACCAAGTAACGTAAGTGTCTCTCAGCTCCTAAAACAAATACCTTCTTCTTCTATAAAGCAAATAGAACTCATTACCAATCCATCTGCTAAATACAACCCCGAGGGCATGAGTGGCATTATAAACATTATTTTACACAAAAATGCAAATCAGGGCTTTAACGGAAATATTGACACTGGCATAACGCAAGGTATTAACACAAGATTTAACGGTTCTGTAGGTATGAATTATAAAACTGGGAAATTAAATTTTTACACAAATTACGGCTCCAATAGTGGTAAATCTGACAATAATGGTTTTGTTGAAAGAGATGGTAACAATTCGCTTCAAGATTTTAAATTCCAAAATGACACGGAATCTCATTTAGCAAAATTCGGTATTGATTTTTTTGCAGATGACAACAATACATTTTCCATTTACACTATACAAAACTACTTTGACAGCGAAGGAATGGGAAACGTTAAAATTCAAGACGACAATACCCTTACAACTGACAACACAAATATTTCAATTAACGACAACTACGAACAAACCTATAATTTTAACTATCGATTAGATTTTGATAAAGAAGGACACAAAATTGATTTTGAATCTAATTACTCCAAACTAAAAGGAACCGAAAACGCCATTTCTGAAGAATATATAGATCCTTCAGATCCTTTTCTAAATTACACAAACGACATAAACAACATTAGCAACAATACGCTGATTAATCTGGATTATACAAATCCATTATCAGAAAAAAGCAAACTGGAATTAGGGCTTGAATACCGATTGAACAAAACGGAAAATGATTCGGATTCCTCCCAACACGAATTTGTTTTAGACGGCTCTGGAAACCAAATCCCAGATGGCAATGGTGGCTTTGAAACACAGGATACCCCAAATATTTCGTTTACCTATAATAGAAACATCTACTCGGCTTATGCCAATTACAATCATGAATTCAAAACAATTTCCATACAATTGGGTGCCCGTTTTGAACAATACGAAATTGAGGGCGACTTTTATAAAGGTTCTGACAAGCTAAGTGTAGATGATGCTATTTTTTCGGTGTATCCATCAGCATTCATTACTTATAACCCAACCGAAAAGAACCAGTTTCAAATTAGCTATAGCAGACGCGTAGACCGTCCTTCTCTAGGACAAATAAATCCCATTCGACAGTGGGCCACCCCTCGTGTTACTAGTGTTGGAAACCCAAACCTAAACCCTCAATTCACCAACTCTTTTGAATTTAATTACACGAGACAGCTAAAAAAAGGATCGTTATCATTCGGTACATTTTATCGTCGTGTGAATGGCACCATTAACAGAATTGTCAATAAAGATCCATTTGATGAAGATAAAGTATTACTTACGTTTTCCAATTACAACAACACCAACCGGTATGGTTTTGAGGTAGCTGCCAATTACAAAATAACCAAATGGTGGAGTACTAATGCAAGTACAGACCTATACCTACAAAAGCAATCTGGCATTGCAAACGGCGAACAGTTGGAAGTTACCAACAATGCTTTTAATGCTCGTATTAACAACAACTTTACAGCAACAAAAAACTTACGGTTTCAATTATTTTACATGTTCACTGGAGGCGGAAGAAGCATTCAATTTGATGTTAGCTCTATGTCTATGCTAAATGCTGGTGCCAGCCTCAACATCTTAAAAAGCAAAGGCTCCATAAGCTTTAGGGTAAATGACATCTTTAAAGGCATGCGATTTAAATTCGATGCCAAAACGCCCTACCCCTCTAACGGACAGTTTAACTGGGAAAGTAGAACTGCCTACATTGGTTTCTCTTATCGATTTGGGGGAGAAAAAAATCAAGCACTTAAAAGGAAAAGCAGGGATAACAATGAAACCAAAGACAGTGGTGGATTTTTATAACCCCCTCACCACACTTGTTAAATAATTAACAATAACTGAATATTCGTATAATAAAAGCTATTTATTTACCTGTAATCAATTTTAATTGTAACTAGCACCTCCATTAGCATGAATATCGAATTTTTATTTGAATTAGTCACTTAATTAAAAAAGTTATCTTCAATTGCTAATCGCCCCAAAAATATTGATATAATAGCATATATGAATACCCCCACAAAATCTTCTTGTGGGGGTATTTTTTATACAATATTTTAAAAAAACAAACACATAACACAATAATTATCAAAAGCATACGTTGTGACCATATACTATCTAACCGAAACAAACAATAATTATTTAGAGTTAGTCACCTACATATTAATAAATTTCGAAAAAGATTAGTATAAGCAAAAACTCGAAGCCAATTAACTTCGAGTTTTTAGCTTTTTAGAATGAAGTGGTTTAAACTTTTTGGATTGAAGCTAAAATTTATGGGTTTGTGACCAGACAAAGGCTTTTTTGAATCGCATAGCAGGGCTATGTGACGATAAAAAGACAAAATATGGGTGCAAACCGGCAATTTTTTAGCCAATTTGTAAAAGTTTAAATCACTTCAATGTTAAAAAATGTTAAATATTGTATTTCATGCAATATTATAGTCTTTTTTACGTCTAATTATTAGATCCTTCGCATTAGAAATAGTGTTAGTTGGAGTTGATTAATAGCTAGAAAAATCCGAGACTTATAGTTTCGGATTTTTTGTTCTTATTTGATTAGCCTCCATTACCATCTTATAATTGCGCTTCCCCAGGTAAAACCACTACCAAAAGCCGCTAAAACCACTATATCGCCCTCTTTAATTTCACCTTCTTCCCAAGCTTCGGTAAGTGCTATAATCACAGAAGCTGCAGTAGTATTTCCATATTTCATAATATTATTAAACACCTGACTATCGTTTAAACCAAATTTTTTCTGGATATATTGCGCAATACGTAAATTTGCTTGATGGGGAATAAGCATATCAATATCTTCTTGTGCTAGGCCATTTTTTTCTAGTGCTTCCATAATAACCTCACTAAATCGAATCACGGCATGCTTAAACACAAAGGTGCCATCCATATATGGAAAATAGGACAGATCTTCATTTTTAGATTCTAAAATTTCAGGTACCCAATGCGCAATACTCGGTGATGCTACCATCAATTTTTCGGCATACTTTCCTTCACTATGCAAGTGAGTAGACAAAATTCCTTTGTTACTATCTTCTTCTCTTGACAATACACAAGCACCAGCTCCGTCTCCAAAAATAACAGTCACCCCTCTACCTCGCGTGGTTTTATCTAACCCATTACTATGATATTCTGCTCCTATAACCAAAATATTTTTATACATACCTGTCTTTATAAACTGATCGGCAACAGACAATGCATACACAAATCCAGAACATTGGTTTCTTACATCTAAGGCCCCCACTGTTGGCATATCTAGCATATCTTGAATTTGCACCCCACAACCCGGGAAATAATAATCGGGGCTCAACGTTGCAAAAACAATAAAGTCGATATCATCTTTAGTTAATCCCGCTCGGTCTATAGCAATTTTAGCTGCCTTAGCCCCCATAACAGCCGAAGTATCACCAGTACTTTTATCGATCCATCGACGCTCCTTTATACCTGTTCGCTCTTGAATCCAAGCATCGCTGGTATCCATCATCTTTGACAAATCGTCATTTGTCACCACATTATCAGGAACGTATTTCCCTAAACCAATTATTTTCGAATTATACATGACACCTGCTTTTTTAATTTACACTTTCATTCTTGTTTTTCTGTTCCAGAAAAATACAAAATTAAATCCTGAAATACGAACTGTTACACACTTTTAAACCTCAATAAATGTCAGTTTGTCACCTTTTAACAATTGGCATTTTTGTTGCCCTGACCTGTTATGTAATTAAGCAAATAACTAATTTTTCGAGCATTTCTTGAAGAACACCTAATAAATTTATTGAATTATGACAAAAGGAAATATTAATGTATCGGTAGAAAACATCTTTCCACTTATTAAAAAATTCTTGTATAGTGATCACGAAATCTTTTTACGTGAATTAATAAGTAATGCTACAGATGCTACATTAAAATTAAAGCACCTCACTAGTATTGGAGAGGCAAAAGTTGAATATGGCAACCCTCAAATTGAAGTTAAAATAGATAAAGAAGGCAAGAAGCTGCACATTATAGACCAAGGAATTGGAATGACAGCTGATGAAGTTGAAAAATACATCAATGAAGTTGCTTTTTCTGGTGCTGAAGAATTTTTAGACAAGTATAAAGATTCTGCTAAAGATTCTGGCATTATAGGTCATTTTGGACTGGGCTTCTATTCTGCATTTATGGTTGCCAATAAAGTTGAGATCATTACTAAATCTTATAAAGATGAAGCCGCTGCACACTGGACTTGCGATGGCAGCCCGGAATTCACCCTAGAGGCTTCAGATAAAACCAATAGAGGCTCTGAAATTATACTTCATATTGCCGAAGATTCCACAGAGTTTTTAGAAGAGAGTCGTATTCGTGAACTGTTATTAAAGTATAACAAATTTATGCCTATTCCAATTAAATTTGGAACAAAGGAGATTAATGATCCTGACTTTACACCCAAAACCACAACGGACAAAGACGGAAAGGAAACGACCGAGCCGCACAAGAAAATTACTGTAGACGATATTATAAATAACCCAAATCCAGCTTGGACTAAACAACCTTCGGATCTAGAAGAACAAGATTACAAAGACTTCTATAGGGAATTGTACCCCATGCAATTTGAAGAGCCATTATTCAATATCCATCTAAATGTGGATTACCCGTTTAATTTGACCGGGATCCTGTACTTCCCTAAAATGACACAGGATTTAAACATGCAGAAGGACAGAATCCAGCTCTATCAAAATCAAGTTTTTGTTACGGACAATGTGGAAGGTATTGTTCCAGAATTCTTGACTATGCTACGTGGTGTTATCGATTCGCCAGACATACCATTAAACGTATCGCGTTCGTATTTACAGGCCGATGGCGCCGTAAAGAAGATTTCATCTTATATTACCCGTAAGGTAGCCGACAAACTAAAATCTCTCTTCAACAATAACAGAGAAGATTTTGAAGCTAAATGGAACGATATTAAGATCGTAATTGAGTACGGTATGCTTTCTGAAGAAAAATTCTTCGAAAAGGCAGATGCTTTTGCTCTATATCCTACGGTTGACGGATCTTATTATACCTATGAAGAACTGTATAATAAAATTAAAGCAAAACAAACTGACAAAGATGACAAATTGGTTATCCTATACGCGTCCAACAAAGATGAGCAGCATAGTTACATCGAAACTGCCAAAGCAAAAGGTTATGAAGTGTTGTTATTAGATTCGCCAATAGTATCGCACTTAATGCAAAAATTAGAAACATCTAAAGAAAATATTTCTTTTGCCCGTGTTGATGCAGATCACATTGACAAGTTGATCAAAAAAGATGATACTACGATTTCCAAACTAGATGAGGAACAGACTAAAACGCTTGACGAATTGCTTAAAGAAGTTATTCCATCAGAGAAATTCATGGTTCAATTGGAAGCTATGGACAGTAACGATTCGCCATTTATGATTACACAACCTGAGTTTATGCGCCGTATGAAGGAAATGCAAGCAACAGGTGGTGGCGGCATGTTTGGTATGGGCAATATGCCAGAAATGTACAATCTTGTTGTAAACACAAACTCAGAATTGGTAAGCGATATTCTCGCAACTAAAACCCGAAAAAAACAAGAACGCTTAATCAAGCAAGGATTAGATTTAGCTCGCCTTTCCCAAGGGCTTTTAAAAGGTGAAGAACTAACCAACTTTATTAAGCGTAGCTACGAAATGATCAAATAAGATTTTAGAACATTTTAATTTTAAATACTAAGAAACTTAAACAAAACCACTCTGCAATAACAGGGTGGTTTTACTTTTTAAAGCACGAATACAAATTACCTATATTTGCTTCTTGAAAAAAAAGAAAATGAAAATGAAAAAAACATTAATTGCCATAGTAACATGCGTTATCGCACTATCATGCTCAAAAAAAGAAACAACCGATTTTGTTTCTAAAAACGACGAAGAAATTAAGAACTATTTAGCAGACAACAATTTAACTGCCGAAAAAAGCAGCTCTGGCTTGTATTATATCATTAACGAACCAGGTACCGGTACCCAACCCGCATTTACCTCAGATGTAACCGTTGCCTATAAAGGTTACTTTACCAACGGTAATGTTTTTGACCAAAGTAGTACTGAAGGTATTTCATTTAACTTACAACAGGTAATAAGTGGTTGGACCGAAGGCATCACTTATTTCAAGGAAGGTGGCAGCGGCATGCTTTTAATTCCAGCTCATTTAGGTTATGGTAACAACTATTATAATGGTATCCCTGGCGGATCTGTTCTTATTTTTGAAATCAACTTAATTTCTGTAAACTAATAGAACATACGTTCCTTAAAACAAACAGCCCCGAATGTAAAATATTCGGGGCTGTTTGTTTTACTTTATGCTATGGTCAAGCTTTAAGACCTATACATGATTATTGTTTCTTAATTAGAATTTTTTTACTTATCACCCTATTACCAGCATTAAACCTTAATATGTAAATGCCTGACTTTGGTTTTTTAAGTTTTGTCATTTTATTGACTCTAACCTTATTTGTCTTCACGCGTTTTCCAAAGAAGTTATATAGCATAACATTAAACACCTCCGTTTGCCCTTTGGGCTTAATAATTAGTGAAGACGTCTCAGGATCAAAATAAACAACATAATCATCTATCGGGGACACCTCATCATCTACTTGCTTTGGTTTAAGCACTAATGAAAATCTACTCTCATATTCTCCAACATCCAAATAAACCTCATACGGCTCATTGTTTATTTGATGTGTTTCTCCAGTAACACCATCCTTTATATAAACAGCCAAATCTGAATCCAAATTCTCAATAGCATCAATTTTTATTGAAACCACACCAGACTGATTAACACTTAGTCCCAAGGGCAATTCTTGATTTGCTTCAAAACCACCAACTCCCTGTATTACAAACTTACCACCATGAAGCATCCAATACATATCGTCCTTATTAATATCTGCAAGAGGCGCATCATATCCCAAATCAAAATCATTGGTAGCATTTTTATCTGCCCCCACCAAAAGTTGTCTTTGAAAGCCTAATGGTGATATAAATCGTAACCTAATTTTTGGACGGGTGTCCTTAGGCTTTTCTGTTATTGCTTTCTTTGTATTACTTGGCTTAAAAAATATAGAACCCTCATTTATACCAGTACTATCTTCCCTTACAAACACACGTTGACTATTTTTAAACACAATTGTGCCCCCTTCTACCGTCGTAGTTGTCCCACTGATTCCGGATGGCAAATAGGTACGCACAAAAAAGCCTTGATTTAAAGGGATATAGCGCTCCGGGATTTTATCTCCTCCAACTGTTGGAGAGGAATTATCAATACGGTCATCGGTAGAATAAGCCTCTGTACCTCCCATAAGCGTATAAGTAGCATACCCCCCCACATAATCGGACAAACGATGGGAATTAATCTCCCCAAAGTGATGCCAAAAGTACAGTGCCCCATTTATAACGTTAACACTATTTCTTCCTACTTCTCCATTTATTGTTTCGGTTGTTTTTATATTATCCAAAATAAATTCATCGGCATCAATTGCTGATGGATACGGGTTGCCTATTAAGCGTTCCATGTCACCTGAAGACTTATCCAACTCCAAGCTAATATCGCCATTATTTGGCAATCCTTTAAACACATAGTTCTGATTTGTTAAAAGATCGGCAGCTCCAGAAGTTCCCTTCATAGTAAAGCCCTCACCAGGTTGTAACGATGATAAGTGGTTGATTTTTGACCAGCCACTATAACTGTTATGCGGCCCATAAAACTTGTAAAACCATCGCGTACTGATAGTCTTAGGATCAGAGGGGGTATCAGAATCTGCTGCATTTTTTGCTGCCTCAAACATTATACTTTGGTATGCATCAGACGAGGTTCCGTCATATAAAACTCCCGAAACCGTATAATTGCTATTATTACTCTCTACACCCGTTCCTCGTGTTCCTGTATTACCCGTTATTGGACTAACCGAAGAAGACCAATAATTATAGTTAAAACTGTTGGCCGTACCTTGTTGATCCCTTTCAATATACCCCCCACTATCGGCATCCAAAATACTTCCTTCGTCCTGTACAAGTTGTGATTCTCCCACCAAATCTATGACACCATCTATTTCTAAATAATGCGTCACCCGTAAACTTTGTCCATCATTATTTTCAATTGGGGATGTAACCACTGGATCGGCTATAGTTATCGTCCCTGAAGCATTTATAAGCCCCAAAACTGTAATATCCTTATCACCAGAGCTTATGTCGTGATTCGTTTCAACAATATTCCAATCAATATATGTTTCCCCATCCAGACTAAGTGCATTTGGCAAGATATTATCTGCACCGTTAAGCCAAGTTCCCGCATTACCCCAAACACCACTAGCCGTGGACACATATGGTAAAGGCGCTGTTTGATTAGATGCCAAATCCTTGTCCTTATCCAAGTACTTTAAACGCAAAAAGTTTCTATCATCTGTTAGACCTTCAGCCGTTGACCCGTAAAATGAATTAAAATCATAATATGCCTTTAATTTACTCCATTGTAAGGTTGCCACTTCATTGCTTTCCACTGCCTGAGGCAGTATTTTACCGTCTACCAAGCCCTCTCCTGTCTTACTTATTTCTTGATTCATTAAATAACGTATCTGCCCTTCTGTTAATGCTTCATCCCAAACATAAACTTCATCAATATCTCCCTTTAAGGGGTTTTCAATAGTATTCTTATCAATATATAAGGCTCCTACCGAAAAGTGGTTATAATTAAGGGATGGTGCAACTACATTAAGTTCAGATTTATCCAAAACACCATCAACATATAGAAAAATCGTACCGCTATTATATACAAGTGTTATTTGATGCCATTTTCCATCGTTAAGCTGCATTGTAGACGTGAATTTTGGTGTTACCGTATCATCGACCATTACCTCTACTTGATCGGAAGTATTAATTCGCAATTGCAGCTTGCTCCCTTTGGACACAATTGTTCGTGGATCTGAGCTCGACACACTGTATTTTACCCATGCCGAAATGGTAAAGGCATCAATATTCAAATTAAGATCGGATGCACCAACCAAATAATCGTCAGAATCTATATGCATTGCGTGATTTTCAGATAACTTAGAAGCCCTACCGAAGGTAAAGTATTTTGTTCCATCAAAATCATACCAAGTTTCTAGATTTGAATTACCATCAGATTCCAAGGGAATAACATCAATAATATCCGTGTCGGAAAAACTATCGGCATCAGCCACAATCAATACGTACTCTTCATCAGCACCCAAAGAAAAACTACTAAATGCATCTACAGGAATAGAAACATATACCTTCCCTACATCACCATTAACAGATTCTTTAGACTCAACTATTTTCCACTTCCTATCAATTCGTGTTAAAGATGTTGTTAATCCCGAAGCAATGGTTACCGTATTTGTACTCGTTCCCGTATACGCATTATTATTACTTCCCCAAACCAAAAAATCGCCATCTTCTATAAATTCACTTATGTTGGCATTATTTGTTGAATAAATCCCGTTTAAACCTATTGTAACTTCATTAGTAGTATTAAGTGTTTTTGATTGCTTTTGATTTAAGTCGGAAATAGAGTCCCTACCAATACCAGTAACGTGGTAATTATACCCTGCATTGGCTGTTATATCCCATATAATTGTATCGAAAGAATTAACATAGTTCTTTTGGGCTTCGGTCGATGCCCCTAAGGTAATACCATATTTTATAGCTAAATACGACTCTATTTTCTGTCTATCGGCATCAGAAACACGTTCTGCGAACGTAAATATCTCTGCTACGCGACCATTAAGGTTACCAAAGTTACTATTCGCATTTATCCCAATTTTATATGGTGTTCCCCAAGTAACATCTGGATCTGGTGCTGTATCAACATACCCTACGTTCTGAAACGTCGTAATAGTTTGTGTGGCCACAGGCGTATCGTCAACAGAATTATACAAAATGGTCATACCATCGGATGCGGTTGCCGATTTATTACGTGCATTTATTATACCCGCTACATCATAGGCCCTAGACGAAGAGGCTGGCAAACTATAATACGGATTTGTGGTCGACGAACCTTGATTATACCATAAGCGTTCGCCCGTAACATTAGATGTAAAATCTCCCATTCCTACACCTGTTACATCATCTGAATCATCAACATAATTCTCGGGTGTAATGATGTCGGATATAGATCCTGAAAAAATGGTCATCCCAGACGCACTGGATACATCAACATCTGGTACCATAACAATAAAGATGTCCTGACTATAAAAGCCATTACTACTATTGTAAAGGTATTGATTAGTGCTACCTCCGTTATTTTCAAATTGTATAACAGGATTAAAGTTTATGTTTGAAGCCGCATCATCAATATAAATGGGGCGCTTAGCTGTGCTTGACTGTGTGGCATGCTTTCCATTTGTTCCTATATCGGACCATTTTTCCACTTTTGAATTAGCATCTCTTGTAACACCTCGTGTCGATTTTAACCACAATCTAAAATCTGCCGTTATACCACCAGGCCCCGGAATATTATAGTCAAATATTTCTGCACTAACGTCAAAAGTAAATGTTGTATTATCTGAATTTGAAATACTTATTGTCGAGATAAGTGTACCACTGGAAACTGGAGCCAAGAAAGTAACACTAAAAATAACATAAGATCCCGGATCAATACTTACCGGCAAGTTGTCTATCGAACTATCTGGCAATATCAAATCTGTCTCTACAGAAAAATCACCTAATGAACTTGAAATTGCAGTTACGTCTAAAGGACAACTTCCAGTACTTGTAATAATATAATTTCGAGTTACAGTACTACCTTGATCCACCACACCAAAATAAGTTCCTGTCTCTGCTGTAGTTGTAGTCGATCCATTTGCAATGTCTGCATAAGGGCTTCCCCCTAAAACGTTTATTTCTGGAGTACCAGACAAATGGAATTCAAACTCAAAGTCTCCACCACTCCCATTTAAATGTATAGTTACATCTGTACTGTTAACACAATTACCACTATCATTCGTTATGGTAAAGTCCATATACTTATCGCCATTCTTACAAGCGTCAGGTTTTATGTTTTGTGGTACACCATTATGAGTTACACTAAAGCCCGTAGAAGGGTCTAAGGTTATATCTTCCACTTTTAGGTTAGCACACTTAGACTTTGCACCAGTATTCGTTATCCTAAACGAAATGGCATTACCTGCTGTAATTGTAATAATATCATATTCCACAACAATGGCACCTCCAATAATTTCTACTTGAATTTCATCTTGTGAGTATCCAATAAAACTCATTAGAAAAAACAATAAAACAAACTTAACCGATAATTGGTGAGAGACTGATTTGAGGAGCATAAAAGAGAGACAAATATGGATTATTAACTAATAAACAACAATTTACCGATCAAATATAATAATTAAGTTCACTTAAACCCGACGAAGTACACAAAAAACAAGACAAAACTCACAAAAATACGATTAAACACACATTAAACAGATTAAAAAATAAAATAGAAAGATAAATCTTTCAATTAAATGCTTTAAAAATTATATGAAAAACAAAAAATGGTCTTAAAATTGCTGTATCTTTAAAATATACTAACTTTATTTTTGAAAAATACAATTTGAAATTTAATGCTTCATATGAAAATCAAGCTTTTTGTTATTCTAACTGCAATACCGATATTAACTAACGCTCAAGCCAACAAATTATATAGAAAGGCGATGAGGTCAACAGATTTGAATGAGAAAATAGAGCTTTTCAATCAAGTTATAAAGCTTGAACCAAAAAAACTAAACGCGTATTTTTATAGAGCTATTGCTAAAAATGACTTAGGAGATTACTCTGGAGCCATTGTAGATTATTCTAAAATATTAATCGATAAACCAGACGCCGATACTTATTTTAATCGTGGTAACTCTAGATATAGCCTACAAGATTACGAAGGAGCAAAACAAGACTACCAAAAGGCTTTGGATATAGATCCTGATTTTATAGATGCACTATACAGTCTTGCTTCTTCTAAGTTCGAACTAAATGATTATAATGGAGCTATTGAGGATTTAAGTAAAGTTATAGAAGCAGCCCCTTACCATGCTGAAGCATACAAATTAAGGGCAACATCTTATACTATACTGAAGAAGCATGAAATGGCACTTAAAGACTATAGTTTTCTGGTTCTTATCTACCCGAATGCAGAGACCTACTTCGACCGCGGCTTCTTTTACATGACACTAAACTACCATGAACAAGCACGCTCCGACTTCTCCAAATCGATACGGCACGATAAAAAAAACGCCTTTACATATTTTTATAGAGGTGTCTCCAGTTTACACCTAGGTCAATATAACAAAGCCATTGCCGATTTTTCTATTAATGTATCCCTTGATCCATCCGATTTTGATGCTTTAATTGGCCTAGCCATTGCATATAATAAATTAAACGATTTACCTAATGCTCAATTAAATTTCGATGAGGCAAAAAAAATACTTGCTAAAACATCAAGCATTAAAAACACCAAAGCATTAGAATTTTATGCCAACACTTATTGGCACCAAAATCAATATTACTTTTTCGTTAATGGTGTTAAAGACCTTGATTAACATCCTATCCTTTATATTTTAAAGGCAAGTGCACCACCTTTTTAGTTTCAAAAAAAGGTTCTTCAAAAAAATCACTTAAATTATATATGGTAGTCGTTTTATAGTTTTTTAACTCCTCAGACAAATCGCCACCTTTTAAATACAAAATCCCATTTTTAAGATCATTTTTCTGGGGTTTAGCAATTTTACCTTTTACCCAATGTACAAACGTAGGCATGATGGCTACTGCTCTACTTATAATAAAGTCGTAAGTTTCGTCTATGGCCTCTACCCTACTATGGGTCGTTTTAACATTTGTTAATCCTAAGCCACCTACAACCTCATCAACTACTTTTAATTTTTTAGCAATACTATCCACTAAATGAAAGGAACATTTCGGAAATAAAATAGCCAATGGAATCCCTGGGAACCCGCCTCCAGTACCTACATCTAAAATTTTAGAACCATCACTAAACCCCATCACTTTTGCTATCCCCAAAGAATGCAAAACA
Source organism: Snuella sedimenti (assembly GCF_016428595.1). Classification (GTDB taxonomy): domain Bacteria; phylum Bacteroidota; class Bacteroidia; order Flavobacteriales; family Flavobacteriaceae; genus Snuella; species Snuella sedimenti. Next base: position 20,324 of record NZ_JAELVQ010000007.1, on the reverse strand, counting down.
TGTCGCAAATAAAGCTCATCGATGTCTTTTCTTGATACAACATTAATCTTTAGATTCCAGTCTTGATAGAGCGATTCTAATTTTTCGAATTTAGCTATCTGATCATCTGTAAGGTTTGTAAAGTATTTTAAAATAAGTTCCATTAATGAGATATTTTCTGCAAAAATATACTTTTTATATCCATATTTTTATGAAAATATTTATAAGTTAAGTTTGTTTATTAACTATCTTTGCAGCAGGTATGGGCATAGGTTTTAAACACCTATCATATTTTAAATTAATAGAATGACAAAACAAGCACTTTCATTTTCTAGAACAGATTCTGCTAAATTTTTTAGAACACTTAACAAACGCGTAAACGACTATTTTAAAAATAATAACATTAAACGCACCGGGAACTGGAAACTTTGGTTTAAAACCATTGTTATGTTCTCGCTGTTCTTAACACCTTACTTTTTAATTTTAACATTAGACATTCCCGGTTGGGCACAACTGTTACTTACTATTGTAATGGGGGTTGGCATGGCTGGTGTAGGCATGAATGTAATGCACGATGGTAATCACGGCTCCTTTTCAAACAAAGAATGGATTAACCGCTTAATGGGTAGCAGCATTTATATATTAGCTGGTAATGTTTATAACTGGAAAGTACAACACAATGTTTTACACCATACTTATACAAATATCCACGGACACGACGAAGATTTAGAGGCTGGACGTATTTTACGTTTTACTGAACACTCTGAATGGCGTTGGCATCATAAATTCCAACATTATTATTCTGTATTACTCTATGGCTTACTCACAATTAATTGGGCCATTACTACAGATTTCCAGCAAATGAGCCGCTATATGAAACGCAAATTATCATATGGCAAGTTTCCAAATCCCATATGGAACTGGAGCAAGCTGGTTATTTCTAAAATTATTTACATTGCCATTTGGATTGTATTGCCAATGGCTATTTTAGACATTGCTTGGTGGAAAATATTAATCGGCTTTTTTGTTATGCATTATACAGCCGGCTTAATTTTAAGTGTTGTTTTTCAATTAGCCCACGTTATGGAAGAAGCCGAAATGCCACTTCCCGAAAAAGATGGCACTATGAAAAACACATGGGCCGTCCACCAATTAAAAACCACGGTTAACTTTAGTACTAAAAACAGAATTGTTAATTGGTTTACAGGCGGACTAAACCATCAGGTAGAGCACCATATTTTCCCGCACATTAGCCACATACATTACACCAATATTTCTAAAATAGTTAGAGAAACTGCTAAAGAATTCAACTTACCCTATAACGAATATAAAACCACACGTAAGGCAATCATTGCCCATTTTAAACACTTAAAAGAAATGGGAACAAAACCCGCTTTACAAGTTTAATCACTATTACAATTTTTAAATGAACTTACTTTCGGATAGAATTTTAAACATGGCAACCTCTGCTACATTAGCAATGGCAGCCAAAGCAAGAGAATTAAGAGGTGAAGGCAAAGACATTATTGGTCTAAGCCTAGGCGAACCAGATTTTAACACACCTGATTTCATAAAAGATGCTGCAATACAAGCAATTAATGACAATTATAATTCCTACTCTCCAGTTGATGGATACGGTGAATTAAAAGAAGCCATTATCACTAAATTTAAGCGAGATAACAATTTAGCTTACACTCCTTCTCAAATTGTTGTTTCTACAGGAGCAAAACAATCCCTGGCCAACATAGCAGGCGTCATGATAAATAAAGGTGATGAAGTTATTTTACCTTGTCCTTATTGGGTAAGCTATTCTGATATTGTTAAGTTAAATGACGGCATTCCTGTTGAGGTTAAAACATCGATTGCAACCGATTTTAAAATGACACCTGAGCAACTCGAAGCAGCTATAACTCCAAACACAAAAATGATTTGGTTTAGCTCGCCTTGTAACCCCAGCGGTTCTGTTTACAGCAAAGAAGAATTAAGAGCTTTAGCCGACGTGTTACAGAAACACCCTAATATTTATGTGGTTTCTGATGAAATATACGAACACATAAACTATATAGGTGGCCACGCAAGTATGGCTCAATTTGATGATATGTACGACCGTACTATCACTGTAAATGGGGTTTCCAAAGCTTTTGCCATGACCGGATGGCGTATAGGATATATTGGAGCTTCCGAAAAAATTGCAAGAGCATGCAACAAAATGCAGGGCCAAATTACCAGTGGTGCCAATTGTATTGCCCAACGTGCAGTTATTACAGCGCTTAATGAATCGCCATCACGCGTAAAGTACATGATCGACGAATTTAAAGTACGTCGTGACCTAATTTTAGGATTATTAAATGACATTGAAGGGTTTAAAACCAATATCCCAGAGGGTGCTTTTTATGTATTTCCTAACATTTCCCATTATTTCGGAAAGACATTACGTGGTAAAACCATAAACAACGCTTCAGATTTTTCATTGTATATTTTGGAAGAAGCCAATGTAGCAACTGTTACAGGTGAAGCTTTTGGAAATCCAGATTGTATCCGTATTTCTTACGCAGCCTCACAAGAACAAATAATCGAAGCCATAAAACGCATCAAAGAAGCACTGAGTTAATTTTAATTAAGTGCAGTAAAATAATTGAAAGCCGTTAAAGCAATTTAGCGGCTTTATTTATGACATAAAATAAAATCCAAACAACATTACCACTACAACTATACTTATAAATAAAACAGTATTAAAAAGAGTACTTTGCTTCTGCTCCCGTTGCAGTTTTTCTTTTAAATTTTGTAATGCTTCAGGTGTAGCTTTGGGAAAGTCTTTTAATCCCACATTAACATAGTTACCATCTAATACTTTATTTTCTTTTCTTTTTTGACAATAGTTTTCTATTATTTTTCACACGTTTAAATTTTAGTAATTAATTGATTTTATTGTAATTATAAAATTGAGAACGTGTGCAACCACTCCTTACACTCGTTCTCTCATTAAAAATTTTAAACATTTCCTTTTGTGAAATAATTTTTAAAATTTCTTAATGCTCGTTTCATAGAAGTTATTGCTGATTGTACAACTCCAAAACTCATAATATTCAAATTTTAAAATTATATGCATTGACCAGATGTGGTTATAGAACAACCTGTTCTTTTAACTCATCTAGTCACTAAAAATGTAAAAGATTATTATTGGGGAACCCAAAAGAAATCAGTTAAGGATCAAACTAAAAGCTGCTTTATAGATAAGTAGGAAATTTTATGAAATTGTTACAATTCTTCCTTAAAACAACCATCCATTCTACCTATTACGCCAAAAGAACGGCGTAAATAAAATAAGCACCGTAAAGAGTTCCAAACGCCCAATAAGCATTAAAAAAGACGCCCACCATTGTGCCAGAGGAGGTAAAGAAGCATAATTATTAACAGGTCCAAAATTACCCAAAGCAGGCCCCACATTTCCCAAACTGGAAGCAGCCAAACCTATAGACGACTTAAAGTCTATTTGAAACATCGAGAAGACCAATGCCCCAACTATAAAAGAAAGCATATACAGGATAAAAAAGGCCAATATATTAAATACAATATCGCCCGAAATAGCTTTGGTATTGTATCGTACCGGTAAAATAGCATTGGGGTGCAACGTTCTTTTAAACTCCATGAAACCATTTTTTATCATAATTAAATGGCGTACTACTTTCACGCCTCCCGAGGTACTACCTGCGGACCCTCCCAAAAACATAAGTCCAAAAAAGAACACAACCAAAAAAGGCGTCCACATTGTAAAATCGGCCGTAATAAACCCAGTTGTTGTGATAACTGTTAGCACCTGAAAGAGCGCATGCCTAAACGCACTCTCTCCAGCTCCCCATACCATAGGATGCGCAATAGACGATGCAGAAACATCAGCTCTAAAATAAATAATAACAGCTGCTATAGCAGTAAATATCAGAATGAATTTAAAATACAATTTAAACTCTTCATCTTTAATTACTTTTTGTACTCTTCCTTTAAACGCAAAATAACTCAAGACAAAGTTAGACCCTGCCAAAAACATAAAAAGGATAATAATATACTGAATTATAGGCTGTCCATTCCAGTGTGCGATACTTGCATTTTTTGTAGAGAATCCTCCTGTAGACAAGGTTGCCATCGAATGGTTTATAGCATCAAAAAAGGACATTCCTGCTAACTTAAGCAATAAAGTTTCTGCTGCTGTATAGCCAAAGTAAATCAACCAAAGTCGTTTGGCCGTATCAGTAATTCTTGGATGTAATTTATCGGCACTTGGCCCAGGAGCCTCAGCAGCAAAAAGCTGCATTCCTCCAATTCCTAATAGTGGCAATATTGCTATAGCCAATACAATTATCCCCATACCACCTATCCAATGCGTTAAGCTTCTCCAGAACAATACGCCCTTAGGCACGACTTCAATATCGTTTAAAATGGTTGCTCCTGTAGTTGTATACCCAGAAATGGTTTCAAAAAAGGCGCTAGTAAAGCTTGTTATACTTTCAGTAAAAACATAGGGTAACGCACCGGATAACGCCATGATAATCCAACCAAAGGTTACAACAATATAACCTTCTCGTTTATTCATTTCTTTTTTGTGCTCCCTAGTAAAAAACATAACCAAAGCCCCAACTACAAGCGTTACAATACCTGCTAAAAATATTTGGATCGTAACACCATCCTCACAAAGCAAGCTTACGAGTGATGCTAACAACATGAATCCTCCATTGAATAAAAGCAGTAAGCCTAAAAAATGAAAAATGATCTTGTAATTAAGTTTCATATACTAGCGGAATAATTTTTCTACGCCTTTTATGGACTGAAGTAAACTGCAAACCACGACACGATCGCCTTCTTGAATCTTAAAATCCCCTAGCGCTATAACTCCCAATCCATTTCTAATAACACCTCCTATAATGGCAGAACGCGGAAAATCGATATTTTTAATAACTTTATTACAAATGGCGGATGTTGCTTTAACTTCAAACTCCAGTAACTCGGCATTCATGTTACTAAGTTTGGTCATGGCTACAACTTCTCCCTTTCTTATATACCTAAAGATGTTATTGGCGGCAAGTAGTTTTTTGTTTATTAACGTCTCGATACCTATCGAATGGGACAGCTCAAAATAATCCATGTTTTCGACAAGGGCTATCGTTTTTTTAACCCCTTTGGATTTTGCTACCAGACAGGACATGATATTGGTTTCGGAATTTGCCGCAACCGCTATAAAAGCATCCATTTCACTAATATTCTCTTCATCAAGTAAATCTACATTACGCCCATCGCTATGAATAACCAAAACATTGGGCAACATATCGGCTATGTCGAATGCACGTTCTTTATTCTCTTCCAGTATCTTTACATTAAATCCCTTTTCGCTTAAATCCCTAGCTGCCTTAAACCCTATTTTGGTTCCCCCAAGAATCATTACATCCCTAATCTCCCGATTGGTCTTTCCGGTAAGTCTACAAAGTTCTTCGGCTCCTCCTTCAGAAGTTATAAACACTACATTATCCCCTCTTTTAAATTTAGTATCACCCCGGGGAATAATAGTGTATTGCGTCCCAAAACGCTGGATTGCTATGGGCACAAAATGTATTTCTGGAAATATAGCAGCAGCTTCCTTAACCGTTTTCCCAACAAATAATGCCGATCTGGATAAATTTAAACCAACCATGGTTAAGGCCCCTTCTTCAAACTCATAAGTGTCATTAAAAGAAGATTGCTTTAAAGACAACTCTATTTCGGAAGCAGCTAAAGATTCTGGTGATATTAACTCGTCTATACCAAACTTAGTAAACCCAACTTCATCCTTATGGTTTATAAATTCGGTATTAGAGATTCTGGCAATTGTTTTCTTAGACCCCAATCGTTTTGCCAAAGCACAAGCTGTAATATTGGTCGTTTCACTAGAGGTAACCGCTATAAATAAATCATTGTTATCAACACGGGCATCTTTTAAAATAGCTATCGATGTGGCGTCTCCCCTAATTACTTTAATATCTAAATGAGCATCGGCATAAGCCAAACTTTCCTTGTTAGTATCTATCAATGTAATCTCTTGAGATTCGTAGGACAATAATTTTGCTAAATGAAATCCAACTTCACCTGCCCCAGCAATAATTATTTTCACTCGTTTAGATTTTTGTAATTATGCATAATTTAATAAAAATAGAGAACACGTAACCGCTACGCTCTCTCATTAAACCTACCTGCCGGTAGGCAGGAATTTTAAACATTCACATTAGCGAATGTTGCATTTATAATTTATTAACGCCTTTTATTTACGTTTTATCATAAAAAAACAGGACAAATATAGTGAACTCATCTTGACTTTTTCCAATTGGTTAAAAAATTGCTATTTTCACTTCAATCAAAAAAGTCAAGATAAGTTCAGTATAAAAACACATATCGTCTCTTCTTACCGTAACACAATACGGCATTTACATTAAAGATATGATCCCTATATAAATTGTTGATTTTAAACTCAGCAGCCATTTACTCAATAATCGAGATTAAATACTCCGAAGCTTGCCTCGAAATCAAAATGCTTTTTCTTACAAATGTCCTGTGGACTTACGCAAGGTAGTTTACTCTAAATACATTAAAGGAATCTTTATTTTGCCGATTCTTAAATAATTTAAATTAAAAATAAATATGTAGGTTTGTCAAAAAATTAATTTTGTCTAAAGTAAAACCTTATAAAGATAGCGCACTAGGAAAAAAGGAACAGGTTACCAAAATGTTCGATACCATTTCTAGTGACTACGACGGCCTAAATCGTATTATTTCATTTGGAATAGATATAAAATGGCGAAAAAAAGTTGTTAATATCGTAAAAGAAAAACAGCCCGAATCCATTCTGGATATTGCTACTGGAACGGGTGATCTAGCTATTAACTTAACAGCTACCAATGCCTCTAAAATTATTGGTTTAGACATAAGCAGTGGAATGCTGGAAATTGGCAAAGAAAAGATTAAAAGAAAATCACTGGAAAACAAAATAGAACTCGTTTTAGGTGACTCTGAAAACATGCCTTTTGAAGATAATACTTTTGATGCTATAACAGTAGCCTTTGGTATTAGAAACTTTGAAACTTTAGAAAACGGATTAAAAGAAATTCTCAGGGTTTTAAAGCCAAACGGACGATTTGTGATTTTAGAAACCTCGGTTCCAACCAAATTTCCCTACAAACAAGGTTATAAAATATACACTAAATACATTTTACCCGTTATTGGAAAACTATTTTCTAAAGATAAAAGAGCTTATAGGTATTTAAGTGAATCGGCATCTGTTTTTCCATATGGTGAAACTTTAAACAATATTTTACGCAAAATTGGGTTTATTAGTGTTGAAGATTTTCCACAAACCATGGGTGTGGCAACAATTTATGTAGCATCTAAGCAATAACGTATGAAAAACCTTTTTATCTTATTAATTTCGTTTGTATTCATTAACCAGGCTTCTCATGCACAGCTCTTCACAAAAAAGAAGGTGACTTATGATGCCAATCAAGGGAGACGGTCTACAGATAACGATCTATTAAGATGGGGGTATTTTTTGGGTTTTAACAGCTATGATTTTAACTTCGATTACAATCAAGATTTAAGGGACATTTATGTGAAACGGAGTCCTGGATTTAATGTCGGACTTATTGGTAACTTACGGGTAAATAATTACATAGACTTACGTATAGAACCAGGCTTACTGATAACCGCTCGCGAACTACATTACAGCGCAACTTATTTTCAAGGCTCTAGCTATAAAGATTCTGATTTATTTCGCGAAGTAAAATCGACCTATATCCATTTCCCTCTTTTGGTAAAGTTTTCCACAAAGCGCATAAACAATTTCAAACCTTTTATTGTTGGTGGTTTTTCAACTGCTATAAATTTGGCCAGCAATCAAGATAACCCTAACGATAATAGTAACGGCCAATTTAGGACTAAAAAAAACATGCTATTTTATGAGCTAGGTTTTGGTATCGATTTTTATTTATACAACTTTAAGTTCACACCTTCAATCCGTGGTGTTTTTGCGATTAACGATGAGTTGGTAAGAGACAAAGATCCAGACAGCCCATGGACGAGCAACATATACAGCATGAAAACAAGAGGTGTTTTTATTAATTTCACCTTTCAATAAACACGGCGTTTAAACTCACTTAACAATACAGCCGTAGCGGTCGCTACATTTAAACTTTCGGTCACCTGTAAGTCTCCAAAACGCGGAATCGAAACTTTGTCGGTTAAGGCAGCCTCAACAGCTTTCGATATACCATTGGCCTCATTTCCCATGACTAAAATACCAGTATCTGGCAAGGACTTGGTGTAAACAACTTCGCCTTCCATAAAAGCGCCATAAACAGGCAAACCGCATTCTTTTAAAAACACGTCCAATTCAACATAACTTATGTTTACCCGGGTTATAGATCCCATAGTTGCCTGAATAACCTTAGGATTATAGCAATCTACTGTTTCCTTACTACACACCAGTTCGTCCACACCAAACCAATCACAAAGTCTTATAATAGTCCCTAAATTTCCAGGGTCTCGAACTGCATCAAGCGCTACAATGAGTTTGTCCGTTCTTATAGTTTTAGGCTTTGGAATCTTAAAAACCGCTAAAGCCTTATTAGGCGTACTTAAAAAACTAATGCGCTTTAATTCACCTTCAGAAATAATGATTTCATCTTTGGCATCAATATTGAAAGACTCTGTCGTATATAAAGCATGAAGCACCAAATTAGATTCTAGCAATTCTTTTATTGTTTTTATTCCTTCAACTACAAAAAAACCTTGCTGGTATCTATATTTTTTTTGCTTTAAACGCGTTATTGATTTGATCTGATTTTTTGAAAGCATATCGGATTATTACTGCGCCTTTTTAATTTTATAAAGAAAATAAAAAATATTGACAGGCATTACGCTAATCCAAATATTTAAATATTTTTTTTAAAGTACCATTAAAATCAAAATTTAAATCACAAATTGTGATAATTATATGAATAACACACGAAATAATGTATTTTTGAATCCAATGAAAAGGAAACTTTTTACAACATCCTTTTCTTTGGAGTTCCCTGGTAAAGCACGCAACTTAATTAATTGTCATTTCGTTTGAAACAGCAACTTTTTAAAATACTTATACTTATTATAATTACAGGATTTATTTTTTCTTGTAATGCAGTAAAACGAGTTCCACAAAACGAGTACCTACTTACCAACACTTCCATAGAAGTTAATAATAAAAAAGACAACACAGAGACTCTCAGCAATTTACTATATCAAGAGCCAAACAAAAAAATATTAGGCTTTCCATTACGATTACACTTATATAATACGGCACGCCCTAACATTGACTCTATTATTGAAGCAAGCATCAATAAAAACCCAAAGCGTAAAAGTAGGTATGAAAAATTCCTTTCCAAAAAACAACTAGAACGCTATAGATATTCTAGGATAAATTTTAATAATTGGATAAAAAAAACGGGGGAAGCACCTGTAATTGTTGACAAAAACAAAACTGAAAAGTCTGTTAAGCGTCTTCATGATTACTATATCAACAATGGTTGGTTTGACGTGAAAGCTTCTTCTATTATAAATAAAGAAGAGAACAATCGTGCCACCATCGATTACCATATCGAAACTGGTACACCTTTCATTCTTGATAGTATCTCCCAAAAAATAGCATCACCAGTAATTGATTCCCTATACTACTACGTAAAAAAGAACACGTTACTAATTCCAAAAGAACAATACAGAACTGAAAATTTTGAACTTGAACGCGAACGTATCACAAACGCCTTACGTAATTCTGGTGTATACCACTTCAATCAAGATTATATAGGCTTTGAAATAGATACCATAGGCACTAACAAAAAAGTGAACGTGGATGTTCAAATTCAAAACAGAGCCATACGCACACAAGATTCTATTAAACATCTACCCTTTCAGATTTATAAGGTTAAAGATGTAAAGATTATTACGAATTATCGTTTTGCCAAGGAAGGACAAGCTTTTCAAGATTCACTTTTTTTTAATGGTTACAATATATACAGTTACGACAAGATACGTTATCGTCCCAAAGCTCTAACGGATGCGGTATTTATATCCCCCAACAGCATCTTTAAGGACATAGACAGAACACGAACATATAGACACATAAGCGAATTGCGTTCTTTTAAATATCCGGATATCAAATACGACTCAATAACTGGTTTAAAAAACCAGCTTGCGACAACCATAAAATTAACCCCTTTAAAAAAATTCAGCTTAAGCTTTGATACAGATATTTCCCAAAGTAATATTCAAACTATTGGTCTTGCATTAAACCCCAGTCTTTTAATTAGGAATATTTTTAGAGGTGCTGAAACATTCGAAATCTCTGCTATCGGATCTATTGGTTCTTCTAAAGATGAGAACAACCCAGACGATCCTTTCTTTGACATCAATGAGATTGGTGTCGATTTAAAACTTACTATCCCTAGGTTGTTTTCCCCTTTTAATACCGACAAAATCATCCCCAAACACATGTCGCCCAGTACTAGAATTAGTTTATCTGCCTCGGGACAAACCAACATAGGCTTAGACAAACAAGCGTTTAGTGGTACATTTAATTACAATTGGCGCCCATCTAACAAAACAACCAATCGCCTCGATTTATTCAATGCTCAATATGTACGCAACTTAAATGTTGACAATTATTTTGACGTTTATAAAAATTCATACAATACCCTTAATGCCATTTCAAAATTGTTAAACTATAATAATGGAGAAGATTTGGAACGTCCAGATCAAACAGACACATTCATAACTGAAGTTTTAAACGACAATACGTCTTTAAATCCTGAAGATGATGATTACAAAAGGGTCTCTGCTATTAACGAACGTAAAAACCGACTAACCGAAAACAACCTTATACTATCGTCTAGTTTCAGTTTAATTAGGGACGACCGTACCAATCTGTTTGATGAAGATTTTTCCATATTCAGATTTAAGCTAGAATCGGCAGGCAATTTATTGGCAAATGCCTCTAAACTTTTGGGACTTAAAAAAAATAGTGATGACCGTTACGAACTATTTAACGTAGCCTATTCCCAATATATTAAAACAGAACTAGAATATATTAAACACTGGGATTTAGGTAAAAAGAACGTATTAGCCTTGCGCAGCTTTTTTGGTATTGCCATTCCATACGGGAATTCAACCAACATTCCTTTTTCAAAAAGTTTTTTTGCAGGAGGCTCTAACGACAACCGTGCCTGGACAGCCTATAGCTTAGGCCCTGGAAGTTCTGAAACAACCAACGAATTTAATGAAGCAAACCTGAAATTAGCTTTAAGCATCGAACAACGCTTTAACATATTCGAGAACTTAAATGGTGCTATTTTTGTTGATGCCGGCAACATTTGGAATGTCTTAGACGAAATAGAAGAGGAGCGTGCCACATTTACTGACTTTAACTCTCTTAAAGACACTGCTATTGGCTCTGGTTTTGGATTGCGGTACGACTTTAGCTTTTTTGTTTTTCGTTTTGATGTTGGGTTTAAAACTTACGACCCTTCCTATAATACAGCAAATCGTTGGTTTAATGATTATAATTTCTCAAATGCTGTATATAACATTGGTATAAACTATCCTTTTTAAGGTTTATTTGTTTATTCAAACTATAACGTTTTAGTTTCTTTTTATAGGTTTCAAGGTGTTAAACCACACCTATTTATTTAAAAATTGATTACTTTTGACGCTAATAAATAATTAATCAACATATTTAAAAAATGGGACATAATATTAAACCCGGCGTTGCTACAGGAAAAGAAGTTCAAGCAATTTTTAAACTCGCTAAAGAAAAAAGCTTTGCTTTACCTGCTGTAAATGTTATTGGGTCAGATACTATTAACGGTGTACTAGAAACAGCAGCAGCATTAAATGCACCTGTAATCATTCAATTTTCAAATGGTGGCGCACAGTTTAATGCAGGAAAAGGACTAAGCAACGAAGGACAAAAGGCTGCCATTGCCGGTGCCATTGCTGGAGCAAAACACGTTCATACATTGTCTGAAGCTTATGGTGTTCCCGTTATTTTACATACCGACCACTGTGCAAAAAAATTATTGCCTTGGATTGATGGCTTATTGGATGCCAGTGAAAAGCATTTTGCCGAAACAGGAAAATCTCTTTTTAGCTCACACATGATTGACCTTTCTGAAGAACCAATCGAAGAGAATATTGAAATTTGTAAGCAATATTTAGAGCGCATGAGTAAAATGGGCATGACACTTGAAATAGAACTTGGCATAACGGGTGGTGAAGAAGATGGTGTTGACAATACTGATGTTGATGATTCTAAATTATATACACAACCAGAAGAAGTTGCCTATGCTTACGAAGAATTAAGTAAAGTAAGCGATCAATTTACCATTGCTGCGGCATTTGGTAATGTACACGGTGTTTATAAGCCAGGAAATGTTAAACTTACTCCAAAAATCTTAAAAAATTCTCAAGAGTATATATCTGAGAAATACAATGTTCCACATAACACTATCGACTTTGTATTCCACGGAGGTTCTGGTTCTACACTTGAAGAAATCCGTGAAGGTATTAGCTATGGTGTAATTAAAATGAACATCGATACCGATTTACAATATGCATTTATGACTGGTATTCGTGATTACATGGGAGATAAAGCTGAGTACTTAAAAGGACAAATAGGAAACCCTGAAGGTAACGACGTACCAAATAAAAAATATTACGATCCACGTGTATGGTTACGTGAAGGAGAAAAAACATTTGTTGAACGTTTAAAAAAGGCTTTTGAAGACCTTAATAACGTAAACACATTGTAAGATACCTTAATATATAAATGAAACGAGCATTAAGAAATTTTAAAAATTACTTCACAAAAGGAAATGTTTAAAATTTTTAATGTGAGAACGAGTGTAAGGAGTGGTTGCACACGTTCTTAATTTTATAATTACAACAAAATCAATTAATTACTAAAATTTAAACGTGTGAAAAAATCCTGTATTTAACAGGATTTTTTCATTGAACCCATCTTGACTTTTTTGATTGAAGTGAAAATTAGCTATTTTGAGCTTGATGGAAAGCATTTTTAAGTTGCATAGCAGGGCTACGGAATGAGAAAATGACGAAAAGCAGGCTCAAAAGAGCAATTTTTTAACCAATTGGAAAAAGTCAAAATGAGTTCATTTATAATATTGCACTGCAAAGTATTTCTTACTAATACGCCAATTTCGTCAAAAATTCATATTGGTGTAACTACAAATTAAAATAAAGCTTTAATTTTGTCTTTCGGCTTTTTGGGGGTTAATTTAAAAAACACAAACCAATAGCCTTGATAAGAGCTTACTTTTTTTGATAAGCACAACAGAATAACAAGGATCAAGATTAAAAATCTTGAACTGTAAATCTAAAATTATAAATCAGTATGTCTTGGTTTAAAAGAAAAACAAAAGGGATCACCACCTCTACAGAGGAAAAAAAAGACACTCCAAAAGGATTGTGGTATAAATCGCCAACTGGAAAAATTGTTGATGCCGAAGAACTTGAAAAGAACTTCTATGTAAGTCCCGAGGATGGTTACCATGTACGTATAGGCAGTAAAGAATATTTTGAAATACTTTTTGATGACAATAAATTTAAAGAATTAGACACCAACTTAGAGTCTAAGGATCCTTTAAAATTTGTCGACACCAAAAATTACCCCGATCGTTTAAAAGCAGCACAAGCCAAAACCAATTTAAAAGATGCAGTTCGTACCGCTGTTGGAAAATCTAAAGGGAAAGATTTAGTTATCGCCTGTATGGACTTTAGTTTTATTGGAGGATCGATGGGAAGTGTTGTAGGTGAAAAAATTGCACGTGCCGCTGATTATTCATTAAAGAAGAACATCCCTTTAATGATTATTTCAAAATCTGGAGGTGCTCGAATGATGGAAGCCGCACTATCGCTAATGCAACTTGCTAAAACATCGGTAAAATTAGCGCAATTGGCCGATGCAGGTATACCATATATTTCGTTATGTACAGACCCAACAACTGGAGGTACCACTGCTTCATTTGCCATGTTAGGGGACATTAACATTAGTGAACCTGGGGCTTTAATAGGATTTGCTGGACCTCGTATAGTAAGGGATACCACAGGCAAAGAATTACCTGAAGGATTCCAAACTTCAGAGTTTTTGCTAGAGCACGGTTTCCTAGACTTTATAACAAAACGTAAAGAACTAAAAAACAAAGTAAATCAATATATCGATTTAATTACGAATCAACCGCTTAGGGCATAAAATTAAAAATGCTTCGTAGTCTCTTTTTCTTTTGGACAAATTCATTATGTAAGTCACTAAAAATTACTATATTTGCCGCTCGAAAGACAGGCTTTCGTATACATAAAAATCATTTATAATAATATTAGCATGTATTTAACTAAAGAAGTAAAAGAAGAAATCTTCGCAAAACACGGTAAAGGAAAGAACGATTCAGGTTCTGCTGAAGGTCAAATTGCATTGTTCACGCACAGAATTAACCACTTAACAGAGCATTTAAAAAAGAATCGCAAAGATTATAACACAGAACGTTCGTTAGTAAAATTGGTAGGAAAGCGTCGTTCGTTGTTAGATTACCTAACTAAAAAAGATATCTTGAGATATCGTGCAATAGTAAAAGAACTAGGATTAAGAAAATAATCACATCACAAAAAAGCCACGTTTTAAAACGTGGTTTTTTGTTTAAATAACTCATAGCGAAGAGTATAAACCTGCTAAATAAGAAGCTAATTACAGTTTTTCATTGGTCACACAACAACTACACACAACAACACAACGACCATTGTTTAATTAGAATTAAAAAATTTATGATTCCAAAAGTTTTTAAAGAGGTCATAGACCTAGGTGACGGTAGAGAAATTTCTATTGAAACTGGAAAATTAGCAAAACAAGCGCATGGTAGCGTTGTGGTACAATCTGGAAACTGTATGTTGTTATGTACAGTTGTTTCCAATTACAAATCGGCTGATGTTGACTTTTTACCACTAACGGTAGATTATCGTGAAAAATTTGCTGCAGCAGGACGCTATCCTGGCGGTTTCTTTAAAAGAGAAGCAAGACCCAGTGATGGTGAGGTATTAACAATGCGTCTAGTAGACCGTGTGTTACGCCCATTGTTCCCTAAAGATTATCACAGCGAAACACAGGTGATGATTCAATTAATGTCACACGATGATAATGTAATGCCCGATGCCATGGCTGGTTTGGCAGCTTCAGCAGCCATTCAATTATCCGATTTCCCATTTGAATGCCCAATATCTGAAGTAAGAGTTGGCCGTATTAATGGTGAGTTTATCGTTAACCCTTCCTTTAAGCAATTAGAAGAATCTGATATCGACATGGTTATTGGTGCATCTGCAGATTCTGTTATGATGGTAGAAGGCGAAATGGATGAAATTTCTGAAGAAGAAATGACTGAAGCCATTAAATTTGCACACGAGGCCATTAAAGTACAGTGTGAGGCTCAAGTTAAATTAGCTGAAGCGTTTGGCAAAAAAGAAACGCGTGAATACGAATCAGAGCGTGAGGACGAAGATTTAGCAAAAAAAATACACGATATGGCATACGACAAAGTGTATGCCGTAGCTAAAGCAGGTTCTTCTAAACAAGAAAGAAGTGCTGCCTTTGCTGAAATTAAAGAAGAAATCATCGCCTCTTTTTCTGAAGAAGAGCAAGAAGATTTTGGAGACTTAATTTCTAAATACTACAGTAAAGCTGAAAAGAATGCTGTTAGAGATTTAACCTTAAATGAAGGTTTACGCTTAGATGGTCGTAAAACCACTGATATCAGACCAATTTGGTGTGAAATTGATTATTTACCGTCCACACACGGATCTTCAATCTTTACCCGTGGGGAAACGCAAGCTTTAGCGACTGTCACTTTAGGTACTTCGAGAGAAGCTAACCAAATAGACATGCCATCTTATGAAGGTGAAGAGCGTTTCTACTTACATTATAACTTCCCTCCTTTTTCTACAGGAGAAGCAAGACCAATTCGTGGCACATCACGTCGTGAAGTAGGACATGGTAACTTAGCCCAACGTGCTTTAAAAGGTATGGTTCCCAAAGATTGTCCATATACTGTACGTGTTGTATCCGAAATATTAGAATCCAATGGTTCGTCATCTATGGCAACCGTTTGTGCTGGAACTATGGCTATGATGGATGCGGGGGTACAATTAAAAAAACCTGTTTCTGGTATTGCCATGGGTCTAATAACCGATACTGAATCTGGAAAATACGCTGTACTTTCCGATATTTTGGGTGATGAAGATCACTTAGGCGACATGGACTTTAAAGTGACTGGTACTGCTGATGGTATTACAGCTTGTCAAATGGACATAAAAGTAAAAGGATTATCATACGAGATTCTTGTAAATGCTTTAAAGCAAGCACGTGATGGGCGTTTACATATTTTAGGAAAAATAACAGATACCATTTCGCAGCCAAATACTGAAGTAAAATCGCATGCACCTAAAATGGTAACGGCTATTTTACCTAATGACCTTATTGGAGCCTTTATTGGTCCTGGAGGAAAAGTAATTCAGGAATTGCAAAAAGAGACCAATACAACTATTGTTATCAATGAAGACCCTGTAACCGAAGAGGGTATTGTTGAAATTCTAGGTACTGATCAAGAAGGTATTGATGCTGTTTTAGCTAAAATTGAGTCCCTAAAATTTAAGCCAGAAGTTGGCAGTGTTTATGAAGTAAAAGTAATTAAAATGCTTGACTTTGGTGCTGTTGTTGAATATGTAGAAGCTCCTGGAAATGAAGTACTATTACACGTAAGCGAACTCGCTTGGGAACGCACTGAAAATGTAAGTGATGTTGTTAATATGGGAGATGTTTTTGACGTGAAGTACTTTGGCGTTGACCCAAGAACTCGTAAAGAGAAAGTGTCCCGTAAAGCGATTTTACCAAAACCTGAAGGTTATGTAGCAAGACCGCCAAGAGATAACAACCGCGGTGGACGTGATAATCGTGGTAGAGATAATCGTGGACGCGACAATCGTCGTGACGACAGAAGACCGAGAGAAGACAAACGAGAAGACTAAGTTTTTCTTATCATCTTATAATATTAAAGCCGTTTCCAATTATTGGAAACGGCTTTTTTACATTAGCATTGTAATATAAAAATCAATTGTTTTTTTACCTGTTAAGGCTAATAAAACTTTTTTCAGCATAACATACCAATCATAAAAAATAACTTTCCTTTGAGCATAACAGCCATACCTTCATTGATAACTTTGACAAAATGTTAAAGAAATCATAAGCTTAACAAAATTGTCACCCACCTTGTAACATTTACTCTCTTTTATACGTATAACCTAATAAAGCATTATTTACCCCTATAATTTACAGGAGAACATTAAAATTAAATGAGACAACTTAAAATCACAAAGCAGGTTACCAATAGAGAAACCGCTTCGTTAGACAAATATCTTCAAGAAATAGGCAAAGTTGACCTAATTACGGCAGATGAAGAGGTGGAATTGGCACAACGTATTAAGGCAGGCGATCAAGTTGCTTTAGAAAAATTAACAAAAGCTAATTTACGTTTCGTTGTATCGGTTGCTAAACAGTACCAAAACCAAGGTTTAACATTACCCGATTTAATTAACGAAGGTAATTTAGGTCTAATTAAAGCTGCGCAGCGTTTCGACGAAACACGTGGTTTTAAATTTATTTCTTATGCCGTTTGGTGGATTCGTCAATCCATTCTCCAAGCTTTGGCAGAACAATCTCGTATTGTACGTTTGCCTCTAAATAAAATTGGTTCTATTAATAAAATAAATAAAACGTTTGCATTTTTAGAGCAAAGTCACGAACGCCCACCAAGTGCCGAAGAAATAGCTAAAGAGTTAGATATGACAATTAACGATGTTAAGGAGTCTATGAAAAACTCAGGTCGTCACGTAAGTATGGATGCGCCTTTGGTTGAAGGTGAAGACTCTAACTTATATGATGTTCTTAATAGTGGGGAGTCTCCAAACCCCGATAAAGAATTATTACACGAATCTTTACGAACAGAAATTGAACGTGCTCTTGAAACTTTAACGCCTCGTGAAGCCGATGTTATTCGTTTGTATTTTGGTTTAGGTAATCAACACCCAATGACACTTGAGGAAATTGGAGAGACTTTTGACTTAACTCGTGAACGTGTTCGCCAGATTAAAGAAAAGGCTATTAGAAGACTTAAACACACTTCAAGAAGTAAAATTTTAAAAACATATTTAGGTTAGTAATTTCAATAAATTACGACTAAATTAAGGCAACAAACAGTTAAACATAACTGTTCGTTTTTTGATTGATGAAAGAACCCTCGGTTGATTACCGGGGGTTTGTTTTTAACAATATCTTTTTAAATAAAGGATAAACGAAAGAAAAAACTTTCTTTATGATTCTATTTTTATATCTTAGTAAAAGAGACTATTAACTTATCTTCAAGAACACATGCTCAAAACCATATGCTACATAAGTGATTCACAAAATTTTAAGTCCGAAGACAATCTTCTAAATTTATACAACAAAGCCAAAACAAATAACCTTAAACATAACATAACTGGAATCCTTATTTACAAAAATGGCAACTTTTTACAAGTCTTGGAAGGCGAACAAGAAATGGTTGACAATACTTTTAAAAGAATTAGTTTAGATAGTAGGCACAAAAATATTATTAAAGTCATAAATACTACTGTTGAACAACGCATTTTTGAGGATTACAACTTCGGATTCACAACTATAGATAATAGGAATGAACTTAATAATCTCAATGATTATTTAGAATGGTTAAAAGATGCCGACAGTAAATCAGCAAATAAAGTTATTGCAATGGTTGAGAATTTTATAGGTAGAAAATAGAAAACATAAAAGCAAAACCATTACTTTTGCGAAACACTTTTATTGATACATAATGAACTCTAAATTAATAGCGCCATCTGTTTTAGCAGCCGATTTTGCTAATCTTCAACGTGACATAGAAATGGTAAACCATAGTGATGCGGACTGGTTTCACATCGATATTATGGACGGTGTATTTGTTCCTAACATTTCATTTGGAATGCCCGTTTTAGAAGCGATTTCTAAACATGCAAAAAAAACCATTGATGTGCACTTAATGATTATAGACCCCGATCGCTATATAAAAACGTTTGCTAATTTAGGGAGTAATATACTTACGGTACATTATGAAGCATGCCCCCATTTACACCGTACTCTTCAAGCTATTAAAGCCGAAGGCATGAAAGCAGGCGTTGCCTTAAATCCACATACCAACATTAATGTTTTAGAGGACACGATAAACGATATTGATTTAGTCTGTATTATGAGTGTAAACCCTGGTTTTGGAGGCCAAAGTTTTATCGAAAACACTTACAATAAAGTAAATCAACTTAAAGACCTTATTACTCGTAAAAAGGCTTCTACTCGCATTGAAATTGATGGTGGTGTAACCAGCAAAAATGCTAAAGCCCTTGTTGATGCTGGTGCCGATGTTTTGGTTGCCGGAAGCTATGTATTTAAAAGTGACAATCAAATAGAGACCATTAAAAATTTAAGGTTACTGGCTAATTCTTAAAACTGTTCGAGCAAGTACTTTATTAAATCGGTTGTAGTTATAATGCCGACTAAAATAGAATCATCGACTACAGGCAACGCATGAAATTCCTTTTCGGCTAATATTTCGGCGGCTTCTTTAATACTGGTATTACTGGAAATACTGGTTATGTTTTTTGTCATTACCTGTTCGATGGTAAACATATTATATACTACCGTATCTACATTATGTTCATCTTCTGTGGCATCTGCAAAACTTATTCTCAATAAATCTGTATAGCTCAACATACCGATAACAGACTCTCCTGACACTACGGGTATATGTCTAATTTTATGCCTTTTAAAAAGCATTTCTGCTCTGATTAAATCTTCTGACCGACGTAATGCGATAACATCTTTACTCATTATTTCGGATACTGGCGTTCTTCTTTTCATGTCTATCGGTTTTAATTTCAAAATAAAATTAAGGCTATAAACGATTAAAAAGTATGATAAAAATCATGTTAAACATTAGTTACATGATAAT
This sequence comes from Snuella sedimenti, assembly GCF_016428595.1. GTDB lineage: Bacteria > Bacteroidota > Bacteroidia > Flavobacteriales > Flavobacteriaceae > Snuella > Snuella sedimenti. Next base: position 192 of record NZ_JAELVQ010000007.1, on the reverse strand, counting down.
ATTGTAACAGATGTAAAATGGTTTTCATCGAGACACCTCTCTAAGGTAAAAATATTGATTACAGAGCAACACTTAGTAGTGATGCGTTTGTTAAAGTTTAATTCTCTAAAAATGCAGTAAATACAACATATACGATACGTTCTTTGATTTTTTGATTTGATTTACAGAATAACTTTGGTCAAAACCAAGGTT
>NZ_JAELVQ010000006.1 GCF_016428595.1 Snuella sedimenti | reverse complement strand
TTATCGCTTTAATAGAAGCTTCATGAAAGAAAACATTTTTGACAACCTTTTGAACAGAATGGTGAATACCGAACCATGCTTTATCAAAAATATTAGTAGTTAAATGCCTAAGTCAATTAAAAAATAAACGTATGCTTTCAAAACTCAAAAGATTTTTATTAGTAATAATTGGACTGGTAATTATCGTGGAATTGTTTTTACGGATTTGCTATCATCAAAAGTTGGCTACTAGCCATTTTCCTATGATATATGAAAAGGATTCTATATTAGGTTATAAATACATTCCACATGCTAAAGATTATAATAGTAAGCCTGCCTTTTATAGTGACAATGTCAATATTAACAGTTTTGGTTACAACGATCCAGAATTTTCTCCTAAAAAAGAGAAAGGAGTTTTTAGAATAATTATTGTAGGTTCCTCGGATGAGTGTGGATTTGAAACCGATGCTCCTCAAACTTATGTAAGTTTATTGAGGGCAAAAATGAAACAGGTTAGTGACAAAGTTGAGATTATTAATTGCTCCATTGATGGTGTTTATTCAAAAGCATGTTTGATAAAGCATATTAAAAAGGAGATAATAGGCTATCAACCTGACGTAATATTATTAACTACCAGATTAAAATTATATGAAGCTTTCCTGTATAGAACACTTTACAAAGATTTTATAATTGTTTATCCGGATTTAAACGATTTTGAAGATGCGAAAAAATATATAGATAATTTACATTATCAATTTTCATGCAGCAAATGGCTATATGATTACTCATACTCCTTCCGTGCCATATGTAGATATTATATAAATAACAATGATGAATTTACAGATTTATTATCTCAATGGGATATTTTTCAAGATAAAAAAAGAATAAGGGATTATACAATAAACCTGATTCATTATGGAAAAATCAAGTGGGAATATTTTACTTATGAAGAGTCCTTGGAGATGTTCAAGGAGTTAAGTGATTCATTAAAGTCTGTTAATTCTAAGCTTGTCATATACAATAGGTTTATAAATAATCATATAGAAAGAGATTTTCTCAAATCTGCCGGTATTGGATACCTGGGAATGGAATCTCGATATAATAATCTATGTACTTATGGAAAAGAGGATAGTCATTCAACTCAGATTGGCCATGAAAAGTCTGCAATAGCTTTTTATGATGCGTTACTAAAAAGTGATATAATACCTGATGAATTTATAAATATAGATAAACCAATATTAAAAGAAGATTCTATAAAAGGCCAATTAAATGCAATAAATTTAGAGGAACTTAAGGTTGATTCGTTTAAAGATGAACGTGTTTTAACCAAAGCAAACAATACAAGAATTGTTACTATTGATTTTAGTCCTATTAATTATTCAGTATCTTATAGTGAGTTAATTAATAAGTATTATAAGTTAAGGGCGCATGATGTTACCGTCGATAGAAAAGAAATGTCAAGTATTAAGTCTGTTAATGATTTGATTATAAGAATTAACGAGTTGATTGTGAATGAGCAGCCAAGATTGATAATAATACCAATACCTGTTGGTTTGTTAATAGATTATCCAACAGAAGCCATTGACTATTTAAAGAAATTTGAAAATTACTGCAGAATAAAAGGAACAGATTTATTGTTTATTCATTTTAGGGAGCATCCAAGTTTATCAATCTTGGAAAGTATGTTTAAAAATGGATATATGAACTGTGAATCTACCAACATAAATTCTAATAACTCGATTTTCAAGTCTTTTACAGAAAGCAAGCAAGATAGCATTATCTCCACAGCAAAGGCAGATTTTTTATATAAGAAAACTAAAGAAATACTAATAAACAATGGAGAGCTATTGAAAGAAGACTTAAATCTGGCAAGAGGGAAATTAGTAAATGTATCGAGTTCAACAGAAACAAATAAATTCAGTTCAGATTTTATAACGAATGATAAAGAAATTAAAATTAATGGAACTAAAGGGTGGGTTAGTGATACACTAAATGCACACTTCAATCATAAGGAATGGATTACTGTTGATTTAAATGACACAATAGAGGTAAATAGAGTTGTATTATATCCTATATATTCTCTAGATATGAATATGGAAGCTTATGGGTTTCCCTTAGGGTTCAAAATCCAAGTTTCAAATGATGGAATTGTTTGGGAAACTGTTAAAGAATTAGAAAATTATTCTATCCCAAAAATTTATGAACCACAAGTATTTGATTTCAATAAACGCTATGCTCGTTACGTGAAAATTTTAGGAACCAATCTTCAAAGAAATAAGTATGACGAGGGAAGCTTATATAGAATGGCGCTATCTGGAATTGAGATTTATAATACCCAAAAAATAAATGAATAGTATGCCATTAAATATGCCTAATATCCAGATTAACTTTTGAGACTTTTATTAATATTGGATTTAGGTTATTATTGAAAACTATTGTGTAATTCTTTAAAATATAATATTAGAAAAATGAAAAAGGTGAAAATTGGAGGTTTGGTTTTACTATCCTTAATTATTGTTGTTGAAATAACTCTTAGGTTATGTTGCTATGAAAAATTAAGAAAGTGGAAAGGGAATGAATATGTAAAAGATGAAAAATTAGGGTATAGGTATAGAGCAAATTATGAAGGTTATTTTATTAATGTAGCTTATAAAAACAAATATAAGGTTAATAGCTCGGGATTTATTTGGGATGAATTTATAGAAAAAAAAGAATCAGGAATGTTTCGTATTCTTTTATTGGGTAATTCTGATGATACAGGCATTAACTCGGATGGATTTGATTGTTATCCAAGATTATTACAAAAAAAATTTAAAGAAAATGGAGATAATATTGAAATAATGAATCTCTCATTAGACGGTGCAACTAGGGCAATTAGAGAATTGAATTTTGCCTATGAATGTGCGACTAAGTATAATCCGGATATGATCCTTATTAATGCCAGATATCCGATTACAGATAGGGTACATGCGAAATCAACTTATAGAGGAGTAAGCATTATATCACATCATTATCATGAATCTTTAAAGGAAACAGAAGCGTTTATCGATAGCGTACTTGATAATACCACAGCAACTTCTTTGGCCTATGATTATTCGTATATATTTCGTTATATCTGTAAAGTGTATCTAGAGCGACCTAACTATCCTTTAAGTACGTTTTTAAGAAAGCATATTTTAAAGAATCGCAGAGTCATAGAGATTTTATCGGGTAGATTAATAGGTCATTTAGAAGCTAAACCAGGGGGGATGTACCATAAAGATTATACAAAGGAAGAGTCCTTAGAGATTTATTTAGAAGCATCTGATTCTTTAGAAAGGATGAACGCAAAATTAGTTTTATTCAACAAGTATATTTATCCAATAAACAATAAGGAACTTAAACCCTATTTGAAAAATTATTGGCCTTTGAATGTGAAGTTTAAGCCTGAATATAGCTTTGGGAAATATGATATGCATTCCTCCCAAAAAGGACACAAAGCCATATTTGAAATGTTTTATAGGAAATTGTATACTGATGAAATCGTTCCTGAAAAGTATTTTTCAGAGAAATCAAAAAATGAAATACGTAATATTGAAAAGGAACTTCAAACCAATTAGTGAAAACAAACTAGATATGTGTTGAAAAAAATTGTTTATGTTCTGGAAAAATTTCCGTCACCTACCGAATATTTTATTCTGAACGAAATTCTACAATTAGAAAAGAGAGATATAAAATTAAGTATACTGGTTATAAAAAAGCAAAATCAGTTTTTAGAGATTTCTAGGTTGAATAGTTTAAAATCGGATATCTTCTATTTGCCTAAAATATATCTATATATTCCTTTTTTGAGTTTTTTTAAAAGGCCTGTTGCTTTTGTTAAATCTATTGGGTTACTTTTTAAAGGCAATAATATATGTTGGTTAAAAGCATTTCGGGACTATTGTATTTCAATTTATTTTTTGGCAAAACTAGGTAAAGGCCAAAACAATCATTTTCATGCACATTTTGCTTTCTTTGCTACAGATATTGCTTCAATGTTGTCAAAAATGAATATGACTAATTACAGTCTTACTGTACATGCTCAGGATATTTATACGAATGAATCGAAATTAAAAAAGATAATTACAGAATGCGATTTCCTAATAACATGTACCGATTATAATAAAAAATATTTAAACGAAATTACATGTTACAAATATGAAGGTAAGATCCATAAGATCTACCATGGTATAGAAAGTGCTCATTGGGTTAACAAGCATGTAAGTCATTTTAATAAATCAAAGATTAAAATAGTTTGCGTAGCCAGACTTGTGGAAAAAAAAGGGTTGATATATCTATTAGGGGCTATAGATGGATTGGTAAAAGAGGGGGTAAGTATAGAGTGTACTATAATCGGAGAAGGGCCTCTAAAAGAAACTTTAATAGATTATATCAAAAGGCATGGGTTACTAGAGCATGTTACCTTATTAGATTTTCAACCACAGGAGGTTGTAAAGCAAATTTTATTGGAATCCGACATTTTTGTTCTTCCAAGTATTATTGCTGAAAATGGAGACCGAGATGGCTTGCCTAATGTAATTGTAGAGGCTATGCTTTTAGGGGTTCCAGTTATTTCAACGGCAATTTCAGCTATTCCCGAAATGGTAGAAGACAGGCAAACTGGACTTTTAGTAAAAGATAAAGATGCAAGAGCCATTGCAATGGCGGTTCAGGAATTGATTTATGATCAAAACCTATACAGAACTATTGCAGAAAAGGCAAAAAAGAAAATAAAGTCGGAATTGGAGATTGGGCATTGTACGGATAATCTCGTTACCGTTTTTCAAAATAATATATAGGAAATTTGATGAAAAAGAAGACTAGGATATTGTATGGGATAGAATCGGCTGGGGGAGGTTCCTTAAAACATTTAGTTTATCTCACGACAAAACTAAATAGAGAAATATTTGAGATTGCAGTTATTTATTCTAATGCTAGAGGCGAAGATATTCTGAATCAACTGAATGAGATGAAAAACAGAGGAGTGAATTTAATCCATCTACCTATGTCAAGAAGTATTCATCTTATCAAAGATTTAAAATCATTAATTTTTCTAATACGCTTTATAAATAAATCTGAGTTTGATATTGTACACGCCCATAGTTCAAAGGCAGGATTTTTATTTCGTCTAGCAGCTTATCTAAATGGCGTAGAGAAAATATTTTATACCCCTCATTGTTTTTATTTTCAAGGGGTAAAGGGAATTAAAAAAAGGATATTCTGCTTTTTTGAAAGGATTCTTGTAAAAATATCAACTCAGATTATAGTTTCTCAAAATGAATTTAAAGCAGCCATAGATAATAAAATTAGTAATTCATCTAAACTTTCGGTTATAAATAATGCTATTTATTTTGAAGATCATAGGACGAACTTTAAGGTGCATCAAAAATATGCTAAATATAATATTAAAAAAGAAAGCTTTGTGGTTGGTGCCATTGGGAGACTTGCTCATCAGAAAGATTGGGAAACCTATATTTTTGCGGCTAATGAAGTTTTAAAAAAACATCCAAAAACCGTTTTTTTAATTGTAGGAAGTGGAGAACAGGAAGGGGAACTGAGAAGGCTTATTCTTGAATTAGGTTTGAATTCTAAAATAATACTAACGGGTTATATTAAAGATATTCATAATATATATGGTATGATGGATATTTTTGTAAGCACTTCTTTATGGGAAGGGCTTCCATATGTGTTTTTGGAAGCAATGCAATATAAAAAACCAATTGTAGCGACAAATTCGTCACATCAGGATCTAAATTTTAACGATGACAATGCTTTCCTATGTCCTATAAAGGATTATAAGTATATCTCAAATAAGATAATTAGTTTGATAGAAAATAAACAATTGGTGAAACAGATGGGGGATAAGGGGCGGGAGTTGTTAGAAAGAAAGTATTCTTTTGAACGCTTTGTTAAAAAGCATGAAGAACTCTATTGTAACTAAGACTTTATAGTTTATGAATATATTGATAATAGATCCTTTAAGCGAAAATACCATTTGCAGATTAAAGAAAATAAAATCCGTAAAGATTGATTATTTTCCTAATATAAATGAGACTGATATTTTAGAAAAAATAGGGCAGGCTTCTATGTTAATTATGAGGACTTCTCACATTTTTACAGAACAATGGTTGGAAAAAGCAGTACAGTTACAAGCAGTTATTATTGCAGGGAGTGGAATAGAAAATGTTCCTATTGATCTTTTGGAAGCAAATAATATAATCTTTAAAAATGTAAAAGAAGCATCCGTTACTTCTGTGGCGGAATATGCCATTTGCTTAATACTAATGGGATTAAGAAATGTTTACCAAGGCATAAAATCTATAGGAGAAGGTAATTGGGAAAAAAATCAATTAATCGGCAATGAAATAAGAAGAAAAACTATAGGACTTATTGGTTTTGGTAATATTGGTAAGGCTATTGCGAGCTTACTTTGTAATTTTGATGTAGAAATAATCTATACAAACGAATCAGGTAGGGTTGTTGGATATGATTATGAATGTGTTGAATTAAAAGAGCTAGCAAAAAGATCGGATATTATTTGTATACAGGTTCCCTTAACTAATAGAACATACCAATTTATTAATAATGATGTTTTTTCAAATGTTAAACGAGATTGTGTTTTAATAAATGTTTCAAGATATGACGTGATCGCTATGGATGCATTAATCGAGAAGTTAAAACAAGGGATTTTCAAGCATGTATATATAGACCCGATTGAGAAAAGGCACCTGAAAACTATTTCGGAATTCAAAAACCTTCCCATTAGTTTTTTACCTCATTTGGGAGCTAATACGTATGAAGCTCAGGAAAGGGTTGGTGAGGAATTAATTAAAATAATGATTGATTTAGAAACCAAATTTAATTTTTTATGTAGCCTTCCCTAAAATGATACTATTTTTTGTTGATAATTCTTAAAAATAGAATATTCAGTCAGTAATATCAAGCTTTATTTCTATATGAAATTTGAGTAACTACCACAATACAAAGATACAAATGCTTTTCATTGCCTAGGGGTTAAAAAATGTATGATAATTCTTTTAATGGCTTATTGTTGAAATTTAAAATAACAATTAGAAAAATATGAAACCAAGAATACTTATTAGGTCATCAACTGAGGGGTTAAAAATAGCTAACGCAATCAAAGAAAATGTAGAATATGATTCTATTATTTGGTCCCAAAGAAGTTTTAAACATTCAAGTCGCTCTTCTGTTGGTTCAATTGAAGTTCTCAATAATTTTCCGACTTTTTTTTGCAAGTCCACTTTGAAAAGGGACTTAATCTGTAAAGCATCAAATAGATGCTCCACTTGAAAAAAATCAAAATTGTATTTGTTTAGAATAGTACAAATCCTATATTTGCAGTTCGAAGTTATTTTGACATAAATTAAATGATATATAAGTTCACAAATCGTCAACATAATTTGTGAACTATGGTGAGGGGGCTGAATTTATAAGGCTTAAGCGTATATGGTTCGAGTCCCGTCCAGACCGCAAAATTGTTTAGGAGCTTCAACAAAGTTGGAGCTTTTTTTTGCACTAAAAATTAGTTGTGTTGTTTGATAAACCTTAGTGTTTATCAATGGTTTAAGTAGTTAAGCCAATGGAAAGCTTTCCTTTTTTCTTTGCAGAAAATTGGGATGCTTTTTTGTTTTGGGGAAGCTGTATTAATATTTCAATTTAGACTCATGGTGATGGGCTTCCTTCCATGTCTCGTTTGTCCATACCCATACAGCTGTAACGCGCCATAAACCCTGCTCGTCGTTGTAAGAACCATCCAAATAGAAGGTAGCAATGCCTACATTGTTATATATCTGGGCACTAAAATGCTTCATAACAACATTTGGCTTAGGGTATTCGATGCTAGCTCCCATTTTCTCTAAGGTTTCTTTCCATCCAGATTCCCATAATGCACTACCATTACCAGGGAATATTGAAAATTCTTGAAGATGATGGGATTCTATAGCATCCATATCACCAGCATGAATGGCCATATAATGTTCTTGAATTCTTTTCTTTAAACTTTCAGAAGTTTGTGAAAATGATAAAGGAGCGACTAAAATAAGGGCAACGGAAAGGAGTAAAGTTTTCATAAGAAATAAATTTAAAAAACAGGAGTAGCTTCTAAGTTTTTTTGGGGAGAAGAGATACTTAAATTTAAGAAAATTACTAAGTAAAAACAAATAAAAGCTTTATGAAAATAGCATAAGAATGTTAGCTTAACATAATTTCGATATAAAGAATGCTTGAACTGTATGCAAACCAATTAATCAAGTGTCTTTGTGAGATTAGTGCAGTTAGAACACAATAAAAATTTGACACTATCCGTAAGTCAATTTTTTGCAGCTTGATTTGAGTTAAAAATATCTCTAAACAACTTCCATTTGCCATCTTCTTTTTTCCAAAGAACCATATACTTTCCTTGGTCTACTTCGTCCTCTCCTATAAATAACGACAACTCACCTTCTTCCGTTATAAAGTTTTCTGTTCCCCATACATCAATGGTTATTAGCTTAACACTGGAAATTCCGGATGCCATTATGCTCGACAAAGTTGACTGGATATTTTCTCTTCCAATTATTGCAGGAGCACCATTCATCATAAACTTAGCATCCATAGAGTATAAATTGGACAAGCCAATGGAATCGCTAGCAGCGAAACGTTTCATAAATTCTTTGTTAGCATCTACAATTTCTGCTTTTGCAACAGTTAGATTGAAGGTAGGTTCAATAACGGTCTGCTTAGGTTCTTCCTCTTTTTTATTACAACTGTTAATGGCAGATAGAGAGAATAACGCTAAAATTATAAGCGTGAATAATTTTGTTGAATGTTTCATTTGAAAAGTTTTAAAAGTAGGAGAAACTGCTAATGGCGGACTTAAGGAAGGGTGTTGTATAATCAAATGTAAGAAAATTAAAAGTGAATTCCTAATGCTTAATAGTTGTGCAGATTGATGTAATTAGACCGATTAAGAGTGTAATATTTCTGGAAAAGTGGTTTCGTTGCGAGATGAATGTTAAGGAGTGGTTACTATCTCTATTATTTAGTATCTTTATAAATGGAATCAAAAAGCTAATCATTATGAAAAAAGGAGCAATTAAAGTGAGTGTACTATATCCAAATAAAAATGGAAAGACATTCGATATGGATTATTATTGCAATAAGCATGTGCCAATGGTAGCAGGTTTATTGGGAGATGATGTTATTGGAGCAAGTGTAGAGAAAGGTTTAGGAGGAGGTGCTCCAGATCAGGAGGCAACTTACATAGCAATGGGGAATTTGTATTTTGAAAGCATGGCGTCATTTGAGAATGCTTTTGGTCCCAATGCCGACAAGATAATGGGAGACATACCGAATTATACTAATATTGAACCAGTTATTCAAATTAGTGAGGTAATGATCTAATTAAAGAGCATTACAATAAAGTTCCATTAGTTAGTTTAGTAAATCTCTAAATGCTGTTAGAGGTCTTAATGTTGCTTTTTAAAATACACGAGTCCTTCAACATCTTTGCTTTTTACTGGGATTATAAAACTAAATACATAGCCTACGCCAACACAAGTAGGAATAGCAATTAAAGGATAAATATAGAAGTTGATATCTGTAGTGTATTTAATAAAAACTAATACAACAATACTTGATATAGCACCAACTAGAGTGCCTTTCCAATTGGCTTTTTTTACAAAAATACCAAGCAGAAATATACCGGCAATAGCACTTCCAAAGAGTCCAATAATTTCCTGAAAGAAGAAGAATATGGAGGTGACGGGAAAAGCAGCCATAAGACAGGCAATGATGGTGCCTAGTATACCCACGCCCAAGGTGATCCATTTCGCCAACTTGAGTCCTTTTTTATCTGTATAGGTTTTATAAAACCGCTGGTAATAATCCACAGTAACAACGGTTGAGACGCTGTGCATGCTACTGTCTAAGCTAGACATAGAAGCAGAAAAAATACCGGCTATTACAAGACCTGCAATACCCGGAGGTAAATGGTTTGTGATAAATAGAGGAAATACACTGTCGTTTTGCATACCTACTGTTAAAAACTCAGGATGTTCTTTAAAATAAACATAAAGGAAGGTTCCCATAGTGAATATTAGTATTCCAAAGGGAATCGCTATAATGCCATTGAGCCAAATACTCTTTCGGGCTTCTTTTTCATTAGATGTAGTCATATAACGTTGTATCACGGCCTGATCGGTTGTATAGGAAGCAAAGTTTAAAGCGAAAGACCCTAAAAATAAAGACCAGGTAACGACTTCGGTAAAGCTAAACCGCAGATCAAACATTTGTAGTTTACTATCAGCCATAGCAGTATCGAAAATGTAACCAACATCACCAATTTCGATGCCTATAAATACCAATCCGGCAATGAGACCTAATATTAAAACAATAACCTGTATAACATCGGTCCAAATAACAGCTTCAATACCTCCCATATATGTATACATAACCGCTAAAATCCCCATAATAACAATAGCTAAATAAATATCTAAGCCCATAACTGTCGATAATGCCAATGCAGGTAGGTAAACAACAATTCCCATTCTAACCAACTGGAACAATGTGAAAGAAATGCTGCTAAAAAGACGTATGGTGATGTTAAAGCGTTTCTCTAAATATTCGTAGGCAGTTGTAAGCTTTAATTTTCTAAAAAAGGGGAGGTAGAATACTATAACCAAAGGCGCTATTAATAGTATGGAAAAATAGCCCAGATAGGCCTGCCAGTCAAAAGCATAGGCAAGCGCAGGTTGTGATAAATAAGTAATGGCGCTCAGCATGGTGGCATAAATACTTAGTCCAGCAGCCCACCAGGGAATACGACCACCACCTAGAAAATAATCGTTGGTAGATTTGTTACGTCGTGAAAAGTACCAACCCATAAAAACCATTAGTAAAAGATAAACGATTAGGGTGATATAATTTATCAGGCCAAAATTAGCCTCGTAGGGTTTTAAATTTAGAATCTTGATTTTGTTGGTACGCACGCCCGGACTAATTTCTCCTCCCGGAATAGCGATATGTCCACCCCATTCCACAGCTTTGGTAACAACCTGGGAAGCCTCTTTTAATGTGCCTTCCGAAGTCCAAGTATCGGTTATGGTATGGTATGCCCATATTGTTTTTGAAAAAGAAGTTGTTTTTAAAAGTGTTTTTGATTGTAACTCCAACTTATGTATTTCAGCTTTTATAGAGTCGTTTATAACAGGTTGATTTTTTAGTGTTTCCAGTTTTTTTGCAATGCCTACTCTTTTGGATAAGTGTTGTTTTTCACCACCGGCACCACCAAAAATTAAAATATGGGAGTCTCCTTTTTTTAGTGCTGGAGCAGCAGCTAAGTACCCACCGCTAATACCAGGAGTGTTGTTACTAGGAATAGGGTTCTTTTTTGTCCATTTAATTTTGTGGGGATCGAATTCGTATACATCCGATAACATTTCATAACTAGTTGAAGTATTAGGGTTGTACGACAGTCCGCTAAAAACATATAAACAATCCTGATGCCCATTGCTTTGTCCCACAACTATAGGTTGAATCCTATCCTTTCCAGGGAAGTCAGGAAGTTGTTCCCAAGTGTGAATTTTTCTACTTAGGGAAGCTGTTAAATTGAAGGATAGAAAGGAACTGGTAGATTTACCTCCTTTTTTTTGTTGACCACCAATAAGGTAAACGAGGTCGCCAACCCTGTCTCCTCCCATATTGGATAAAGGTATTGGTGTTGAAGGTAAATTTTCAATAGTTATAGTTTTTTTGGCACTGTCCCACTTTAAAAGAAAGACATCATTAAAAATGCCATTTTCATTATCGCCACCTATGCATAAAACACCTTTTGAAGTGTTAATGCTAACCCCATTAGCAAGCGGTTTGGGAAGCTTAATTTCTGTAGGGTGGTGCCAGGTAGATGAGTCGCCTTGTTTTTCTAATATGTAAATGGCATCGTGCCACTTTTTTTTACCGCCTTCCCAAACAGGTACTTTAGGAAAATTGGTGCCACCAGCAATAATAAGCGCATTATTATGAACGCCAATAAAAGCACCATTTAATCCCAATGTATTTGGAATGTCCTTTTCATTCGAAATGGTAAATAGATTCTCATTTTGTGTGTGACCTATTGTTATGAAGAACAGACAGAATAATACAAATGTCAGTGACTTGAAAAGGTTCATTGTTACAATTATTTTATAAGTTGTTGAAAAACACAAATATAATAAAAATGTATTATGTATGACATATTTTAAATTTAAAAAGTTTGTTGTTTATTGAACTTGTATTTATAAATATAAGCAAAGTGGTTTATTTTTAAACTTTTAAATTGCTTCTTGGTATCTTTAAAGCTTAAGGTAATTACTCATACATGTCATCCAAATCAGTTTCATGCAGCTCTTTTAAGAAGTCGGCAATTTTATTGGTTGTGATATCAAAGAATTTTTTACCTTTTTCTTTAGTGGCTTTTTGAGGATTGCCTACTCCTGTATCTTTAGTAACTAAAGTCCATTGGCGTTGTGCGGTTACCCAGCCTTCTTTTAAACCTGTTATCTTGAATTTTTTAGCGATACCATTTCCTGCAAATTTTAGGGGCAAAACGAGTTCAGGAGTTAAGTGCATTATTACGGCGGTTTCCAGTTCACCTGCATGATCTCCTGGCTCTTCAAAATAACTATTGGCATTGGTTACCTTCCACCAATCTAAAGCACAAATAAATACATTGGGATAAGTTATTGAAAGTTCCCGAATTATTTGCTTAAAATGGTTGCCACCATGAGCGTTAACAATAACTAACTTATTGATGTCCTGTTTGTTTAAAACGAACACGATGTCTTTTAATATGGCGTATTGTGTACTGGGATTCATGTTAATACACAGCGAAACGTCTAGCTGTCCGGTGTTTACACCAAACGGAATGGTTGGTAATACGATAACTTTAGCGTTCTGTTCCCAAGCCTTTTTTGAGGCTTCAATGGCAACCGATTCAGCAAGGATATTGTCAGTTGCATAAGGCAAATGATAATTATGGGCCTCAGTTGCTCCCCAAGGCAAAATAGCAATGGTATACCGTTCATCTTTTACATGTTTCCAGTTCGATTCTGCTAAAACATAAGGTCTTGGTTTTTTTATCATTTTAATTGACATATTTATTGATGACTTTCTTCCATTTTTTATAGCCCTCTTCACTTAAATGTAACCCATCGTAAGTGTACATTGGTTTTAAATGCTTTTTGCCGTTGCGTATAGATTTATGAAGATCGATATATGCTAAATGATAAGTTTTAGCCAACGTTTTTATTTGTTTATTGGCTTCTATAATTTTTTGATGGTTGTTTTTATGCCCAGAAAATTTATTGCCAACATTTGGATTGATCGGGAGTATGCTTTGTAAATATATTTTTGTGTCTTTCGATTGGGCTTTAATTTGGTAAACGATTTTTTTAATACCATCCATAATATAATCAATACTTTTTCCACGTGCCATATCGTTAGTCCCTATCATTAAAAAAATCGTTGAAGGGCTTGACGAAGTCACTTCTTTTAATCGAAACAAGATGCCATCCGTAACATCACCACTAATACCTCTGTTAATAACGTTCTTGTTCGGAAACAGAGCTTTCCATTTGCCCCCTTCGGTAATACTGTTTCCTAAAAAAATAATTTCATTTTTTGTGTCGGGTAGGCTTTCAAATAATGCTTTCCTTTTGTAATAATGGTCGGAATAAGTTTGGGCTATTCCAATTTTAAAAGTAGTGATTAAAAGTGTGATTATGAGCTTTTCCATTGTTAAAATGAACCTTATTTATTCTCAAACTTAGTACTAAATAGTAATTCACTTACTTCTTTAATGCCATTTTTAGTAAGTCTAACGGGGATACAAGTAAACATCCATTTCCAAGAATTTCCTCCGTGCGGGATTTTAAGCAATACGGTATTCCTGCCTTTTTTTAATTGAATTTTAGTTGGACTTCTATAAAAATAATCTTCATCAATAAACGGAATCTCATGCGTATCTGTTCCTAAATTTGGTTGTTTCCATACAGGAGGCGCTATTTCTTGGTTGTTTACCCAAATTTTAGGGTCGGTGGTATGCCATTGCCCAATATTTGGTGTTGGTCCACCTCTACGTCCAGATCTTGACCATCCTTGAAATCCTATCCAAAAATCTTGTATTCTGTCATCGGGTGAGAATATGTTGGTATAGGCATAGAAAGTGCCTGATTTGGTACTGGTAACAGCAGGAAAACCAAAAAAATGTTTTAAATGGATAGTCCCTCCTGTATGAGTATCTGACCATTTGAAAAGTTGGTCGTCAATTTTATAAGTCGCTTTTATGCTTTGCTCCACCGGGAATGACTTTGTAAAATCACCTTGATGATTAAATGGTCCTATAAGTTTCCAGTATTTGTTGGTTTGTACGATATATTGGAATTCTTTTCCTTTAAAAAACAAATCTCTGTGTGTAATTACCTTTTGTTCAAAGATTTTAAAGGCATTAAATTCAGGGGAGCCCTTAGGTGGTAATTGTGCCCAATATTCAGGATAATCCTTGGTTCTGCCTTTCCAAATGGCATCAGCATAAAATACGATGGATGGGTAAATGGGGTTTTGTGTTAATATATCGCGTTCGTCTCCAATATTGTTATCTGGCCAAGCACATAAAATACCACCTAAGGCTAAATTATCACCTTGTTCTTGTTGGCATGGTTGTTGGAAATACAAGCGGGACATACCCGCAAAAGGGTCAAGATGGTTAATGTAATTGCTTCTGGAATCTATAAAGCGGTGGCCTTTTCTTGCTTTATGTTGTGCCCACAATTGGTTTATTGAAGTTGAATCTTCTTCAACAGTAATACCTGCTTTCCAAACAATAGTTTCCCTATTATTTTTCTTAATCAGATCCATTATTTCCAAAATAACATCATTGGATATATGTTCAATGCCTGCTTTTACTTCATCTGTGCCAATATGAATATAGGGCATCTGGGAAGCGTCGGCTAAATCCATTAACTCCTGAAACAAATCCAATAAAATTGGTTTTACCTTTGGTTTATTCATGGTTTCTATATCCAAAGCTTTTCTAAAAGCTTCGGTATGCCCGGGAATATCTAATTCTGGTATTACAGTTATATTACGTTCTTTACAAAAAGCTAGAATCGCTTTAAAATCTTCTTGTGTATAATACTTGCCTTTTTGTCTTGTGGTGGCGTGCTCTAATTGTAATTCAGGATACATTTTACTTTCTAAGCGCCAACCGGGATTGTCGGTTAAATGCCAATGAAATACATTATACTTGTATTGTGCTAATACTTCTATTTGCTCTTTAAGTTGCGCAACCGATTGGAAGTTTCTCCCAGTATCATGCATAAAACCACGAATTTTAAAAGCTGGCCAATCGGTAATTGAAACTTTAGGTAAAACGCCCTTTTTACCATGCTTTCTAAATAATTGTTTTAAGGTTTGGATACCATAAAAAATACCTTTAGGTGTCGGTGCAGAAATAACCAATTTATTTGAAATAGTTAAAGCGTAAGCTTCATCACTAGATGTGTTAGCGATGTTGGCTTTACGCAATTCAACCAATAAGCCGTTTGAGCTATTTTGTAATTGATTCGATTTGAAAAAATCTGCTAACAATTTTCCTTCATTTTCAAATTCATTAGATTGAATATTTATAGAGTTGAATTGGATGTCTTCATTGCCATACCTAATTTCTTGCGGTGTAGGGATTACTGGATATGTTTTAGATAAGGTTCTGCTACTTTTAGCATCACTGCACCCTATAAATACGTATATAATACAGCTTAGTGCTATACACTTTTTTAATGATTGACACGCTTTTAACATGATTTATTCTTTTAAATTTGAAAAAGTAGATGCTGGTAAATTGCTTTTATTAACTAGGTTTCCGTTAGTATACGACGAATAACCATACTTAACGTACCTTGGTTTTTTTATGTTTTGCGACCAAACAATAAGTTTATTGCCTTTAATTTTAGTTTGAGCCTTTAAAAACACTTTGTCCTCTCCAGCTACTATAATATCTTTTATGGCGGTATCGTCTTTAGTTTTTAAACCTTCACTGTGTTTAAAATAAACTTCCAATTTGTCATTCATTACATTCACGTAATCTAACAAAGGGCCAGAGAAAGCAATTGGTTTTTTGTAAGATTTATTTAAAGCAATTCTAGCCAACCGTTCTCCAAGTATCCATTTTTGCTTTGGATGTACATCGGTTTTATGACCAACATCTAAAGAAACGGCCATTCCCGTGTTTTTAATATGTAAAAGTTTACGTTGTGCGTCTCTAAACGTACCCCAATTAGGGCGGTTAATACTACTTAATTGTACATAATAGAAAGGAAATTCTGGTTTTTTAAAATGAATGCGCCAATCTTTAATGAGCATTTTAAATAACCGTGAGTGTAAGTCAACGTGCTCGGTATTCGATTCGCCTTGATACCAAATAACACCTTTAAAATTAAAGTTGGTAAGAGGTAAAATACCTGAATCAAATAGAAAAGTAGCATCGTATGGATGCCTTCCTTTTAGGTTTTTGTTATGACCAAAATTTTCTGATTTTCGTAGAGAGACCCAAGAATCGATCAACGGATTTTGCCATGAATCGTTAAGAAGACTAATTGTTTCATGAGTTTGTTCCAAGCATTCTCTACTTATCCAACTTTGTGTAGGCGATCCTCCAACAGCATTACAAATAATGCCAATGGGAACATTTAATGACTTCTGGAGATTATAGGCGTAAGCATAAGCTACTGCCGAAAAATTCTCCAATATTTTATCGCTTGTATTACTCCAACCAGAGGACTCAAAATAATCGTTGGTGTTGCAAAGTGAACGTTCTTTTTCAGTAAAGGGAGTGCCTTTTAAAACCTTGGGATCCATTGAGAGCACAAAAATATTCGGATTCAATGAGTCTTTTAAAACAGATTTAGCCGATAGCATGTGTTGCACTTTAAAATCCATATTGGATTGCCCCGAGGCTAACCAAACTTCGCCAATATATACTTGATTAAATTGGATGGTTTTGGATAATTTTGATTGGATCTTTAAAGCAAAGGGACCTCCTGCATTCATGGCTGGAAAGGAAACTTTCCAAACACCCTTTTTTGTAACTGTCGTTGATGCTTTTTTGCTGTTTAATTGAACCGTAATATGGTCGTTAATATTTGCTGTACCAGAAATAACAATAGGTTCATGACGCTGAAAAACCATGTTTTCACCATAATATTTTGGCAACTGTAATCCGCCATAATCACCGGTAATTGCACTGTATACTTTTTTGGCTATAATGGCAGCGCCGTCTTTTGTAGGGTGTAAATTATCTGGGAAAAACTCTGGGAACCGGTACAGCGGCTCGTGCAAGTTTATAAGCTCTACGTTTGCTGTGTTGGCAATGGTTTCAATTTTGTTTTGAATGTCTTTAAAGCTTTCGCGCATACCTTCTTCAAACCAATGATGCCCAGAAAAAGTAGGGGTCATTTTACAGATAATAACTCGAGGTTTGCTGGGAAGCTTTTTGTATGTCGAAATCATATCCAGATAATCTGGAATAAACGCCTCTTTATGTTTCGGCCAATTGTTATTGCCCTGATCGTTTAATCCTAAGTGAATAATGACAATATTAGGAGCAAAGTCTTGCGATTGCTTAAATGCTTGTTTTGTCCAATAGGGCTTATGTCCGTTTTTAAGCATGGTTGCACCAGAGTGTCCGAAATTTGCAACATGATAGTTACTGCCGAGTAATTTTTGTAACTGCGAAGGATAGGAATTTAAAGACCTATCCTTAATGCCTGCTCCATAGGTAACGGAATTACCAACACAAGCAACTCTTGTTTTTTGAGCGTGCATTGTTATTGTTAAAATGAGTACGAGCAGTATAAGCGAAACAAGTCTTGTGGACATTTAATTTAAAAATTATTAAGGCTTTCTATAGGTGTCTTTTCCATTAGTTAACCACTCTAAAGAAAAACTGGTGAACTCATTTTTTGTGTATGCATCCTTTTCAAAGAAGAGCCCTATATCACCATTTTTTAAAATGGTTAATGAAGAATATGCAGATGATCCTTTATAAATAGTCTTCCCTTCGCTCCAGGTTTTCCCTTCATCATAGCTAATACGAACCGTCATGTTTACACGTCCTTTTTCAGATTTAGTATTAGAAAATAACAAGCGGTTTTTTTTATAGCCATCTTTTTTTGATGTGTAACGAATAATACTTGCATTACAACCTGGATCTATTAATTCGGAGGCTGGTTCGGTAACCCATGTTTTGCCATCGTCTTGGGAAGTATGGACGTATCGGATTCCTTTTTTATTAACACGGGCATTGATCATTAAAGAGCCGTCGGTAAGTTCGATAATTTTTGACTCATCAGCGGGTTGAATAGGCGTATCAATAAAATACCAGGTCTTACCGTGGTCGTCACTTCCAAAAACATGTAATCCACTGTTTAAGTTCACCATGGTATGCAGTAGTTTTCCCGATCGAGTTTGAATACCGCGACCAGATGTTATAAACTTAAAGTCTTTATGCCACTCGGGTTTAGCTATTTGCGAGGTTATATCTTGGGGTTCACTCCACGTTTTTCCATTATCTGAACTTTTCATAACATGTAAATAATAGATATCTTTTTCTGTATCTAAGTTCATATAGTTATAGAATAGAAAAATGGTACCCGTAATGTTGTCTACAATCATTGAAGGATCTGAGGCCGATCTTCCTTCGGGAAAATCGATTGCGGTCTCAATAGGTGTCCAAGTTTTTCCATTATTACTACTTCTACGGATAACTATGTTAATGTCTTTGCTCCATTTTAAATCGCCACATGATGGTACACGTTGGTCAATAGCAGCAACCAAATCACCATTAGGAGCTGTTACTATTGCCGGAATTCTATAGCAAGAAACGCCGTCTTGCATGCCTGTATTGAATAGGGGAGTAAATTCAGGATTAGCATTGGGACTGGTATTTATTTTTGTCCCACATGAATTTAGTAATGCGATTAATACCAGTATGATGATATGTTTCATGATGTGTTTATTTATGTTTTATGAATTTGTGTTTCAATGTTTTCAAAAGATTGCCAGCATTGGTACATGGCTCTGGGGACATGAAAACAACCTTTCCATTTACCGCCTTTCAAATTTAGTAATATTTCCCCCTGGCGATTCAAATAGCCAAACCATTCTCCGTTTTTCGGATCATTAAAATGAGACCAAGCATATTCATGTACTTTGTGGTACCATTTAAAAAGAGCTTCATTGTCAGTATACTGGTAGGCTTTTGCTAAGGCAACTAAAGTTTCCAAATGTACCCACCATAATTTTTGATCCCATTCTAGCTGTTGTGGAGGATGTCCTTTTGAATCCAAGAAATAAAAGATGCCCCCATATTTCGAGTCCCAACTGTACTCCAGTATATTGATTATGGTTTGGGAGGCTTTATCTATTAGGGTTTGGTCATTTCTGCGTACACCTATATCTATCATAAACCACATGGCTTCGATACCATGCCCCGGATTTATTAATCGCCCGTTAAAGCTGTTGTCGTGTGATCCATTTGGCAAGACATTTTCAAAAATCAAACCGGTTTTTTTGTCTAAAAACAGCTCCATTACCTGATGCATACTATAATCGATGGTTTTTTCAACATCTTCCGGATCTAGTATGGCCTCCAGTTCCAATACCAAATTGGATAAGATCATGGGAAGCGAAAACCCAATTAAGGGCCTTGTATCCGTAGTTTTTTCATATGTTCCTTTTGGATTATCTTTTCTTTTAAGAATATTGTAATACGTTTTCTTGGCAAGGGTTCTTATTTCTTCATCTCCAGAAGCTATGGCATATTGGCTAAAAGCCATAGCAGCAAAGCAATCGGAAAAAATGTTGTAGGCTTTTACGAGAGGTTCGCCCTTAGCGGTAACCGAGAAATAGAAATCTCCGTTTTTGTTAGCACCATATTTTCTTAAAAAATCGATTCCATTTTTTGCGATGCGTAACCAATTTTCATTTTTTTCAACCTTGTTATATAGCATTGAAAAAGTCCAGGCTTGCCTACCCTGAAGCCAAATAAACTTATCGGTGTCATATATTTTTCCTTCGGTGTCTAGGCAAGTGTAATAGCCTCCATTCGCAGTGTCGATGGAATATTTTTCCCAAAAAGGAATAACATTGTTGAGTAATGTTTCTTTATAGAGTTTGGAATATTTCATATTCTAAGGTAATATTTTCTATATTCGCTTTTGTTATTAAGTAATATATTATATCTTTATATGTATAACATAATACAAAAATAAGAAATATTATATTAACTTCGACTTTTAATATTTTTTTATAATAGAATTTTAATAATGAAGAAACTTACAAATATTACGCCGCTAGAAAATTTATCGTTAGTTGATAAAGTAGAAATGAGGTTGAAAGAATATTTTAAAGAGAATAATTTAAAAATAGGAGATTCCATACCAAAGGAATTGGAGTTTGCAGAAGCCTTAGGTGTAAGTAGAACGGTTATTCGCGAAGCACTTTTAAGACTTAGGACGATAGGGGTTATAGAATCTAAAAAGCGTAAAGGTATGGTGCTTACGCAACCAGATATTATTCAGAATTTTGAAAAAGCGATTGAATATAATTTATTGGGAGAGCAAACCCTAACCGATATTTTTGAGCTTCGATTGATTTTAGAAATGGGAATGGCCGATTTGTTATTTGCTAGAAAGACTAAAGAGGACTTGGAAGAGTTGGATAAAATTGTAACCAAACAAGAAAAGGATAACATACATACTAGTTTTTTTAGTTTGGAGCATGAAATCACCTTTCATGGAAAACTCTACCAGATGTCTAACAATACAACATTACAACGGTTTCAAGATCTTTTATTACCTGTATTTAATTATGTACATAACAATATGACGCCCGAAGCCAAAGATTTTAAATATTCAAAAGGAACATTCGTAACACATAGGGATTTACTAAATATTTTAAAAGAAGGTACGCCCGAAGCCTTTAGGGAAGCCATGAGAAATCATTTGGAGCCGCACTTTGAGAAGGTATTGCATGTAGTAAAACAATAAAGATTTTAAAATCCAATAAAGAACTGGAAGCCTAAAAAGTAAGACCTATGTCGCTTTGAGCGCAGTCGAAATGTTTTAAATTACTAATGTCATGATAGGTTTCGAATGCGTAACATATAGCATAACATCAAGAATACTGCTTAGGTCTTTTTAAAGGCCTTTTTTTATATTCTTCTTCCACTTTGCTATGATGCAAAGTGGCAAAGATCTAGGCTTACGAGGACATTGCTGAAAATGCTACGGAGTATAAAAAGAACTCGTGCCATGATTCTTTCTTCTTGGTTGTTTAAATGGCTTGCTCAGGTAATCTGTGTGCCGATTATTCTTTTGCTCGCTCAAACAGCTTTTTATCTTCTAGCCTCTGCACGACCTCCTTGATTTTCTAGCAATATCCTTGGTAGGCCCAATCTCCTGCCTCATGGTTCTTTACTAGCAATCATTATTATTATTCTATTTCCCGATGTTGTTTGTTTTTTGTCTTTTCTGCTTGTTTTTAGATGCTTTTATAGGCTCAGATGGCAATTAAAATCAAGGACTTTTTAGAAGAAATCTTCTTCTTACTAACAACGACATTTATTTACTAAACCAAGATTTTAACCCTATGCCATCCAGTGCTTCTTTAATTTCTATATAATCTGAATCACTTAAAGTTGTGTGCGGAAACCTGCTTGGTCCACAATCGACACCCAATACTCTCATAAAACCTTTTCCTACACCATTGAAGCCTCCTTTGCTATTTAATAGTTCCACAAACTTGATGGCTTTTGATTGCAAATCGGCGGCCGCTTCCATATTGCCATTTTCAAATAGTTCCTTAATCTTGTAATACAAAGGTGCCAAATGGTTATAAGTGCTGCCTACCCACCCGGTAGCTCCTAACGGAAGACTATTAATAAATAATTCATCATAACCAAATAGAATATTGTATTTGCTGTTAGCTTTACTTTTACAATGTCCGTAATCTATCAGGTCATTATTTGTAAACTTGATACCTGCTAGATTAGGGATGTTGTCTTTTGCTTGTTCTAAAAATGACGCCATATTTAATTGCGCTCCGGATAGTACAGGGATGTGGTAGTAATAAAAGGGCAGGTTAGGAGCACAGATAGCAATTTCTTTACAATAATCTATAAGTTTGTCAATACTGTTCAACCTAAAGTAAAAAGGGGCAATGGCAGCAATGGCATCTACTTTGTCTGAGGCATATTGCGCCAGTTCTTTAGCAACTTTAAGACTGGGATCTCCAACATGATCGATTAGATATAAATCTTTAGATTTGTTTTCGGACCAGGCCAGTGTAATTGCTTTACGCTCATCGATAGTTAAAGATGTAAAATCGCCGGTAGAACCATTCATGAATACTCCCGAGACATTATTCTTGGTTAAGAACTGACTGTAATCCTTAATTTTATCAGTATTTAAAGAACCGTCTGTGTGCATGGGAGCATACGTAGCTGCTATTAGGTTTTTTATCATTATTTTTTTATGATTTAGTGCTTAAGTTTAAATTAAATAGAGCTATTTAAATCTTTGTTAATTTATAAAATAATTTAATAATTGAGGTTTTGGTTTATAGTGGTTATAACATTAAAGAAAGAGAGTCTTTTTATGTTTTCAACTCCCTTTCTTCAAATCTCTCTAATTAACTCAAAATAACTATATGAATGAAAATTTGTTATTAATTGGTATAACCTGGTGTTTGCTCTAATAAAGGGTTTCTACCAATCATATCGGTTGTAATAGGTAATAATAGTTTGTATTCATCTCCTGAAGATAAGAAGCTAATGTTATCAATAACAAAATTGTCTCCAGCTCTTCTTAAATCCCACCAACGTTTACCTTCTCCAATAAACTCTTTGTAGCGCTCATTTAAAATAGCGTTGGCATTATTTGTCTGCGTACTGTTTACATAGGCATGTGTTGCAGGTACATAATTGGCGCCGAAAGCACGTTCACGAATTTGGTTAATCTCACCCGAAGGGTCTTCTCCTAATAAATTTTTTGCTTCTGCCAATAATAAAATCACATCAGCATATCTGTAAACGGGTACGTCATTTTCAAAAATTCTTTCAGAACCATCTACTTGCCCTAAGAACTTTTTAAATATAGAGCCAAAGTAAGTTGGCTCATTATACGTTGGGTATCCAGCACCACCGTTATCATCGGTATATAACCTGATAAAAGTAGCGTCTTTACGAGCATCATCATTATCGTCTAATAACAAGATGGTCTTTTCAGACTGACCATATCGGTTCGCCCCAGCAATTACAAAATCGCTCATAGATTCTCCTGACGCGTTAAACTGAGGATTGATTTCTGTACTTCTACCGGTTAAGCTGTTGTAAATATTTGAAGCTTCATCGCGTTTGTATTGTATGGCAAAAATAAACTCGTTATTATTTTCATTTGATACGCCCCATAAGTTGTCAATACTTGACTCTAAACTCACACCTAAAGATGCGATTTGCTGTAAAGCAACTTTGGCTTCAGTAAAATCTGCGTTTCCGCCACCTAATAGGTTTCCTGACCAAATAAAGGCATCGCCTTTAAGTGCTAACGTTGCAGCTTTGGACCAAAACACTCGGCTACCTTCCCAATAGCTGTTATCTGAACCAAACGCACTTAACGATGCTGCTATATCCAATTTAATTTGTGCCATTACCTCAGTTTGAGGCGATCTTGCTCTACTTAAGCCAGTTGGATCAATATCTGTAAAAGGCTCTAAAATAATGGGTACATCGCCCCAAGTTTTAAGTAAGGTGTAATAGTATAATGCACGTAACCCGTAAGCTTGACCTAATAAATGTCCTTTTTCCGATTCATCGTTAAATGTTACATTTGGTAAGTTTACCAAAAAGTCATTTATTCTATGAATTCTAGTGTACAAACCTGCCCATCCACCAAAAGGAGCTGTAGCCACTGTAATATTAGATTCGATTAATGACTCATTTGAAGGCGACTCGTAAGTGCGTCCGCCCCAAATATCACTTCTTATTTCTCCTAATAACCATAACGTTCCTGCAGATGATCTTAAATTCGCATACAACCCTGTATGTGCTGTTTTTGCGCCTTCTTCGGTATCCCAAAAACCTGCTGCAGTTAATTCGCTAGGGCTTACTATTTCAAGTTCATTTTCGCAAGCACTAAAAGTTATTATAGCTATAAATATATATATATACTTCTTCATTTTTTTAAATTTAGAATGTTACGTTAAGTCCTATTGTAAATGTTTTAGGAACTGGAAATTCCCCATATTGCACACCACCAACTTCTGGTGTATCACCACTCATACTCTTAAAGTAGTGTAAGTTAGTACCTGTTACATATACGTTTAATCTTTTAATAACATCGTTAAAATGTTCTGTTGGTACATTATAACTTAAAGTTATTTCGCGCAATGCTAAGTAATCGCCTTTTTCCCAAAATTTATTATTTGCAAAATTTTGTAAACTACTTGCACCTTCATTGCCTCTCCAAACGTTTTTGGCTCCGTTAACAAAAACAAATCGCGGCCAATCGGTATCAGTGTTCGTTGGTGTCCAGGAATCTAACACTTCAATAGGTTGTGCCAAGTTACCTTGAGTTTGACCGTAACCTTTGTTTCTAATATGATTCCATACTAGATGGCCGGTAGCGAAATCGGTTTTAACAAATAAACTAAAGTTTTTGTATTTAAGGCTCGTTGTTAAACCGCCTATAAAATCAGGCGTGGTACGTCCAATAACTTTTCTATCGAGTTCATTAATTACACCGTCTCCATTTTGATCTACCCATTTTACGTCACCAGCCCAACGTTGGTTACGACTGGCTCCCGGCATATACTCATCGGTTATAGAATTGTCTGCATCGGCTTCGGCTTGTGAGGCGTAAATACCAGCTTGTTCGAAAGCTACAACAAGATCATGACCAGATCGACGTCCTTCCTGAAAGCCTCCTACCCATTCTTCCTGGCCTGTTTTTGAATTCCAGATTAATGTTCCGCCTTGTCTGTTTAAATCGTTATCATTTTCTGGAAGCTTGACTACATAATTTTTATTGCTAGTAAATGTTGCAGAAACATTCCAGGTTAAATCATTATTTCTAATAATATCACCGTTTACCTGTAATTCAAAGCCTTTATTTCTAATGGTTCCGTTATTGGTTAATATACTGCTAAATCCAGTATAGAAAGGCAATGTTAAGTTTGCTAATTTGTCTTTAATGTCTCTTGAATAGATATCTGTAATGAATGATAATCTGTTGTCAAAAAATGAAATATCTAAACCAGCATTAAAGGTGGTTGATTTTTCCCAAAGCAGATCTAAGGTTGGAAGGCCTGAATTGGCATATCCAGTTTGGCCGTTATAAACACCCTGTTCTCCATACGAACCATAAACTCCATAATTACTTAATACATCTTGGTTACCATTAACACCATAGCTTAATCTAGGCTTTAATCTGGAAATGGTATTGCTTAATGAAGATGCTTCAAAGAACGCTTCGTTATGGGCATTCCAACCAAAGGAAACCCCTGGGAAAAAGTCAAATTTATTATTTCCCAATCGCGACGAACCATCATTTCTAAATGTAAAGCCAAGTAAATATCTGTCGTCAAAGTCGTATAGTAGCCTACCAAAAGTAGATGTAATAACATATTCGGTTTCAAAACTTGAAGGTATGCCATTGGCTTCTGCGCCAGCATTAAGCGTTTCAATTAAATCTGTTGGCGAGTTTCTAGTTCCAGCTGAAGTTGAAAAGAAATTATCTTTAAAATATTCAGCGCCTAACAATGCATTGATGTTATGGTTACCAAACTTTTTGGTGTAATTTATGGTTCCTGTTAATTGGTTTCTTAGGGTTCTTCCCAAACTTACAGCTGCTTCACGACCTGTACGTAATGGCCCAGTGGTGCTCCCCACTCTATAAGCCCTGTTAAAACTTTCGTTATGGTTATTAATTGTAAAATGACTTCCTGTTACAGCTAAAGTTAAGTCTTCTATAATATCCCAATTAATACCAACCGATGCCGATAAACGTTGCTCTAAATTTTTTCTAACAAATTTATCTTGGTAATATAGTGGATTACCAAAGCCTTGGTTTTGGCCTACTGCATATTGGTCCGACCAGGTACCATCAGGATTGCTATCGTAAGTTCTTGAGGTTGAAGCTTGCCCTTGAAATCTTCTAAAAACAGTATCTTCTCCACCTAAAGGGCTTAAATTTAAATTAGAATGTGAGTATAAAATATTCGAATTTACTTTTATATTATCGGTAACTTGGTAAGAGCCACTAAATTTTCCTGAGTATCTTTTAAAGCCAGACCCTAAAACCAATCCTTCATTATCCAAAAGCCCTAAGCCTAAATAGTAAGAACCTTTTTCGTTACCACCATCAAATGATAAATAATGGTCTTTTGAGGCACTATCTTGATAGATTCTGTCACCAACACCTTTATTATCGAAAAATAAAATGTCTTGACTTGGATCTAAAATATCTGGAATGGACATCCATCCAGGTTGGTTCAACAAATATTGGTTGGATGCTGTTAAAAGCTGCGTAGTAAACGGATCGTTAGTTGTGTTATTACCTATCGCTGCACTATGGTTTCCATTTAAAAAAGCACCAAAACTACCAGGGTTATTAACCACTTCTCTAAACCAAGCAATCGATTGTCTGTTGTAATTGATATGATCTGCTGCACCAATATATTTTTGGTCGTTTCTTTCATTGTTAATACTGTACTTGTATTTGTAATTAATAGAAGATTTTCCTGTTTTTCCTGTTTTAGTTGTTATTAAAATAACACCATTAGCGGATCTTGCTCCGTAGATAGCCGTTGCAGCAGCATCTTTTAATACTTCGATGGATTCAATATCGTCGGAGTTCAAAGCATAAAAAGAGCCCGGAATACCATCAATTAAAATCAAAGGGGAACCCGTACCGTCAAAATTAGTACCACCACGTAATACGATTTGAGGTGTAGATCCCGGTTGTCCTGTGGTATTGGTAACTCGTAGGCCAGCAATAGTCCCTTGTAAGGCAGTAGCGACATTGGATCGTGTTGAAGTTTCTAAAATTCGAGTATCAAGTTTTGATACCGATGTTGTTAATGTTGCCCTTGTTTGTTTGCCATAACCAGTAATAACGACTTCGTCCAATATTGAAGTATCTTCATTTAAAGCGACGTTAATTACGGTGTTGTTTGCTACAGTTATTTCATTGGTAGCATATCCTACATAGCTAAATACAAGAACATCGCCTGTACTGGCTTTAATAGCATAGTTACCATCAAAGTCGGTTGTAGTCCCTGTACTGGTTCCTTTTACAAGAATGGTAACTCCCAAAAGAGGCATATTGTCTCCCGAAGCAACAACATTTCCCGTAATTGTTTTTGTCTGTCCATAACTTACTAAAGACAGGCAAAAGAATACAATAAGTACCAGATGACTGGTCATAAAGTTCTTTTTTCTCATTTTGATTGCGTTAGATTAATTAGTTTATTTAAATATTAAGTATTATGTAATACATAATGCAATATTAGAATAATATTTTTATATCGCAAAACTTTTTGTTCATTTTAACAATAAGAAGGCTTTGCGGGACAGAAGGTTATAGTGCTAGAAACTAGGTGGGTAATATTGTTAATTCTTAATGTTTATGAGTATGGTTGGTAATTTGGTGTAAGGTTTTGAAATCTGGTATGGCTTCTGTTTAGGTAGTGTTTCTGTAAATTTGTATATTTATAATGCTGAATCACAGAGGCTTGGTCTACAATAAAATTTTTAGATATGTGTCGTTTAAAAACACCTCTGTTTTCCTGTTTAATAGTTGCGTTTTGTTTAGCATTAATTATTTCATGTAGGGATGCATCGAAGCATAAGGACGCAATCCATGAAACAGCCAATATTATTAATAACCCTGTAAAGGCACCTAATTTTTCATTAAACACACTGGAAGGTAACACTGTTAGTTTGGAATCCTATAAGGGAAAATTTGTCGTCATTCACATAGCCACAACTTGGTGTCCATTTTGTAATGCCGAGGCTCCTTATTTAGAAGAACTGTATCAGGATTATAAAGGTAAGAATGTAGAAGTTCTTCTTATCGATGTTAAAGAACCCAAAAATCTTGTTCAGGAAAAATTAAGGGAGAAATACAATTTGTCATTCCCGATTTTATTGGATGAAGATGGTCTGGTTGCAGCAAGCTATGCTCCAGATGATGTGCTTCCCGATCTGGCCAGAGATGAAGTTATGCTAGCTTCTAATCTGTTAATTGATCCAGATGGTAACATTCAATTTATGTCACTTTTGGACAGTAAAAATTTTGATGCAGAGTTAAAGCAACTCAAAAAAACACTCCATGAGCTTTTATAACTTTTTATTGTGTTGCTTTTTGGGGCTATTCCATTTTCAACAGAAGCAGTTTGTAAGTATTGAAGAGGATCGTATCAAGATTAACAGGGACAATACCATTATTACTATAATGATTCCTTTTAAAATTCTTGATGGGTACCATATTCAAGCATTGTCCAATACGCAGGATAATCTTATTCCAACTGAAATTAATTTTGAAGTCCCCGAGGGTTGTACCCTCCAAAAAACGTTTACAAAAAAGTATTACGACACTGTTGTTTTAGATAAAGTTGAACATAAGGCTTTAAGTCATATATTGGAGGTGACCGTAACTTTAAAATGTGATAAACGGATGCCTTCTGATAGTTCCTATTTAAATGGAGGGCTCTATTATCAAACCTGTAATGACAGACAATGTTTTTTTCCGAGGACACTTGATTTTTGCATTAGCTACTAATAGGATTTCTCAAGTTAATGTAGCGAGACCCCTCCCTTTTTATGGTTTTTATTGAGTCTTTTATTAATGTTATTGTGACTTTTTTTAAATAGTTGTGTCGTAATAATAAAGTGATCCAGAAATTAATTTATAGTAGCATGGCAAAATTTGAAATCTACACAGATAAAAAAGAAGCATTTAGATTTAGGCTTAAGGCCAACAATGGGCAAGTTATTTTGGCTAGTGAAGGGTATAGCTCAAAAGCCAGTTGTAAAAAAGGAATTGAATCGGTGCGATTGAATGCTGCAATTGATGGAAGATTTGAACGGTTAACGTCAAAAGGAAGGAATCCTTATTTTAACTTAAAAGCCTATAATGGGCAGGTTATAGGTACAAGTGAACTCTATAATTCTGTTAGCGCAATGGAAAATGGGATTGCTTCGGTAGCAAAAAATGCTCCAGAAGCCACTATAATAGACATAACCATAAAGAAATAATCTCCTGAATTTAGTTTGCTATTATCAATGGAAAAAGAGTTGCATAGCAGAGCAACTCTTTTTTTTTGTTTGAAGTACATAATACTGATAACATATAACGACAAGTTTATTGTTTTTTAGGTTCAATTCTAAACGAATAGCTATAACTTTTGTCGGCAGGAATAGTGTATTCTGGATGTACTAAGCGTCCCCAAGATGTGTCGCCGCCAACACCCATTTGTAAATAGTCAATATTCCATTGAACGGTATCTCCAATTTTAATATCTGCACCATGTTTTTTTGTAACAGGTACTAACCCAGAAGCCGATTCGCCAGCATCACTACCAATAAAATCGATTTCTTTCATTGTGAATGGCCAAACACTTGAGTTTAGTAATACACTACTTGAAGCTTTTATCTCTAAGTTATTTGATTTTACCATCATCCAACGTACATCAGTTTTGTTTCCTGTTTCCTGTGGTCGTGGGTACCTTTCAAATTGATCTGCGATGTTTCCGGAATAAATACCTGTTTTTACACCCGTTTTTCTATCCCAATAGCTTTCTTTAGGGCCGTTTCCGTACCAAGATACCTTTGTGAATATTTGGGGTAACGTTATGTACACCCCTAATCTTGGGATGTTAGGTAACGCCGTTTGATTGGGTTTAAAGCTATAATCTATATTTAAGGCGCCATTATTGTCCAGCTTATAAAGAAGGTTAACATCAGCTTCGTTGTTGGGTAGTATGTAAGCTACTTTATAGCTAATACCATCATTTTTGATTACCGGTTTTTCAAGCAATTTGGCTGAATAATTATTTGAGGCATCTTGCCAAATTTTTGCCCATTCATGCATGTTGTTTCCTAAATCATTATCGGTTGGCGGGCGCCAAAAATTAGGGCGAATGGGCTGATTGGTTATTGCTATACCGTCAAAATCCCAAGAAATGATTTCGCCAGATTTAGCATTAATTTTTAAGCTTGTCTTATTGTTTTTAATTTCAATAACACTCTTTTTTGAAATAATGGTAGAGTTATTGTTGGCGGTTGCATTAGTTTTGGGTGATGTTCTTTTTTGAATAATAAATTGGTCCCAAGCCACTTCATGTCCTTTTGGTAGAATTGCTGTATCATCTTTTTGGATCAGACTAAATTCGATGATGTATTCTAATTTAGGGTTTAGTGCTCTAGGGATATCTTTTATCGAAAAACTTATGGTTTCCTGGGGTTTGATATTAGAAATTTCAATGATGCCGGTTTTTATTGTTTTACCATTTTCTAGTAGTTTCCATGTCACAGATTTATCCGAGAAGTCATCAAAAAAGTTTTTGTTTTTTATTTCAAGGAGTCCGTAACCTATTGCTGGAGTAAAATAAAATTGTGCCGGTTCGTATACCTTTTTTACTTCGGTTAAATGTGGATGTGGATTACGATAAGGATCTACCAAACCATTATTTAAAAAATTACCATCAGTAGGAAGGTCTGGATGATAATCATGACCATAGGCTAAATAAGGTTTGCCATTTTCGTCTTTGTACTCTAGTGATTGATCGACCCAATCCCAAATATACCCTCCTTGTAAATTTGGATAGGTTTCAATAATATCCCAATAATCTTGTAGGTTACCAACCGAGTTACCCATGGCATGTGCATATTCTATCATAATGGATGGCTTGTCCGAATCGGACTTTCCATGGTCTATCAAATATTCTGGTTTGGGATACATAGGGCAATAGACGTCGGTATAGTCGTCTTTTTCAGCAGGTTCATACTGTACAATACGGTTATTGTCGTGCTCTTTTAACCACTTGTATGTGCTTTTAAAAACATTACCCGTCCCAGCTTCGTTTCCTAAAGACCATGAATAGATACAAGTATGGTTTCTGTCTCTAAAGTACATGCGTTTTGTGCGCATCATGTGTGCTGGTAGCCATGACATTTCATCACCTATTTGGGTGTCTTTATTAATTGCCAATGGATGGCTCTCAATGTTGGCTTCATCAATTACATACAAGCCATATATGTCACATAGATCTAACCAGTAGGGATCGTTGGGGTAATGTGAAGAGCGTACGGCGTTAATGTTGTTTTGCTTCATCAGTTTAATATCCTTTTCCATGGAAGCTTTTGAAACAACATGTCCAGTATGGGGATCGGTTTC
Source organism: Snuella sedimenti (assembly GCF_016428595.1). Classification (GTDB taxonomy): domain Bacteria; phylum Bacteroidota; class Bacteroidia; order Flavobacteriales; family Flavobacteriaceae; genus Snuella; species Snuella sedimenti. The sequence continues at coordinate 178,629 of NZ_JAELVQ010000006.1, read as the reverse complement.
ATGTCGGTCAACGCCCTTGAAATAAACAGCTTTACCATTTACTAAAACTTGGCTATTTTTAATTTCCACACGTTTAAACCCTAGGTTTCTGGTTATATATTGATTTTGGGATGGAAGAGTTTCATCCTCTAAAGCTATTTTTAAAGTATACAGATTAGGGCATTCTGCCGACCATTGCCTTACATTTTCTATAAGTTTTTCTGACTTAAATTCTACAGTGGCATTGGGTTGGATTTCAATAGGTCTGGATGTTTTGTAGATGGAATTGTTTTTATCTAAAATCTCAATAGAAACTGTTCGTGAAGCGGTATTGTCATTCGTATTGGAAATAGTAACGGTGCCGTTAAAGATCCCATTACTATATGAATCGTCCAATGTTGTTTTTGCGTGGTAATCGGAAACAAATACTTTAGGGCGTGAGTACAAATAGACATCTCGTTCTATGCCACTCATGCGCAGCATATCCTGACTTTCTAAGTAACTGGCATCGCTCCAGCGATACATTTGCAGTGCAATTAAATTTTTGCCTTCTTTAAGGTATTTGCTAATATTGAATTCAGCAGGTGTTTTACTTCCTTGTGAATATCCAATATATGTACCATTTACATAGACATACATAGCCGACTTTGCCCCGGCAAAATGAAGGATGATATCTTCTGATAAAAATTCCTTACTTAACATTAGTTCTTTTCTGTATGTCCCCACAGGATTGTAGTCTGTAGGGGCATGGGGCCATTTGGTAGTAAACGGATAACGCTCATCTAAGTAAATAGGATACCCATAACCTTCTACCTCCCAATTGGCAGGTACAGGAATGGTATTCCAGTTAGCATCATCAAAATTGAGGTTCTGAAATGTGGTTGGTCTTTGTTTCGGGTCTTTTACCCAATAAAATTTCCAGTCGCCGTTTAAGCTTTTGAATCTTTTGGAGTTTTCTTTTTCTAATATATCAATTGATTCAGCAGCAAAAAACGTGGCTCTTGGAGCTAGTTTGTTGTCTTCGAATATTTTGTGGTTATAATGAAATGTTTGTTCTGGAATTTCTTGTAATGGTTCTTTTTTGCAACCAAGTATGAAGCAAAACAATACTAAATATGTTAGTCTTAATCTCATGAGTGTTGTTTTTTTAAAGTTGCATGAAATCTTCAGCAAATATTTTTTTTAGATAGAAAATCAATGCTTCAGCATTTTCTTTAGTAAATACCATAGGCGGTTTAATTTTTAATACATTATAATCTGGGCCATCGGTACTCATTAAAATACCGTGGTACTTCATTCGGTTAGCGAGATAGTCAGCTTGGGCTGGCAGAGGGTTCATGTTACTGTCTACCAATTCAAAGCCTAAAAACAAGCCCTGTCCGCGTACATCTCCAATGATTGGGAATACCTCAGATAATTTTTTTAATTCATCTTTTAAATAGGTGCCAACCTTTAAAGCGTTTTCTTGTAGTTTTTCTCTTTTTATGGTTCTTAAAACTTCGGTAGCAATGGCACAGGATACAGGGTTGCCTCCAAAGGTGTTAAAATATTCCATACCGTTAGCAAACCTATTGGCAACCTCTTGTGTACAGGCCACAGCCGCAATGGGGTGTCCGTTGCCTAAAGGTTTACCAATGGTTACAATATCTGGAATAACATTGTGCTGTTGAAAACCCCAAAAGGTTTTGCCCATTCGTCCGCAGCCTACTTGCACTTCGTCCGAAATACACAGCCCACCTGCAGCCCTTATTTTTTTATAGGCTTCAGCTAAAAAACCGTCAGGGAGCTCTATCTGTCCTCCACAACTTATTATGGGTTCTATAATAAAAGCGCCCACACCACGTCCTTTTTTATGAATGTTATCAATTAGCTTTTGAACTTCTTTGGCGTAATTCTTACCAGCATGTTCCCCCCTGTATTTGCCCCTAAATTTATCTGGAAGCGGAAAAATATGTGTGTGTTCAGGTGCACCATGGCCTCCTTTGCCATCAAATTTATAAGAGCTAATATCAATACACATGTTTGAATTGCCGTGGTAGCCTACTTCTGAAGCGATGATGTCGCGTTCTCCCGTATTTGCTTTTACCATTCGTATGGCCAATTCATTGGCTTCGCTACCCGAATTCACAAAGTGTAAAACATTAAGTTCTTGGGGTAACGTTTCTATTAATTCTTTAGTTAGAGTATTAATGTTTTCGTGTAAGTACCTTGAATTGGTGTTGATAAGTGCCATTTGCTCTTGTCCAGCTTTTACAACAGTATAATGCTCATGGCCAACATGGGCTACGTTGTTTACAGTGTCCAGATATTTTTTGCCGTATTGATCCATGAGGTATTGCCCTGCACCGCGAACCATTTTAATAGGAATTTTGTATTGTAGGCTCAGGCTTTTTCCTAAATGCTGCTTTCGGTAGCGGATTAAGTCTTCATTTGAAGCATATGCCACTTTATCAAGAGTTTCAGACTTAAACAACAAGTTAGGGTTTGGGCAAATGTGCTTCCAAGTGTCTATTTGTCTAAAATAGATTACGCCGGGAAAATCAATAACATAGTCTAACATAGATAGCATGACTTGAAAGTGGAGGTGAGGCACCCAATTACCATTTTCATTTGGATGTCCTAATTCACCTATTTTTTCACCTTTTCTAATCACATCGCCTATGGAGTGTTTGGTAGCACTTGCAACTGATAAATGACCGTAAAGGGTATAGAAAAGAAAGTCTTTCGTAGTGTGTTTTAAAATGACTAAACCACCATATTCTTTTACTCCCGAATCATTCACAGCAGTAACAACTTCTCCATCCAACAAAGCATGTACAGGTGTGTTATGGGGTAGCCAATAATCAATGCCTAAATGAATGGTTCTGCTTTCATGCCCATAGTTCCCAATTTTGTCATATTCTGTTGAGGTGTATAAAGCCCGGGGTTCTAAATAGCCGCCGGCAATAATTTTGTTGGGGACTTGTTTTTGTAGGCGATCCATTTTAAATTGAAATAAGTCTAAATCATTAAACGCTTCTTGATGTCCAACCCATTTACTGGAAACACTTAAGTCGAGATGATGGACGTCCATTTTATTTACCGTTGGAAATAAATCGGAAAGGTTAAAGGTTTGTTTAGAGCTCCATCTCTTAAATAATGCTTCATTTGGATGTGCCAAAAACCCACAGGCATTTCTAAAACTATAATGTGCAAAATCCGAACTAATATTGTGCCATTTTTTTAAGACGTCCCAAGCTGGTTTCTCACTAATTAGTAAGTACTTGTTTTCGGGCTCTTTAATTTTATTAATTGCAGATTTTGTGACAGAAATCACCAATCGCATGGCAATAGCAATGTATAGGTGGGCTAACTCGTTTTCTTTTAAACGAAATGAAGCATGGTATCCTTTTACAATAGGTAAAGCGGCTTCTAGCGGATCGTTATGTCCCATAATACAATAAGCACAGCTAATAGCTAAATCGTTTATTATTTGCGTGTATATTGCATCGCCATAATCTATGGCCGCCTTAACTTTGGGGTTTGTTAAATCCTTGGAAACTATTACGTTATTGTCATTTGCATCATTATGAACGACTGCTTTGCGTAATCTTGAATACCTTTCTTGAGAATTTTCAAATTGATTCTGAAAAGAGGAAAGTATTTCTTTTTCTTCCTGCGAGAATAAATCAATATGAGCTTTTGTCCACAGTGATTGGGCTACATCCCATTCAAATGCACGATGTGCTTGTGGATGATCAAATCCTTGTAGGGCTTTGGTTAATAAACCACATTGCGCTCCTAAGCTATAACGCAAATCATCTAATTGAGGGTTTACACTGCTCCATACACGGCCAGAAACCCAAGCAAGTAAACGTACTTTACGTATTCTGCCTAAATCGTCCATTATTTCGGAAATGGCGAGACCATTTTTATCTTTAATAACCTTTGGTGCAATTAAATGTTCGTTGTGAGATTCAACATGCTGTAGTAGTTGCTGTTGGAAATCGAGATAATTTTCGTTTTCTTCTGGACGTGATATTTTTAAAATATAGCCAGTTCCATGATCAACTTTAATTCTAAAATTAAAATCGAGTTCACCAGGGAGTTCCGAGGCTTTACCTTGAATATTAAAACAGTCGAAAAGGATGTTTTCGGCCTGTTGAACCGTTATTTTTAAATTAGTGTAATTCATTGGTCGTTCATTAATAACATAATAACATGTGCGGCGCTCCAGCTAAAGTTTTGAGCATTTAAACCTTCTCCAGTTATTGGGTGGTAATTTTCACGAATGGATGGTCCTTTTTTCATAATGCCATTGGCGCCTTTTAAAATTTGAATCGTAGCTTTGTCGGCATCATCATTAAAGCCATAATTACGAAGCCCTTTAACACCAAAATAAGCTTGGTCCAACCAATTTGGGCCGCGCCAATAGCCTTTTAAAGGGTTGAACTTCGGGTGGTCGGCGCTCATGGTTTGAAAAGGGACTTTAGTGTAAAACTTCGTTGGGTCCATCATTTTATTCTTTACGGCTTCTGCCTGTTCCTGTGTAGCGGCATGAGCCCAAAGTGCTGTCCAGCCTTCACTCCCTTCACCTTTTATAAATTTAGAGCCTTCAAGGTTAGTGTCGTAAAACCAGCCATCTTTACTGTCGTAAAATTGCTGTTGAATTTTTAGTTTTAAGATTTTAGCCTCAGCCTTAAATTGATGTATATCATCTTTGTTTCCAAGAGCTTTAGCTAAAGTTACAAGAAATAATTTTTCGGCATACAAATAGGCGTTTAAATCAACACTTTCTTGATTTAGCGAATAAGCGCCTTCGGCATTTCTTAGGATTTTTGAGTCATCGAAACGAATGGCATTGTCCATGCCACTTTCCCATTTGGCAGCAATTAGAGAGCCATCGGTTGAACCGTATTCACATAAACCATCTTGGTCGTGATCCCGTTTTGAGTACCACCAATAATGGTATTTTTTAAGTTTGGGATACAATTCTTTTACAAAATCCAAGACCTTATCTTTTTCATAAATCTTTGCTACTGCCCAAGCAGCAAGCGGGGGCTTGGTGTCCCTATAGTTGTGTTTTTCAATTAGGGTATCCCTATAAATACAATCTACAATAAAGCCATCGTCGCTTTGAAAGTCGAACATAGTGCGTATTTGGTCTTTAGCCAAATTGGTATTATAATACGTGAGTCCAACAGCGTGTTTCCAGCTATCCCAGGACCAGAAACCGTTAAACCATTTGTAATGGTAACTAGGGAAAAGACCAGCATGTTTTATTTCGCCAGCAGGGATACGCCAGTTGTTTTGTAATGTGAGATGTGCTTTCGCTAAAACCTGAGTGTAAGCAGAATCATTAAATTGAGGTTTTCTGTTGTCTATTAATAATTTTAGTTGTCTGTTTTTTTCAGTTTTACGGGTGTTTAAAACCGAATCGAAATCGATAGTTGCGATGCGCTTTTTTTCATTTTCCCAATTGTATTCGGGAAAGATGAATGTATGGGATACAACTGTTTTTTTGAGTTCATTGGGTTTTAAAATGTAAGTTTGGTTATTGGCCTGATATGAACTGCTATCTTTAACAAAAAGGGCATTTAATTCGTTTACAAATTGCGTGTATCCTATAGCATTGCTTTTTTTTGATTGTAACTTAATGTAGTTGTCTTCTTCGGAGATGGTAATACCGGTGTCAAATAAATGTCCTGTAAAATGCGAATTAATAGTAATAGGTGTGTTCGATAGATTGGTAATTGTAAATTGTTGTAAAGCAGTATGTCCCGATAGAAATACCAACACGAGTTTAACCTTTATGGTTTCGTTTTTATAGGTTTGTTCCAAATGACTTGCGTAGCTGTTTTGGCTCACAAGATCGTTTTTCCAATCGATAAGGTTTTTGTTGTCCGAGCCATTGCCAAGGTGGAGCTGTGTTAAACAAGGGGTTAGCCATGTGCCATTGTCCTGTGTCATTAAATAGGGGCCTGAGAACCCACCGTAATTAGGTGTACTATTGTTTAAACCATATGCAAACCACGTACCTTGATCGGAAAACATTAAACCCGATTTATCTTGAGGTTGTTTAGGCGTGATTTTATAATTTAAAATATTGTTTGATGTCTTGAGGTGCTTTGTAGGAGGTTTAGTTTTTTGGTAATTAGAATTGGATTTAGCACAGCTAAACAAGCTTAAAATAATTGTGATTACAAGTATGCATTTGTTGTCCATGATCAAAAGATATTAAATCTCTATAACAGATTTATAGAGATTTGTTAAAGAAATAACCTTCTTTTAATTAAAAACGAAATGAAGTAGCAACTAAAGGAAAAACGTTGTTGCTTCGTATTTGGACGGGTGCAATGTACAATTTTTTTTTAAAGTAGCTATTCGATATTATGGAATTCTAATTTTTTATCATTAATATTATCCCTAACTTTTAGCTAACTTTGGCGCATATTATTTGATATATTTTGGATTCTAATTCTGTTTTACAGGAAATACAAAAGAAAAATCGTTTTGTCTTTAAAAAACTTTTTAATGAGCTCTACCAAGATATGGTAAGTTATGCCATGGGGTATTTGTTTGATAAAGGTAGTAGCGAAGACATTGTACAAGATATTTTTGTTTACCTATGGGAAAAATCAGAGACTATTAATATAGAATCCTCTTTAAAGGGGTATCTTTTTATAATGGTTAGGAATAGATGTTTAAACCATTTGAAATCGATTAAGATAACCGATAATACAAATGTGCTGGCTTTGCATACTATACTGGATGAAGCCTACGATCTGGAGGTGTTTTCTGCGGAAGACAAATCGATAATCTACAATCAGGTTCTTAAAATAATAGAAACCTTGCCTGGTAAAATGAAGCAGATTGTAAAGTTGCGATTTATAGATAACTATAAGTATGCTGAAATAGCAGATGAAATAGGCGTTTCTGTAAATACAGTGAAAACACAACTTAAAAGGGCAAAGGTAAAAATTACACATTCTTTGGGAGCTGTTATCGTTTTGTTGTTAACTAATCAATAACAGTGCTTGTTTTTTGCTGAATCGACGTTTTTAAATGTGTAAAATTAAATTTTTCTTAATTTTTTTTGTCACCCATTTTAATTTTTCGTTGTCGTATTAGTATATGGCCGATTAAATTGGATGGATGCTATGGAGTTTAAACTCATTTTAAAGAAAATAAATAACACTCTTACTAAAGAGGAGGAAACGGTTTTTAACGCTTGGTTTTCGGAGGACGAAACCCATAGAGCGTATTTCTATAAGGTGCAAGAGTACTATTTAAAGTCTCCTGATGAGGTTGATGTTCAAAAGGGTTGGAGTGAAGTTTCCACTAAAATCAATCCGAAGGCTAAAGCAAAAGGAGATTGGAAATATGCAGTGGCAGTTGCGGCAGTTTTGTTACTAGGAATTTTTGTTTTTGTAGAGAAAAAGGAGGAACCTACTGTAGTTATACCTAAAGTTGTTGAAACAAATTCTATAGAGATAGGTACCGATAAAGCTACTCTAACTTTAGAAGATGGTTCTAATATAGTGTTGGAAAAAGGAGCATCTTTTGAAGGTGAAAACCTAACCAGTAATGGTGAGCGTATAGTTTATACTGCAGCGCCTAAAAGAGCTAAGGAAAACAAACCCATTGCCTATAATGTGCTGACAATACCCAGAGGCGGACAGTTTTTTATAACCTTGTCTGATGGTACAAAGGTTTGGCTAAATTCAGATTCACAATTAAGATACCCAGTAGTGTTTGCAAAAAACAAACCAAGGCAAGTTGAACTTGTTTACGGAGAAGCTTATTTTGATGTGTCCCCAAGTTCTGAACATAATAATGCCCATTTTATGGTTAACACACGCGAACAAAACATTGATGTTTTGGGAACGGAGTTTAATGTTAAGGCATATAAAGAAGATACAGCCATAGCAACCACTTTGGTTGAGGGGAAAATACTGTTGAAAGCGAATGAGGTTTCAAAGTACTTGGCTCCAGGGCAACAAGCAAAATTAAGTATAGGGTCAAATCAAGTTAGTATTTCAGAAGTTAATGTGTCAGATATAATTTCTTGGAAAGATGGCTTTTTTAGCTTTAAGGATAAACCACTTAAAGAGATTATGTTAGTGCTTTCTCGTTGGTATGATATTGAATTTGAGATAGAAAATGAAACTATTGGAGAGGTTAAGTTCAATGGTGTATTTAATAAAAAACAACATATTGAGAACATTTTAAAAATTATAGAAAATACGAATGAAGTAAAATTTGAAACTAAAGGAAAAACGGTCAGAGTCAAGTAAAAAAGGGAATGAAGTTTAGATCTGGACAATTTAGAACTTCATCCCCAAGGATTATTAATTATTTCTAACTAATACAAACAAATTTATGAAAACTAAATTTATTAAGGTACCTATAGGGTATAGAAAAAAACTTTTAATTACGGTTATGAGAGCTTTTATTTTTTTATGCTGTATGGCGACCTTTGGACTGGGGGGTAACAATGGGTTTTCCCAAAACACAAAAATTGTTATTAAAGCCGATGCAGAGCTGTCTGTAGAAGAAGTCTTTGATCTTATAAAGGAGCAAACAGACCATCCTTTTATCTACAGATCAGATTTATTTATTAATGCGCCCAAAGTCCGTGTAAAAAAAGGTAAGATTAATGCAGGCGATTTATTGAGGAAAAGCTTGTCTTTTGGTGATTTTGAATACAAATTCTCTGAAGACGGTTCTATTCTTTTGAATAAAAAAGCAGTTAAGCTTATCGAACAAACGCAACAAGTAATTACCGGTTTGGTTTCCGATACGTTTGGAAACCCATTACCAGGGGCGACAGTAACTATTAAGGGAGACGAAACAAAAGGTGCTCAAACAGATTTTGACGGCAACTACTCTATTGAGGTTTCTAACGCTCAAGTTGTTTTGGTCTTTAGGTATTTAGGATTTGTAACTAAAGAAATACGCGTTGGTAATCAAACTAAAATAGATGTTGTTTTAGAGGAAGATGCACAAAGTTTAGCCGAAGTTGTATTAGTAGGGTACGGTACTCAAAAAAGAGAAGAAGTAACAGCGGCCATTACGTCGGTAGATGTATCAGAGCTTCAAAAAATACCAACAGCAGATATTGCTACATCCTTGCAAGGTCAAGTTGCTGGAGTTAATGTATCTGTGGCTTCTGGAGCTCCGGGAAGTGATCCTGTAATTCGTGTTAGAGGTCTTGGGACGATTGGGAACAACAATCCATTATTTGTAATCGATGGTATCCCGGGAGATTTATCTTATGTAAACCCGGCAGATATTGCCAACATCAGTATTTTAAAAGATGCCTCGGCAGCAACAATATATGGGTCAAGGGCCTCAAATGGTGTTGTTATTGTAACCACAAAGCGGGGGAAAAAGGGTGAGCCTAAAGTAACTGTAAACTCTTATTTAAGTACACATGCGATTACAAATAATATTTCTGTAGCCAATAGGAACCAGCATGATCAGATAAAATTAGAAGCCTATAATAATGCTGGTGTTACACCTGCTCCCTATTTAACGAATGGGATGGATTATGCAGATTCTGATTGGGTTGGAGCTTATTTAAACAATGCTTTCGAGCAAAAACATGATATTGGTATATCTGGAGGCTCTGAAAAGATGGCTTATAACTTCTCCAGTGGTTATTTTGAGAATACAGGAACCGTAATCAATACGGATTTTAATAGGCTTAACACGCGTTTGAACATGGATTTCAAACTGTTGGGAGATAAGTTAAAAGTATCCCCTGGTATTGGTTATACTAGAGAAAATACCCGTGATATTTTTGAGCCGATAGGAGGAGGTAATGCCAGCTTCTCTCCATTTTTAAGTATCTATTCACAATTACCGCATAAAGCCATTTATGATCCGAATTCGGTTAACGGGTTTGCAACGCCTGCAGACGGACTGGGATCTGAAAATCCAATTGGCGTGGGCGAATTAACCGATCGTACCAATCAAAATGATTACTTACAGTTTAATTTATCGGCTACCTTAGAGATTGTTGATGGGTTAACCTATCAGTTTCAATATGGAGCCAATGTAGAAAATACACATTTTTCATTCTTTTTACCAACTTATAATTTTGGACCCCAATCAACAAATGAAGATCCATTTTTAAGTGAGACAAGAACACGAACAAATGACTGGACGCTAAACAATACCGTAAATTTTCGTAAAGCATTTGGAAGTCATGATTTGGATGTTTTATTAGGAGTTTCTCGTGAAAAAAGTGAATTTAGATCAGTTGGAGGTTCGAATAATACTTTGGCATCAGATCAGTTATTGGCGTTAAGTGCAGGTATAGGTGATGAATCTGCTTTTGGGTTTAATTCAACTAACACATTACAGTCTTATTTTGGACGTTTAAATTATGATTATAACAATAGGTATTACGTTCAAACAAGTGTAAGAAGAGATGGTTCCTCGCGATTTGGAGCCGATAATAAGTATGGAACGTTCTATTCTGTATCATTGGGCTGGGCTTTGCATAACGAAGCGTTTTTTGATTCGGGATTAGTAAGTCAGTTAAAACCTAGATTTAGTTATGGTACTTTAGGTAATCAGCTTATAGGGGAGCATTTGTTTTTAGCTCGAATTGGTTCTGGGGGACAACAGTTAAATTATCCCTTTGGAGAAGGTGTGAGTCAAAACGTATTAGTTGGAGCCATAGCCAATTCATTGCCAACACCAGATATACAATGGGAAGAAACGGCGACAACCAATATAGGAGTCGATTTAGCCCTGCTTAATAATCGCATTAAAGCAACCTTCGATTATTTTATGTCCAAGACAACCGATATGTTGGTGTCTGTTCCAATACCTGCGAGTTCTGGAATAACATCGTTCCCGTTAACCAATGGCGGTAATCTTGAAAATAAAGGATGGGGATTGTCGCTTAATTATAGTAGTGACTCAGCTAAAGATTTTACTTTTGATGTTTCCGCAAACATAAGTACCTCAAAAAACAAAGTAACAAAATTAGGAGTGGCTAACGAGTCGTTTACTGATGGTTTTATAGAATTTAATAACTTTCCAACAACACGTACAGAGGTTGGAGGCGAAATAGGTCGTTTTTATTTATTTCAAGCCGATGGTATTTTTCAAAGTCAAGCAGAAGTCGATGCACATGGCATCCAACCCGATGCTGCTCCTGGTGATTTAAGATTTGCAGATGTGAACGGTGATAGTGTTTTGGGAGATGACGATAAAAAATATATGGGTAGTGGATTGCCAGATTTTGAATACGGAATAACATTTAATGCTAAGTATAAAAACTTTGATGCCAGTTTGTTTTTTCAAGGCACTCAAGGGAATAAAATTTATAATGGTGTGAAGATGTGGTTATATAGAACCGATAGAAACAACATGTCTTCCGATTTATTAAATGCTTGGACACCTGAAAATTCAGGAAGTAATATACCTAGAAATGCTTTTGGAGATCCTAATAACAATATTCGCCCATCAAGCTACTTTTTAGAAGATGGTTCTTATTTAAGGTTAAAAAACATCCAAATAGGGTATACACTACCAGAAGATGTAACATCTAAAGTAAAACTTTCAAGAGCCAGAGTTTACATTACAGCCAATAACTTGTTTACAATAACGAATTACTCAGGATTCGATCCAGGACTTGGTAATGGAGGTACGTTTACAAGAGGGGTAGATAGAGGGTTTTACCCATTGACAAAATCTTTCATTTTTGGTGTTAATCTATCCATGTAATTAGGCATTAATTAAAAAAACAAAACGATGAAAAATATTAATTATATAATAATTGCAATTCTATTTTTTGGGTTTGCAAATTCATGTAGTGACAATTTTATTGAAGTTGAAAATAAAGAGGTGCTAACAGAAGAAAGCTTTTGGCAAACCGAAGATCATGCAATGCAGGCCTTAACCTCTGCCTATGCAGCTATACAAGGTGCTGATGGAAGTAAATGGACTTTTTTTGAGGAAATGTATACATCTATGGCGTACCGAGCAGATGATGTGGCCAATAATACAGCAGAAACTTACGGACGTTCTTTAGCAAGTTTCTCTAATACAACCGAAGAAAGTGGCCCTTTTAATATCTGGAAGGCTAGTTATGCAGGTATTGGTAGAGCCAATCAAATATTACAGAAAGTGCCAGATATGGAAGCGCTTTCAGATGCTACTAAAAAAGGCTTAATTGCAGAAGCGAAATTCTTGAGGGCTTACTACTATTTTTGGTTGGTAACCGGATTTGAAAATGTTCCTTTAATTACAACTTTTAGTGGAGAATTGGATAATTTGTTTCCAAATCAGGCAGAACCATCAGCTGTATGGGCACAAATAGAAACAGACTTATCTGAGTCAGAATCAGATTTGCCAACAGATTATCCTTCAGAATGGAAGGGGAGAGCAACTAAGGGTGCTGCTAAAGCCCTATTGGGTAAAGTGTATTTATTTCAAGAAAAATGGGGGCAAGCAGAATCTAAACTGGAAGAAGTGACAGGTATGGGCTATGCATTGCTGCCAAACTATGGCGATAATTTTAACGGTAATGCAGAAAATGGCGTAGAAAGTATTTTTGAGATTCAATTTTCAGGAGACCGATCTAATGGAAATGACGAACGACAAGTGTTTAATTTTCAAGTGTCGCCATATGCCTTTGGTGGTTGGGAGCTATTTTACCCCTCACAATGGTTGGTAGACGAAATGAAAACAGATCTAGATGCTTCAGGAGATCCTAGTGAGCGTGTTTATGAAAGCATTTTCTTCGACGATCCCAATTCTGAAATGTATAATATGGATGCGGGTGAAAATCAGTTGTATAGCGATGTGTCAGACGCATTAAACCATCCAAAATATTTCAAGAAATATTCTTGGAATGCCGATGAGAATTTTTATAACGGGACTAATATTTCTGTGATTCGTTATGCCGATGTATTATTGATGTATGCAGAAGCATTGAATGAGAATGATAAAACGACGTTGGCTATCGATCAGGTTAATCTCGTTAGGGAAAGAGGCGGAGCGGTTCCTTTAGGAAGTATGACAAAAGAGGCCTTAAGAGCTCAAATTAGGCATCATGAACGACCAGTAGAATTGGCTATGGAGTTTGGTATACGCTGGTTTGATTTGTATAGATGGCAACGCGGTAGCACTGCAACAGAATCTATAAAAACAACTTTAGAAAGTCACAATAAACCCTTTGCAGAGAACTTTCAGGAGAAACATATTGTGTACCCTATTCCATTACAGGAAATAAACATAAATGCTAACCTGCAGCAAAATACAGGTTGGTAAGTTATTTAGTAGTATTTGATTAGTTATTTTTAAGTGAATCACCTAAAGATTTTTTCGTCTTTAGGTGATTTCTATTGCTATTTTTAGAGCGTTTAATTATGGCCAAGTTTATTCAATATCTTAAGGTTTATCTGGTTGTTGCAATTATTATGTCGTGTAAGGATAGCGGTAATATTAAACCAGCTGTTAAACAGTTGCCATCAAAGACTTTATTTACGCAATTATCTGTGTCACAAACAGGCATCGATTTTATTAATGAAATACCAGAAAGTAGTGTTATGAATAGCATGGTATATGAGTATTTCTATAATGGAGGAGGTGTTGCTATTGGAGATATTAATAACGATGGTTTGCCAGATATTTACTTTACTTCTAACCTAAAGGAAAATAAATTATACTTAAATAAAGGCGATTTTAGATTTAAGGATATAACCGAAAAGGCTAAGGTGAAAGGAAGTTTTGGCTGGACTACAGGAGTAACCATGGTAGATATAAATGCCGATGGTTGGCTGGATATTTATGTGTCAAAGTCCGGAAAAGGAAAAGCAGCAAATAGACAAAATGAACTGTACATTAATAACAAAAATGAAACATTTACGGAAGCAGCCAAAGATTATGGCTTAAATTTTTCGGGATATAGCACCCAATCTGCTTTTTTTGATTTCGATAAAGATGGAGACTTGGATATGTTTCTGTTAAATCATAATGTCACACCCGTAAATACTAATAACCCCGAAGATTATAAAATGCAGGAGAATACCATGGTAGGTGATAAACTGTATAGAAATGATAATGGGAAGTTTGTCGATATTTCTAAACAAGCAGGTATTATAGGGAATACATTAGGGTTTGGTTTGGGAGTTTCCATAGGCGATTTGAATCAAGACGGTTGGCCAGATATCTATGTCGCAAACGACTATATTGAACAAGATTACCTATATTATAATAAAGGCAATGGTACGTTTAGGGAAGCCTTAAAATTAGCGATAAAGCACACTTCTAATTTCTCGATGGGAACCGACATTGCAGATGTTAATAATGATGGACTGTTGGATATTATGACTTTGGATATGGTGGCCGAAGATAATTATGGCATAAAGACCAGTATGAGTGGTATGAATCCTAAAGCATTCAATCATGCAGTCGATAATGGCTTTCATTATCAGTATATGTACAACACCCTACAACTTAATATAGGTGATCATAAGTTTAGTGATATAGCCCAGATGGCAGGTGTTTCTAATACCGATTGGAGTTGGGCACCTCTTTTTGCAGATTTTGATAATGATGGGTTTAAGGATTTATTTGTTAGTAATGGTCTTAAACGTGATTTTAGAAACAACGATTTTAGAAAATATAAGCTCAAACGTTTAGAGCAAGCTAAGCAGAATGGAGAAAAAATGAAGCTTGTTATCGAAGAGCTGGTTCAAAAAACACCCCAAAGAAAAACACAAAACTATTTTTTTAAAAACAAAGGTGATTTAACATTTACAAAAACAAATCAAGCGTGGGGAGTTACGAATACAACCTTTTCTAATGGAGCTGCATATGCCGATTTGGACAATGACGGCGATTTAGATTTGGTAATTAATAATATTGATGAGGCTGCAACAGTTTTAAAAAATAATTCAGATAAAAACTATCTCCAGTTTAAGCTAAGAGGGTCGGCTAAAAATCCATATGGTATTGGAGCAAGAATAGAAATAGAATCTAAAGGTAGAAAACAAGTTGTCGAGAATTATGTCACTCGGGGATATCAATCGGCTGTACAACCTTTGGTGCATTTTGGTTTGGGTAATAACGAGCATGTCGAAAAGGTAACTGTTACTTGGACAGATGGTAAAACCCAAGTTTTGGAAAACGTAAAAGCCAATCATGTAATGACACTGAACTATCAGGATGCAACTGAAAGGCAACATCATGATGAAGTAAATAAGCCCTATTTTAAAGATATTACAGAAGTCTCTAAGGTTGATTATCTTCATATTGAAAACGAGCATGATGATTTTGAAAAGGAGAGTCTGCTTCCACATAAAATGTCACAATTCGGACCAGCATTAGCAGTAGGAGACGTTAATAATGATGGCTTAGAAGATTTCTACGTTGGAGCTGCTAAGGGCTATACAGCAGCATTGTATTTACAAAAACTGGATGGTACATTCAGCGAATCAAATGATAAACTTTGGAAACAAGATAGCGATTTTGAAGATGTAGCAGCCGTTTTTTTTGATGCTGATAATGATGGCGATTTAGATTTATATGTAGTAAGCGGGGGTAATGAATGGCCTGATAAGCATACAATGTATCAAGATCGTTTATACATTAATAATAAAGGAAGGTATCATAAAGAAAATTTTAGGTTGCCTAAAATAGTGTCAAGTGGAAGCTGTGTTAAACCTTTTGATTTTGATAATGATGGGGATTTAGATTTGTTTGTTGGTAGTAGGTTGTTGCCTCAAAAGTATCCGTATCCAGGGAAGAGTTATCTGTTACAAAACAATGCAGGGCATTTTAAAGATGTTACAGAAACCGTTGCTCCCGAATTGGAACACTTAGGATTGGTAACCGATGCTATTTGGACCGATTTGGATAATGACAACCAAATCGAGTTGATAGTAGTAGGAGAATGGATGCCCATAACCGTTTTTAAGAAAGACTCCGAAACCTTTAGAATCAAAAGCGATGTATTTAAGAATACGAATGGTTGGTGGAATTGTATTAAAGAAGCCGATTTAGATAACGATGGCGATATGGATTATGTAGTAGGGAATCTAGGGTTAAACTATAAATACAGAGCCAGTCAAGAAGCGCCTTTTGAAGTGTATTCTATGGATTTTGATGATAATGGTACTAACGACATCGTACTGGGGTATTACAATCAAGGAGATTTGTTCCCATTACGTGGGCGTGAATGTTCATCTAACCAAATGCCTTTTATAAAAGCAAAATTTCCAACCTATAATGATTTTGGTAGTGCCAAACTAATAGACGTTTATGGAAAAGAAAAATTAGAAAAAGCTTTGCATCTAAAGACCTATATGTTTGCTTCTGTACTTTTGGAAAATAAAGGGCACAGTCAATTTAAAGTAGCCCCACTTTCAAACCAAGCTCAAATTTCTTCTGTCAATGATATAATTATAACAGATTTCGATAATGACAAGAAAAAAGATATTCTAATAGCAGGGAATATGTATCAGTCGGAGGTTGAAACACCAAGAAATGATGCCAGTTATGGTCAGTTATTAAAGAATGATGGGGAAAACGGTTTTACTCCTATTCCGGCTTTGGAAAGTGGAATTTTATTAGATGGTCAAATTAATAGTATATATTCTATACAGAGTAGGTCTAAAGAGAAAATAATCTTGGCCAGAAATAATGGTTCCTTATTGCTTATAGAAACTAATGATTAATAAAGCCAGTCGAGGAAACACTTCAAAAATCTGTTCTTAGCTACGAATAGAATATCCTAAAAGTTCCAAAAAATTATTCAAAATGATTCTCATTTTAAATGAGTTTATTAATAAGTAAAGTAAGTATAAATACATGAAGAAAGTTTTAATATTAGGAGCAGGTATGGTTGTAAAACCAATAGCTCATTATTTGTTAGATAATAATATAAAAGTCACCATAGCAAGTAGAACCAAGGCTAAAGCCGAAAGTGTGTTGGAAGGCTATAGCCATGGTGAAGCCATTGCTTGGACAATAGATGAGTTGGATGCTTTGGATACACTTATAAAAACACATGATATTATCGTGAGTCTGCTGCCTTACACCCATCATGTAACTATTGCGAAAAAATGCATTGCTAATAAGAAGAATATGTTGACAACCTCTTATGTTTCACCAGAGATGAAAGCATTGGATGTAGAGGCAAAAGAAGTTGGTGTTTTAATATTAAATGAAATAGGTGTCGACCCCGGTTATGATCACATGACCGCAATGCAAATAATAGATAGGGTACATGCCGAAGGAGGTAAAATAGATGCTTTTTATTCGTTGTGTGGTGCCCTTTGCGCCCCAGAAGTAGCCAATAATCCATTTCGATATAAGTTTTCATGGTCACCAAAAGGTGTGGTTATGGCAAGTAATAATGGTGCTCAATTTTTAAAGGAAGGAAACATTATTAATTTAGATACTTCCGATTTATTTAAAAATCCGTTAGTGGTGGATTTTCCTGAAGTTGAAGAAATGCATGTTTACCCTAATCGGGATTCCCTGCCTTATATTGATATTTATGGTATTCCAGAAGCCAAAACCATGTATCGGGGTACCTTCCGTTATAAGAATTGGTGTGTAGCAATGGATTTGCTAAAAGCACTCAAGTTAACCAGTTATGATATGTTGGATTTAAAAGGTAAAACCTTTGCCCAGATAACTTCAGAATTGAACGGTTTCAGTAGAGCGACTCTAGAAATTGATATAAAAAAGAAGTTTGGTGTTGATGAGAAACATGCAGGGTTACAAGCTATCAAGTGGTTAGGAGTATTGGACGAGAAACCGGTTCACTTGGAAACTGGTTCAGCTTTCGATTTGGTATCTGATCTTATGATAGAAAAAATGATGATGGATACAACCGAAAGGGATATGGTTATTATGCAGCATATGTTTAATATAACAAGAGCAGATGGAGAGCAAGAAACCATTGTTTCCAGAATGCTTGATTATGGAAACGATACCTATACCTCCATTGCGCGTACCGTTGCATTGCCTGCAGCTATTGGTGTTAAAATGATTCTTGATGGCGAAATAGCAGAAACCGGTGTCCATATACCAATCAAGAAAACGATTTATAAGCCCATTCTGACCGCGTTGGAAAAGCTTGGGATTAACATGGTGGAAATTAGTGAGACCTATGTAAACTAATTTGTTCTTTGTACTTTTATCACCATGTCAAAAATAACCTGTTTCGGTGAAGTCTTATGGGATGTATTCCCTAGTTATAAAAAGATTGGAGGAGCACCATTAAATGTGGCAAGTAGACTACAATCATTTAATCATGATGTGTCCATAATTAGTGCTATCGGACAAGATGAAAGTGGAGCAGATACTTTACAGTACCTTAAAGAATGCGGTATTGATACCAGTTGTGTTCAGGAACATAATGCGTATAAAACGGGTAAGGTAAAGGTAACGCTTAACAAAGAAGGGGTGGCATCTTACGATATTAAATATCCAAGAGCTTGGGATAAAATAAGGTTGACCAAAATGAACAAAAATGCTGTTGAAAATGCCGATGCCTTTATCTTTGGAAGCCTTGCCGCTAGAGATGATAGTTCCAGAAATACATTGTGCCAACTTATAGATCGTGCGAAATATAAAATTTTTGACCTTAATTTAAGACCTCCTTTTTATACAAAAGATATTTTAACTTATTTAATGGACAAAGCCGATTTTATAAAGTTTAATGATGACGAGCTTTATGAAGTTAGTAGGAACATGGGGGCTACATTTAATTCATTAGAACAAAATCTAAGGTTTATTGCTAATAAAACAAATACTAAGCACCTTTGTGTTACTAAAGGAGCACATGGAGCTATATTATTATACAATGATAAGCTATAT
This sequence comes from Snuella sedimenti, assembly GCF_016428595.1. Taxonomy (GTDB): domain Bacteria; phylum Bacteroidota; class Bacteroidia; order Flavobacteriales; family Flavobacteriaceae; genus Snuella; species Snuella sedimenti. Next base: position 159,816 of record NZ_JAELVQ010000006.1, on the reverse strand, counting down.
TATAATAAAGGATTTCTTGTAAAAGTGATTGACACTGTTGGGGCAGGTGACTCATTTTTAGCTGCCTTAATTAGCCAATTGCTAAATAAAAAAGCGCCTCAAAAAGCTATCGATTTCGCATGTGCAGTAGGTGCTTTGGTAGCACAAAGAGAAGGGGCAAATCCTAAAATATCAGATTCAGAAATCATGGCATTTGTAAAATCATATTAAGATGTTGTTGTGGTTTTGTAGGATGGTAAGTGGTTTTTTAAGTTGTTTAAAGTTAATAAGTTAAGGTCTTGATAATTGTTTTAGCATTCTTTATTTCGTATTTTAGGAAGATTAATAATTAATTCAATAGTCATGAGAATGTTAGTTAATGTAACTTGCCCTATTGAACCTTTCAATTCAATGGTTAGAAATGGTACTGCAGGAGAGATCATTGGCCGTGTGGTCGAAGATATCAAGCCAGAAAGTATTTATTTTACCGAAGTAGACGGCCATCGGGGAGCTGTTATGATAGTGGATGTTGCTGAACCTTCAGCTATTCCCTCTATAGCAGAACCTTGGTTTTTAAATTTTGAAGCCGTTTGCGAGTTTAGAATTGCAATGACAACAGAAGATTTAATGAAATCCAACCTCACTATGCTTGCCGAAAAGTGGAATGGAGTTCAGATGAATTAAAAGAAAACTTTTTAATCTAAAGGAACCGCCTAATTATAAATTATGGTGGTTCTTTTTTTAGGGCATAGTGTAAATAGTATATTTTGGTTGTTGTATCTAACAAGGAGATAATTAATCAGGACGTATGCAACAAAAGGAGTATATCAAAATATGTTAATTCATTATTATTTAGTTAATTTACAGCCTCCAAGATATAAACAGACTTAATAAAACTTTTAATCTATAAATCTAAGGTGCTTACTAAAAGTGATTTAAAAAAAATATTTTACACATATTATGAGGCACTCGTAATATATGCAAATCGCTTTTTGATCTTTAAAGATGAGTGTGAAGATTTAGTGCAAGATATTTTTGTAAGTCTTTGGGAGAAAGATCAAAGTTTTCCAGATGAGGTGTCCTTAAAAGTATATCTCTATAAAGTTACCAGAAATAAATGTTATAATATTATTAAACATAACAAAGTAAAAGAACGTTATGCCGAAAGTGCATTATTGTCGGTTGAAGATGATAATTTATTTTTAAAGCAAGTCTTGGAAGAAGAGATTGTTAGACAGTTGCATAAAGCTATTGAGGTACTTCCCGATAGAAAACGGCAAATCATTCAACTAAGCCTTAAAGGTTTAAAAAATGCAGAAATAGCAGAAGTCCTGGATATTAAATTACAAACGGTTAAAACTTTAAAGTCGCAATCCTATAAAATACTACGAGAGCAGTTTAAAGATATGGAAACAATTATCTACTTCTTATTGACGTAGTTGCACGACTTTATTTGTTTCAGAGGTAACAAAAAATTGAATTTTACCCGTTGTTCATTTTGAATCAAAACAGTAAGAATATGCCATTTTGAGTGAATTTTTCGTTCCTCAAAATCACACAAGGGTTAAGTTTTTTTTTAAAAAAGTTTAAATTTTAATAGTACCTTTTTAATTATTGGTTGTTCTATATGTAAATGCATTAATGGAATGAATGATATATTTCAGATATCAAGACTAATAATTAAGAAAAAACTAAAAGTTTTAAGCGCAACAGGTAAAGAGCAATTAAAACAATTTAGAAAAACATATCCCTTTGTAAAGGATGTTGATTTTGAAAGTTTTGCAGATAAAATATCAGAATACAATACCATCGATAAAGACAATGCTTGGGATGAGGTTTTATTAAAGGCACAAAAGAAGCAAACAAAAACCGGTGTTGTAATCTTCAAGAAGCCTTGGTTTAAGTATGCAGCGGCAGCTTCCGTTGCTCTTATGGTAACATTAACCATATTCTTAAATAAAGAAAGTGAGACAGAGCGTATTGAACCAATCATTGTTAATATTAATAATATTGAAATAGGTACCGATAAAGCGACGCTTACGCTGGCTAATGGTGCCAATGTAGCCTTAGAAAAAGGAACAAGTTACCAAGATGATAATGTAAGCAGTAATGGAGAGGCACTTGTTTATGTGTCAAAAAAGAAAGCAAATAAAGCTGTTGAATACAATTACTTAACAATTCCCAGAGGCGGTCAATTCTTCATGACACTATCCGACGGAACTAAAGTATGGTTAAATTCAGAATCCCAATTAAAATACCCTGTAAGTTTTACAGAAGGTAAGCTACGTGAAGTAGAGTTGGTTTATGGAGAGGCTTACTTTGAAGTATCCCCAAGCTCAGCTCATAAAGGAGCAGGGTTTAAGGTGCTTAATAATAAACAAGAAATTCAGGTGCTTGGGACTCAATTTAATGTAAAGGCATATAAAGATGAGTCCCATGTTTATACAACCTTGGTAGAAGGCAAGGTAGCTGTAAGTTTTGAAGGAAACAAACAAAACTTAATACCTAATCAGCAATCAAATCTCGACCTTGAAACAAAAAATATTTCGGTAGCAACTGTTGATGTGTACAATGAGATTTCGTGGAAAGAAGGCGTATTTAGTTTTGATGAAAAGTCGCTTAAGGATATAATGCGCGTTTTGGCGCGATGGTATGATATGGAGGTGGTATTTAAGAACCCTGAATTGGAAAAAGAAGAGTTTAACGGAATGCTAGGAAAAGACCAAAAAATAGAAGAGATATTAGCAAGTATTAAAAATTTCGGAAAAATTACAGCCTATGAGATTCAAGATAAAAAACTAATATTAGAATAAAAAAAGAGGAGAGAAGCACAGACATTTGGCGGTATCTAACTTTCTCTCCCTTTATGTCGTATTAATTAAATGTTTAACTAACACCCAACAAATTTATGGAAATTAAATTAATTAATGTCCGTTTTCAAATCCGAAAACGGTTGTTACTCATGATTATGAAAACGTTTATCTTTTTATTGTGTGCTACAGTTTTTAGCTTTACAACCAAAAGTTCTTTTGCTCAGGAAAAGGTAATAATAGAAAAAGATCAGCTCATTATGGTTGATCAAGTATTTAAAATCATTAAAAAACAAACAGATTATCGTTTTATTTACCCCAAGAGTTTATTTAAGGACAGTCCAAAAGTACAATTAAAGAAAGGCGTTATAGAGTTAAGTAAACTATTAAACCTTTGTTTGAATGAGAATGCTCTTAACTTTGAGTTAACGCAAAACAATACAATTGTAATTAAGGAGAAGGAAAAAGAAGAAGTTAGCAGTGAAAACCAACAGCAAATTGAAGTAAAGGGAACTGTCACAGATCAGGATGGACAACCCCTTCCTGGGGCGACTGTCACAGTTAAGGGCGATGAAACTAAAGGGGTTCAGGTCGATTTTGATGGACATTATTCTATTGCAGTGTCAAGCTCCCAATCAGTTTTGGTGTATCGATTTTTAGGTTTTGTAACTAAAGAGATTGAGGTTGGAAACCAAACTGAAATCAATGCAATATTACAAGAAGAAGCTCAGGGTTTAAACGAAGTTGTAGTGGTTGGATATGCGACTCAAAAGAAGGCTAATTTAACTGGTGCTGTTTCTTCTATCAAGGGAGATGAGCTAACGACAAAGCCATTAACCGATGCGCGTCAGGCGTTGCAAGGTGTTGCAACAGGTTTAACTATTATAGACCGTGGAGGGTCGCCAGGAGGAGAGACCCTATCCTTTAAGATTAGAGGTAATGGTTCTGTGTCTGCCGGTACCGATCCTTTGGTTTTAATAGACGGGATCGAATCGCCTATCAGTGAGATTAATATGCAGGATATTGAAAGTATCTCTGTGTTAAAAGATGCCGCATCTTCATCTATATATGGTTCCAGAGCCGCCAATGGAGTTGTGTTAATTACCACAAAAAGAGGTAAAGAAGGAAAGCTTAGAATAAACCTCGATAGTTATACCGGGTGGCAAACAACAGCCACGTTGCCAGAATTGGTGGGACCCGAGGACTATTTAAATTTAGTAAATGAAGCTTTGGTTAATGCCGGACTTCCTGAGAAATATTCAGACGAATATATTCAAAACACCATTTCTGGGGCCGATCCTATAGCTTATCCATATACTGATATGTTTGAAGAGTTATTTAAGTCGGCACCTGTTCAAAATCACTCCCTTAGTGTTCGGGGCGGATCCGAATTAGCTAGGATCGCACTATCGGTGAATTATCTGGATCAGGATGGTATGCTGTATAACACCGGTAGTGAAAGAATAGGAACCAGGCTAAATACCGATCTAAAATTAAGTGATGCCTTTAGGTTAAGAGGAAACATTTATTTTAACAGCAGAGAAGCCAGAAAACCAAATAGGTTTGATGAAGCTATAGGTGCTATAGTTGGGAGTTCTCCGGTTAACGTACTACAATATCCTAATGGAGCCTATGGTTTAAATAAGGATAATACCAATGCCCTGGCAGCTTTAAAGGAGAGTGGTACAAACTTAAGAGTGTCGGAAGCTTTGAGCCTTAACTTAGGATTGGATTGGGACTTACTTAAAGGTTTGAAGCTATCTACAGACTACACTTATTTAAGAACACACATAAGAAATAAGAATTTTAAGGCGAGCTTTGATTTTAAAGACCCTAACGATTTAACGAATGTTGTGCACCGATGGACGCCAAATGAGTTGTCCGAAAGCCGGTGGGAAGAAACGCGGCATAAATTAAAAAGTATATTAAATTATGAAGTTACAATAGGTGATGAACATGCATTTAATGTCTTAGGAGGAATAGAAAGAATAGAAAATGCTGGCAATTACTTATGGGCGAGTCGACAAAATATTTATAATGAAGATTCTCCTGAGCTAAATACAGGTGATATTGTATCCAAAGATAATGCTGGTTATAGTGAAGACTGGGCTTTACTTTCTTATTTAGGACGTATTAATTATTCTTTTAAAGACAAATACCTATTTGAAGCCAATATTAGGCATGATGGCTCTTCAAGGTTTGCAGAAGGTCATAAGTGGGGTACTTTCCCATCCTTTTCAGGAGGTTGGGTTATTTCAAATGAAGATTTCATGAGTAATATCTCTGCCATTCAACACTTAAAGTTTAGAGGGTCGTGGGGACAACTAGGTAACCAAAACATAGGATTGTACAGGTTCGCATCAAATATAAATACGAACTATAGCTATAGTTTTAACGATGTTCAGGTTAACGGTTATTCTCAAAGCACTTATGCTAACGAGGATATTACCTGGGAAACCTCAGAGCAAACCGATATAGGAATAGACCTTTTGTTGTTTAGAGGGAAATTGGGTATTACAGCCGATTGGTTCCACAAAAAAACAAAAGATATGTTGCTAAACTTGCCTATATCGCCTTTAGTAGGGCTTGGGTCTTCCGAAATTAACATAGGTAGTGTGAGTAATAAAGGATGGGAGCTATCATTGAACTATAAAAACAGGGATCATGAATTTAAATATGCAATGGGCTTTAATATTACCGATATTAAGAACGAACTAACAAATTTTGGAGGTTTACCTCCTTCAATAAGTGCTTGGAGCGTATTGAAAGAGGGTGAGCCTATGTGGTCATTTTACGGTTATAAATCAGACGGGCTGTTTCAAACTCAGGAAGAGATTGATAACCATGCACCTCAGCCTAACCAATCCGAGTTAAAACCGGGAGATATTAAGTTAGTAGACTTAAATGGTGACGGAGAAATTAATGATGATGATAGAACCATTATAGGAAATCCAAATCCTAGATATGAGTACAGTTTTAATTTTTCGGCAGATTATAAGGGATTCGATATTAATTTCTTTTTGCAAGGAGTAGCTAAGGCCGAAAACTATTTTTATGGAGCAACCAATGAAGGACCGGCTTTTGAAATATTTACGACCACTAGGGTTTTAGACAGATGGACACCAGACAATCCAAATGCATCCTTCCCAAGATTGGAAGCAGCTTCAAATAAGAATAACTTTTTATATAATGATTTTTGGATACGTGATGCCTCGTACTTAAGACTTAAAAATATTCAAGTTGGGTATTCATTCAACAAAAACATATTGGATAAGTTAAAGTTATCAAAGGCTAGAATTTATACCGGAGCAACAAACCTGTTTACAATTACAGATGTAGAGTCTGGCCTGGATCCTGAAACGTATAGTGGTAGAGTAAATTATTATCCACCTACATCAACGTATACGATTGGCGTGCAATTGGCATTTTAATTATTCAAAACTTAAATTTTAGAAAATGAAACATCCATGGCTAAATTTCGAAACACAACGGAATGATCATATGGATGTTACATGTGACAATTTGAAAACAATAAATATAAACACATGAAACAATATAGATATATTTTTACCTTACTTACTATAGTCTTTATAGTAAGTTGTGATGATTCTTTTTTAGAAAAATCACCGAGTGATGCTATTTCAACAGCAACCTTTTTTAAACAGGAAAAAGATTTGGTATTTGCGGTTAATGCAGCTTATAATGTACTTGGATTTAACGATTGGGGAGAATGGGGAAGAGGAACCGATATGCTACGTTTGGATATAGTAACCGATGACGCTATTGATCATCATTCATGGGACCCGGCATACCGATTGGCAGATGGAACAGCAGGAGCAAGCGAAGGGTATTCTACAGCGCGTTGGAGAGAACGCTATAAAGGCATTCAACGGGTTAACAGAATTTTGGAAGGTGCCGATGGGGTTACCGATATCAATCCCGATTTTAAAGACCGACTTTTAGCGGAAGCTAAGGTACTAAGAGCCTACTTTTATTTTGACTTAACCTATTTATTTGGTGATGTTCCTTTTTTAACATCGAGTATATCACCAGAAGAACTTACACCAACAGTAAACGATGATGGAAGTTTAACACCAGCGGCTGGAGCAGCAAGAACCGATAGAAATATTATTTTGGATGCCTTGGTAGAAGAACTTGATGCCATTAAAATGGATTTACCATTAACCTATGGAGGTAGTGATAAAGGGCGTGTTACCAGGGGAACAGCTCTATTTTTAAAAGCTAAGATGTTGTTAATGCAGGAAAAATGGACTGAGTCGGCCGCAGCATCCAAAGAACTTATGGATCTAGGTGTTTATAGTTTATACCCTAGTTATGAAAACCTGTTTACTTATGAAGGTATTGGTAATAACGAAGTTATTTTGGATGTACAGGTAAAACAGGATGTTGATGAAGGTGAGTTCTATTGGTTAAATTTTGGTCCGAACTCCGTAGGTGGCTGGAGTGTATCGTGTCCCTTGCAATCGCTGGTAGATACTTACGAACTTACCGATGGTAAAACCATTGAAGACTCCCCTTTATACGATTCTGAGAATCCATATGACAACAGAGATCCAAGATTAGGGTATTCAATACTATATCCCGGAGCCGATTGGCGTGGAGGGGTTTATAACACCATTCCGGGAGCAACTTATCCGGGAAAAACCATAATTCCTGGTGATGATCTAACCGACGGAACAGGTGGTCAATGGAATAAAACATCAACAGGATACAACTGGTTAAAATATATTTCGAATGAAGATATCGATGTATCAAATGTTTGGGATGGAGGCGTACATTACATTCTTATGAGATATGCCGATGCCTTATTGATGTATGCCGAATCAAAAATTGAAGCCGGTGCTATTGATGCCTCTGTTTATGATGCTATTAATCAAGTGAGACAAAGGCCAGATGTTATGATGCCTGAAATACCTACAGGACTTTCCCAGGCCGAGCTAAGAGAGATCGTAAGACGGGAAAGACGGGTAGAATTGGCATTCGAAGGACAACGTTTATTTGATATAAGACGCTGGGATATTGCTAAGGATGTTATGCCAGGCGTGCCTAAGGGATTAACCTATAAAGATGAAAATGGAAACGATGTTACCTTAACATGGGGAGAGCGTACTTTCGATCCCGGTAAACATGGTTTATGGCCCATTCCACAAGCTGAAATTGATGTAACAGGTATGGAACAAAATCCAGGCTGGTAAAACATTGAGTTCGTAATTATGTTTGATTAGTTTAAGTTGAATACTCTACCCCAATTCAGGGGTAGAGATTCATTCTGAACATATTAATGTATGTATGCATTTTTTTGAGATGTTTCCAATAAGAAAGGGCGTTTCAAAAGGCATGTTTTCCTATAACTATATAACAATACTTTTCATTATGAAAAACACAAGAAGCCTTGTGCTGGTGCTTACCTTGTTGGTGTGTGTACAAACTTTCCATTCTCAAGAAAAGATTTATCCCGGAGCCGATGAAAAAACACCTTCAAGAGCACAGTATTTTTCGTGGATAAATAACACTAATGAGGGACCTACAGAAGCACAGACGCAAATAAATCTGGACTTTTTTAACTGGTTGAAGCAGGAGTACGGCATGCAACTAGATATTTATGCCTTTGATGCTGGAGCCATTGATGGTAAACGTTTTTATGGAAGTGTAAAGTCCGATCGGTTTAAGAACCAGTTTCCTTATGGGTTGGATTCTATCTACAAAAAAGCAACAGACATAGGTATTCGTCTTGGTGTTTGGGGTGGCCCCGATGGTTTTGGAGATAGTTCCGAAGAAGAAAAAGAGCGTACGGACCAAATGGTAGACCTTTGCCGCGATTACAATTTTGCCTTGTTCAAGTTCGATGCCGTTTGCGGACCATTGCGTCCGGAAAAAGAAGATGCGTTTATACATATGATGCAGGAAAGCAGAAAGTATAGCCCCGATCTCATCCTGTTGAATCACCGCTTAGGATTAAACAAAGGAAAGCCTTATGCTACGACATTTTTGTTTGGCGGCGCTGAAACCTATGTCGATGTTTTTATGACCAACGATGTAACAGCACCTCATCATAGAGCAGGAGCCATATCAAGAGGTTTGGTGCCTGGCTTGCAACGCTTAACAGAAGATCATGGGGTATGTTTGTCGTCATGTCTCGATTATTGGGATGACGATCTGGTTTTGCAAGCATTTAACAGAAGTTTGATTCTTGCACCAGAAATTTATGGGAATCCATGGTTTTTAAGGGATGACGAATTTCCCAAATTGGCGAGAATTTATAATGTACATAGGAAATACAAGGATATTCTTGTAAACGGTATGGTTTTGCCTGAAGCGCAATACGGCCCCAATGCGGTTGCCCGTGGAGATGAAAAAACGCGAATCATTACCCTAAGAAATTTAACCTGGTCACCTGTAGAATATCAATTAACATTGAATAAGGAAATAGGGTTGACCAACACGTCGGATGTTAAATTAATTCAATTACATCCAAACGAAAAATACCTAGGAACGTATAACTATAATGATAACATTCCTGTAGAAGTGGCTCCTTTCCGTTCCGCCATGTACCTGGTAACATCAGAAGATTATGATGACCCTCTAATAAAAGGAGCAGCATTTAATGTGCTTAGAAATGTAAATGGTAAATCTGTTTTAATTGATGTAGTGGGTGAGCCTGGATCTGAGGCAACAATTAATCTTGACAAGTATAATGATTACAAATCAGCTTTAATAAACGGAAAAGAAGATAAAAAGTTAGTCCAAGGGAAAAATATTAAACTAAGGTTCGGTGGAGAACAATTAAAATTAGATCCGAATAGAAAGTTAGCTGGGTTTAATGAAATTAGTATTCCCGAAGATGCTGAGGCCTTATACGAAGCCACTTTGTTTGCGGCCGATAATAATGCGTTGGAAGTCCGTTCGCTCTATCGTTCGGGAAACACTTCCATTCCGGAAGTTAGAAAAGCCCGGGACGCCTTTTTTGAGCAATCCGCTTTTGTGGATCGAGGCATTTGGGACAAAAACCTGTTTGATGGTGATATGGCAACCGGATTTTGGCCTTCCAAAAAATATGATATCGATCTTCGGATAAAAAAAGGAGCACTCCGATTGGATTTAGGAGAAGTTGTTGATGTTGATGAGATAATCGTTTATGTGCCCGATTATTTTTCGCTGCACCCGCTATTGCGAGAAGAAGGTAACTATGTAGAGGTGTCTACCGATTTAAAACGTTGGGAAACCATAACCTACTTGGCAGATCTTAAGTCAACTATTAATATCCATAAAAAAATAAGATATTTAAGATTTAGAAGTCAGTCACAACATATTGTTGAAATAGAAGGCTTTAAAAAAGGTAAACCTTTAGATCGTAAAAAATGGCGTGCCTCCAACCTGTTTGCACATCCTATAGCAATGCCAGCTGTTAAAAGCTGGAAATCCGAATTCACCTTAAACGAAATTCCTAAAGGCAGTTATTTAAGTGTAGCCCTTAACGGGAAACATGGTGAGGAAGGTGCCTATGCGGCAGCAAAAATTGGCGGAAAGCTTGTTGGTGCACCCGATCGGGCAGTCTCGTATCCATCCAACACCTGGGAGTATGTAAATGCCAAAAAGGATAGTAACTATACTTATTACATTCCACTGGATGCTTCATATAAGGGACAAAACATAGAAGTGTTTGTTATGAGCTACGATAAAGATAATACAGACTTCACCCCAGAAGTATGGTTATCTTCTGACGATGATGCCAACGAAAAAATAAGAGTAGAATTATTTCCTAATTAATTATGAAATGAGCCAAAACAAATCTTGATACCAATCGAGAATGTCTATTGGCGGAACCAAAGGTTCACGAACACGTTAAAATCAAATAGTTACGACGTGAGTAATTACATCTGACCGATGAAAAACAATAAAAATTAAAGATGAAAACATCACTATTTAAAATACCTATATGCGTCTTGCTGTTCCTTGCTTTTAATACAGTTTTGGCAAAGGACAAAAACTTTAAACTACAGTCTCCCGATGGCACAATTGTAGTTGAGGTCAAAGTCGATCAGGCAATTACCTATTCCATTTTTGTAGATCAGGAACAGGTTATAGATGCAGCTACTTTAGCATTAACAGTCAATGAAAATAATGTTTTAGGAGCCCATCCCAAACTTATAAAAAGGCAATCCCGATCTGTAGATAAAATGCTTTATCCTGAATTAAAAGTAAAGAGTGCCGAAATAAGGGATCGTTTTAATGAGATCACGCTTACGTTTAAAGGTAATTACAAAGTGGTCTTTAGGGCGTTTAATAATGGCGTAGCCTATAGGTTTGAAACGCAATTCGATAAAGACTTGATCGTCACATCCGAAACGGCAAAGTTCAATTTTACCAATAACAATCTGGTTTATTTCCCAAGAGAGGACGAATTTCAATCACATAACGAGCGCCTCTATGAACGTTTGACATTAGATAGTCTTTCAAATGAAGACCTATGTAGCCTGCCCGCGTTAATTGCCACCCAGGGTAAAACCAAATTACTCATTACAGAAACCGGGCTCTTGGATTACCCTGGCATGTGGCTTACCGGAACAGAGGATAACAGCTTGCAAGCCGTGTTTCCGCCAGTAGCACTCGAAGAAAAAGTAGACAATACACGGTGGACAGACGATAGAACCATTCGTGTCTCTAAAAAAGCCAATTATATAGCAAAAACCAAAGGAGCAAGGGCTTTTCCGTGGCGTATAATAGCAGTGTCCAAAACAGATGCAGACTTGATAACCAATCAATTGACTTATCAGTTAGCAGAACCTTCCAGAATAGCTGATTGCTCTTGGATTCAACCTGGGAAAGTGGCCTGGGATTGGTGGAACTATAACAATATCTATGGCGTGGATTTTAAGGCAGGTGTGAATACAGATACCTATAAATACTACATCGACTTTGCATCTAAATATGGTCTCGAGTACATTATTCTGGATGAAGGCTGGTATAAACTGGGGGATGTATTGGATGTGGTGCCCGAAGTGGATGTGGAAGCCCTAATACGATATGGAAAAGAAAAGAATGTAGGCCTTATTTTATGGGTGACCTGGAGCTCTCTGGATCAAAAGCTGGAAGCTGCTTTGGATGCATTTCAAAGTTGGGGTGCTAAAGGTTTGAAGATCGATTTTATGCAGCGTGACGATCAATGGATGGTAAAGTACTACGAACGCATTGCCAAGGCCTGTGCCGATCATAAATTATTGGTAGACTTTCATGGGTCTTATAAACCGTCTGGATTGCGAAGAACCTATCCCAATGTACTGACCCGAGAAGGTGTTAAAGGGAACGAAAACAACAAATGGGCCGATTATATTACACCAGAGCATAATGTAACCTTACCATTTATACGAATGGTAGCCGGTCCTATGGATTATACGCCCGGAGCCATGATCAATACCCAGCAAGAAAATTTTGGTGTGGCTTGGAACAAGCCCATGAGCTTGGGCACACGTTGTCACCAACTGGCTATGTACGTTTGTTTTGAAAGTCCATCGCAAATGTTATGCGATAGCCCTTCCAATTATTACAAAGAACCTGAATGTATGGAATTCTTATCTGCTGTACCCGCTGTTTGGGATGAAACCATAGTTTTGGACGCTAAGGTTTCAGATTATTTAATGTTAGCGAGAAAACATGGAGATAACTGGTATGTTGGTGCTATGACCGATTGGAGTTCAAGAGATCTTACTTTGAACCTATCATTTCTTCCGAAGGATAAAAAATATGAGATGACCTTGTATCAGGACGGTATCAATGCCGATAGGATCGCTATCGATTTTAAACAATCTAGAATGGTTGTGGATAGCGCTTACAGTAGTAAAATTCATTTGTCAAAAGGCGGTGGATTGGCAGTTATATTAACGCCAGTGCAATAAATCAACCTAAGGTTAAATTAAATAATGAAAATCATGAACAACATAAAATATATAATATTACCATTACTGTGTCTCTTTACCATTATGCTAACCCAAGGGTGTAATTCAGCAGACGATTCTGGTCCAAAAGCCACATCCATCATACATAAGTTGTTTGTAACTGCTAGCGAACCTGGTAGCGCTATTTATTTGGATGGTGTTTATACGGGCAAGGTAACGCCATCAGAGCTAGTTGTAGAAAAAGGTGAACACATGGTTGGTGTTGGTCTAAAAGATTCAAAAACCTATTTAAGAAGAACCGTAACCGTAGAAGTAACAACTAAAACCTTAACTGTCGATTTGAACAATAATGACCTACAGGGACCTAAAGTTTGGAAAGCACTGTTTATAGGTGTTAATAAAGTGACGGCGAATGTAGGAGCTTGTGTAAGCGAGTATACAACTGCCGAATTGGATCTGGCATACGAATTTTTTAATTGGAGCTTTAAGGACAAGGTGGAAGACTATTCGTATAACACGACAAAATGGGAAATAGAGAGGCGTGATATTAGTGATGAAACCATTGTGTTAAGTAATGAAAAGTTGATTACTCCCAGTATCATTGATAACTATATAACAGATATCAATAAAGGTGATTACGACTTAATAGTTACTTTTTTTAGAGGTGGAGCAGGTTCCCAGCAAAATTGCTTTATCGATAATTTTATTGGGATTGCCTGGTTTGATGTTACCGAGCTAAATTCGGATGCGTCATATTACACCATTAGGTATTACGATGATATTGAAGGTACGATAAACGATGCCAAACAAAACGACCCGGGTATGTTTATCCATGAATGGTTGCATACTACCGCAGAGATGTTCTACCCAGACAGGGGCGAAAAAGTCCCTTCAGATAACGGACAGGTTGTTCATGCTGCCGGAAAATATGGGTATTCTCACCCTTGGATGAGCTGGTATGAAGACCTTATTTCGGGTAAAGTAAGGGATGGATCTACTTACTCGGGAATTGGTCCAGATGCTTTTTTAGAATGTACCGTTAAGGAAAGTGCTTTGGGAGCATGTCCACAATGATAAAATATGATTAGATTGGTATATATAATGCAAAAAGCAAGAATACTTTTAGGCTGTTTTGCAGTGATATTATTAGTTACTTCTTGCTCAAAAAAACAAAAAGGGTCTCAAGTAAGTGCATTCGTAGCTGCAAAAGAACAGCATGTTTTAGGAAAAGGATACTCACCCGGAAGTCTTGAATTTAATCTAACAGAAGTGCCCTTTAGTATGAAAGGGGCTTCTATGGCCTGTTCGGCAAGAGGAACAAACGACCAAAAAGGACTTTATATATGGGATGTTTCGGGTAGAGGCGAAGAACGGGGAATCATTAAAATAGAACCCACGTTTAAGGGAGAAGTAGTACCTTCAAAAATAGTGGGAACACCAGAAAAATTAAGGGTTAGTACTGATTTTGGTAATCTTGAAATTTGTTTTGATGGAAATAGGGCCTTACGGTTCTATTCAAAAAAAGGTGTAGGGGTAAGGCTGTCGGTTAAACAATCGTATGCCTTGCCAAAAAACAATAAGCAGTTCAGAATTATTCAAGGGGATTTTTTACGCTATATGTTTACATCCATCGCTGGAAATGTTCAGATAAGTACAGATAAGATATCCAAAGGCATTCTGATAGATAAGTTACCAGAAAAAGATGGTACCATTGATTTTGTTCTTGAAGAATATGAAAGCGAATGGAGCGAACACAAATATGCCAATACATTTAATGATGCCGTAGAAAAGGTTAAAAATGAATTTTCAGAATGGATGGAGGAAACCCTTCCGTTAAATAAAAAGTATGACCATACAAGAACATTAGCAGCTTATATAAACTGGTCCAGTATTGTTTCACCAAGAGGTTTGCTTAAAAGGTCAACCATGCTAATGTCTAAAAACTGGATGCATCGTGTTTGGAGCTGGGATCATTGTTTTAATGCATTGGCTCTAGCCGAAGGGAATCCAAAACTGGCCTGGGATCAATTTATGATCATGTTCGATCAGCAACACGAATTGGGAGCGTTACCAGATTGTATGGATGACCACAGTTTAATTAGAGGCTATTTAAAACCTCCTATTCATGGATGGGCCCTAAAAAAAATGATGGCTATGGGGGTAGTGACTTCAGAAAAAATGCAAGAAATCTACACCCCCTTATCGAAATGGACAGATTTCTGGATGACCTATCGGGACGATGATAAAAATGGCATGCCCCAATACCATCATGGTAATGATTCGGGATGGGATAATGGGTCGGTATTTGCAGAAAATCGTTATGTGGAAGGCCCCGAACTTAGTGCCTATCTCGTAATTCAAATGGATGTTTTAGCAGAAATAGCAGGACAACTAGGAAAAACGAAAGCAGCGGGACAGTGGCATAAAAGGGCAGATGACTTGTTAAATACAATGATTAACAGAAGTTGGATTGATGGGCGATTTGTTTCAAAGTATTCTGGGAGTGAAAACTGGAATAAAAACAGCAAGAGCCTTATGGCTTTTTTACCGTTGGTATTGGGAGAACGATTACCCGCGCAGATCCGAAAAAAATTAGTGAACGATTTATGGTCGGATAAAGGCTTTATTACACCATTCGGACCGGCTACAGAAAATATTTATAGTGAGTATTACACTAAAGATGGCTATTGGCGAGGTGCTATTTGGGCACCCACAACCTATTTAATTGTAGATGGATTAGCGTCCTGTAAAGAAACAGACCATGCAAAAGAACTGGCAAAGCGATTTGTAGAGATGTGTAACAATAATGGGTTTGGAGAAAATTTCGATCCCATTACGGGGGCATCTCTGCGAGACCCTGCCTATACATGGACAGCAAGTGTGTTTTTGTTGCTTGCCAATGAATATGTGAATTAATATAGGACATTTAATAACCTGTTGCTAATATTTTGAGAAGCATATAAATAAAATTAAAATGAAGAATCATAGCATTGCACATCAATTGATCGTTCTGTTGTTAGGGCTGTTTACGTCATGCCACTCTAATAAGAAAGAAGAAGCGATAGACCAAACAGTCAATAAGGGTGAATTATTTACTATTCTTTCTCCAGAAAAAACAAATATTTCATTTAAAAATGAACTCACAGAAACGGTTTTTAAGAATGGACTGTTCTATGAATACTATTACAATGGAGCAGGGGTTGCTGTGGGCGATCTCAATAATGACGGGTTATGTGATGTCTATTTTCTGTCCAATTTAAAAGCCAATAAACTGTATCTGAATCAGGGTAACATGACCTTTAAAGAAGTAACCAAAGAAGCTAATTTAGAAGGAGGTTATGGTTTTCCGACAGGAGTGACCATGGTAGATGTCAATGCCGATGGACGTTTGGATATTTACATTTGTAAATCGGGCAAAATAGAAGATCCCGATAAACGAAGGAATGAATTATATATAAACCGCGGAAATAATTCTGAAGGAATCCCAGTATTTGAAGAAGAAGCCAAAACATATGGGTTGGACTTACCCCATTTTTCAACCCAGGCCTCTTTTTTTGATTATGACAAAGATGGCGATTTAGACATGTTTTTAATTAATCATGGTATTGAGATATATCCCGATGATGCCATAGAGAAAAGTTTAAACGTTGCATCGAAGTTTAGGGGAGAGCGCTTGTTTAGAAATGATAATGGTCTGTTTAAAGATGTTACTAAGGAGGCTAATATTATTAATAATCTCATTGGATTTGGTTTGGGGATTGCTATCGGTGATTTAAATAATGATGGTTGGCCGGATATTATTGTAGGTAACGATTTTTCAGAAAAAGATCATATGTATCTCAATCAGAAAAATGGAACTTTCAAAGAAGTTATAAATGGAGCCACAGGACATATTTCTAATTTTTCCATGGGAAATGATATTGCAGATATCAACAACGATGGCTTACTTGATTTTATTTCCGTAGATATGATGTCCGAACATAATTATGATATAAAAACCAGTATGAGCGGCATGAATCCCGAACGGTTTTACAAGCATGTCGATTTGGGATTACATCATCAGTACATGTATAATACACTGCAGCTTAATAGTGGAGTTCATGGAGGGCTTCCCAGATTTTCGAATATCGCCCAAATAGCGGGAGTCTCTAGTACCGATTGGAGTTGGGCACCATTATTTTTCGATATGGATAACGATGGGTTAAAGGACCTCTTTGTATCTAACGGAATAAAAAGAGATTTTAGGAATAACGACTTTGTAAATTATAGAAAAAAACAGCAAGAAAAGCTTATTGAATTAAAGAAGGCTGGCCAGGATATAGATCTTAAAACTTATGTGAAGGACATTATGGATCATATGCCAAAACGGAAGAAAGAAAATTACTTTTATAAAAATAATGGTGATCTCACCTTTGGTACGATACATTTAAATGATAACGACCGTATACTAACCAGTTCCAATGGGGCTGCTTATGCCGATTTTGATAATGATGGTGATTTGGATATTGTGGTCAATAATTCGGATGATACCTCATTTATATACAAAAACAATACTTCGGAGAACCAAAAGAGACATTATTTAAGTGTAAAGCTCGAGGGGTCAAGTACGAATCCTTTCGGGATTGGGACCCGATTAGTTGCTACCCATAATGAACAAACACAGATTTTAGAGCAATACCTAACCCGAGGCTTTCAATCATCCGTGAGCGAAGTGTTGCATTTTGGATTGGGAGACAACGATATTTTGGAAACATTAAAAATAATCTGGCCAGATGGGAAGGTAGAAGAATTAAAGAACATAAAAGCAAATCAAGTTTTGACATTAAACTATCGAAATGCAATAGTTGACAATAACAACATTAAAACAGACAAAACCTATTTTAAGGATATAACAGATTTGGTAAAGCTGAATCATAAGCATATTGAAAATAAATTTGACGATTTTAAAAGAGAAAGTTTGTTGCCCCATAAAATGTCGAATTTTGGACCTGGCTTAGCAGTGGGCGATGTTAATGGTGATGGTTTGGATGATTTTTACATTGGTGGATCAAAAGGTTTTAGCGGAGCAATGTATTTACAAATGGAGAACAATGCATTTACAGCAATAGATGGAAAAGCATGGTATAGCGATAGAGGTAGTGAAGATATTGGAGCCGAATTATTTGATGCCGATGCCGATGGCGATTTGGATTTATATGTGGTAAGCGGTGGCAATGAGTTTAGCGAAACCTCTAAGGCGTTACAAGATAGGCTTTACTTAAACGATGGTAAAGGGCATTTTGTAAAAGCAGTCGGGGCATTACCAAAAATGCTAACAAGCGGATCTGTTGTGCGATCATGTGATTTTGATAATGACGGGGATCAGGATGTGTTTGTGGGAGGCCGATTGGTTCCTGGGAAATACCCTTTTCCAGCAGATAGTTATCTTTTAAGAAACGATTCAAATGGAGGAAAGGTAATGTTTAAAGATGTAACTGAATCCATGCTGCCAGAACTTAAAGAACTGGGCTTAATAACTGATGCCGAATGGGTAGATGTAACGGGAGATAACAAAAAGGATCTGGTTGTTGTAGGCGAATGGACGCCCATATTTGTCTTTAAAAATACAGGGCATACATTTGAAAATGTTACAGCGATATCCGGGTTAAATGATAAAACAGGATGGTGGTATAGTATAGCCTCGGCCGATATGGATAATGACGGTGACATGGATCTGGTTGTTGGAAATTTAGGGAAGAACTATAAATACAAAGCGAGTTATAAAGAACCCTTTGGTGTGCATACAACCGATTTTGATAATAACGGAACCTTAGATATTGTATTGAGCTATTTCGATTTGGGAAAAAATTATCCCTTAAGAGGACGGTCTTGCAGTTCCCAGCAAATGCCCTTTATTAAAAAGAAATTTCCAACTTACAATGACTTCGGGCAGGCCACATTACAGGAAGTGTATGGAGAAATTTTAGATAAATCCTTGTCGTATAGTGCCAATACTTTTGCAACATCATATATAGAAAATCAGGGAGATGGTACATTTAAGACGTTCGACTTACCTAATCAGGCACAACTATCTTCCGTAAATGATATCCTGATAGAAGATATCGATAAGGATGGGAACAAGGATATTGTATTAACAGGAAATTTGTTTGCTTCAGAGATTGAAACGCCAAGAAATGATGCTGGTCATGGCTTGTTGTTAAAAGGTAATGGAAAAGGAGAGTTTATGCCTGTTTCAGAACGCTTAAGTGGATTGTTTTTGGGCGGCGATGTAAAGCAGGTAAAAAAACTGAGGCTTAAGGGTCAAGCAAAGGAAGCTATTTTAGTTGCAAAGAATAATGATGTTATGCAAATGGTTGAATTTGATAATTAAATTATTTATGCGTTTTGGTTACTTTTAAAATAGTTTAAAAGTCTAAAGCAATCTCCAGTCTACTTTTAAATAGAAGTAGCAAAGTGTTTTTGAGAAGATCTTAAGGAGGAGGTTAACCAAAATAAAATAGATATGAGAGAAGACTTTTTATATAAACTTTTTTTGATGCGGCTAATGGCTCGACTTATATGTTTTTCAACAGTCCTTTCCGAGATATTCATTTGCATGGCAATTTCTTTGTAGCTATAGCCTTGTTTTTTATGTAAGATAAATGCCGATTTACATTTTTTAGGAAGCTCATCAATAGCATGTTCCAATGCTCTTAGTTTATTTTGAAGCACATCATCATTAAGTTCAATTAAATTATTTAGTATCTGAAACTTCATCTGTTCAATAGCTGCTGTCTCCTTTTGCTTTTTATTGTATTCAGAAATAAAATTATTGTAAACAGATCGAAAAAGATAACTTTTTAAGGAGGTTGTTATGGTGATCCTATCCTTATTTGTCCAAATTTTTATATAAGTATTTTGTACAATGTCTTCGGCCATAGGTAAATTGTTTGTTAAACCTAAGCAATAAACAAGAAGACGCTTGTAATAGGCATTATATAAGTGTTTATAAGCCTTTTCGTTTCCTTTTTTTAACTCGTGTATTAATATTTTATCTTCACTAAACAAAGCATGGTATTTTGAAAAGGAATTAAACTATTATACAAATATGTAAAAAAAATAATAAAAAATGTCGGGTTTTTGAAAAAGTACAAGTCTTATAAAGTATAAGATAGTCACTAAAAATAAAGTTTTGACAAAAAAACATTCAATTCTTTGAATAAATAAAGAAATAAAACTTGAAAAAGAAGATAGAAAGAATAATTCAAAAATACCTTGCCGGAAATCTCACCGATAAGGAACTTGCTCGTTTAATGGAGTTGTTTTCTGATGAAGAAATTAAAGAGCAAATAGAAAAATCTATAGAGTTAGATTATTTACTGTCCATGCATTATGTTAATGACAATTCAAAAGAAGCATATATTAAATTTCTTTCACGAATTAGGTTAGAAAGGGGTAATTTAAAAACTAAAAGAAGGCGATACACAGTTTTGAGTTATGCGGCACTATTAGTTTTGTTCTTAGGTGTTACCTATTATTTTAGTATTTATAATCAAAAGGAAAGCAATGTTCCAGTTGAATTGCCTAAACTTGTAATTGATGATGAAGCGATTATACTTAAATTGGAAGATGGCAGTATAAAGGTGCTGGGAGGAGATAATCCGGTAGTTGACAAACAAGGCCAGGTAATAGCATTACAAAAAGCCAATACCATTGTTTATGATGAAAAGCCAGATTTGGAAAAGCTGGTTTATAATGAGTTATATGTACCTTATGGTAAAATGCAGCAAGTACAATTATCTGATGGTACAATAGTGTATTTAAATTCTGGATCATCGTTAAAATATCCCGTAAAATTTCTAAAAGATTTAAAACGGCAGGTTTATATAACAGGAGAAGCCTATTTTAAAGTGACCGAAGATAAATCGCATCCTTTTATCGTTACTACAGATAAAGTGAATGTAAGGGTTTTGGGAACAGAATTTAATGTGTCTTCTTATAAAGAGGATGAACATATTAATACAGTTTTAGTATCTGGAAAAATACACTTGTATACCGAAACCGAAACTTATAATTCAACGGAAGCATTGAGTTTGTCTCCTGGTAAAATGGCGTCATGGGATAGAACAGGAAATGATTTTACACAAAACAAGGTAAATACAGATATCTATACGGGATGGATTGAAGGTAAACTTATTTTTAGGAATTTGCCCTTTAAAAAAATACGTAAAAAATTAGAAAGACACTATAATGTATCCATTACCAATAACAATGCATTGTTGGACGAAAACCCATTTAGTATCAATTTTGATATAGAAACTATTGATGAAGTCTTAGAGGCCTTTCATAAGAATTTTGGAATAGCCTATCAAATTATAGATAACAAAGTAATTATAAATTAACATTATTAACCAAACAACTATCGCCTATGATGAAATAACAACACTTCGCAAAACCTAACAAGCCTTAAAGAAAAATCGGAAAATGCTCGCAACATTTCCCGATTATAAGCTTGATTAAAATTAATTAACCAAAATTAACATTACAAAAATATGAAAAAAACAACGAAGTTTCGGTGCTTTTCCGGACTTGCATTTAAGTTCGACTTAAAAATGAAATTGACCACACTTTTACTTCTGGTAGCACTGTTTAAAACTAATGCGAACACCTACTCCCAAAGCAAGCGGATTACCCTTGATATGGCTCAGGTAAGTGTTCAGGAAGTTATCGATGAAATTGAATCGCTTTCCGAGTTTAAGTTTTTTATTGATAATAAAAAGGTTGATGTAACGAGAATAGTGACCATTAAGGAAGAGCGTAAGCGTATCTCTAAAATTTTGAAGGAACTGTTTTCGGGAACAGATATTAGTTACGAAGTATTTAATAAGCAGATTATCCTCAAGAATGAAAAAGAAGAGAAGGAGGATGATGTTATAGAAACAATACCTGTACCTGTACAGGAAGCAATTAAAGGGACAATTACAGATGCAAGTGGTGTGCCACTTCCCGGTGTTAATGTTGTTATTGTAGGTACAAACAAAGGAGCCCAAACCGATTTTGAAGGAAACTTTACGATAGCAGCCAATGATGGCGATGTTTTACAATTTACCTATGTTGGATTTAAAACCGTAAAGATAACGGTTGGAGCTCAGGCCAATTATAATATTGCACTTCAAGAAGATACTTCAGAATTGGATGAAGTTGTGATTGTAGGATATGGAACAATTGAAAAAAGAAAGTTAACCAGTTCGGTAACCTCAATTAATGTCGAAGACAATTTACAGGAAATGCCTTCAACAAATTTGTCTACAGCGCTTACAGGACGTTTTTCGGGTGTTAATATAATACAGAATAATGGGAAGCCTGGAACCACATCTAATATAAATATTCGTGGTGCAACGCAGGGTAGTTTTAGCGGAAGTACAGAACCTCTATATGTTATTGACAATGTGGTTAGCTCTAAGTTACAATTTGACTTATTGGATGTAAATGAAGTAGAAAACGTGTCTTTGTTAAAGGATGCTTCTGCTGCTGCAGTTTATGGAGCTAGAGCTGCTAACGGGGTTGTGTTGGTTACCACACGTCGTGGAAAAACAGGAAAACCAAGTATTAATATTACATCCAGTATTGGTACTACAGAAATTGCTTTCGAACCAGAATTTACTACAGCTTATGAGTATTCAAAATTATTGAACAGCTATTTTGAATATGAGAATGTGCCAGCTGGGGATCCCCAATATATTACCGCTACCGAGTTGGAATACCTTAGGCAAAACAATTACGGTAATTTTGCCGAACAATTTAGAGTGAGCCCAATTTTGGCAAGAAATGCAGTAAACGTTTCTGGTGCTACAGATAACATAAATTATTTTTTATCGGCTTCAAATATTAGGGAAACTGGAATGTTTGAAAACATGAGCTACGAAAAGACCAATTTAAGGGCTAAAGTAGGTGTAGATATAACAGATAATTTAAATGTTTCCCTAAACCTGGCAACTTCAAACGATAATAGAGAAGAGTTTTATTGGAGATGGAATGGGAGTGATGAAGATTTTGGGGATTTTTATAGGACCGCTACCCGTAATGGTATGTGGGGACCTGCAAGAAAAGACGGACTGTTTGTGGCTAACTTTAATGGTTGGAATGCAGGTAACATTATTGATAATGGACAGGGATGGAATAATAGACGAAACAGAAACACCAACATTATCGCTACATTAACCTATAAAATACCCTTTGTTGAGGGCTTAGAGGTAGGAGCTACCTACAACAGAAATAATAATAGGTACGAACAAGACTTGGTGAGATTACCATTAACTGACTATACTTTTGGTACCGACCCTAATAACCGCTTTTTACTAACAGATGAGATTGTTGGAGAGCGTGTTCGTTTTGATGACGGGTCTAATACTAACAGTATTGCTCAAAATACAAACGAAGAAGATACCTATCAATTAAACTTTCGTTTAAATTATAAAAACACTTTTGGTAAACATGATGTAAGTGCATTTGCGATATACGAAGAATCAGAATACTCTTTTGACAATATTTCTGCTCTACGAAGAGGGTTGATTTCTCCATTGGTACCTCAATTGTTTGCAGCGGACCCAGCAGCCGATCAGCAATTTGCGTCAGGAGGTGCTTCCGAAACAGGTAGGCAATCGGTTATTGGTTCTTTCAATTATTCGTATGATGATAAATATTTATTACAAGGAACCTTTAGAGCAGATGCCTCAGTTCGATTTGCACCTGAAAACCGTTGGGGTTATTTTCCAGCGCTTTCTGCAGGTTGGGTACTAAGTAAAGAGGACTTTTTTAAGTTAGATTTTGTGGATTTTGCAAAAATAAGGACATCTTTTGGTAAAACAGGAAATGATGATGTTTTATCGCAGTTGTTCCCTTATTTACAGCGGTATACCATTGGTACGGCTGGAGTTTTAGGAACCAGTGATGGCTCTGCCCAAGGAACATTTATTGGGGGTACACCAGACCCTGCAGTAACATGGGCAACGCAAACGAGTTTTAACTTAGGTTTAGATTTGGCATTTTTAGGGCATAGACTAACCACTTCTTTGGAAATATATAAAAATAAGAGACGTGATCTTTATGGTTCTAGGGAAGGATTTATCCCTTTATCAACAGGTATTACATTGCTTCCGGAAAATTATGGAGCAGTTGATGTAAAAGGGTTTGAAATTGAAGCAAATTATAGAAATAATATCTCCGATTTTAATTATGATTTTGGCGTTAAGTTTGGTTATAATGATAATAAGTATGCAGCCATTGATGAACCAGAATCAAGAAGACCTTTCGAATTACTTTCAGGTAGATCCGTTGAACGTATTTGGGGGTTAAAAGCCTTGGGTATTATTCGGACACAAGAACAATTGGATCAATTAATAGCCGATGGGTATACTATAAGTGGTGGTGATCCGCAACTTGGTGAATTGTACTTTAAGGATGTAAGAGGTAACAGTACAGACGATTTTGATGGCGTAATACCAGACGGTATCATCGATGGAAATGATAATGAAATTATAGCCGACCGTACAACACCTCCAATTAATTACGGCTTTACGCTCAACCTGTCCTATAAAGGATTTTCATTGCAAGCTTTTGCTCAAGGATTAGCAGGACATTATAAGGCTACACCAGCAAATGGTAGATTTACATTTACCAGTATAGGTCAAGCATCCTGGGATAATTGGATAGATTCATGGACATCAGAAAACACCAATGCTTCCTTTCCAAGATTTAACTCTAGGTTTATACATACCCAAAGTACATTTTGGGTTAGGAGAGCAGATTTTATTAGAATGAAGTATATTAATTTTAGTTACGAAATACCAGAAGGTATTGTGTCTAAGATTGGGGCTAAAAGAATAAGCCTCTTCTCTAATGTTACTAACCCGTTCTTTATTTACCGAAAGGATATTAAGGATTTCGATCCAGAAATATCAGGAAGGGGTGTACCGCTTAATAAGACGTATAACATTGGTCTTAATATAACATTTTAACTAAAATCGAATGGAAATGAAAATATATAATATAACAAAAAAGATTTTAACAGTTCTATTAGGGGTGTTAGTTATGCAATGCAGCGATGTATTGGATAAACAGGACTTGTCTGCTTTTAATGAAGATAGTGTATGGACAGATGCCAATTTAGCAGAAGGCTTCATCAATCAAATCCATAATAGAGGAATGGATGGATGGCCTACAAGTAGTGCAGGCTTTTCAGATGATGCTCATGGAACATTTGGGGAAATGTATGGGGAAACCGATACGAATAGTAGAACAATGTACGACGGTGCTTATAGATTGATAAGGGATATAAACATTGCTTTAGAGGAATTAGGAGCGTCAGACTTTGAATCGGAAATCAAAGACCCCTTAATGGGACAGGCTTTTTTCTTTAGGGCTAAGATTTATTTCGATTTGATTTCTACATATGGAGGGGTGCCATTAGTATTGGAAATTCGTTCTTCAGATGAAGGTGAAGCGCTTAATGTAGCAAGAAACAAAACTACTGAGTGTATGGCGCAAATACGTTCAGATTTAGATACGGCTATAGGTTTGCTTCCAGATGCTTACGACGATGCGTCGTCTGATTATGGACGTATTACAAAAGGAGCTGCAATGGCTTATAAAGGTAGAATACTAAACCATTGGGCAAGCGAACAGTTCGATCCTACGCAAAGCGCAGGCCGATGGCAGGATGCATTTGCTGCAAATCAGGCGGCATTATCGAATTTAGAAGCTAATGGTAAAGGGTTACACCCAGATTTTGAAGGTTTATGGTTTGACGAGAGTGCAGGCAATGTTGAGGCCATTATGGTTCGGCGCTATACAGAAAACTTTTCACATAACAGAGAAGCTGGATGTCGTCCGTTTGTAGTAGGTACCAATGGTGAATCCTATAACAAGGCCACTAAAGGCTTGGTGGACGCATTCCCTATGAAAGACGGTAAATCTATTAATGATGCTACTTCTGCCTATACCTACGATCCAGTTATTCTTTGGGAGAACCGCGATCCGAGATTTGCAAAGAGTATTGCTTGGAACTCTGCGATTTGGGATTTAAATGACCCCGCTCCCGTTAGAACCAGTGTTATTGAATGGACTTTTCAGGAAAGTTCTATAGAAGCACAAGCCGATAGTAGAATTACTCCAACAGGATTTCATTGCAGAAAAGCTGTAGATGGAAGTGTGCCAGGAGGAGCAGCAGCATTAATTGGTACTACCGATTGGATTGAGATTCGTTTTGCAGAGGTGTTATTGAACTTAGCTGAAGCGGCAAACGAAGTAGGGGGCAATAGTGCTTTAATTTACGATATATTAACCGATATAAGAGAACGTGCTGGAATTGATGCAGGAGGTGATAACCTATATGGCTTACAGGCTGGTATGAGTCAAAGTCAGTTACGTGACGCCATTATGCTCGAAAGACGCTTGGAATTGGCCTTTGAAGGTAAGCGTTCTTATGATTTAAGAAGGCGTAGAATGTATGAAGATATCAATGGCACATATAGAAGGGGTTATTATATAGTTAGGACAGCAGCATTTGATGCTTTGGATCCGTCTGATGAAATTCTTGACGACAGAATTGCTTTAGAGAATATGATTCTTGGAGGAAGTATAGATATCAATGATGCAGCAACATATAACACTTATTTCGATACGCAGGTACAAAGTGTAGAACGTTTTGGAAATACCACAGATAATGGTGACGCTATAGACTATCAGGACAAGTATTACTTTTGGGATTTGCCTCAAACAGCAATAGATAGAAATCCATCACTAGTACAAACAGCCGGATGGCCTGGAGGAAGTTTTGATCCTTTACAGTAGAGAGATAAAAGTAGGTTTAGTTCATAAAGTTATTTTTATAGAACAAATAAAATCCCGGTATCATCCGGGGTTTTATTAGTTTGATTATATTTTTATAAAAATGAATTATAATTTATTAAATGAAAAAGCTCCCATTTCTTAAAGAATTATAAGACAATAAGGATATTATTATGATGCTTAACAGATCGGGAATACAATATTATGGCTTATTAGTAGGATTGCTGGTTAATTTTGCGCATTCACAGCAAAAAGTAGCACAATTATTTAGCCTGTTATCACCTTCGGAAACCAATGTAACGTTCAGTAATGTTCTAGAAGATACCGATAAAGAAAACATATTTATATATAAGAACTTCTATAAAGGGGGAGGTGTTGCCATAGGCGATATAAATAATGATGGGCTTCAAGATATTTACTTTTCAGGGAATCAGGTTGGTGATAAATTGTATTTGAACAAAGGCGATCTGGTATTTGAGGATATCACAGAAAAAGCAGGGATTTTAAACAGAGGAGGATGGTCTACTCATGTTACTATCGTTGATGTAAATAATGATGGACTTAAAGATATTTATGTTTGTAAAAGCCTTTATGATGACAGGCCAGATCTAAGGGAAAATGAATTATATCTCAACAAAGGAAACCTAAAATTTGAAGAAGTCGCCAAGACTTATGGGCTAAATGATAATAACCGTACAACCCAAGCTAATTTTTTCGATTACGACAAAGACGGCGATTTAGATGTGTTTATAATTAATCAACCACGTAATTCACATGTCTTGGCTCCTAATAATGGAGAAAAACGTATAAAACCAGAACAGAATTACCGTCTGTTGGAGAATAAAAATAATTTCTTCTTTCCTGCCAAGAACAATACAGGTATTTTGGGCTTGGGCTATGGATTAAGTTCCGTTATTGCGGATTTTAATAATAATGGTTGGCAAGATATTTATGTGGCCAATGATTATGAAACGCCCGACCTCTTTTTTGTGAGTAACCAGGATGGAACCTATTCCAATAAAATATACGATTATATCATGCATACCTCTTACTATAGTATGGGGGCGGATATAGGTGATATCAATAATGATGGATGGATGGATTTTGTAGTTGTAGATATGGTTGCCGAAGACAACTTTAAACTCAAAAGTAATATGAGTGGTATGAATCCTGCTAAATTTTGGCAAACAGTAGCCAATGGCGGACATTACCAATACATGTTTAATGTATTACAATTAAACAATGGAGTAAATAGCAATGGCGACATGAGCTTTAGTGATGTAGCCCAATTAGCAGGCGTATCCAATACCGATTGGAGTTGGGCACCTCTGTTGGCCGATTTTGATAATGACGGCTTATTGGATTTATTTGTTGCTAATGGGGTTCGACATGAAATTCAAAATACAGATGCCTTAAAAGCATTAGATCATGAAATAAAAGAAGTGATTGAAACCCATAATCCCAATAAGGACCCAAATTTTAATGCATGGCAATATTTAGATGTCCAAGAACTATTACAACTTTTCCCTTCAAACAAAACGAAAAACTTTATGTATAAAAACTTAGATGGGTTAAAGTTTGATAAAGTTGTGGATGCATGGGGGTTATCCCAAGAAACATTCTCCACTGGAGCTGCATGCGCAGATTTAGACAATGATGGCGATCTGGATTTGGTTGTGAATAATATTGATGAGGTTTCTTTTATCTATAGAAATAACACCAACGAAACCAGTAATAATAATTACCTAAGATTAAGTTTTATTGATACAAACAAGCATTGTAGTTTTTTTGGCACAAAGGCAACCTTGTATCATAAAAAAGGTCTTCAAATAGCAGAGTTAACCAATGCCAGAGGCATTAATTCCAGTAGTGAAGACATCTTACATTTTGGATTGGGGAATATAAAAAAGGCCGACAGTATTTATGTTAAATGGAATACAGGAAAAACTTCTGTGTTGAAGGGTATAAAAGCAAACCAAACGCTTACAATTAATGTTAATTCTGCTGTGGATTTAATTTCAAATAAAAAAGAAAGTCAATCTTTTTTATTTGAAGATATTACCCAGTCTGTTCACATTAACTATGTACATAAAGAAAATAAATTTGACGATTACGATCGTGAAGTACTCCTACCCCATAGAATGTCAACTCTGGGTTCAGGTATAGCCGTGGCAGATATTAATGGAGACGAATTAGAAGATTTTTATATTGGAGGCCCGTTAGAAGGCATTGGGAAACGAGTTTTCCAAAATTCTGATGGAACATTTACTGAACGCATTTTAAAATTATTTCCAGATAGTTCTAGGGAAGATATAGGAGCCGAGTTTTTTGATGCCGATAATGATGGCGATATGGATTTGTATGTGGTTTCTGGAGGGAATGAATCCGAAATCGGTGCCGAAAACTATCAAGACCGTTTATACATAAATGACGGAGAAGGCAATTTTAATTTATTCGAAGGATTACCAAAATTAAGGGCCAGTGGGTCTAGAGTCAGGGCAGCAGATTATGATAACGATGGCGATATAGATTTGTTCGTAGGAGGTAGGCAGGTGCCAGGTAAATATCCAGAACCAGCAGATAGTTATTTGCTGAAAAACCTGTTAAACGAAATAGGAAGATTACAGTTTATAAATACCCAAGAAGCCGTGTTTGCAAAGTTGGGTATGGTAACCGATGCCGTTTGGACCGATTATGATGGTGATAACGATTTAGATCTATTGCTTACAGGTGCTTGGATGCCCATTACATTTTTAGAAAACACCAACGGTAATTTTTCCAATAGTACTAACAAAGTAGGATTACAGGATACAGAAGGCTGGTGGTTTAGTATTACTAAAAACGATATAGATAATGATGGAGATGATGATTATGTTTTAGGTAATTTAGGCTTAAATTATAAATACAAAGCAACAGCCCAAGAACCGTTTTCAATACATTATGACGATTTTGACGATAATGGCAAAAATGACATCGTTCTAAGTTATTACAACTATGGTAAACAGTATCCTCTAAGAGGCCGCTCCTGTTCCTCTCAGCAAATTCCGGATATAAAGAAGAAATTTGAAAGCTATAATACATTTGCATCAGCCACGCTATCGGACGTGTATGGATTGGAAGAGTTAAACAATGCACTGCATTACGAAGCTAAAACATTTGCAAGTATCACGTTGGAGAATTTAGGAAATTCCAAGTTCAACATTAAACCACTACCCAATTTAGCACAAGTATCCAACGTAAATACATCAGTAGTCTATGATGTTGATCATGATGGTATAAAAGACATTATCATAGCAGGAAATATGTTTGGTTCAGAAATAGAGACCACTAGAAATGATGCTGGATTTGGGCTTTTTTTAAAGGGTAAAGGCAACTTTGAATTTGAAGCTAAGAATATGTTCGAAACGGGCTTGTATTTGCCCTACGATGTAAAGGAGATCAAACTCATAAACTATAAAGGGGGAAAAGCACTTATCGTTGCTGTAAACAATGGTCCGATGAAGCTTTTACAGCTAAAAAAATAGAATATGAAGCAACTTTACTTTGTTTTTTTTGTTTTGTTCACGTTTAAGTTTTGTGTTTCCCAAAACAAAACCCCAATATTTACTTTAGTAGACCAGCAGCATTCAGGAATAGATTTCCAAAATGAAATAGAAGAAACCTTGGCGTTCAATTACTACCAATATATGCATATGTATATGGGATCAGGAGTAGCTACAGGCGATTTTAATAACGATGGTCTGCCAGATATATTCTTTTCTTCCAATACAGGGAGCAATAAACTGTATATTAACCAAGGTGATTTTAAGTTTAGGGATATTACAGAAATAGCAAAGGTGTCTGGAGAAGGAGGTTTCTATACAGGTGTAACAACGGTAGATATAAATAATGATGGTTGGCTAGATATTTATGTGTCTTGCTCAGGTCCAGAAGATAGATCCATACAAAAAAACCTATTGTTCGTAAACAATAAAGATCTAACCTTTACAGAATCGTCCATGGCTTATGGCCTTTCAGAACATCGAAGCCATTCCATTCAAGCTAATTTTTTTGATTATGACAACGATGGAGATTTAGATGTTTATATTGTCAATACCCCAGTAAAGTTTAGTTTGGCTAACGAAGTTACCAATGTAAAAGACATCTATAGGAACTCAGGTAATAAGTTTTATGGAGGAGCCGATAAGCTTTATAGGAATAATGGAAACCAAACCTTTACTGATGTAACCGAAGCATCTGGAATATACCCCGATATTTTTTTCGGATTGAATGCTGCTGTATCAGATTTTAATAATGATGGCTGGATGGATATTTTTGTGTCTAACGATTTTGCTGGACCCGATTATTTATACATGAATAATGGAGATGGCACCTTTACCGAAAAGGCCAAAACATTTTTTTCACATATTACAAACTTTAGTATGGGAGCCGATGTAGGAGATGTTAATAATGATGGTTATCAGGATCTTTTTGTGTTGGATATGCTACCCGAAGATTACAAGCGTTCCAAAACATCAATGACCATGATGCCCAGGGAACTCATGTACAATATGGTAGATTCTGGTTACCATTGGCAATACATGCATAACGTATTACAGATAAACAGTGGTATGTTTAAAGAAGGCATGCCCGCTTTTAGTGATTTGGCCTATTTTTCAGGGATAGAAAATACCGATTGGAGTTGGTCCTGTCTGTTGGCAGATTTTGATAACGATGGCTTAACTGATATCCATGTAACAAATGGCATACTAAGGGACGTTACGAATGTAGACTCAAAACTAAAAGACAAAAGTTATTTTAATGACTTAAAGCAGCAAAGGGTTCAGGCTACAGAAGAACACCTTAAAACATCACGAGGGTTTTATCCCTCGGTGAAATTGTCCAATTACCTTTTTAAAAATAATGGTGATTTTGTGTTTGAGGATGTAAGCACCAAAGAAAATGTAGGACCTCCATCATTTTCAAATGGATCTGCTTACGCCGATTTCGATAACGATGGCGATTTGGATTTGGTTTGCAATAATGTTAATGACAATGCTTTTTTATTTGAAAACCTTACAGATAGAAAAAATAGCAACTATATAAAAATAAAATGCAAGGGGACAACAATGAATCCTTTTGGATTGGGTGCCAAAGTAAAAATAGTTATTAATAACGAGGTACAAGTTAAAGAACTTCATGCCACAAGAGGTTATTTTTCGGCATCAGAACCTATACTACATTTTGGACTTGGCGATAATAAGGTAATTGATCGATTAGAAGTAAATTGGCCTGATGGGAAGATGCAAAATTTGTCCTCTGTAAAAGCAAATCAAACGTTGATTTTAGACTATGCTGATGCTATTGAGGTTACTAAGGAAATAAGCGCTATAATGCCAATATTTAAAGATGCTAATAATAGGTTTTCCGAACGTATTAATTGTACCGATATACCGTACGATGATTTTAAAGAACAACTATTATTACCTCACAAATTATCATCACAAGGACCGTGTGCTGTAAAAGGCGATTTCAATAGTGATGGCCTGGAAGATTTTTATGTTGGTGGAGCTGCTGGGTTTAGTGGAACCCTATATCTACAGGAGGCTTCAGGTCACTTTAAAATTAAAGAAGTTTCCGATTTTAATACAGATAAAGATAGTGAAGATACCGCAGTTGCAGTTTTTGATGCCAATGGTGATGGCCATTTAGATTTGTATGTAGCAAGTGGTAGTTATGAGATGCCAAATAACAGTCCGTTATTAAATGACAGGTTGTATTTAAACGATGGCAAATCCAATTTTACCAAAGCCAACAAAACCATTCCTCAATTAACTAACTATGCATCAACAGTAGTTTCTTTAGATTTTGATAATGATGGGGATATGGACATTTTCGTTGGAGGACATGTAGAACAGGGACAATATCCGTTTTCGGCATCCAGCTATTTGTTGGAAAACAATAATGGTAAATTTATAGATGTTACCAAAACGCATGGAACTACATTTTTAGATTTAGGAATTCTTACCAGTATCGTTGCGACCGATTTTAATGGTGACGGATATACGGATATTATAGCCGTAGGAGAATGGATGCCCATTACGTTTCTTGAAAACAATAAAGGCATTTTTAAAAATAAAACGACTCAATATGGATTTAGTGATACTTCAGGGTGGTGGAATACCATCATTGCAGCTGACATAGACCAAGATGGTGATATGGATTATGTGGTTGGTAATTTGGGGTTAAATTATAAGTTCCACGCCTCAAAACAAAAACCCTTTCATGTATATGGGAGTGATTTTGACAATACGGGTAGTATGGATATTGTATTGGCAAAAAATATAGATGCCGATTTATTTCCTGTAAGGGGAAAAATGTGCTCATCGGAACAAATGCCATTCATCAATGAAAAATTTAAGACGTTCAATGCATTCGCTAACGCCGATCTTTCAGATATTTATGGAAGTGCTATGTTAGAAGAAGCACTTCATCTTGAAGCTAAGGAATTCAGATCGGTAATGATAATTAACACAAAAAAGGGTTTTGTTATTGAACACTTACCCAAGGAAGCACAGTTTTCTACAGTTAATGGTATTGTTTGTGGAGATTTTGATTTGGATGGGATTAACGACTTGCTTTTGGCAGGAAACAAATATGAAGCAGAGGTAGAAACCAGTAGAGCAGATGCAGGAATGGGTGTTTACTTAAAAGGAAAAGGAAATGCGGATTTTGAGTATATATCCTCCAAAAAGAGCGGTTTTTTTGTTCCAGGTAATATTAAATCCATTTTGGATATCAGAGCGGGAGATAACACTTTGATTGTCGTCGGAGAAAATAATGCAGTAATCAAAGGGGTTGTTAACAATAACAAAAAACCTTAGGCAGTAAGTGATTAGAATCAAATTACACTGCTAAAAAAGTATCGGTATTTATCAAGATAGTCAGGAAGAATAAAATTAGCAACCAGTAAATTAGCTCTTTACCATAGAGCCTTTAAGTATAACAAAGTATAAAGTATAAATGAAAATGAAAAAACCTAAAAAAAATAAAACAAGCATGCTTATTAAAACGGTAAAATGGAATTTTTATGCATTAGCATTTTGCGTAGCACTATCAACAATATCCTGTTCGGAAAAAGAGATTGTATTGGGTACTGAATCTTTTCAGATACGTATCGATAAAAAAGGCAATTTACAATCGTTAAAAGATATTAGTAATGGAACAGAGTTCTTAAAAAAAGACCAGATAGCACCATTATTGGCTATTCGTGATTTAAGCGATACTATAAATCAGCTACCATTGTCAGCAGACTTTAATAAGAAAGCAGAGACTATAAGCTTAAACTTTAAGAGTGGTGCTAAAATAGATATAGCATTTAGGGAAAAAGAGCACTATTTAACTTTCGAAGTTGTTTCTATCACACCTCAGGAAAAAGTGCCTGCCATAGTATGGGGCAGTTACCCTGTTAATATTGAAGGTATTGTTGGCGAAGTGGTAGGAGTTGCCCGAAACGAAAATTTTGCAATAGGATTGCAAGCACTTAATATTAAAACGACTGGAGGAGAGCTTACAAATAATGTAGGCGAAGTGGAAAACCGTAAAGGAGCCGCAACCAAAACCGACTTTGGCTGCACCTTAAATGCATTTACTATTGATAGGTCTGTAGAAAGAACAGCCAATGTATGGGCCAATCATTTTAAGAATATGCCAGTAAAACCTATTGAGGGGGAAACTGTTGTCGGGTCTAAAATTGCGCTTTTTGGCTGTGCTCCAGAACAGGTGTTGGAAACTATTGGAACTATTGAAGAAACAGAAGGCTTGCCACATCCAAAAGTGGATGGTCAGTGGATAAAAACGCATCCCGAACGAAGTAAAGCTTATTTGATTACCACCTTTACCGAAGATAACTTCGATGAACTTTTAGAGTACACTAAAAAGGCGGGGATGAATGCCATATATCATGCACATCCATTTAAAAACTGGGGTGCATTCAACTTGATTCCCGATCAATTTCCTAATGGGAGGGTAGGTATGAAAACTTTGGTGGAAAAGGCCAATACACAAGGAGTGCGTGTTGGAGTCCATACATTGACTACGTTTACCACGCCCAATGACCCTTTCGTAACGCCTGTTCCTAATAACGGACTTGTTTTTACAGGACAGGGAACTTTAACAGGAGATATAGATGCGACAAGCACCGAAATATTGGTGAGTACGAACGAGTATTTTAATAATGAAGAATTCAACTGGATGCATACGGTAAAAGTTGGCGATGAATTGATTCGCTATCGTACCGTTAGTAAAGATGCTCCGTATAAATTATTGGATTGTGAAAGAGGGACCTTTGGAACAAAGAGCTCAGAGCATCAAAAAGGCGACGTGGTAGGAAAGTTGTTAGACCATCCGTACAAAGTGTTTTTTCCTGATTTTGAGCTTCAGAAAGAAATGGCTCAGAATATGATCGATTTTTTCAATGAAACAGGTATTACCCAAATGGACTTCGATGGTCATGAAGGAGCTTTGGCTACCGGGCAAGGAACATACAGTATGGACGATTTTGCAAAACGGGTGTTTGAAGGTACACAACAGAATCTTGTTAATGGTTCCAGTCGTACAACACATTATTATTGGCACATTAACCATTATATCAATTGGGGTGAGCCTTGGTACGGAGGCTTTCGGCAAAGTCAATCTGAATACCGTTTTAATAACCAACCGTTTTTAGAGGCCAATTATCTGCCCAATATGTTGGGGTGGTTTTCATTAACACCTCATACAACCATTGCCGATATCGAATGGATGCTGGCAAGAGGTGCGGCTTACAATGCCGGATTTGCGCTGTCGGCTAATCCTAACGCCTTAAGCAACAACCCAAATACAGATACTATTTTAAATCTCATTAGAATATGGGAAAAAGCAAGACTTAGTGGGGCATTTTCAGAAGAACAAAAACAACAATTAAAAGATCTTAGTAAAGAGTTTCACTTGGAAGAGACCATACGAGATAAAGAATGGAAGCTCATGATGTTTCAAGATTACGATTTTGTCTTCGAAAAGGTCGAAGTGCAACCTGGTCAACCCACTTATGCCGAATGGAAATATACCAACGAAACAGGAGAGCAACCATTTAAGGCCTTTATTACATTGGACGGTCAAAAAGATGCTGTAGTGAGTGATATAACTATTGAAGTAAGTAACCATGCCTCTATTTCTATACCTGAAAAATTAGAACAAGGTCAAGAATTAATTCTTGAAAACAATAAACTTGTCATTTCAGATGCAAAAGGTAAGTTAATTAAAGAGCGTAACATAGTGCTTCCAATACATGGAAAGGGAGGGCACTCCATTCAATTTGACTGTAAAATTCAAAATGGGGACCCTAAAGTAAAAGTCAAAATAAGGTTAGATGGAAAGGAAGAAAATATAACAGCTAGACTCTAAGGGTCTTTAGTTTTAAGCTAGAATTAATAAATCAATTATTATTTAAAAAAAATAAATGAATACCTGCTATAAGTAATAATTTGCGAACTGTCATTCAGAACGCAGCGTAGTGAAGTGAAGAATCTTTTGATTTTTAAAGAGATTCCTCCTTTTGTCGGAATGACATAATACTATTTTTTGCATTATGAGCAGAACAGATATTCAAAAAATAAGTCATCAAATGAATACATTAAACAAACTGTATATTACCGCACTATTATTTTCTATTACTTTCTTAAATGCCCAACAAAGTTCTTGGTATGAATTAAATATCTCCGATTTGGACTTGAAAAAAGTAGAGCAACCCTGGTGGACGGCTCAAAAGAATAAGGCCATTAATGGTGAAACAATTAGTATTGCAGGGGATAAATACCGTATGGGTATCGGTACCATATCCAGAAGTAAAATGTTTGTTTTTTTGGATGGTAAGTCCGGTCGCTTTAAGGCGTTGGTTGGTATTCAGGATAAACAAGAGCTAACAGGAGGATTAAAGTTTAATGCTTTAGGAGATGGCAACAAGTTATTTTATAAAGAAGAAGAAAAGGAAAGCCGCTTTGTTGGGATAGCCAATACAGAAACTTCGATTCAGAAGGGATCAGTAAAATTTGTTATTTATGGCGATGGTAAAAAGCTGTGGGCAAGTAAAAAAGTTAAAGGGGGAGCCAAAGCAATACCTGTTGATATCTCGGTAAAGGACATTAAGGTTTTGGAACTTATTGTAGAGGATGCCGGCGATGGTGTGTCTGGAGACCATGCCGTTTGGGCCAATGCTATGTTGACCTATAACGGTTACAAGCCCCAAATGGTAGATGGAAACTATTTAAACAGAATGAAAAAGGCTGATGTTGTTTTTACTAATAATATAGCCCCTTTGATTAACAAATTGCCAAAGCCAACCAAACCGTATATGGAGGGTGTAAAAAACGATTGGCTTATAGAAACAACAACCTTACCATCGATGGTGTATAAGTCGGAAAATGGTAAAGAAATTACCATTTCTAATGGTTTGGTAAGCCGAACGTTTAGAGTAACCCCCAATTGTGCTACTGTAGGGTTTAAAAACTTAGTAACAGGAGAATTTCTATTACGAGGCGTAAGCCCAGAAGCTATATTAAAATTTGATGGACAAGAATATACCATTGGAGGTTTGGACGGACAAATTGAATACGGCTATTTAAAAACAGAATGGCTGGATCAAATGTGGAGTCCAACAAACGCGTTTCAGGTACAAACCTTCCGGATTGAAAATATAACACCGCGAATTGATTGGAAAAATAGAAGATGGGCTTTAGAACAGAAAAAACCAATAGAAGGAAAAGAGCTCATTTTTGAATATGCACATGTAAGCTTACCAGGTATAAAAGTAGAGTTACATTATGAAATTTATGATGGCATCCCATTAATAAGTAAATGGATAACCGTTGAAAATAAAAGTGCTAAAGACATAAACTTAGATAGTTTTAAAAGTGAAATTTTGGCTACTGTAGAGCCTGAAAGCGCAGTAGAACGAGGTGAAACGGGTTGGGAATTGCCAAATATACATGTAGAGAGCGATTATGCCTTTCATGCCATGTCTTTTAAAGGGTCAAACCAAGTGGTTCATTGGGAAAAGGATCCGCGTTATACGTCCCAAACAAATTATCCGTTATTAATGCCCTGTTTATTAGAATGCAAGTTGCCCCTGGGGCCTAACGAAACTATAAGTGTTGGAGATACCTACGAGACTTTTAGAGTATGGGAAATGCCCTTTGATAGTTATGACAAACAAAGAAAAGGGATGGCTACAAACAAATTCTACAATTTGGTGGCACCTTGGACAAGTGAAAACCCCTTGTTTTTACATTTAACAACAACAGACGAAACAAAGGTTAAAAGGGCAATTGATCAATGTGATGAAACAGGTTACGAAATGGTGATATTAAGTTTTGGAAGCGGACTTAATATGGAAGATACTTCCGAAGAAAATATTGCTAAGTTTAAAGGTTTGGCGGATTATGCCCATAGTAAAGGCATCGAGCTAGGTGGTTATTCGTTATTGTCGAGTCGGTGGATTAGTGAAGAGGTGGATGTTATAAATCCTGAAACAGGAAAAAGAGGCGGAGTGATTCATGGTAGCTCTCCATGCCTAAACAGTCAGTGGGGGATTGACTATTTCGAGAAACTTAAAACATTCTTTGAGAAAACTGGTTTTGATCTGTTAGAGCACGACGGGTCTTACCCAGGACAATTCTGTGCTTCAACGAAGCATGTAGCACATAAAAATGTGGAAGATTCACAATGGAAAGCTTGGAAACGAATATCAGATTTTTATAAATGGTGTAATGAACGCGGTATTTCCCTAAACATTCCAGATTGGTATTATTTAAGCGGGAGTACCAAAAACGGTATTGGTTACCGTGAGGTAAACTGGTCGCTACCCAGGGAACGTCAATTGGTTTTAGGACGTCAAAATATATACGATGGTACTTGGGACAGAACCCCAAGCATGAGTTGGACCTTTGTGCCCCTTACCCAATATCATGGAGGCGGTGCGGCAGCAACTATAGAGCCTCTGGATGAGCATTTAGAAGCTTATAAAGCGCATATGATTCAAAATTATGGTATGGGTATCCAGGCCTGTTACCGAGGGCCGAGGTTGTACGATACAGAACGCACCAAAGTCACTGTTATAGAAACTGTTAATTGGTATAAAAAATATAGAGAAATATTGAACTCTCCAGTTGTTCATATCAATAGAGCTAATGGCAGAGATATTGATGCTATGATGCATGTTAATCCGTACTTAAAAGAAAAAGGATTTGCTATGTTTTTTAATCCCACAAATCAAACGATCAAAAAGAGTATCAAGGTTCCGCTGTATTATACAGGCTTAAAGGAAAAAGCAAGAACAACAATGGCAGATGGTTCTACGAAGGAATACACATTAGATAGAGATTATACTATAGATATGGAAATCGAGGTGGAAGGAAATGGTTATAATTGGGTGATTTTTGAATAGAGGTTCTTAATAATGATTTTCATTATTGAAATCTCATAATCTATTAAATTAGGAAGTATTGCGAAAAAGCCCCGGAAACACTACTTTTCGAGGCTTTTTAGTTTCAAAATCGTTACAGTTGTCCCCTAATTTCCCCTCCTAGGTGCGATGTAGTATGTACATTTACATAAATGTTACCAGCTCTCATGGCATCAATAAGGTCGCTAAGTCCTGATTCTCCAATATCATCAGCAGTAATGTAGCCTTCTGCAAGGATTCCATTAGCAGGACCAGAAGGTTGATTAGGATTTGAATATAAGCCAACTACCACACCGCCATTTGAACCTGCAGGTGCCATATGGAAATGGGAAGCGGTTACATTTTCAATATTGGCAGTAATTAGCTTGAAATGAATCATGGTTTCTTCCTTGTTAATTGAAACGATAGCTTCTCCAGTAGCATTTGAGTCATTAGCAGGAACTTCATTTGAGCCTTTTAAAGAGGCGTTAAAATGTAACTTATCCTTTTTTTCTATGGATAGAGTGGCTGCGTCTTTGGCTGAATCGTCGTTTGTTTTGTTGCTAAATCCAACTATAGTTAGTCCAAAGACTAACAGCAAAAGATAGCTTTTTACAGAGTTAATGCGTGTAATCATAACAATTAAATATTTAGTTAAACAATAAATTTCAAATATTTAAAAGATATGGGGAATAATATAAGTAAGGAATGTTGTTCAGGAAGTAGAAATTTGGCAACTTTTTTAAATATAGAAAAAAAATCTGACTTTACATAACAAAAACGCTGAACTACAATCTGTTAGGTTGAACGCTTATTTAAGGAATTACTGATGAAGTAAAACGAGGGTTTTAATATATCTATGTTATCACTGATTTATAGCTTTGCCCTTTATGTAGACAGAGTCGATGTGATTAGAGCCAAAAGCATAGGGAATAAAGCCTATTGAATTTACAGGTTTTGTAAGGATTAAATTCGCTTGTTTACCAATTGTAATCGATCCTGCTTCTTTTTCCAGTCCCATAGCGTAAGCGCCGTTAATGGTAGCGGCATTAATGGCTTCTTCCGGTGTCATTTTCATTTTTATACAGGCGGTACTCACTACAAAATTCATATTGCCGCTTGGGGTTGATCCGGGATTGTAATCTGTGGCCAGCGCCAGGGGGAGTCCCGCATCAATCATCTTACGGGCCGGCGTGTACGGAATACTTAAAAAATAGGAGCAACTCGGTAAGGCAACCGGCATGGTGTTGGTATTTTTTAACGCTTCTATGTCTTCATCCCTCATAATTTCCAAATGATCTACAGATAGTGCATGGTATTTAACACCAGCCTGAACCCCTCCAATGGCTGTAAATTGGTTAACGTGAATTTTAGGAATTAAGCCATAGCGTTTGCCTGCTTCTAGGATTTTTTCGGTATCGGCAACAGTAAAATAACCCGTTTCGCAGAAGATATCGATGTATTCAGCCAATTTAGCTTCTGCTATTTTAGGAACCATCTCATTAACAATTAAATCCAGGTATTTGGATGTATTGCCTTTATAGTGGGATGGCAGGGCATGAGCACCTAAGAAGCTTGCTTTTACAGGGATGGGGTAGCTATCTTTTAAGCGTTTAATAACACGTAACATTTTTAGTTCTGAATTTACCGTAAGACCATAACCCGACTTGATCTCCACGGCACCAGTACCCAATTGCATTATTTCTTCCAGGCGGACTTTACTTTGTTCGTAAAGGGCTTCTTCGGAGGTTTCCTGTAAGGTTCTGGCTGAATTTAAAATGCCACCGCCTCTATTGGCAATTTCTTCGTAGGATAAACCATGGATCCTGTCTATAAATTCACTCTCCCGATTGCCAGCATACACAATATGGGTATGTGAGTCGCACCAGGTGGGGAGTACCATTTTTCCAGTTGCATCAACGGTCTCTTCCATAGATGTTGTTGGACAGTCTGCCATACTCCCATAGTCTGCTATTTTTCCGTTTTCAACTACTAAATAGGCATTTTTTATGGTTGGAAGTGTTTTCATAGCCGTTCCGGCTACAAAGGATACAGATTCGTCCCGAACCTGGATTAACTCTTTTATATTTTTAAATAGGGTAGCCATTAAAATAGGTGGTTTAATAATTCATCTTCAACTAAATTAGGGATTGTAACCTTTAAACTTGGGGTGCGTTCCATTTCACGCTTTATAGCGAACAGAGCCTCACCGTTCCTTGCCCAACTACGTCTGGCAATGCCATTATTTACATCGTAAAATAACATATTTTTTAAACGTACTTCAGCTTCGGCCGATCCGTCCAGTAGCATCCCAAAACCACCGTTGATCACTTCTCCCCATCCAACACCACCACCATTGTGGATCGATACCCAGGTAGCCCCTCTAAAGCTGTCTCCAATAACATTGTGTATGGCCATGTCGGCCGTAAATTTACTGCCATCGTAAATATTGGAAGTTTCTCTGTAAGGCGAATCGGTGCCACTTACATCATGGTGGTCTCGACCCAAAACCACCGGTCCGATCTTCCCGTCTGCAATGGCATCATTAAAGGCCTTGGCTATTTTAGCCCGACCCTCGGCATCGGCATAGAGAATACGGGCTTGCGAGCCCACAACCATCTTGTTTTTTTTAGCATCTTTAATCCAGGTAATATTGTCTTGCATTTGTAGTTTGATCTCATCAGGAGCACTTGACATAATATCTTGAAGCACTTCCATGGCTATTTGATCTGTAATGTCCAGATCGTCTGCTTTACCGGAAGTACACACCCAGCGGAAAGGGCCGAAACCATAGTCAAAACACATGGGGCCTAATATATCCTGCACGTAAGATGGATACTTAAAATCAATACCATTTTTAGCCATCACATCGGCACCGGCACGTGATGCTTCCAATAAGAACGCGTTACCGTAATCGAAGAAATAAGTGCCTTTCTTTGCATGGTTGTTGATCGATGCCGCATGACGTCTTAGGGAGGCCTGAACTTTTTCTTTAAATACTTCAGGTTCCTCACGAATTAATCTGTTAGATTCCTCATATGATACGCTTACCGGGTAATATCCACCGGTCCAAGGGATATGTAACGAGGTCTGATCGGAACCAACATGAATAAAGATGTTCTCTTGGTCAAAACGTTCCCAGACATCGACTACAT
This sequence comes from Snuella sedimenti, assembly GCF_016428595.1. GTDB lineage: Bacteria > Bacteroidota > Bacteroidia > Flavobacteriales > Flavobacteriaceae > Snuella > Snuella sedimenti. The sequence goes on along the minus strand of NZ_JAELVQ010000006.1, from coordinate 117,674 downwards.
TTCCGATAAAAGCAATAGATACTACCTCATTTTTTTCCTGGGCTTGTCGAACTTTTGCTATCAGTTCGTCCATATCGTTAATTAAAATGTCGACCCATCCTTGCTCATAGCGTTTTGTAGCTGCTTTAGGGTTTACTTCTGCGCAAATGGTAATACAACCGGCTATATTACCAGCTTTAGGTTGGGCCCCACTCATGCCTCCCAAACCGGCGGTTAGAAATATTTTACCCGCAGGTGTTTCCGTTTTGGACAAAATGTTTCTGAAGGCATTCATAACCGTAATGGTCGTACCGTGAACAATGCCTTGAGGACCAATATACATGAAAGATCCGGCAGTCATTTGACCGTATTGTGAAACACCCAGCGCATTGAATTTTTCCCAATCGTCCGGTTTGGAATAATTAGGAATAACCATCCCGTTGGTAACTACTACGCGTGGTGCATTTTTAGAAGACGGAAATAAACCCATTGGATGTCCGGAATACATGTGCAGTGTTTGTTCATCTGTCATCTGAGATAAGTACTTCATGGTCAGGAGATATTGTGCCCAGTTTTGAAAAACAGCACCATTACCACCATAAGTGATCAGTTCTTCCGGATGTTGCGCTACGGCAGGATCCAGATTGTTTTGTATCATGACCATAATGGCAGCGGCTTGCAATGACTTTGCCGGGTATTCTGAAATAGGGCGTGCATACATGGTGTATCTGGGCTTAAAGCGATACATGTAAATACGTCCGTAATTTTTTAGCTCTTCTGCAAACTCGACGGCCAGTTCTGTATGCCAGGCTTTAGGGAAGTAACGTAGTGCATTGCGAACCGCCAGTTGTTTTTCTTCCTTCGATAAGATATCCTTCCTCCTGGGAGCTCTGTTGATCCCTTTGGGATAGGTGTGTATTGGTGGTAAAGTATTTGGGATGCCCTGTGTTATTTGTTCTTGAAATGTCATAATGGTTGTCATTTATTTTACTACAAAAGCCTGCGTTTTAACCAGACGGATCATGGCGTCGATGTCTTCTTTTAAAACTCTGTCCTCTTCTAGTTTAGCAACTCTACCTCTGATTATTTTAAAATTAGCTTCTATAATTTCTGAAAAGGTATTAGGTCTTCTAAATTCCAAAGCTTGCGCTGCGTACATTAATTCTATGGCCAATATACTTTCAATATTCCCTAAAATCTGATTGAATTTTCGTCCTGAAATACTACCCATAGATACATGGTCCTCTTGTCCTAATGAGGTAGGTACACTATCGGCAGAAGGAGGAAAACATAGGGACTTGTTCTCGGTAACCAAGGCAGCCGTTGTGTATTGAGGAATCATAAAGCCGGAGTTTAAGCCACCTGCTTCTGTTAGCAAGCGGGGTAATCCGTATTTGCCTTCCAGGAGCAAGTAGCATCTTCGGTCTGATATATTACCTAACTCCGAAGCAGCTAAAGCGCCATAATCGATGGCCATTGCCAGAGGTTGTCCATGAAAGTTGCCACCGGATATCGCTTCAGTATTACTTACTATAATGGGGTTGTCGGTAACGGCATTCATCTCTATTTCTGCTAATTCCTTTAAGTGGTAATAAGCATTTCGTGAAGCGCCGTGAACTTGGGGAATGCACCGTATTGAATAGGGATCCTGTACGCGTGGGCAATCAAAATGGTTCTTGAGGTTTTGAGAATCTTTAAGGAGCATACGCATGCGCTCGGCAACAGTTAAGCATCCTTTAAATGGACGAATAAGGTGTAGAACCTCTTTAAAGGGCGATGCGCTTCCCTGGAAACCTTCTAAGCTCATGGCGCCAGCTACGTCAGCTAAATCCAGCAGATATTCCATTTTTTCAAGTCCTTTAATGGTATGAGCTAAAATAAATTGAGTGCCGTTAATTAATGCCAGACCTTCTTTAGCTTGTAGTTGTATAGGATCCAGGTTGTGCTGTTTTAATACATCCATTGCAGGAACAATGGTATCATCTACCCAAAACTCGCCTTTACCTAAAAGGGGGAGAAATAAATGGGAAAGTGGGGCCAGATCGCCCGAGGCACCTACGGAGCCTTGCTCAGGAACAACCGGTAATAAGTTATGCTCAATAAAGTATAGGATACGTTTAATAACTTCTAAGCGAATACCGGAAAATCCCTGGCATAGAGCATGTACTTTACAGATCATCATGATTTTGGACAATTCTTGATCAATAGGTTTCCCAACACCTACAGCATGTGTTATTAGTAGGTTTTCCTGTAGCTTATTTGTTTCTTCCGGTGTTATTTGTGTGTCGCATAAAGGACCAAATCCAGTGTTGATACCATAAACAGCCTTGTTGGAGTTAGCCATGGTCTCTACATTTTTCCTACATTTTTTAATAATATCAATAGTTTCAGGGCTTAAAAGGGCTTTTAGTTTACCCTGGGATATATCAATAATTTTATCGATCGTTAATGCTTCTGTGCCGTATGAGAACATGTCTTTTTTTAATTTTTATTATTACAAAGTTATTTCTAAATTTAATGCTTAACAAGACTATTAAAGTTGTTAAATAATAACTATGGGTTATCAATTAGAGTACAGACATTTGAGATACTTTTTGGCTGTAGCCGAAGATTTGCACTTTAGAAAGGCTGCCGAGAGGCTTTTTATATCGCAACCGGGTTTAAGCAGGCAGATAAAACAAATGGAAGAGGATTTGGAGATTAAATTATTTGACAGGCATAACAGGAGGGTAGTTCTTACCAAGGCTGGAGAATATCTAAAGGAAGCTATTGAACGGAATTTAAAAGAATTGGATCATATCTTAGATCATGCCAAATTGTTACATGATGGTACGGGCGGGAACTTGCGCGTTGGGTATGTTGGTTCTGCCATGCACCAAGTGATTCCCAATTTGTTATTGCAGTTTAAGGAAAGGCACCCGAATATCATTTTTTCATTAAAGGAAATGGATAACCAAAAACAAGTCAAAGATTTACTTTCTTTAGATATTGATCTTGGTTTTGTGCGTTTGGATAGAGTGCCAAAAGGTCTAGAGATTCACCCAGTACTGGAAGATGTATTTTGTTTAGTGTTACCAAAGAACCATCTGGTTAGCGTCGATAATTTCAAAGATTTATCGCAACTTAAAAATGAACCTTTTATTTTATTTGATGCTTCCTATAGTCCGAGTTATTATGAAAAGGTCATGCAAATCTTCGATGATAGTGGGTTTAGTCCGCAAGTATCGCACAATACCATTCATGCCAGTTCAATTTATAGATTGGTAGAGAATAACTTAGGATTGTCCATTGTGCCAAAGTCATTACAACAAGGGTATAACATGGGAGTTAAGTTTATAGACCTTAATAAGATATCCCAACGCGCCATACTGTCTGTTATTTGGAATAAAGAAAATAGAAACCCAGTTTTAAAGAAAACAATTGAATTGTTAACATAAAAAGTTAAAGCCTTTGTGTGTTAACATCAAAGGCTTTAAGGATTAATTCAAAAAAATTAAAAACAACAACTATCGTTACACAAGTAAGATTAAGACTTGTGCTTATTTTTCTTTTTTTATGGAGGGGACTTCCAGTTTAGAAAAGTCTACATCGGGAGTAATACCATTGGCTTCTCTTGTGAATACGGAATTAATCTTGGTGGTTTCATTAAAGAAGCCACAGTTTTTCATATAAAATGTATTGCCTTTAACGCCTCCTGCATAATCCATTCTAGATTCCTTTTTTGCAGTTGCATCAGCAGTAAATTTAGCCTCTGTAAGTTCTGTCCACTGGCCATCGGTTGTATACGCCCATTGGTTTAGGTAATTTGCTTGTCTTGAAATATACCCGGTGTCCGTTCTAAAGTTTTCCAAGAACGAATAGAAGTTTTGTAGGTGTCTGGACGTTTTTGGTCTTCTAAAGCTAGCTATTAGGTGCCAAGTATTATCTTCAGGCGTAAAGAAATAAGCCGTGTAATCAGTTTCATCGTTATTTGTAGGTTTACCTTTTAATAGAAACTTATATGTATTTCCAGCTTTCCAATTAAACACTTTATAGCTTTGTCCGCCAGAACCTTCATTGCCAAACTCACCAGTCGTTACACCGTCGCCTTTTCCTAGGAGTCTAATTTTATGTGCATCGGGAATGTCTTTAGGGTTTTGCGTATTATATGGGCTCCATACAGAAAATAATATACGGCGTTCATTTTCTGAATTCACCTGAATTCCAAAATAACCGTCCTTAAAGCCATTTGCCATATAGTAGGACCCTAAAACGTCCTCGCCTTCGGGAACATTAATTTCACTGTAATACCAAAGTACATCTTTATCTTCGGGTGTTTTGTACGATAAATGTACAGATGGCCCACGGCGTCCGAAGTAAAAATCTTCATTTACGAAATACAGTTTGCTTTTGGTTGCTTCACCATTTAGTATGATGTTTTTAATGTCGGCGATGGTTGTTCCAGTTTTAGTTATTCCTTGTATTTCTATATAATTGTAACCTTCAGAAACATTAAAATCTCCTACTTCAATAGTGGTGTATGTATTGTTCTCTATTTTAATTGTTTTGCTAATATCTCCAATAGTAACTTTAACTGAGGAAAGGCCGTCGACTGCCTTAGCTTCTAGTGCAATACTTAGATTTCCAGAAGTTGTGGTTTTAAAATAGGTATGGATAATACTGTTTACATTCGTCCAATTATGGATACCTTCTTTACCTATAACAGTAGTATTTTCATTTAATTGATTTACTACCCAGCTGTTGCCAGCCGTTGGAATGATGACCTGTGTAGTGTCCGTTTTTTTAGTGTCAATAGCGTTTTGCGCGGTCTCCGATTTGTTGTTAAAACGACAGCCTGTCAAGTTGGACACTAAAGCCAAACAACAGGCTATAGTGGTAATTCTTCTTATGGTTTTTAAACTCATTTTTTTACTTTTTAAAAGGTACTTTAACGATTACAGTTTCTCCTCTACCTGTTTTGTTAGTAATGCTTTGAATGGTCCAGAGGTCTGTAAGGTTATCACCGTCAATTACGCTGCCACTATAATCGCCCCACGATGTGCCATTAGTAGCACCTTTACCGTTACCTAAATTGACGATGTCTCTAACAGTTCCTAATGGATCACTAGCAAAGCGGTAGGCCAATCGGGGACTTATAAACATGTTAGCATTGGTTTCCTGAAAACCGATTAGCACATCGTTGTTTTTATTAACTGCAATGGTCGTTTGTATATAGTTAGTGTCTTCGTTTTCAATCAACCCCGTTTGAACAATGGTACCGTCTGTTTTTATTTGATGCCATTGTACTGCAGATCGGTCATTGTAATTTATTGCATGCGAAAACCAAATGCAGCCATTTTGAAAAACCAGATTTTTAGGGTTTCTGTCTCCGGATGATGTTAGTTGATCTGTATCTTTTTGAGGTGACTTTGGAGGATAATTAGTGTGCTCTAAGTTATGTTTTGTCTTGCTTACCACTTTAGCAATAGGATCACCATTTTCATCGTCAGTCACTTTGGTTATGATAAATTCCTCAGGTGTTAGGTGGAAGAAGTAAAGATCGTCTATGTTGTCTTGGGTAAAAACAGGATGTCCCAAGCTTCCTTCAAAGTGATAAACAGTTGCTAATTTCCCTTTTTTGGCATCTTTCATTCTTAGTACAAAAGTTTTTTCGTTACCACCAGGGAATGAATAACCAATCCATTTTTTGCTAAATCCGATACCGCCACCGTCAACACCATTGGGTGCTGGAACGGGATAGATATTCCACCCTTTAGAAGGATTGTCGGATCTGGAGATAGAGATGTTTACAGGCTTTTTCTTTTCCTTGTCCCATGGGTTCCAAAGGTCAAAACCAAAGACTTTATTATGTGGGTCGAAAAACATTTTGGGGTCTATACCTTTGTTAAAACAATTTTGGGAAACACCATCAATGTAGATTCCTTTCTTGTCGTAAATGATTAGACCTGAATTCGTGGCGTGTAGCACATACCCACCTCCAACAGCTATTTGCGGATCGACTTGTCTGTTACCATCCATGGCACCATTAAACTGCATAAAACCATTATAGATTTTAGTGCCTCCTCCTTGAACGCGTTGTGGACAGTGGTCTTCTCTAAACGATTTTTTTAGGATTGGTGTAATTTGCTCAGTTCTGACAGGTTTTTTTGTTAGCTCGTTTTGAGCAAAAAAAGGAGAGACAAAACCTAAAATTAGTAGTAATGTAGTTGCCTGTAGTTTGTTTAATATCATTTTTGGGAATTTTATAAAATCAAGGCTAGATATTCTAACCTAGCCTTGATTCAACAATTGAAATAACGTATTTAATAACTGTCTTTCATCCAGTTGTATGGGTTGCGCTTAATCCAGTTTCCTCGTGTAAAATCGGGGAAGTCCTGGGGTTCGCCGTTGTTTTCTATTGAAGCTTCTGAGAGCGGGGTTATGGCGCTCCAAGCGGCCGCATCGTAAGCATCCATGGGCGGGGCTATATTGGCCTTAGCCGATTCTACAAAGGCATTCATCACGAAGAAATCCATGCCCCCGTGTCCAGCTCCTGTTGCCAGTTCGCCGTATCTCTTCCAGAGTGGGTGGTCGTACTTCTCTAACCAGGCTTTGGAATCGTCCCAACGGTGTGGTTTTTCCGATTGTCCTTCAATATAGATCCGGTCACCGTCCTTTTCCCATAAACCTTTCGTTCCCTGAACCCTGAATCCTAATGAATAAGGTCTTGGTAATGATACATCGTGGGTAACGATAATGGTTTCCCCATTAGCTGTTTCGATGGTTGAAGTAATTACATCTCCCATTTTAAAATTCACTTTTGCATTGGGATGGTCTTTGCCACCATTATCAACTATGTAATTATGAAGGCCTCGGCTTTTTGTAGCGTGAGAGGTTAAGGATACAAATCGGTTACCTCGGTTGATGTCACACATCGCAGCTATCGGACCAACACCGTGTGTTGGGTATACGTCGGCATTCCTTAATACAGAGTGTTGTGTTCTCCACACAGATTCCGATATGCCCTTTTCGCCAAACTCTACCCCTTTTCCATAGGCTGTTTTACCATCATTTAACATTACAAAGCGCAGGTCGTGCTGGTAGCCACACCTAAAGTGTGCCAGTTCTCCAAACACGTTTTGCTTTACCATGTTTAGTACGGCAAGTACATCGCGGCGGTAGTTCACGTTCTCTAGGATCATCATATGTGTGCCTGTCTGCTCGTGGGTGTTTACCAGGTCCCAGCATTCTTCAAGGGTATTGGCAGCCGATACCTCAAGTCCGGTGTATTTACCAGCCAGCATGGCGTCCTTGGCCATGCGGGTATGCCATAGCCAAGGTGTGGATATAATGACGGCATCTACGTTTTTCAGTTCCAAAAGGTTTCTGTAATCGTAATCGTTGCTACCAAAAACCTCTGGTGCTTTAAATCCGGCCTTGTCGATCTTGTCCAGTGCTATACTAATCCTATTAGGGTCTATATCGCAAATAGCCGTGATCTCCACGTCCTTTCTGTGCAGTGCATTGTTCAAATGGTTGGTTCCTCTTAACCCAACACCTATAAAGGCCAGTTTAAGCTTCTGATCATCAGAGCCCAACATGTTCCCAAACGATAGATTGGGCAATAAGGCTGCGCCTGCTCCCACAAGTGCTGTGGTCTTAACAAAATTTCGTCTTGATGTCATGCGTGTTTTTTTATGATAAAGTTGTATGAACTTAAATTTATATTTCAAATATGCTAATTATATGTGTATATATATGGTGCTATTTTGGGCATAAAGGCGGATATTTTAGTTTTTTTATCGCACTTGCAGAAAGTGTCCACCTTTTTGATTAAATAATTACACCTGTTAAGGACAATAGCGTATGTTGTAAGGTGTTTTCAAAGAAAAATATTAATATATTTACTCGATGATCGAGATTTAAATGTTTTCCTAATTACTACATTGTGGACTAACCCTAAGGTAGTTTACTTACTTCATTAATAGAATTGAGTTTATTGGTATTTCGTCTTGATATGAGGTTTTGATTGTTTATAGAACTATTTATGCACAAATTTAAATTTTACGTGTTTTTAGGAGCTGTTGTGTTTTTTACGCTAATAGTTTCGGGGCAGAACCATACGAACTTCAGTCATATTTCTCCAACATTAAATAATCGGGATATAAGAGTTTTTAAAACGCTTCAGGATTCGATTGGGAATATTTGGATGGCTTACGGCGGTGGTTTGTTAATTTATGATGGGTATAGGTATAAAGCTATAAGTAACAATAGTATTTTTCCAGATCGAAAATCTGGAGACTATCTTAAGGACATGGTATTAGATAGCTCTAAGAATATTTGGTTGCTATCGCATCAAGGTTCGTTAACTAAGTATCATGCTAAGGGTAAACATTTTGAAGCTATTGCTTCCTTAATAAAGGAAGAGACGATTAATGCCATAAAGGTAAAGGGCGATACTGTTTGGATGGGGACTCAAGGAGGGGCAGTATACCGTTATGCTAATGCCGTTATGGACAGTATAATGCATGTCCCTGAAAAAGACTTTCCTGAAAATTTTATTAGTGATATTGAAGTTGGCCCCGATGACGAGCTGTTTTTAAGTATAGGTTACGGAACAGGAAACATCCTTGTTTATTCTAATAAATCAAATCATTTAGAAGTATTGGATGCTCCTTTTAAGGGCTATCCAGGAGGTTTGGTGATAGTTGCCGATAATTATAATAAACTTTGGATTGGAACAGAGACCTATGGTTTGTTTGTATACGATATAGTTAATAAACGATTCATACAGGATACTTTTTTTAAAGGACGCTTGTTTAATATAAGGAACGAAATGTTTCGTGTGTTATATTGTGATAGTAATGGATTTGTATGGGGAGGAACAGATGGAGGAGGCCTGTACAGAATTGATGCGCATAAAGGAGATGTTACTTTATTTACAAAGCAAAATACAAATGAGTCTTCCCTTAGTACAAATACAATATTAGATATAAATGAAGACGCTCATAAAAATTTATGGGTGATAACAAATTATGGAAAGGTTAATATTCTGCCTAACGCCAATAATAGTATTCATTATCATGAAGGATCTCAAACCAATTCGCCATTGCGAATACTAAGTATATATAGAAGTTCTAAGAATGTATTGTGGGTAGGTACTGATGGAGAAGGGATTACAAAAATAACGTTCAATAAAGACGGTAGTTCAAAGGAAAAACAATATTTCAACGATGCCATTTTAAACAAAGGATTTTATGTGCAATCCATTGTTGAGGATGATAATGCTAATTTGTGGTTTGGAACTTACAAGAATGGTTTGTGGTTTAGTAATACGCAGAAAGATAGTTTTAAAAAGATAGAGATATCCAATTCAAAAAAATTAAAAGCTTCCGACGTTAGGGCAGTTTATAAAGACTCCAAAGGACGTATTTGGGTTGGGTCCGATATTTCAATAAATGTCTATTCTAAAAATCAAAAACTATTAGCTTCTTTTGAACATAACTCGTATGGTCTCAAAGGGAGTATTGTCGAATCAATTATTGAGGATCAAAATGAAACTATTTGGTTTGGATTATACGAAGGGGGGCTGTTTCAGTTCATAGAGAATAAAGATGAATTAAAAGCCTCATCGTTTGTAAATTGTTCTACCGTCAATAATGAAACACCAATGGGTGCGCTTGGAATTAAGTCGATGGCAATAGGCGATGCTAATACTATTTGGATGGTGAATGGAAGCGGTAAGTTGTTGAAATTTAATACAGAGCATCATAACTATACCTCGTTTAAGAATATGGATGTTTTAGCAGATAAGTCTTTGTCTGCTGTAGTAATGGAAGATAATGATAATTTATGGTTGAGCACAACTAATGGTATTTGTCATTTTAATGTAAAAGATTCTATTATTAAAACGTATTATAAAGCTGATGGTTTACAGGATAATGTATTTATGTCGAGGAGTGTTTTTAAGGCTTCTGACGGTATGTTGTACTTTGGGGGGGTTAAAGGACTAAATTACTTTTATCCTAAAGACCTGGATAAGAACCAGTCGTTGGCAAGGTTACAAATTAACAGTATAGAAATTTTAAATCAATCTGCTAATGTTTTAATTCCTGAACAAATACCTAATGAACTATTCGATGCTAAATCCTTAATACTAAAGCATTCACAGTCGTCCTTTTCGTTTAGATTTTCGGCTGTAGGCAATAATATCCTAGATCCCAAATACTATTACACATACCGTTTAAAGGGGTTTGATGCAGATTGGATTACAAGTAATACAGAGCGTATAGCAACGTATACCAATATCCCTTCAGGTAATTATACTTTTGAAGTGAAAGCTGGCACTAAAAGAGGCGTGTGGGATATTCCAGTGAAAAAGATTACCATTACCATAGCACCACCGATATGGAATACGCCGCTTGCCTATGTTATATATATATGTGTGCTAGCATTAATAGCTTATGGGGTAAAACGTTGGTATTCTTTAAGAAAAAAACTGTTTTTAGAAAAAATAAGCCATAAGAAAGATAGTGAGTTAAATGCATCAAAGATGAATTTTTTCGCAAAGATGTCACATGAAATTCAAACACCAATTACGCTGATTTTAGGGCCAATTGACGATATGTTAAAGCGTGCCGAAGCTAATGGGAATTTATTGTTAAAGCAACGTCTTAGTATTATTGCTTACAACGCCAAGCGGCTTTCGAAAATTGGTCGCGAACTGACATTGGTTAGGGACAAAGAGTTGGATAAATTGAGGCTCAATGTAACAAAAAATGATCTGTACGAAAACATTCAAGCTGTTGGTTTATCTTTTAAGGAATTAGCAAGAAAAAAGCACATTGATTTTGCTATTAATTGTCCTAAAAATTTATCAGAAGCTTGGTATGATAAAGAGAAATTAGAACATATTGTATATAACCTTCTATCCAATGCATTCAAGTTTACACCACAAGAAGGAAATATTCAGCTAACAGTTATTCCGATTAACTCTAAAAAGATGATAAAGCTTTCTGTAACCGATTCGGGGCAAGGGATACCTAGAGAAGAACTGAATGATATTTTTGAATTGTTTTACCAATCGAAGTCTGGTAAAAATAACAAAGGTGCGGGAATAGGTTTAGCACTTACTAAAGAATTAGTAGATCTCCACAAAGGAAAGATAGAAGTGGAGTCTTCTCCAATCGATGGAACGGTGTTTACTGTTATTATCCCTGTAGCAAAGGAATCTTATAATGATTATGAGCGTATAGTTGCAGACGAACCTAAAGAAGCAGGAACAGTAGAAGAAACAAATACGGTGTCTTTACATGAAAAAGGCAATGGTGATATATTAAAAAAGACGGTTTTAATTGTAGAAGATAATTATGACCTTCAAAGTTTTTTAAAGGATATTTTATGTCATGATTACAATGTCATTTTAGCCGAAAATGGTGAAGAAGGATATTATTATGCAAAAAGTAACTTTCCCGATCTTATTTTAAGTGATATTATGATGCCCGAATTGGACGGGATTGAAATGTGCAGGAAACTTCAAGAAGATCACTTAACGAAACACATACCTGTTGTACTGTTAACAGCAAAGAATTCTACTAAATCAAAGTTAACAGGACTGCAGTCTGGAGCTATTGAGTATATAAGCAAGCCTTTTAATACCAATGAGCTGTTGCTTAAGGTGAAGAATATTATTATGTCTAAAGAACATATAATATCTAAATACCGTAAAGAGTTTATAAGTAGTCCCGATCTAAAAGAGAAAAAATCCCAGGATGAGGTTTTTCTTGAAAATCTTGTGGCGAATATTAACTTAAGAATAGATGATGCCAATTTTAAAATGGAGGAGTTGTCCGATATGCTAAATATGGGGTATTCTAGCATATATCGGAAATGTCAGGCTTTAACGGGGCATAGTTTATTGGATTTTGTCCGGCTCATACGGTTAAAAAAAGCAGCTGTTTTACTTACTAAGTATGGCTATTCTGTTTCAGAATCTGCTTTTATGACAGGTTTTAACGATCCAAAATACTTTTCAAGATGTTTTAAGAAATCCTTTAAAAAAGCACCAGCCGAATTTAAAAAGGAAGCACAGAAAATTGGGGTCGCCGACTATTTAAATAAGCATAAGGTAGATTCGTATTATTAATTAATATTAGAAGAATCCCGGACGATTAATTCAGCATTAAGAATTATTTTATTCAATGTTTGCTTTACCGTAGGCATTTTTACGCGTTCCAGAAATGTTAAAGCAGCCTGTCTTCCTATTTCGCCACTATGTTGATTGATACTCGAAATAGTTGGGCTAACCATGGCTGTAAAAGGTTCATTGCCAAACCCCACAAGAGCGATATCCTTTGGTATATTAATGTTGTTTTCCTTTAATACTTGCAAAGCACCTAAAGCAGCATAATCTCCTGCAACATAGACAGCATCAGGTCTGTTTTTTAATGCTAATAGCTGACTCATTTTTTCTCTTCCGTCCTCAATGGTTAAGCTGCTCTCAAATAATAACTCGTCATCAAGAGGTAATTTATGTTTTTTTATTGCGTCAACATAGCCACGAATTCTATTATTGTATATTCTGGTATGTTTAAAACCACCAATATGCGCAATGCGTTTACAACCCTGACTTACTAGATGTTCTATGATTAAGTGGCTACTTTGGTAATCGTCTATACCTATGTAATCAACGTTTAAATTATTCTCGCCACGATCAAATAAGATTAAAGGAATCCCATAGGACTTAATCTTTTCGTAATAATCAAGATCAACAGTTTCATTAGCCATAGAAGCTATAATGCCATCAACTTGGGTAAATAAAAGTGCATCAATATTGTTACACTCCTTTTTAAAGGACTCATTAGATTGCGTTATAATAATATTGTAACCCTCTTTGTTTAGGATCTCTTCTATATTTTGAATAACCGAAGAAAAAAAGTTGCTGTTGGTTTTAGGTACTATAACCCCCACTAAATTACTTTTACCTTTTCTCAAGGCACTTGCTAGATGGTTGGGTTGGTAGTTTAATTTTTTAGCAACGTCCTTTACGGCTTCTATTGTTTTGGCACTAATGCGTGAGTCCCCATGCATGGCTTTTGAAACCGCTGCAGGCGAAATATTTAAGACGTTAGCAATGTCTTTTATGGTTGTTCTTTTTTTATTTACCAATTTTTTTATAGTTTTGCTTAATCGTTTAAGCAAAACTAATGTATTAATAGGTATAATCAAAACATCTAGATGGTATTTAATGTTTTGATTTCTTTTAAGGCAAATTGCTTAATCGTTTAAGCAAACAATTTAATCAAAAATAGGATATGAGTAAAGTAGTAACATTTGGAGAGATTATGTTAAGATTGGCTCCACAAGGTTTTTTAAGGTTTTCACAAGCCAATAGTTTTGATGTGGTTTATGGAGGAGGAGAATCGAACGTAGCGGTGTCATTGGCAAATTATGGTATACCGGTTGATTTTGTAACGCGCTTGCCAAAGAACGATATTGGTGAATGCGCGATGATGGAAATGCGTAAACGAGGTGTCGGTGTCGATAAGATTGTTTATGGAGGCGACCGTTTAGGTATTTATTTCTTAGAGACCGGAGCGGTATCTAGAGGTAGTAAAGTGGTATATGATAGAGCTCATTCGGCCATGGCAGAAATAGAGCCTGGGATGATCGATTGGGATGCTGTTTTTGAAGGTGTTGAGTGGTTTCATTGGACAGGGATTACACCTGCGATTTCCCAAGGAGCAGCCGATGTGTGCTTAGAGGCAGTTAAAGTAGCCAGTGCTAAGGGGATTACAATTTCAACCGATTTGAATTACCGTGCAAAATTATGGAAATATGGAGGAGATCGAGAAGCTATTATGACCGAATTAACTTCGTATTGTGATGTTATTTTAGGAAACGAAGAAGATGCCGAAATGCACTTTGGTATTAAACCAGAAGGGATTAGTGTACAAACAGAAGGGCATAATGTAAAGGCAGAGGCTTTCTTATCGGTTTGTCAGCAAATGATGAAAAAGTTCCCTAGAGCCAAAAAAGTTATTACAACATTAAGAGGCTCTATTTCTGCATCCCATAATACTTGGGCTGGTGTTTTATACGATGGTAAAAAAATGTATGAAACCCGACAATATCAAATTACAGATATTGTAGACCGTGTAGGTGGAGGCGATTCGTTTATGGGAGGCTTGATCTATGGATTGTTAACCTATCCTGATGACGATCAAAATGCTTTGGACTTTGCTGTGGCTGCATCCTGCTTAAAACATACCATTAAGGGAGATGCTAACTTAGTGACTGTTGCCGAAGTTGAAAAATTAATGGGTGGTGATGCATCTGGACGTGTTGCTAGATAAAATAAACGTGTAATTGTTAAACCGTTACATCCTAAACGATTTAACAATTACATAAATAAAAATTAAACATTTAAATAAAAATGGCTCAATTTACAAGAATAGAAGTTGCAAATGCAATGCAAGAAACAGGGATGATCCCTTTGTTTTTTAACAGTGATATTGAAGTAAGTAAAAGCGTATTAAAAGCTTGCTATAAAGGTGGCGCTCGTTTAATGGAGTTTACTGCACGAGGAGATTTTGCCCATGAAGTTTTTGGAGCATTAACAAAATATGCTATCGAAGAATTACCGGGCATGATAATGGGCGTTGGTTCTGTAACCGATGCCGCAGCTGCATCGTTATATATGGCTTTAGGAGCTAATTTTATTGTAACCCCTGTGTTGCGGGAAGATATAGCCATAGCCTGTAACCGAAGAAAGGTGTTGTGGTCTCCTGGATGTGGGAGCTTAACCGAAATTGCCAGGGCCGAAGAGCTGGGATGTGAAATCGTTAAGCTATTTCCTGGAGACTTGTACGGTCCAAAATTCGTAAAAGGCATTAAAGGGCCACAACCATGGACTAGTATTATGCCTACCGGAGGCGTTGCTCCGACGGAAGAAAATCTTTCAGGCTGGTTTAATGCTGGCGTTACTTGTGTGGGTATGGGCTCGCAATTAATTTCAAAAGAAATATTGGCTAACAAAGACTATGCAAAATTAGAAGCTGACGTAGCAAACGCACTTACTATTATTAGAAGTCTTAGAAAATAAGTTCTCGACAATAAGAGAAGCCGCCTAAAAAATAGGTTCAAGCTGTTACAAACGAAAAGAAGTTAACCAATAGGTAATTGTAATGATGATTCGTTTTTGTTAAGGCGTTTTTGAATACTTTTTTAGGTGGTTTCTTATATTTTACTATGTATTGAACCTTAATTTTTTGTACAGTCGTATTATAAGAACGTATTTTTGTAAATTGCGTTACTTATAAATTATGTGTAAATAGTATGGTTACCTTAAAGCAATTGGCAAAAGAGTTAAATGTCTCAATTTCAACAGTTTCTAAAGCATTGAATAACAGTGAAGAAATAGGGGAAGAGACAGTAAAACGCGTTAAGGAACTTGCCGAACTTTACAATTATAAACCCAATAAGGTTGCTTTAAGCCTAAAACAAAATAAAACCAAAACCATTGGAGTTATTATCCCTGATATTCTTAATCACTTTTTAGCTAAAGTTCTTTTTGGAATAGAAAGAGAAGCTGCCAATCATGGTTATAACATTATAACATGTATTTCTAACGAATCGTTAGAAAAGGAAAAAGAAAGCCTGCAATTGTTGGCCAATGGTAGTGTGGATGGATTTATATTATGTGTAGCCCAAGAAACACAAATGAAAAATGAAGTACAGCACTTTAAAAGTACGATAAAAAAAGGGCTTCCAATTGTTATGTTCGATAGGGTAGCACATGACGTATTGTGTGATAAAGTTATTGTAGATGATTTTGAATCGACTTATAACGCTACCAAAAGTTTGCTGGAAGAAGGTAGAAAACAAATTGCCTTTATAAGTAATATAGACGATTTAAGTGTTGGGAAGTTAAGGGAAAGAGGCTATGCTAAAGCTATTTTGGAAAACCCAGAGCTTAAGGTTTTGGCTTTAAGAATGGGGCGATACGACGATCATCAAAAAAAAATACGTACTTTCTTTGAAGAAAATAAAGGTATAGATGGCGTTGTGGCAGCCGATAGTGCCTCTGGTGTTATAGCCATTAATATGGCCGCAAGCTTAGGGTTCAAAGTTCCAGAAGATGTTTCAGTTATTGGTTTTTCTAGTAAATCGGTATCCAATCACAGTATTCCAAGATTAACAACTATTAGGCAACATGCAAAAGATATTGGAGCCAATGCCGCTCAATTGCTCATTAATAGACTACAAAATAATCTTGGTGAAGACGATGTTAAGACAAAAATTGTAAAAACTAGCCTAATTAGAAGTGGCTCAACACTTTAAAATATTGTTGGTATTTTATACGGAAATAATATAAAAACAACCGTTCATCGAATAAATATGCATTTCATCGATTATATGCGTATACAAAAGGTAGTTTAACCTACTTTAGTAACGTCTTAACGAGCATTTGTAATTTTCCCCTCAGCTCCGCAAGAAAATTAATCCATTTTTAGGCAGAAATGCCACAATCCCTCATTTTTATATAAAAAAATCTGTATGCATTTTTGATGCATTCGATTTTAGATTAATTATCCATTTTTCCCTCAACCGAGACTTTTAGTTTCAAAGTCTTAGTTATTAGTATTTAAATTTTTTTTAAAACAAATAGAGAAAAATAGTTTAACCCTAAAATCGAATGGATATGAAAACCTTAAAAGTTATTTTAGTTCTAGCACTAGTATTTACAGCATTTACATCATGTACTAAACAAGATTTAAACGAAGATGATGTGTTAACCGATACAACTGTTCAATACACTGGAGGAGATATTAAAGAAAGATAATATAAAATCCTAAAATTTACTAATATAAAGCCCTTAACAAGAGATAAGGGCTTTATTGTTTATATTAATTAAAAAATTATAGATACATTTGAGATTGTATATTCTATAATATCTTGAAATTAAAATTATATTTCTTATTTATTTTAAGTTTTTACTTCGGGGTTTTTTACTCTCAGAATAAAGCTGAAGTAATAATAGATAGTATCACTTTTTATTTGTCCATTTCAGAGAGTTCTTCGAAATTCAATTTGCAGCAACGATTAGCTTATGCCAAAAAGGCAAGACAGTTAGCTTTAAAGAAAGGAATAGATTCTTTAGTCGTTGAAAGTGATATCAATTTGGCCTCCCGTTATTTAGAATTAAAGAATGATGCACTGTTTTTACATTTTAGTCATAAAGGGTTAAAATTAGCTAGCAAGAGAAAAGATTCTTCGGCTATAGCTTTAATTTCAAAGAAATTAGGCTATTATTATTATGATAGATCTGTAGATAGCGCATATTATTACGATAACAAAGCAGAGAAACTATTTTTGGCACTAAACGATAAATTCAATAGAGCTGTCGTTCTATTGGATATAGCCTTGCTTCAGGCAGATGAAAAAGACTTTACAGGAAGTGAGTTGACCTCTATTAATGCATTGTCTCTTTTAAATGAACTAAACGAAACTAGTGAAGTGTTGAGGTATAAAGCTTTTGTTTATAATAATTTAGCTTTAGTATTTAAGTATTTAGAACAGTTTGATGAATCTATAGATTACCATTTAAAGGCTTTAGAGTTAAAAAGAAAGTTGTCTGGAGACAATACAATTACAATTGATAATCAGAAGGTGAATTTAGCTAATACTTTTAAGGCATCAGGGAAGCTTGATTTGGCCTTAGAATATTACGATGAAATTTTAAATAAAGAAAACCTGCTTAACGAACGTCCAGACTTTTATGCTTTGGTGCTTGATAACTACGCGCATACGCTTTATTCGTTAGGCAAAGATGAAAAACTTCCAGGATTATATTTAAAAGCATTAAGGATATGTGATAGTATAGGTGATCGTTATAAGTCAATTATTATACACCAGCATTTAGCGGAGTACTATCATAATTATAAGAAGTCAGATTCAGCTAGGTACCATGCATACAAAGCAAAAGATATTTCTGAAGATTATTATAATGATGATCTTCTAAAGTCGTATTTAGTACTCTCTAAAATTGAGACTGATAGTGTCGCGGTTAAATATTACGATGCTTATATTAAGCTTAACGATAGTATCATTAAAAATGAACGTGTTATTCGAAACAAGTTTGCAAGAATTCAATATGAAACGGATCAAATAGAGCAAGAAAATATCCAGATAGCCAAAGAGCGTTTGTGGCTATTAATACTATCTGTTGTGCTGATTGTAACCTCGTTGTTGTTATATGTAGTTATAAACCAACGTAACAAGAACAAGGAGTTACAGTTTATTCAAAAACAACAGGAAACCAATGAAGAGATTTATAATTTAATGCTGTCGCAACACGAAAGTATTGAGGAAGCAAGGGCTTTAGAGAAAAAGCGAATATCCCAAGAGCTGCATGATGGTGTTCTAGGGCGTTTGTTTGGGACGCGATTAAGTTTGGACAGTTTGAATATGAGTAGTAGTGAAGATGCCGTTAAGACCAGAAGCCAATATATAGATGAGCTTAAAACTATTGAGCAGGATATTAGAAAAGTATCCCACGAGTTGAATACCGATTTTGTTTCTGGTGGCGGTTTTATGGATATTATTAAAACCTTTGTGGAAACCCAAACAAAAGTTTATGGACTGGATTACGAATTAAAACCAGATGACAGCATTAATTGGGAAAACTTACCTAATAAAAATAAGATCCATATTTATAGAATCATTCAGGAAACGCTACATAATATCCATAAGCATGCTAAGGCTTCTTTAGTGACCATTAGTTTTAAATTAAAAAAAGATGTAATTTGCTTAACCATTACGGACGACGGTGTTGGGTTTGATGTTAATAAAGCAAAATCTGGTATAGGACTTAAAAATATGAATGCGCGAATTAACGATATTCAAGGTAGCATAAGTATAACTTCAGAAAAAGAGGTAGGAACCTCTGTAATAATAAAAGCCCCAATTAACTAAAACCAAATACCATGACCGAAGACATTAAAATTTTAATGATTGATGATCACCCTATGATCATTGAAGGATATCAAAATACCTTACTGTTTACTAAAAAGGAACATCAAAACTTAGCAATAGATATAGCAAATAATTGCGATCAGGCAGTTACGCTTATGGATGGATCCATTCAAAAAGAGCGACCTTATAACATGCTGTTTGTTGATATAAGCTTACCGCCGTCTAAGGACGGTACGATGACATCGGGCGAAGACTTAGCAGAATATGCCAGAAAGGTATTGCCAAATGCCAAGATTGTAATCCTTACTATGTTTAATGAACCATTTAGAATTCATAACATAATAAAGAACATCGATCCCGAAGGGTTTTTAATTAAAAGTGACTTAACATCCAGTGAGTTGGCCAGTGCATTCCAGGCAGTGCTTAATAACCCGCCATTTTATAGCGGTACTGTAAATAGTTTTATAAGAAAGTCTATTACTAGTGATATTGTAATAGATGAAAAAAATAGAAAAATATTGCACCTTTTGTCGCAAGGCGTTAAAACAAAAAACTTAGCTTCACATTTGGATATTTCTTTAAGTGCTGTAGAGAAAAGAAAGAAGCAATTAAAAGAGTTGTTTTCCATTCAGGATGGGCAAGATGAATCGCTTTTACAGGCAGCAAGGGACAAAGGTTTTGTTTAGTGCTAACAGACCCTAGTCAAAAAAAAGAATTCCTCGAAGCGCAACCTCGGGGTTTTCGTTTACATTGTCATTAACGTGACGAGTACAGCCTAAGACGCTGTCTCGAGGATAGTTTATCTCAATAAATTCTTTGTTAAACCCATATATTTTGATCAAATTGGAAGAAATTTCTTTAAAGTGAATTTTTTTTTAGCCTCTAAAACAATTGATATAATTGAAAAGTATAATTAAACCATAAGGTTGTTGCGGTTTTTCCGCAGTTAAAAGATCAGACTTATTTTTATATTTGATACTGTCAACACTACAAAAATTAATTAATCCCTCAATTTTTTCTTGTTGATAATAGCAATTTACTGCCCTATGGAGGTGAGAGACCCATAGGGCTTCTTCTTTTTAATGTTTTTAATTTTAATAAAATCAATAACTTAACTTTTAAAACTAATTTTTTAGTTTCAACTATAATTTTAGTTATATTTGTTGAACTAAAAACTTAGTTGAATAGGTTTTTGTTCTATTTAAAAGTGAAAACTGAGGTCATGATATGGTAATTAAAAACATAATGAGATGAAGCAACTTACAAAAGCAGAGGAAGAGATCATGCAAATACTTTGGCGTTTGGGAAAGGCCAATGTAAAAGCCATAATAAAAGAATTTCCAGACCCAAAACCCGCTTATAATACGGTATCTACCATTGTTCGGATTTTAGAGGGTAAGGAGTTTGTCGATTATGAAAAGGAAGGGAAGGGGCATGTGTATTTCCCTGTTATACCCAAACAGGAATACAGTAACCAATCTATTAACAAGTTGGTCGATGGCTATTTTCAAGGATCCTTTAAAAGCATGGTATCCTTCTTTGTCAAAAAAAACGATATCAGTTTGGAAGAGTTGGAATCTGTTTTAAAAGAGATCAATAAAAAGAATTAGTTATGCTACATTACATTTTACAAACCATAGTTTTTCAATTGTTCTTTCTATTGGTTTATGATGTATTCTTAAATAAAGAGACCTTTTTTAACTGGAATAGGATTTATTTATTGGGAACGGCTGTTTTATCTATACTATTGCCCTTTATAAAAATAAAGTACTTAAAAGAAACACTCCCAACGGAATATATAGAAGCGCTTCCGGTTGTTATACTGGGACAGGAAAGCACAGAGGTAAATGTACCAATAGCACTAGATGCCGTAACAATAGTACCAACCATGCCTTTCTGGGAAATTATTTTATATATAGGTATTGTAATTGCTTTGGCGTTCTTTTTATTTAAGCTTTCCAGAATATTGTTTTTTGTATTCAAAAACCCAAAACAGCGAATAAGTAAGGCGTTTATTGTTAGTTTGTTAAATAGTAGCGCCGCATTTTCATTTTTCCATTATATATTTTTAGGAGAGCATATTAGAGAAGCAGATAAACAAACTATTGTTAAGCATGAATTAGTACATGTTACACAACGGCACACTATCGATTTAATGTTTTTTGAAATGTTACGTGTGTTCTTTTGGTTTAATCCTCTGGTCTACATGTACCAAATCCGTATGGCCACGCTTCATGAATATATAGCCGATGCACACGCCGTAAAATACCAAGACAAGAATCAATATTATCAAAACTTGTTATCAGAAGTTTTTGATACCAAACATATTTCTTTCATCAATACATTTTTCAATCAATCATTAATCAAAAAACGAATTGTTATGTTAAGTAAATCAAGATCAAAACAAATTAATCTCATCAAGTATGTTCTTTTAATACCAGTGGTCTTTGGTATGTTGGTGTATACCTCTGCAGAAGCTCAGAAAGAAGGTTATAACATCACTACACAACAAATAGATGATGATGGCCAATATCAAGAATTAGATGATGAGGAGCTAAAAGAAAAGCTTTATAGTAATATACTGGAGATGGAAAAAGCGGGTATGACCTTTACGGAGATATTAATCGCATATAAACCCAAATCCGATTTATATATTATATCAAGGGTTGACTACTACAAAAGTCAAATGGCAGATAAGTACATGTTAGACAAAGGAGAAACACCCGTAAAGGATTTGAGTAAGCAGCAAAAAATGACTTATGCCGATTATCTGGCATACAAGAAAACGGATGCAGCCAAATTATTGTGGGAGAGCGATATTAAAGATGGTATCTTAAGACTGGTTGTTTCAGATAGAAAAAAATTAACTGATGCAGAAAAGGCAAGAAAGAAAAGTAAAATAGAGTTACTCAAAAAAGATGATAATTTTAGAGGTTTGCTAACAACAGATGGTAAGTTGTCGACTGTATTTTATAAAAAAGGGAATAGTAAGGAAAACAAGAATGAAGAGTCAGAATTAATCATGCTAAACGAAGTTGAAGTGCCTTTTGCGCTTGTAGACCAAGCTCCTGTGTTTCCTGGCTGTGAGGCATTAGCCAGTAATACAGAAAAAAGGAATTGCATGTCTGGAAAGATTCAAGAATATTTAGCTAGAAATTTTAATGCCGATATAGCAAATACTTTAGGGTTAACAGGAAGACAGCGCATTAATGTTATCTTTAAAATTGATACAAAGGGTGATGTTATTGGTATACGATCAAGAGCGCCCCATCCAGATTTAGAAGCTGAAGCTATTCGTGTTATTAAATCACTCCCTAAAATAACGCCTGGTAAGCAACGAGGTCAAAATGTAATTGTACCTTACACATTACCCATTATATTTCAAGTTCAGGATAAATCGGTTGTTGATGAAACTGTAATAGTTGCCTATGGAGAAAACAATAAGGTAGATGCTTCAACTGATAAAAGGCATGAAAACAACACAGACCAAGATATAGAAGTGCCCTTTGCAGTTATAGACCAAGTACCTGTCTTTCCAGGTTGTGAAGGTTTAACAGCTAACGAAGAGAAAAAACGATGTATGTCTGATAAAATAAGCGGATTTGTAAACCACAAGTTTAATACAGACATAGCAACAGTTTTGGGGTTAACAGGAAGACAGCGTATCAATGTGATTTTTAAAATAGATGCAGAAGGAAATATAACGGGAATACGTTCCAGAGCGCCGCACCCAGAATTAGAAAAAGAAGCGGTTAGGGTAATTTCATTGCTGCCAAAAATGACTCCTGGACAACATAATGGGAAAAATGTAACGGTGCCATATTCTTTACCCATTGTATTTGAGGTAGATAACACACAACTTTTAGATGAAACTGCCATTGTTGGATATGCTGATGATTCCGTTAATAACTCAATACCCTTTGCTGTGGTTAACAAGGCGCCAACTTTTCCAGAATGTGCATCTTTGGATAATGAAAGCGAACAAAAGGACTGTACAATAACTCAAATTCAGGAGCATGTAAATAGAAATTTTAATACCGATTTAGCTAAAAGTCTTGGACTTAAAGGGAAATTGCGTATTAATGTGGTTTTTAGAATTACGAAAGAAGGTGCTATTGCTATTGAAAGATCTAGAGCTCCACATCCAGAGTTGGAAGCAGAGGCCATACGTGTTATTAAATCAATGCCTAAGTTAATACCAGGGGAACATGAAGGGGAAAAAGTTGACGTGCTTTATTCATTACCAATTATATTTCAAGTTCAAAAATAATTATGTTTAGATTAACACTTTTATCTTTATTAATACTGTTTAAAATCGAAGCGCAGACTTCGGATTTAAATAAGGCAGATAGCCTGTATATAAATGGCAATTATTCCAAGGCTATTGAAAATTATAAGGCTTACAAAGAACAATCGGAGGTGTTGGATAAAATAGCCAAAGCATATGTTGCTATTGGTAATTACGACGAAGCCCTAAAAAACTATAAAGCCAGTATTGATGTAAATCCAGAAGACGCTCTGTTAAAATATGAGTACGCTAAATTGCTGCATAAGACAAAAAAATACAACGAAGCCGCCGTTGTTTTTAATGAATTAGTTTATTTAAATCATAAAAACCCAAATTACCATTACGAATTAGGTTTGGCTTTAGAGCGCATAAATGATTCTACAGCTGCAAATAGGTTTTATAATGCAATTGAGTTAGATGCAACACATCAAAAAGCCATTTATAGCCTAGCAAAACTGTACCTTAAAAAAGGAAAGAATACATTAGCCGATAAATATATCGATATTGGCCTGTCATCCTATGAGAACAACAAGGGGTTGATTAATTTAAAAGCCCAGAACTTTTATTTGCGAAAACAGTATGAAAAGGCCGCGGTTTGGTTTGAAAAATTAATAGCGCTCAATGAATCTTCGCAATTTATTCATGAAAAATTAAGCCATTCCTATGCTAAAATATTGGAATATGAAAAAGCGATTGAACAAGGTCTTGAAGCCTTGAAGTATGAACCAAATAATACGAGTAACTTATATGTGTTAGGTCAACTTTATGAACGTATAAATGATTTTGAAAATGCCGAAAAATATATTACCGAATCATTGGAACTACAAGACGTATCTTTGGAAGAAGGCTATAAGAACTTAGGCATGGTTTTAAACAGGCAAAAAAAGCATAAAGAAGCCATAGCAGCCTTTCGTAAAGCAATACACGAAAACCCAAATAGTGACAGTGCCCATTTTTATTTGGTTTATACGAAAGATCGCTATTATGAAGATATTGATACACGAATGGCATTGTACGAGGGCTTTAAAGAAAAGTTTCCTAAAAGTACGTACTTGAACATGGTCAATTTCAGAATGAAGGCTTTGAAAAAGGAAAAATTCATGAAGAATGAATTAAAAGGAGATTAAAAACCAAAAAAATTGTATTTTTCGGTTTCAGATGTAATCGATGAAACAAATTTGTGTTTTTCTTGTCGTTTTGGTACTAGTGTCATGCGAGTATTTTAATGTAAAAAAAACATCGCCCGAAGCCATTTTAAAGGAAGAGTTAAAAACCTTTAACTGGAAAGAGGTTGATGCTTATCCAAGCTTTGCTTTATGTGATACATCGCAAACTAAGCAAGCGCACAAGTTGTGTTTTGAGCATGTGTTGACAACGCATATCGCACAGTATTTACAAAAAGAGTCACTTATTGTAACCCAAGATGTTCAAGATACCATCGTTTTGAAATTTCAGCTTTCCGAAAAGGGTGTATTAGCGCTTTTAAATGCAAAGATAGATTCGCTTACAACCAAAGAAATTCCGAATATAGAACGGTTGTTAGTACAAAGTTTGGATTCACTACCACGAATTTTTCCAGCCTTAAAAAGAGGGCAACAGGTGAAAACAGAATTTGAATTACCCATTATTATTAAGGTAAATTAAACTTATACCCTATGATAAAGTTAACCGGGAAACTGTTGTGGTAGTCTGCAAATACAGCAAATATTTCGTTGTAGTTTAGGGTTATAAAACTTGTATCCCCAACTTTTATATCCATTCCTAATCCAAACACTAAAGGGACACTAAAACTAGCCCGCTTTTCATGTTTATTTTCATCGTTTGAACTTTCAAAAGTACGGTTCGAAAATGTAAAGTTGGCTAATTGTAAGTTGAGGTATTCGTTAAACCAGCTATTTTTAATATACCGAAATCTATAACCAAGTCCAAATTGAGTAGAAGCGTATCCCATATTAACATTACCCAAAGCCTGTTCAATACTAATGTAACCACTTTGTCTAGCAGCACTGTTTTTTTCGTAGACCTCTAAGATGGCTCCAAACAATGCAGCAGAAACTTGTCTTGGCGTATCTATAAAGGGATGATTTGTAACACCACTATATATGCCTATGCGCAATTGCGCCTGTACACGCTCATCGGTGTAAGCATATTTCCTATGGCCATTAGAGTTATAGGCTTTAACAAATTGTTTTAAGCTGTAACGCCCAAAACCAACAAGTTGGGCAGACATATTCTTTCCTTGGGTTAACGATTCTAAGGTTTTTTTGTATGTATTGCCTCCATCTCTGGGATGAATAAGTTCAATAATATCATTGCTTTTGTCTTTGATAAAAAAGCGGGATTGATCCTTATTGCGGTAGGATAGTAGGCTTAAAGCACCTTTAACTTCGGTTTTAAGCAGTAATTGCTCACCATTAACCGTATAGGTTTCTTGTGCCGAACAATACAATGGACTTATTAAAAGAGCGCATAGCAGTGAAAATATAGTTTTCACAGGTTTATATTTTAGTAATTATTCGATAATGTTCGTTTCATACAGAATGCACTTTTCAAAACACACGTAAAGCTACAAAAATAAATCAAACATTATTTTCTAAAAGTGCGACCTTTCCAAGAATAGCCCTTAAAGGTTGAGGCAACAGCAACATAGCTGCTAAAAAAGGGGTACAGTAGGAAACTAAAAAAATAACTCCTTAAAGCCGTTTTTTGATTAAAAAACAAAGCCGTTTTATAGATTAAAAAGAAATCGATACTAAATTTAATGAGCAGGACATAAAGTAAACTTTTAACATAAGTTACACTTATAAAAGTTAGCATAAGCAAGGCAATGGCCAAAGCGTTCATAAGCAAAACAATAAACCCTGTAAATTTTCCGAACCAATTATTGTAGGAACTTGTTTTT
Organism: Snuella sedimenti; assembly: GCF_016428595.1. Classification (GTDB taxonomy): domain Bacteria; phylum Bacteroidota; class Bacteroidia; order Flavobacteriales; family Flavobacteriaceae; genus Snuella; species Snuella sedimenti. Next base: position 91,551 of record NZ_JAELVQ010000006.1, on the reverse strand, counting down.
GCAGCCCAGCGGATGCGTTGGGATATTAAATCTTGCCACGACATTTGTGGCGTCGTAGTAATTATAGCTTCCCTACATTTCAAATAATGCATTTGTTGCGGATAAGCTTTAGCTACTTTTTCAAGAAAAAAAATATCGTCACCCCCAGCAATATGATCATTGCCCTTAAAACCTTGCAAATCCTTAAAAATCGATTTTTTATAACATAGGTTGGCACCATTGCACATAAACGGTTTGTTTATACCAAAGCCTCCTATTGTGGCACCTTGTAGGCTTAATACATCTAGTAATTGAAAACGCATTAAGAATGTGTTTTTTATGGAGTAAGTCACGGGTGCCGCTATGTATAAAGTGTCGGTTTCTTGGATAAAATTATTGAAGCTTTGTAGCCAGTATTTTGGTAAGTTACAATCGGCATCAGTCGTAATGATCCACTCGTATTTAGCTTGGCTGATAGCAGTGGTTATGGCGTCTTTTTTTGGTGAGTCACTACGTCTGTCATTAGGAATTAACCTGATGTTTAATGGTGATTTAGCTGAAGATGCTTTTATTAAGTCCGCTGAAGCGTCATTGGAGTTATCATCTACAAAAATAATTTCAAACTGATCATGCGGATAATCCAAGTAAGCAATTGATGCTAGTAATGTGGGTAAGTTATCTGCTTCATTTCTAAAAGGAATGATGATAGAAAAAGATATCTCAGCCTTATTATTTTTAATGCTATAAGATCTAAGCTTGTTAAATCCATAAATAAAACTGCCTATTAAAAGTAAATATACAATACTAATCAGGATCATAAAAGATTGGTAGATTTTACGTGTTAAAGGTACGTACTAAAAAGGTTCACTAAAAATGTATTAAAATATTTTAAACGTAATTTGATTTGAAGGAGTTTCTTTGTTGATATAGAGGGGTTTAAGTTTTAAATTTGGTTTTTGTAGAAAAAATAATGTTAAAGTTAAAGCAATTAAGAATATCTAGATAATATTAGAGAGGACATGGTTTATAGATATAGTATTTACTAAATAAATTTCTATATTTGAGAAATTGCTGTTTATAACGATAGATGAAGAAATATTTAAATAATGAAACGTTGGATATAAATGATTCTGATGTATTTCGTAGCGTCTATCTAAAACATTGGGATAAGTTATATGTTTATGCATACAATATCTTAAAAGATAGAGATTTATGTGAAGATTTGATACAGGACATCTTCTTTGCGTTGTGGAAAAATAATAAAACTTCAGATATTCAGAATATATCCGCATACCTGTTTCAATCTTTAAGATTTCGAATATATAAGCACTTTAGAGATACAAAATTTGTTAATATGGATATTGATAAGTTTTACGATATTGTAAAAACTAATAATACTCCATATGATAGTATGACTGCACAGGATCTGGAAAAAATGATTTATAAGCATACTCAAAATTTGCCGAAAAGATGTCAGGAAATATTTTACTTAAGCCGTTTTGAGTGTTTGTCACACAAAGAAATAGCTGATAAATTAAATATTTCTATCAGGACAGTAAAGAATCAGATTTCTATTGCTCTTAAATACTTAAGGGCACATATGGAAGAAGAAACATTTAGTGTGTTGCTTCTCTTTTTGTATGCGTTTATTTCCTAGTTTTATTAACGAACCCTTCCATTAGTTTTCCTTATTTGGTGTTTAATGTTTATTGTTTTTTTTAGATAAGTATGTTATTTCATATTTAAATTTTAAAAAAAAAGATAAAAGTTATGGTACCTAGTTGGTTTAAATGGTACTTAATATATAACATACCAAAACTAACTAACTTTTTACACAACAATGACTAGAAAAGAAATAGAAATACTTGTAGGTAAATACCTTGAAAACAGGTGTGATCCAAATGAGAAAAAGTTGTTAGAAGACTTTTTAGAAAGTTATCAAGGTGATGGCGAAAACTGGATCGCAACCAAGCATGGAAACAGACAGCTAGTGGAGAATAGATTGTATGAAAAGCTCCAAAAACAAATTGCTGGTAATGATAGGCAATATTCAAATAAGTTTGTAAATGCAAAAAACAGATACTTAAGGTTTGCTGCCATTTTGATTCTAGGCATTTTTTGTGCTTCAAGCATTTATATCATTAAAGAGCATTTGTTTTTTAAGGAATCTCTTGATGAAAATGTTATAACCCTAACGTTAGACAATGGTAATGTAGAAGTTATTCGTGAAGATGGTAGTTCTCAAGTTACTGATGCAAATGGTAACATTGTAGGTCAATATACTGGTAAACATTTAATCTACACAAATGATTCCAGTGTAGAAAAACTAGCATATAACACTTTAACAGTACCATATGGTAAGTTATTTGATTTGCACTTATCTGATGGTACGCATGTTTTTTTAAACGCAGGGACGTCACTACGTTATCCAGTGAAGTTTATAAAAGGTATGGAGAGGAATGTATTCCTGGATGGTGAGGCCTATTTTGAAGTTGCCAAAGACCAAGAACACCCCTTTATAGTGACAGTAGATGATAAAATAAATGTTAGGGCCTTAGGAACTACTTTTAATATTTCCAGTTATGAAGAGGACGAAACGATTAATACCGTATTGTTGGAAGGATCGGTGGGTGTATACAATAAAGAAGAGGGCTTTAACTTAAAGGAAGCTACAGTATTAGAGCCTAATCATAAAGCAGCTTGGGATAAAACGCAGAATAAAATTAACATTGAAGAGGTGGAAACGGATATCTATACCGCTTGGATGGACGGAAAGTTGATTTTTAGACATACACCGTTTAAGGTTATTAGAAAAAAATTAGAGCGGTATTACAATGTCACCATACAAAACAAAAACGAAGTTTTAGAGGAAAGTACATTTAATGCCAGTTTTACTAATGAGACTGTCGAACAGGTTTTACAAACATTAAGTAGTGGCTCTAATATTATATATAAAATTAAGAATAACAAGGTGCTTATTGAATAGCAAACCAAACATAATATAGAATTAATTATAAACCATAAAAAGCATTATTGCCTATGAAACATTAAGACGATACCTTCTTTTATTAAAAGTCACAAAAAAACCGGAAAATGGTCGTAACATTTCCCGGTAAAGAAAGTGATTGCATTTAAATCAAAAAAAACAACCAAACACAAATTTATGAAAATACTTTTTAAAGTAAAGAGTAATGACTTTACTCTTTTTAAATTCGATTTGAAAATGAAGATAACCTCATTTTTTATATTGGTAACACTTTTTCAAATACATGCCAATACTTACTCTCAAAATTTTAGGATCTCGTTGGATCTCGAAAATGTGAGTATTGAAAAAGTTCTCGAAGAAATAGAAATGGCCTCCGATTTTAAATTTTTTGTCAATACAGATCAAGTTGACATAAAAAGAATCGTTTCTATTAAAGCAAAAAAAGAGCGCATTTCAAAAATATTAAAGTACTTATTCGATAAGCAACCAGTTACTTTCAGGGTTATAGATGAACAAATTGTTCTGAAATCAAATGTTAAAGAGAACAAAATTAAGCAACCCAAAATCCCACATATTGAACTATCTAATATTAAACCTCAAGAAGGTATAGTTAAAGGTCAGGTGGTAGATGGAAATGCTATGCCATTGCTTGGGGTTACGGTTATTGTAAAAGGCACTAGCATAGGAACTTCAACCGATTTTGATGGAAACTATACGCTAAAAATAAAAGACTCTAACGCTATATTGGTCTTTTCTTATTTGGGGTTTACAACCAAAGAGGTTCCAGTTGCCAATCAAACCACTATTAATGTTACTTTAAAAGAATCTGCATCTGAGTTAGATGAAATAGTTCTTATTGGATATCAAAAAGTACATAAAAGTGAGGTGACGAGTTCCATATCCAGTGTAAAAGCAGAAGCTATAGAAGGCATTCCTGTATTAAATGTTTCAGGTATTTTAGCAACTCAAGTTACTGGAATGCAAAATGTCACTATGACTGGAGCACCTGCTGGTAGAGGGGCTTTAGTTATTAGAGGTAATACTGCTATTGGAGCCGATATCGATCCAGATATTGCCTACAGCAGCCCGCTGTATGTAGTTGATGGTGTACAAACTAGTTTGGAAGATTTGGCTGGATATGGCGTTTCTAACCAAGATTTTTTAGCATCCTTAAACCCAAACGATATTGAAAGTATTGATGTATTAAAAGATGCTTCAGCAGCTGCAATTTATGGATCAAGGGGAGCTAATGGAGTTATCATTATTCAAACCAAACGTGGTGCAGCTTTAGCCAAACCAGAATTCACGTTTTCTTCTAATGTCGGATTTCAGCCTAAACCAGATTTAGTGCCTATGTATGTTGGTGCTGCCGAAAGAAATGCTAAATGGGACATGTTAAATAAATGGTGGGCTACTTACGAAAGACAAAATGGACAGACACCTATGATGTTGTCCGATAGTTTAAACCCAGCATTTAATAATAATGTTGATTATCAAGATTTATTTTACAGATCTGGGGTTACCCAAAAATATAACGTATCGATGCGTGGAGGATCCGAAGAAACAAACTACCGATTTGGCTTAGGATATGATGATATTGAAGGTGTCATTAAGGGTACAGGAGTAGAAAGAATTACATTTTCTTCTAATTTAAACTTTAAGGCAGGAAAAAAATTCAGAAATCAGTTAATTACTAGATTTACGCATAACGATCAGAGAACAGGACAAGGTAACCCTTACCAAGGTGCTTTTAATCTTAACTCAACCTTACCTGTTAATCCTGCGCAATTGAATTCTTCCCTATTCTATATATCAGATGAAAAGAGAATGTCTTTAGCTGGCGAGTTAAATGATAAAATGAACACAGACAGAAGTGTGAACTTAACCTTGTCTAATTTTGCAACATTGGACCTTTTTGATGGATTAAGTTTGAACTCGCAGTTAACATATGTATACGATAGTAACAAAAAGAACTTTTACGAGCCATCTACAATTAGACCTGAAGGTGATGGCTTCGCCAGTTATGCATTGTATAACAGAAACAATTTGAATGCCGATACGTATTTAAGTTATTTTAAGGACTTTGGATCAGGTGATCATTCTGTTACTGCGGTTTTAGGTAATCGTGTTGATTTTAACCAGTATGAAAACATGAGACTTTCTGCCATAGGTTTTGGTAGTGACGCTATTAAAGTTATAAATGCGCGATATACTAATGAAGAAATTTCTGGAGATACAAGTATAGAGTCTAATGCTTTGCTATCCTATTACGGGCGAGGCAGTTATAATTATAAAGATCGTTACCAAATGATGTTAACATATAGTAGAGACGGATCATCAAAATTTGGAAGTGATGTAAGATGGGCTGATTTTTATTCTGTTTCAGGAGGGTGGACATTAACCGAAGAACCTTTTATTGAATCTATTCTTCCAGAAGCAGTAAATTATCTTAAAGTTCGCGGTAGCTGGGGTATTAACGGAAAGCAAATGGGATCTAATAATGCGCGTTTTGGAGCTTATAATTTAGGATATGGGGGTAATGCGTACTGGGCTAACCAAATGAGCGTCTCAACTTATGGAGGTGTTACCGGGGTTATTCCAAATTATAACCGTATGGCAAATAATAAATTATCATGGGAAGAAACAGAGCAATGGGATATAGGAGTAGACCTTGATATGTTTAACCACAGATTAAGTTTAACCTTTGATGCCTATCACAAGACTACCGATCAATTATTATTCGATACAACGTTTCCTAATTACTCAGGATATAATTATGCACAAGCAAATATAGCAGGGGTTATAAATTATGGTTGGGAAGCACAAATTCGTTATAAAGTATTTCCTAGAACCAGTGATTTTAAATTAGATTTAATGGCGGGTTTTGCTAGAAATGAGAATTTCGTTTCAAAGTTACCTAATGGAAATAGAGATTACATAAATAATAATCAAAATTATGGATATGTGGTAGGGTTGCCTTTAAACCTTTACAGAATGTTTGTTAATGATTATATTATAGATGATCTTAGTCAATTACCGGTAAATCCATTTACAGGAGAGGCTTTAAGGGGTAAATCTGCTTGGGCTGCTATTAGACCAGGATTTCCAATCTGGCAAGATTTAAACGGAGATTATTTGTTGAATGAAGATCATGATTTAAAATTAGCTACAGAATTTTCTCCAATACCTGATATTCAAGGCTCGTTTAATATAAACTTCCAATATAAGGGATGGTATTTACAGGCCTATAGCCAATTTTCTTTTGGAGCAGATATTAAGAATACCGTGTTGAATGCTTATATGGATGCCTATGATCGTACTGGAGACGCTTGGGCGAGAACAGGTTTGGCCGATTTAAGTGCCCATACATTCTGGGAACAACCAGGTGATGGTGCTGCTGGTGTAGACTTTCCTGCTCTATACCCTACAACGGGAAGTATAGGTGGCCCTTTCTATGGATTTAGGGGTAATCAAACCATGTGGTTAGACAGTGGGGATTACTGGAGAATTACCAATGCTGCTGTAGGATATACTTTTGATAAAGGAGAAACTTTTATGAAAAATATAGGACTATCTAGATTACGAATTTTTGCTTCAGTACTAAACCCTTACCAGTGGCAACGTTCCAATAAGGTTGTAGATGCTTCGATGGTTGATGCTAGAGGGTATACATATGGAAATGGTTACCCGCAAGCAAAAACAATTTCAATAGGAATTGATACTAAATTTTAAATGAAAGGAGTTATGAAAAAAATTAAAAGTTTAAAAATATATGGATTGGTCTTAACATTGCTAACAATGGTTAGTTGTTCAGACTTATTGGATCAAGAGCCTGTAACTATTACGCATCCAGATGTGTTTTGGGTTAATCAAGCCAATGCAGAACAAGCTGTAGCAGGGTCGTATGCTTTGTTTAAACAAGTTATTATGACACAAGGTAACTTTCTATACTGGGGAGAATGGACCGGTATGACGTTTATGGATAGTCGTAACTGGATTGTTAACTATATTGAAGGTAGTGGTAACTATAATCTGGCTTATAGAGAAGCTTCAAGGGACTGGAAGGGATTTTACCGTGCTGCTAACTGGGCATTTACAACCCAACAGTATATAGAAGGCATGGATGACGATTTATTTGATTCTATAGAAATAAAACATAAATTAATAGGTGAAGCAGCCTTCGTTCAAGCCCTAAGTTATTTTTATATGGCTCGTATATGGGGAGATGTGCCTATCATTTCAGAATCTTTAGAAAGTATTGATCAATTGGTTACACCCGATGGTTTTATAGTTACCGTACCTAGATCGCCTGAACTTGATGTATTAGATTTTGCTTTAGAATCTGTCGAGAAATCAATCAGTTTATTAGAGTATTCTTCTCCAGGATCACCAAACTGGGCCATTCGTGCCAATAAAGCAAGTGCTGAAGCATTAAAAGCACATATAACATTGTGGTATGCTTCTAGGGATAATGATAATTCATTAATGATTGATGAAGCTATAAAAGCAACAACCAATGTTATTAACAATAGTGGGGCAAGTTTAATCGATTATACAGTTGAAGGAGCTGATGGGGTTGAAAGAATGTGTGTTGGTCGTTCTGAAACAGGATTATTTGAAATTAATATAAGTTCAAGTGATAAAGAGTCTTTTAGAGTGTCTACAGGCGATAGTAATCATACAGGATTAACATTAAATGCACCTTTTAATCGTGCAACTGTAGCAACTGGTGCTACACCAGTGTGGAATCCGGATTTTTATGGAAATGAAATGATGGCAATAGACCCTGACCGCGCAAATGATGTTAGAAAAGACCTGTTTTTCTACGAGTATGGAACAACCAATGGCACATTTACAATGAAATATGCATATTCATCCCAAGACCCAGACTCAGAAAGTGTTTATGCTCAGTTTTCAGAATCCAATATTCTAATCTTCCGTTTAGCGGATATGTATTTATTAAGAGCAGAAGCCAATGCTCGATTAAATAAAGGAGTAGATGCGGTTAACGATATTAATATGGTGAGAAGTAAGGCTAATGTGCCTAATTATACAGGAGCTACAGACAGAGCATCATTAATGAAAGCTATTTTTGATGAGAGAGCTATTGAGTTTGTTGGTGAAGCGCAATCAGGTTACGACAGAATCCGAATGGATTATTTTGAAGGGGTCAGTTGGGCTAATACAGCTAGAAATGAAAAGAAAGGCTATTTCTGGCCAGTTCATCCTGGAATTATTTCAACCAACCCTGCAATTATTCAAACAGAATATTGGCAAGGTAAACTGTAACATTTTTTTAATTATTAAAAAACTAAAGATGAAAAAATTAATATTCCCTATACTTTTACTGCTTTTGGTTGCTTATGCATGCGATGGCGGCGGCGACTATTTAATAGATGGAGGGCTAAGTAATGACAACACAGGAAATAGCACTATGGCGTTTTTCAGGTCTCATAGTCAGTTAGACACCTTAGCTATTATTATAGAAAGAGCTGGAATGGAAGATGTGGTAAATGGAGAAACAACCATTTTTGCTCCAAATAACCTTTCCATAAAGAATTATGTAGATCATGTTTTGGCTGATATGCGTGAATCAGATCCATTAGCTGATTTTACTGTAAACGATATCCCGGTAGATACGTTAACTAAATATCTTGGAGGATACATTTTCTCTGGTAAAATAACCCGTGAAAATATGACTTTAAACCAAGGGGAAATTTATACCGCGAACAATGGAGAAGAAAGACGTATTTCTTTGGAACCTGTAAATGCTTATGGTAATGAGTTGGATGCATTTCCAGAGTATGTATTCTTTACTTATAAGGTTGGAACAGAATGGGACGCATGGGATGCTAGCTTAAATGATGCTAACGAAAAAGATGATAAGTTTTTAGTCAGAACTTCCAACATTAAGTCTACAAATGGAGTAATACATGTGCTCCAGGGTGGACATGTGCTATTTAATTATGAATAGGTCTAATAACTTATTCAAGCATAATTTATTAATAAAAAAAACATAAAAATGAAGAATATATTTTATACGTTTTTAGCTACAGTACTTATCATAGTTGCCTGTCAGCCACCAGAAGTAGGTTATTTAAGTGATAACATTCATGCTACTCAAGATACAATTTTTGTGCCTCGGGGAGTTTTTACAATAGGAGCCACTCCTGCTATAGAAGGATCTACATATCCTTTACATTGGGAAATCACTGGAATCACCGATACACAAGGAAACCCGTCTGATGACTTATTTGATTTACATGAATTATTAATTTGGAAAGAAGCTTTTAATGGAGATACCGATACAACCTTGGCTTTGGCAAATGCGAAACTAGAACTAGCAGATAAGCCAAGTATCCTTATAAACTCAGTTAGTGGAGAATTAGCATTCACCCAAGCTACAAAGTATGTGAAAAATACTAGTGATACTTATAAAGTAAATGTTAAGGCTTCCAATGTACGAGGTGAACGCCAATTGGATGATTTCACAGTTATAAAATTAGAACCTTTTAAACCGGTAGAATTTCCAACCGAAATGCGTTCCAGACTTAACTTAGTGAAACAGTCTAACAACTCTTTAAGTGCTTTATATACCTCTAAAATCACGAATGGTTTTGATGATAACGTGCCTAGTGTTTTAGATGGCACACATCCTTATATAACCATTACAAAAATTAGCGAAGAACCTGCTTTTGGGGTAAAGGTTAAGATGATAATTACAGATAGTTATGATAACCCGTTGCATCCCGATAAAATACCGTTCTATCCTAGTGGAGCTTCTTATTTGCAAAACTATCACGATAATTCTGTAGAAACCATATCAGATGCTACATCGACTTCGTTTTCATTACCAGCACCTCCTTTTCCTCAATATGCAAGAAACTACGGAGGTAATAGTTCTTATTTAATGTATTATATTACTACTCGTGATGCTTTTACAGTGGATACAGAGGCTTACGAAGCCGATTTTGGCTCTAAAGATTGGTCTGAGTTTACAGATCCTAATACGGGGGAAATCGTAAATCAAGCTTACATACGCTGGGGTATTAAAATTAATGACTCAGGAACTTGGGAAATTAAAATGCGTATCCCTTATACCAAGCTAAAGGTTTAACCTTTACAGAAAAGGCTTGATTACTATAATTTAAGACGGGGCTAGATCATCTCTAGCCCCGTCTTTATTATTTAGAATATTCTTGTAATATTGTTTTTATTAGAGCAGATTAATGACTTATGTTTATATCACATAATAAATTGGGTCAAAAAAGAATTGATTAGTTTTGCATTGTATCCATTGTTTAAGCCAGTGTATGCAAATTAAACCAATATTATGTTATGACCTCAAATTTAAAAAGATATACAACTCTTTTTTTTCTTGCCTTTATTATATGTGCATTCCAAGGAATGTCACAAGGAGACCCCAGTACGTTTAAAGGACAAATAGCCTTAGGTATCAATAACCCATCCCAATCAGGATTTGTAGGTGATTTTGAGGCTAAGTCTTTAAACTTTCCAAGTATTAATTTAGGAATTCAATATATGTTTGGTCCCTTGTTAGGAGCAAAAGCAGATTTTGGGTATAATCGGTTTTCCAATTTGGATAATACCCCCGAGTTTAAAGTTAATTACACACGGTTTAATGCGCAGTTGGTTTGTAATGCAACACGTGTTTTAGGGTTTGTGCCTCGAAGGATAGGTGTTTTTGCACATGCGGGGCCAGGATTTTCAATGATAAAGCCTTTGGGGGATTATGGACAGAACGATACCTCGTTTCTTAATGCTATGGGAGGTCTGGAATTTCATTTTGGGGTGTCCGATGCCTTGTCGGTTTATCTAGATACTTCTTATATTTTAGGATTTAGTGACGATTTCGATCCAGTAACAGAGGGTTATGGATCGTTTAATGGAAATATGCTCACATTTACCATTGGTTTTTCAATTTCGCTTAGCGGCTGTTACTACTGTGAAAATGAGTAAGGAACGTATTATATTAGGAATCGACCCAGGAACGACCATTATGGGATTTGGGCTTATAAAGGTGGTTGGGAAAACCATGCATTTTTTGCAACTTAATGAGTTGGATTTGAAAAAGTACGATGACCATTATATAAAGTTGAAGCTTATTTTTGAACGTACTATTGAGCTTATCGATACCCATCATCCAGACGAAATAGCCATCGAGGCACCGTTTTATGGGAAGAATGTACAAAGTATGCTTAAATTGGGTCGGGCCCAGGGAGTCGCTATGGCTGCCGGTTTAAGCAGACAGATACCAATTACCGAATACTTGCCAAAAAAAATAAAGATGTCTATAACCGGTAATGGAAATGCAAGTAAAGAACAGGTGGCAAAAATGCTTCAAAGCATGTTAGGGTTGAAAACCTTACCTAAGAATTTGGATGCTACCGATGGTTTAGCAGCAGCCGTTTGCCATTTTTATAATTCGGGTAAAGTGTCGGTAGGTAAAAGTTATTCGGGATGGGCTAGTTTTGTGAAGCAGAATCAGAACAAAATAGGTTGATCCGTTTTTACATAGACACAATTTGGTAATAATAAAGTATATTTTGTAAAATTAAATTGTAATTCTAAAATCGAAAATCATCGCAGGTATTTACATTCATATTCCTTTTTGTAAGCAAGCATGCTATTATTGCGATTTCCATTTCTCTACGTCTTTAAAAAAGAAAGGGATCTTGGTTAAAGCATTGCTTGCCGAATTAGAATTGCGTAAAGGTGAACTCCAGGGGCAGGTTGTCGAAACCATATATTTGGGTGGCGGTACTCCCAGTTTGCTCGGTGATGAGGAATTAACCGCTATCCTTGATACCGTTTATAAAAATTACAGCGTAACAGAAGATCCCGAAATTACACTTGAGGCCAATCCAGACGATTTAACAAATAAACGCATTAATGCATTGTCTAATTCACTAGTTAACCGTTTAAGCATAGGTATTCAATCATTTTTTGAAGATGATCTAAAAAACATGAACAGGGCGCATAATGCACAAGAAGCCAAAGATTGTCTTGCGTTGGCATCTCGGTATTTTGATAATATTACTATCGATCTTATTTATGGCATTCCCAATATGAGCCTTAATAAATGGCAAGAAAATTTAGAAATTGCCTTTGGTTTTGGCGTAAACCATATTTCCAGTTATGCTTTAACAGTCGAGCCTAAGACGGCTTTGGATACTTTTATTAAAAAAGGGACATTTCAGCCCATTGACGAATCCCTGGCATTACAACATTTTAATTATTTGGTAGATAGGACAGCAGAAGAAGGGTTTATACATTATGAAATTTCCAACTTTGGTAAGCCTGGTTATTTTTCAAAGCACAACACATCCTATTGGCAGGGAAAACCTTATGTAGGTATAGGCCCCTCTGCACATTCTTTTCACGGAACAAAACGTAGTTGGAATGTGGCCAATAACTCAAAGTATGTTAAAGCGATTCAAGGCAACGAATTACCAAGTACAATGGAAGTGCTAACTACAACAGATTTGTATAATGAATATATAATGACAGGACTTAGAACCATTTGGGGCGTATCCTTGGATAAGCTAGAAGGTGATTTTGGAATACTGTATAAACAGCATGCCTTAAAAGCATCAAAAAAATATTTGGAAAAAGGCTTATTGTCTATTTCGTGTGATTTAGATGAAAACCAAAAGCCTATTGAAAAGTTGGTTACTACTCAAAAGGGTAAGTTTTTGGTAGATGGGATAGCTTCTGAGTTGTTTATGATTTAATTATCTTTGATTATGCTGGCAACTATTCAATACAGATCGAAAAAACTTCAAGTAGACTTATCTAAGCCCATTGATATTTCAATTCCAATGCAAGCTTCAAAAAAGAATGTAAATGCATGGTATTTGGATCCGCCTAAAATAGAGCCTGTAAAAGATGGCGATTGGATTGCCAGTGTTAAGGAAGGAGCGAGTATTAATTTTAATAATATTCATTTTAATCCACATGCGCACGGAACGCATACAGAGTGTGTGGGGCATATTACAGAAACCTTGTATTCTGTAAACAAAGAATTAAAACAATTTTTCTTTTTGGCAGAAGTTATTACCGTAGCCCCAGAAAAGCTAAATGATGATTTTGTAATTTCTAAAAAACAATTGCAGTTTGCCATAGGAAATAAGAAAAGAGATGCTATTATTATAAGGACCATTCCTAATACTAAGGAAAAGTTGTCGGCACAATATTCGCATACTAACCCCCCTTATTTGTTGGAAGATGCAGCCGTTTATTTACGGGAAAAAGGAATACAGCACTTATTGATTGATTTGCCTAGCATTGATAAAGAGAAAGACGATGGCAAGCTATTGGCGCATCGTGCATTTTGGAATGTTGGAGGCAGTTTACGAAAACATGCAACAATAACCGAATTCATTTTTGTGCCAAATTCCGTGGTAGATGGCATTTATATTTTAAACTTGCAAATAGCACCTTTTAATAATGATGCCACGCCAAGTAAACCCATCCTGTATAAAATTGAAAATTTATGAACCTGATCTTAAAAATTGAAGAACTAGCACTCTTTCTATTAGGGATTTATTTTTTTAATATTTTGGACTTTAGTTGGTGGTGGTTTATAATGTTACTGTTAACTCCCGATATAGGTATGTTGGGGTATTTGATAAATACCCGCATAGGAGCTATAACATACAATGTGTTACACCATAGAGGTGTTGCTGTTCTATTTTATTTAATAGGTATTTATACGCAGAGTCAGACAATACAGTTAATAGGTGTTATTATATTTTGTCATGCTGCGTTAGATAGGGTTTTTGGTTATGGTTTAAAATATTTTGATCATTTCAAGCATACCCATTTAGGAGATTTAAAAAAGTAATATGCATATTGAGCAACTTCGTGATTATTGTTTAAGTAAAAAAGAAACAACAGAAGATTTTCCGTTTGATGAAAATGTATTGGTATTTAAGGTGTTAGGTAAAATGTTTGCCCTAGTGCCTTTAGATGCTTGGGAACGGGGAGAAGCTTCGGTAAATTTAAAGTGTGATCCAGAATATTCAGAAACCTTACGATTAGACTACAGTAGTATACGGCCAGGCTTTCATATGAATAAAAAACATTGGAACACCGTTTACATCCATGAAGGCGAATTGTCGTCAGAATTCATTTTAAACCTTATAGACCATTCGTATAAAATGGTTGTAAAAGCCATGCCTAAAAAAGTAAGAGATACATTAATTTAACTGGAAAATGCTTACGAATGTAAAACGAGTGTTTTTTTGTTGTATATTTAGTACTCTCCTAAATAGTTCCGATTAATAGTAAATAAAAGATTGTCTCAAATCTTGTTTTCGGTCCCCGAACCTTAAAGAAGTATTTAATTTTAACTAGTATACTAATTTAAATTTTATCAGATTATGAAAACAGTCAATCGATTATTTACAGCACTACTAAATTTGGTTTTGTTGTTTAGCACCGTTACGCTTTTTGCGCAACAAGATATGCCTGAGCGTCCACAGTACATCGCAGTAACAACAATGCATTGGAACATGGATTATGAAGGTTTTGATATGGATGCCTGGAAGGCAGTAGAAAAGGAATATTTGGATAAGGTGACCATGAAAAATGAATACATTATGGGAACCTCTACCCATTTACACATGTTTACCGCCGATAACACTGAAATAAAATATGTTCAGGCCTTTGCTTCTTGGAATGATATAGACAAAGCTACAGAAAGGAATGAAGAATTGGAAAAAGAAGCTTGGCCCAACGAAGAAGAAAGAAAAGCATTTATGAAAAAACGAATGGCCTACTACGCTAACGAACATTCCGATGAAATTTATGCAACGATGGGCAGAGCTAAGCTTATGGATGCTAAACCAGATAAGGATTTAATTACTTTTGTTAGAGTGAGCCATTTTGCTTTTCCAGAAGATGGATCGAATGAAGAATTCAAAAAATTAGGAGAAGGTTATTTTGATGAACTAATTAATAAGAATGAATATATAAAAGCCTATTATCCGCATGCACATGCTTGGGGAGCTGACAGAACAGAGTTTGTTGAAGCATTTATTGTTGAGTCTTTAGCCGACCTAGATAAAATGTTCGACAGATTTCAAGAACTCAGTAAAGAAGCATGGCCCGACGAAGAAGCTCGTAAAGAGAGAGGTAAAAAAGTATCTAAATATTTCACAGGCGTTCATGGGGATTATATATATCAATCAGTGCATGAGCTTTCAAAATAATAAAGAATAAAAACATTGCTTTAAGTAAATAAAGATGCCCTTCCGGGCATCTTTTGCGTTGAACTATCGTTATAAAAATAACCTGTTGCGTTTGTAGAACCTTTAATTTATGTATTATTGCAAAATCAAAAACTGTATTATGAGTGTATTGCAAACCTTAAAAGAAAGAAGTCATTCGACCTGTGAATTGTGTTCGGCTACTAACGATTTAAACCAATATGTTATACCGCCTTCATTAAATGAAACAGTTGATAATAGTGTGTTGGTTTGTAAGGTTTGTTTGGATCAAATTGAGGGACATACAGATATGGATGCTAATCATTGGCGTTGCTTAAATGATAGTATGTGGAGTGAGCATGTTGCTGTTCAAATTATGGCTTGGCGTATGTTACAGAGATTACGTAGTGAGGGTTGGCCACAAGATTTGCTGGATATGATGTATTTGGATGATGAAGCTATGGCACTGGCGCGTGCAACAGGAGAACATGAAGAAGAATCGGCAAAAATTGTACATCGTGATGTGAATGGAGTTGTTTTGGAGGTAGGGGACTCTGTTGTTTTGGTAAAAGATTTAAAAGTGAAAGGCTCCAGTATGGTGGCCAAACAAGGAACAGCCGTTAGAAACATTCGGCTAGACCATGAAAATGCCGACTATATAGAAGGTAAGGTCGATGGTCAGAATATTGTAATTATTACAAAATATGTCAAGAAGATCTAAATTAGTGTTAACAGGCCCTAGTCAAGATCTTCATTTTTATGCTGCTTCTTAAACAGTCCAAATCCAAACGGTAAGATTAACAATAGAAAGAAGAACTTACCGGTTAATAGTCCTATAAGCGTAATAATAAGGGCAATACCTAAAAGGATATACAGGTGTTTTTGTTTCATGTTTACTGGTTTTCTTTTCTGTAGTTGTTCGGGGATAAGCCTTTTATGGCTTTAAACTGCCTGTTAAAATTAGAAATATTATGAAAGCCAGATTGTTCTGCAATGGCAATTATGGGTAATTCTTTATGGCTTAATAATAGTTTACAGGCATTTTCTATACGTAATTCGTTTAAAAAACTAAAATACGTTTTATTAGTACGTTTTTTAAAATACTTACAAAAGGCATTTTTGGTCATGTTGGCAATGTTCGCAATGGCTTCCAATGAGATCTCCTTGTGATAGTTGGTCATGGTGTATTCAAAAACATCACGCATACGTTTCCCTTCCACATCGGTATACTTTTTATCATAAATGAATGATGACAAACTTTTATAAGGAGCTGTCGATGCTATTTTAAGAAGTTCCAGCAAAATAATAAACCTGTTTAATTTTGAGGCCGTTTCGAGTTTAAAGAATAAGTCTCTCATGGCTGCTTTGTTAGATGTAACTTTAAATCCGTGTGCAGCACGCTTAAAAAAAGGTTCCAATTCATGTAATTCTTCCAGATTAAAAAAATGAGTTCCAAAGGCGGTCTTGGTAAAAAATAATGTAAGCATGTGCGATTTACGATCAACGTTTAAGTCACTTTTAAATACATGGGGCAAGTTACTGCCAATAACTAAAATATCACCTTTTGCATAGTCGTTAATAGTATCGCCAACAATTAAAGTGCCCTCACCCTCGACCACCAAACTAAGCTGTATCTCTTCATGTTGGTGCAATTGATCATAAAACGCAATATCTAGATCAACCTGATAGACTAACGCGTCTAATTCGGGTTTAGGTATTTTAAAAGGTAAAACTTTCATTATCAATCTTAAATTATTTAAAAATATAAAATTATCCTTATAAATGGTTAATTTAATTATAAATGGATAATATAGTACCGCTTTTGGATAAAACTCACATACTCAACATGAATCTCTGTGTATAATTTTGTAGCATCATAAAACATAAAAACGATGGACATAAAATGGGAAGGCGTTATGCCGGCAGTTACAACGCAATTCACGGCAAATGATGAATTGGATCTTGAATTATTTAAAAAGAATATCAAAGCACAATTGGATGCAGGTGTGCATGGTATTGTTTTGGGAGGAACCTTAGGAGAAGCCAGTACCTTAACAGATGAAGAACGTAGTATACTAACAAAAGAAACAGTTGCATTTGTAGATGGTAAAGTGCCAGTTTTAATGAATATAGCCGAACAAACAACTAAAGCAGCAATCAATTTAGCAAAAGTAGCAGAAGCTGATGGGGCAAAAGGACTTATGATGTTACCTCCTATGCGGTACAAGGCCAGTGATGAAGAAGTAATAGCCTATTTTAAAGCCGTGGCGAATAGTACTTCGTTACCAATTATGATCTACAATAATCCAGTAGATTATAAGATAGAAGTAACACTAGATATGTTCGCTGAATTATTAGAAGCTTGTCCAAACATTCAAGCTGTAAAAGAATCTACACGCGATACAACAAACATCACGCGAATTAAAAACAGATTTGGTAACCGATTGGCGATTATGACAGGCGTTGATACCTTGGCTTTAGAAAGTTTGATACTAGGAGCCGATGGATGGGTGGCTGGCTTAGTGGATGCATTTCCAGCTGAAACGGTAGCCATTTATGAATTGCAGAAAGCAGGAAGGATAAAAGAAGCTATTGCTATTTACAGATGGTTTATGCCATTGCTAGAGTTAGATATTAGCCCTAAATTAGTACAGTATATTAAAATGGCCTCTGTTTACACGAAAATTGGATCGGAGTATGTAAGAGCGCCTAGATTGGTGTTAGAAGGACAAGAGCGAGAAACGATTACTAAAATAATTACGGATGCACTTGCAGTGCGACCTACGCTACCCGACTATAAAAACTTGAGTGCTTTAGTATAAAAACTAACATAGAGATGCTGGAAATTAGACCAACATGCGAGCATTGTAATAAATCATTGCCATTTGATTCCCAAGAGGCAATGATTTGCACGTTTGAATGTACCTTTTGTAAGTCTTGTGTAGAAGACATTTTAAAGCATGTGTGTCCAAACTGCGGTGGAGGTTTTGAAAAACGCCCTATTAGACCGCAATCAATGTTGGAAAAGTATCCAGTTTCTAAAACAATAATTTACAAACCAGTAGATGTGGAGGCGCATTTAAAAAGACTACGATTAAAATGATTACAGGAAAAAATTATATAGGAAATAAACTATCAGCAAAAGGAGATGTAACCCATAGTACCATTAACCCAAAGTTAAACATTGAAAATCCAACTCCTTTTTTTGAAGCAACTCAAGCGGAAGTTAATGAGGCCGTAACACTAGCATGGGATGCTTTTAAGGTATATAGAAAAGTACCTGGATCTAAAAGAGCGGCGTTTTTAAATGCTATTGCTGATGAGATTTTAGCTTTAGACCAAGAGCTGATTGATATGTATACAACTGAATCTGGTTTGCCTGAAGGGCGAGCCATTGGTGAGCGGGGAAGAACCGTATATCAGTTACGTACATTTGCCGATTTGGTTTCAAATGAAGATTGGCGAGAAAATGTTATAGATGAAGCAATACCCGATAGAGAACCATTGCCAAAGGAAGATTTAAGAAAAACGCTAATCCCGCTTGGACCTGTTGTCGTTTTTGCCGCCAGTAACTTTCCCTTAGCGTTTTCTACTGCTGGAGGTGATACTGCGAGTGCCTTAGCAGCAGGCTGTCCCGTTATTGTAAAAGCACATGCTATGCATTCGGGAACGGCCGAATTGGTTGCTTCAGCAATTATTAAGGCAGCCGAAAAAACAGGAATGCCAAATGGTGTATTCTCTAACATTATGGGACGGGGAAGAACGGTTGGTACAGCTTTGGTAAAACACCCAAAAGTAAAAGCGGTTGGATTTACAGGAAGTATTTCTGGAGGTAGGGCACTTTTTGATCTGGCCTCACAGCGTGAAGAACCAATTCCGGTTTTCGCCGAAATGGGAAGCATAAACCCCGTAATCATTACATCAAAAGCGGTTGCTAAGCGATCTGAAGCGATAGCCACTACCTATGCCGGATCCATTACTTTGGGAACAGGGCAGTTTTGTACAAATCCAGGATTGATTTTAACTATTGAAAGTGATAAAACACAAGCATTTATTGAAGACTTAGCCAATAAAACCATAGCCATAGAGCCGCAATGCATGTTAGGTCCAAACATTAAAAGTGGATTTGTTGAGAATGGTGAAAGTGTAATTGCTCAAGAGGGTGTTGAGGTTGTTGGTAAAATAAAAGGAGATATAGAGGCTAATTATGCAGCATCATACATTGCAAGTGTTTCTGGTACAGATTTTTTAGCTAACCCTAAAATGCACCAAGAAGTATTTGGCCCTTTTTCCTTAGTCGTAAGATGTAAAGATGAAACACAGCTAATTCAAATAGTTGATGGTTTAGAAGGACAGTTAACAGGAACCATAATAGCAGAAGAGGAAGAGTATGCAACACTTCATGATTTAGTAGATGCTTTAGAAAATCGTGTTGGAAGAATCATTTTTAACGGTGTGCCTACTGGAGTTGAGGTGTGTCCGTCCATGCAGCACGGAGGCCCATATCCTGCATCGACCGATTCAAGGTTTACAGCAGTTGGAACAGGATCTATAAAGCGTTGGGTGCGACCAATTAGCTATCAATCTTTTCCAGATGCGCTATTACCAATGGCTTTAAAGCGTTAAGAAAATAGTGTTACTTTTCGAAGTTAGTTTTTTAAAAGATTAATTCGTTTATTTTTTTGATAAAGTGCTGTTAATTCAAGTGAATTTTGGGATTAAAATAAGTAAAATTGTTATTGAGAAAACAGGTGTTAAGAAATCTGTTTCGGTTATAGTATTCAACTAGCATGATTGATAACAACTGAAATTACCTTTTATAATGAAATTCAAAAACAAACAATGTTACATGAAAACCGTAAAACTTCTAGGTGTTTTATTGATATTGCTTATGAGCGCTTTTGTTAAAGTATCTCCAAGTGATGAATTAGCTTTAATTATTTCGGAATATGAAACACCAAGAGAATACGGTTTTGAGAAAAATACTTCTTTAGAAAACACGAACAAATTTTTTCAAGCGGAAGCTGATTTCGCAAAACGTTTAATACTAAAGTTAAGAGGTGTTTCAGATGAAGGCTTGTCTGAAAGTGAAAAGATATCCAAAGAATTGCTATTGTTTGTTCTGCAAGATAAAATTGATAGAAACACTTATAAAATGCATTTAAATCCAATAACAAATGAAATTGCTTTTCATTTGTCTTTGGGAAATATGGGAGATAAAACACTTAAGAATAAGAAGGGAGTTCTTGAATATCTAAGGGAATTAGAAGCCTTGCCTGCTATTGTAGACTACAATTTAGAGCTTTTAAGGGCAGGCGTAAAGGAGGGTGTTTCCCAACCCAAAGAAGCATTTGGTAATTACAAAATAACTTATGATAAGCACATCGTTTCAGATGTCACGACAAGTGATTTCTATAAACCCTTTTTAAGTTTGCCAGAGGCATTGTCAATACCGTTCAAAGACTCAATATTGAAAGCAGCTAAAGTTAGTGTTCAGAAAAATGCCATTAATCAATATAGAAAGATTAAAACATTTTTTGAAACCGAATATTTTCCTAATACAAGAAAGGGTTTAGGGGTAAGTGCCATTAAAAATGGTAAAGCGTTTTATCAAAATAGAATTAATTACTATACGACAAGCACACAATATACTGCTGATGACATCCATGAAATCGGATTAAAGGAAGTAGCTCGAATAAAAGGGGAAATGCAGAAAATTATTGATGAATTGGGTTTTGAGGGTTCTTTTGCGGATTTCTTACAGTTTCTAAGAACAGACGAACAATTTTATCCCAAAACAGCCAAGGAATTGTTGATGTTTGCCAGAGATATTGCAAAAAGAATTGATGCTGAGTTGCCTAAATATTTCAAAACCTTGCCAAGGAAACCTTACGGCGTGGTACCAGTTCCAGAAGCCATTGCCCCTAATTATACAAGTGGCAGGTATTCAGGAACCAAAGAAGAAGATAAAGCAGGTTTTTATTGGGTGAACACCTATAATTTGCCAAGTAGAACCTTGTATACAATTCCTGCTTTAACCGCCCATGAAGCGGTTCCGGGACATCACTTGCAAATGTCTTTAAACAATGAGCTGCCCGATACAGTACCTAACTTTAGAAGAAACTTGTACTTGTCAGCCTATGGGGAAGGCTGGGCTTTGTATACCGAAACTTTGGCCGATGAAATGGGTATCTATACAACGCCATACGAGAAGTTTGGAAAGTATACTTATGAAATGTGGCGCGCTTGCCGCTTGGTGGTCGATACGGGCATTCATGCCAAAGGCTGGACGCGGCAGCAAGTAATCGATTATATGGCAGCCAACACAGCCTTGTCAATTCATGAGGTAACAACCGAAACAGATAGGTATATTACCTGGCCCGGACAAGCAATATCTTATAAGATAGGGGAGATTAAAATCCGCCAATTAAGAGATAAAGCAGAAAAAGAATTGGGTGATAAGTTTAACATAAGAGAATTTCACGAAATTATATTAGAAGAAGGTACGGTAACCTTGTCAATTTTAGAAAAAAGAGTTATCGATTATATTAAGAAAACAAAAAATGGGTAAAAGCACATTTGTTTGTATCGATGCACATACCTGTGGCAATCCGGTACGGGTTATTAAAGAAGGTGGACCAGAATTAATTGGTAATACCATGAGCGAAAAGCGGCAGCACTTTTTAAAAGAGTACAATTGGATTCGTAAAGGCCTAATGTTTGAGCCGAGAGGGCATGACATGATGAGCGGTAGTATCTTGTATCCACCACATGACCCAGATAATGATTTTGCTATTTTATTTATAGAAACATCGGGTTGCTTACCCATGTGCGGCCATGGTACTATTGGAACCATAACCATAGCTATTGAAGAAGGTTTGGTGACCCCAAAAGTGCCAGGTAAAATACGAATGGAAGCACCAGCAGGTTTAGTTGAAATCGAATACCAACAAACAGGCAATAAAGTTGAGTGGGTAAAACTAACCAATGTTAAGAGCTATTTAGCCGCTGAAGGGTTAACGATTAATTGCCCCGAATTGGGAGACATTACGTTCGATGTGTCTTATGGTGGAAACTATTATGCCATTGTAGATCCCCAAGCTAACTTTGAAGGCGTACATGCATTTTCTGCTTCCAAGATCATTCAATATTCCCAAGTGGTACGACAGTGCATTAACGAAAAGTACAAAGATATGTTTGTCCATCCCGAAAACCCGACCATACGGGATGTAAGTCATATGTTATGGACTGGTAACCCGATTGATCCTAGTTCTTCGGGACGTAATGCCGTGTTTTATGGCGATAAAGCCATAGATAGAAGCCCTTGCGGTACGGGGACTTCGGCGCGGTTAGCACAGTTGTATGCTAAAGGAAAATTAAAAATACATGAACCCTTTATTCATGAAAGTTTTATAGGATCTAAATTTATTGGACGCGTTGAAGAAGTAACAACATTGGGAGATAAAGTGGCAATTATTCCAAGTATTCAGGGATGGGCTAAAGTATTTGGATATAATACCATTACAATTGATACTGAAGACGACCCGTATGCTTTTGGATTTCAAGTGATATAAATTAAACTGGGCATGAGTAAAAATGTTATTGTAATAGGAGGTGGTATTATTGGTTTATGTTCCGCTTATTATCTTCAGAAAGAAGGTCATAAGGTTACAGTTGTCGATAAGTCTAATATGGATGCCGGTGCATCTTATGTTAATGCAGGATATTTGTCCCCAAGTCATATTGTACCATTGTCTGCTCCAGGAGTGATGAAAAAGGGCTTGAAATGGATGTTTAATCCTGCAAGCCCATTATATATTAAGCCTCGGGTAGATGCCGATTTTTTAAAGTGGGTATGGGCATTTAATAAGTCATGTAGTGTTAAGCATGTTAAAAAAGCCATTCCGGTTATTAAAGATTTATCATTGATGAGCCAAGATTTGTATGATGCCATTAAAAGTGATGAAAACTTTTCATTCCATTATGAAAAGAAAGGCTTGTTGATGTTGTGCCAAACCGAAAAAATGCTAGAGGAAGAAATAGAAACAGCACACATTGCAAAACAAGAAGGTTTGGATGCTGGTGAAATAAGTAAAGAAGACTTAAAAGTATTGGAGCCTCAAGTAAAACTAAATATAAAAGGAGCAACTTATTATAAATGTGATTCACATACAACGCCCCAAGAGTTTATGGAGGAAATGATAGCACATTTAAAAGCTGTTGGTGTAGAGTTTTACTGTAATGAGCAAGTTAAAGATCTAAATCTGGTAAATGGTGCTATTGCTTCAGTAATTACAGATAAACAGACCTTAACCGCTGATGAATTTGTATTGGCAGCAGGTTCATGGAGTTATATGCTAAGTAAAAAAATAGGGTTAAAATTACTATTGCAAGCAGGCAAAGGCTATCGTATTAATACCAATCGTCCAACAGGAATTACAATTCCGGCCATATTAGCAGAGGCCAAAGTGGCAGTAACCCCTATGAATGGTTTTACACGTTTTGCAGGCACTATGGAAATAGCTGGCATTAACCACAAGATTAATAAAACCAGAATTGAGGCCATAGCCAATGCAGCAACACACTATTATCCTGAAGTATCATTAACTCCAGAAGAAAAAGACAACGCTGCTTCAGGATTACGACCTGTGTCCCCTGATGGATTGCCTTATATAGGTAAATCCAATGCATGTAGTAACCTTACTATAGCCACAGGGCATGCCATGATGGGATGGACTATGGGAACAATAACAGGAAAACTGGTTTCAGAAATTATTTCAGATAAAAAGACATCACTAGATTTATCACCACTTCAACCAGATAGAACATTTTAGATGCGATACGACCCAGTACCTAACAGATTATTCATAAAGAATAGAAATAACTTTGTTTCAAAAATGGTTCCCAATAGCATTGCTATTTTAACGTCAAACGATGTTAAGCATAACAATGCAGATGATGTTATGGGCTTTGCCCAAAACAACGACCTGTTTTATTTGTCCGGTATCGATCAAGAAGATACAATTTTAGTCCTATACCCCGATGCTTATAAAGCAGAAAACAGGGAAATATTATTTGTAAAGGAGACGAGTGAACAGATAAAGATCTGGGACGGAGAAAAATTGACCAAAGGAAAGGCCTCAGAAATTTCAGGGGTAAAAAGGGTTGAGTGGGTACAGGATTTTGAGATGATTTTGCAATACATGGCCTTTGAAGCCGATGGCTTTTATTTGGGACATAATGAGCATTTAAAGCGTGTTACCAAAGATCAAGAAACGCAACAGGATAGAATGATTGTATGGTGTAAGGAGAAATATCCCTTACATGCGTATTATCGAGCCGCAAAAATTACAAGGGAATTAAGGCAAGTAAAATCCAAGGAAGAGATTGCGTTAATCCAAAAGGCGGCAGACATTAGTGTTGATGCCTTTAAACGCGTTTTAAAATCTTGTAAACCCAACATAAAAGAGTATGAGTTGGAGGCCGAACTAACATACCATTTAATTAAAGCTGGTGCAACAAGACAAGCTTTTAAGCCCATTGTTGCTTCAGGGGAAAATGCTTGTGCCTTGCATTATAATAGTAACGATTCGGTTTGTAATGATGGAGCTATGATTTTACTGGATTTTGGCGTTTGCTATGCTAATTATAACAGCGATACTACCCGCTGTATTCCTGTAAACGGACAATTTTCAGAAAGACAAAAGCAAATATATACATCCGTTTTACATTGCTTAAAAGAAGGTAGTAAGCTTTTAAAACCAGGTATTGTTCCTAAAGACTACGAACAACAAATGGCCAGTCTAATTGAAATAGAATTAATAAAGTTAGGATTGTTAACTGCTGGGGAAGTTTCCAACCAAGACCCCGAAAGGCCATTGTACAAAAAATACTTTATGCACGGTACGGCCCATCATTTAGGGCTGGACGTACATGATGTCGGTTTGTATTCAAGACCTTTTGAGAAGGGGATGGTATTAACTTGTGAACCGGGAATTTATATTCCCGAAGAAGGTATTGGTTGTCGTTTGGAGAATGATTATTTGATTACAGAAACGGGAAATATCAATTTAACGGAAGCCATGCCCATTGAAATAGAAGCGATCGAATCATTAATGAAACAATAAAACCGTTGTTTATGAAGAACTATATAGTAAAAACAGTTTTACTACTTTTTTTAAGTGCCAGTATTTTTTCCTGTAAAACAGGTCAAACAGCTTTAGAAGGTCTAAGCTTTAAAGAACAATTAAAGGTTTTATTCCCATCAGCCAAAATTAGTGCTATACAAGTGAATGATCATTTTAAAGAAGCGTATCAACTAATTTTAAAGCAGCCTTTAGATCATGATAACCCCTTAAAAGGCACTTTTGATCATTATGTGTATGTGTCACATTCAGGTTATGCGCAACCAACTGTTTTAGTAACCGAAGGGTATAGTGCCAAACATAAAACATACGAATTAAGTAGCATCCTTAAATCCAATCAGGTTATGGTGGAGTACCGGTTTTATGGAAAATCAAGACCCAATCCTATACCGTGGGACTATTTAAAAAACGATCAGGCAATAGAAGATTACCATACAATCGTAAATAAACTAAAACGTTTGTATAAAAATAAATGGATTTCTACAGGAATAAGTAAAGGCGGTGAAACAGTACTAATATATAAATCAAAATACCCAAAGGATGTCGATGTAGTAGTACCCTACGTAGCACCCTTAATTAACACACAGGAAGATATAAGAACAACTCAGTTAATTAATACGGTTGGAACTAAGGATTGTAGAAAAAAGATCGTTGGTTTTCAACGTTTGGTGCTAAAAAATAGAGAAGAGGTATTGAAAGAAATGAGATCTTTTGTTGAAGAAAAGAGCATGAACTTTACAGAGGTGGGCATTGAAGAAGCTCTTGAATATGCGGTTTTAGAGTTTCCTTTTTCGTTCTGGCAGTGGGGCGGTATTTGTGAAGGGATTCCTAATGATAGTGTATCGGCCAAAGAACTTTTTAACTACCTTAATAAAGTAATTCCTATTAGTTTTTATAACGATGAAACCTATTACGACTTATTGCCTTCTTATTATCAACATATGGTGGAATTAGGTTATTACGGATTTGATTTTTCTCCAGTATCGGATTTGTTAAAGATGGTAAAAAGTACATCGAACAAGCGATTTGCTCCAAAAAATGTAGATTTGACCTATGATGCAGAGTATATAAAAACAGTAAGAAGCTATGTGGAGAATAAGGGCAGTAGAATTTTATATATTTATGGAGCCAATGATCCTTGGGGAGCCTGTGCCCCAAATCCAAAAACGAATATCGATGCATTAAAAATGGTCTTGAAGGAGGGTGATCACAGAACAAGAATTAAGCACTTTTCTAAAGAAGACCAACAAAAAATATATGCTAAATTACAAAGCTGGTTGGGTGAAAATATTCAATTAGCTCCATTAAAAACAGAATAAGTATGAAAACAATAGGTGTTGGAGGTTCAAGTATTCAAGAAGAATTAGATAAAATAAGGCCTAAAGCACATTTAGCTAAACCTATTGAAAAGGCTGAGTTTCAAACAAGAATAGATAAGGCCTGTAAGTTAATGAAGACCGAAAATGTAAATGCCATTTACCTACATGCAGGAACCAATTTGTTCTATTTTACAGGTACGAGATGGGGTGTTAGTGAGCGTATGGTTGGCGCCATTTTGTTTTCAAACGGTACATTGCATTATATAGTGCCAGAATTTGAAAGAGGTACTGTTTTAGACTTTATGCAGATTGAGGGAGAAGTACATGGTTGGCACGAGCATGAATCGCCTTATGCTTTGTTTTGTGATGTTTTATCCCAGAATGGAATAACAGAAGGTGCTATTTATATAGATGAAACAACACCTTTTTTTGTGACAGATGGGATTCTAAAAGTTGGGGCATCCTACACTTTAGTGAATGCAAATGCCATTATTTCGGGTTGTAGAACAATGAAATCGTCGGCAGAAATAGCTATTATGCAAGTTGCCATGGATATTACCATGGAAGTACAAAAAGCAGCAGCAAGAATTATGCATGTGGGAATAAGTGCAAAAGCGGTCGAAGATTTTATTCATGAAGCTCACAAACGTTATGGTATTGCCTCTGGATCTTATTTTTGTATTGTACTCTTTGGTGTAGATTCGTCTTTTCCACATGGGGTGAAATCACCAAAAAATTTAGAGGAGAACGATATGGTTTTGGTGGATACTGGTTGTGTACTCCACGACTATATTTCCGATATTACACGTACCTATGTTTTTGGAGAACCAAACGATTTGCAACGCCGAATCTGGAACATAGAAAAGGAGGCGCAGCTAGTTGCTTTCCAAGCAGCACAACTGGGAGCGACTTGCGATGCGGTCGATAGCAAGGTAAGGGAGCTTATAGCATCTTATGGCTTGGGACCTGATTATAATTTACCAGGATTACCCCATAGAACTGGACATGGTATTGGATTGGATATCCATGAATACCCGTACATTGTAAAAGGGAATGCTACGGTGTTAAAACCCGGTATGTGTTTTAGTAATGAACCCATGCTTTGCGTGCCTAATGAATTTGGTGTTCGTTTAGAAGATCATATTTACATGTCCGAAAATGGTTCTCAGTGGTTTACAGAACCCGCTCTTTCAATAGAAGATCCGTTTGGTTTGGCGAAACCTTAAAAAGTTATATTAACAAGAGGTGTCGGCAATGATTTTCCACTCGCCTTCTATTTTTTTCAAAATGATCATAAAAATACCATTGGCGTTACCAATGTCACGGGTTAAATGGTATTCGCCCATCACATAGTAGGCACCGTCATCTATTTTTGTAACCGCATTAATTTTAAAATTCAAATGACCCATATGCGCCTTGGTAGGATAACTCTTTTTGTAACGTGCCAGGGTGTTTTTCCAGCCGTTCGTAACCCCGTTGCTACCGTAAAATTTTAACGAATCACTTTTCCAATAACTGGACATAAAGGTATCAATGTCGTTGTTGTTCCATGCTTGTCTTTGGTCTTCGATTAGGTTAAGAATGGCTGTTTTGTCTTTTGATTCTAAGGTTTGTGCTTGAGTGTTGAAACATACAACTAAACACAGAATACATATAAGTCTTTTCATTTTTTAAAAGGAAATTTATGAAGAGTTCTAAAAAGTTCATTCTGAATGAAATGAAGAATCTACTTAAAAGATTAATTTTTATTATTATAAGGTTCTTTGCTCTGCTCTGAACGTTAATATAAATCACTTCTTAGATAACTTCGTTATGATCGACTAAAAATAACTAATTTTTAAGTTCTGAAAAGCTGTTTCTGTGTTTATTTTAAAGAAGACTACAGCGCGTTCTTTTGATGTTTAAAAAAGGCATCAGCTTGTAACTGCAGAAGTTCCCGGGCTTTTTTACGTTTGTAATTGTATAGTTCGTCCTCTTGTTTTATATCTTCATAAATTCGGTCGTTAATAGCATTTTCTGTTCTCAGTAATACATCTCTTTGGCTTTTGTTTTGAAGTACTATTGTTTTTACAGCCGTTTCTTGGTCTTCGAGTTTAAAATCATAAGCACTTTTTGGAGCTAATAGTTTAGCGATGATGGGAGCTGTTTCAATAGCTAGAAAGAGTAGAAATATAAAAAATGAAGGTAGCCAGGGGAGTTTGTTCAATGCATTAATGCGCGCCATTAAGCCATCAAAATTATTAATAATGGGTTGTGATGTTAAGACTTGTGTTTCATAATCACCTTTAAGGCCTGCAATTTGTGTTTCGAGAGTAGTTATTTTTGTTTTGTTCTCCGCTTTTAGTTGCTGTAATTCGGTTAGTAGCGCATCATGTTTATCACGTTTTTCTTTATAAACAGGTCCTTTACCTTTTAGTTTGGTACCTGCAGAGCCTTCTGCTTCTGCTATGTATGTTTCATATAGCGCATTTACTTCGGCCTCCTTAGTGTCTATTTGTTGTTGGAGGCTTGTGATTTCTTTATTCAGATTGTCTATAGAAGGATCAAATTGTTTGGCTATTTGCTGTTTGTTAAGCAAAGTGAGTTCATTTTTCTGTTCTAATAATACTTGATTGATCTCTTTTTCGAAAATTTTTAGTTCTAGCGGCTTTGCTATAACAATGGCAATAATCACAGCCAATACAATTCTGGGAGCTGCCTGAAGAAGTTCATCCGTAAAAAGATCACTTTTTTTAATGGTAGAAACAATATACCGATCCAAGTTAAAAATGAGTAAACCCCAAATAAGTCCGAAGAAAATAGCAGTATAAAGATTGTCAAATACCATGTATAGTGCATAGCTGGCAGCTATAAAAGCCATAACGGCCGTAAAGAAAACCGTGGCACCAATACCCACATATTTATTTTGTTCGCCTTTAGAGCAGTGTTCTAAAATAGCGGTGTCTGCACCCGAGCAGATAATGAAAAATTGCTTTAACATAACGTGATTGATTTTTGATTGACTGGTTATTAGAACGTTAATAAAGGGGAAATGTTACATTTTATGCGCCAAAAAATCCGGTCAAATTTCATTTAACCGGATTTAGACTGCATATTAGTTTAAGCGTGATTTTACAAATTACATCAATTTTTAATTGATTTTTTTCTTGATGCATCTATTTCTTTGCCATTCACAATAACAATGAAAGAAGCGTTTATGTATTCATCACTATTTGCCACATCAAAATAAGCTTCACCCTCTAGCTCTACTTTACGTATTTGACCTTTGACGAACTTAGCTGGATATTTTAACTTAGCCCCTGATCCTAGAAAAACTTTCGTACCGTCTGATAATTTTAGCTCAAATTTGCCACCATCAGGAACGGTTAAATAATTGTAGGCAATGTTTTCTGCTTTAGATAACGAGCTGTACTGTTTGTATAGTAACATCACTTCTTTATAAAGGTTATGTAATTCGTCAAGTTTACTTTCACCGGTTTTGTAGCCCTGCACAGCTTCCATATAGGTTTCAGCTTTTTCTTCATATTTTTTCCTGGCATCTAATAATGTTTTTGAAGGGTTTTGTGGTTCAGCCGGCGTTGGTGGGGGAGGTGGAGGAGGAAGGACTAATTGATAAAATTGTGTGACCGACCTTTTTTGCGCCTCGGACATTTTATCATAAATATGTTGTAAACGAACCAGATCTTTTTGTTTTATGATGCGCTGACGTTCAGGGAGCGCATTGAGTTTTTTTACAAATTGTTTATATTCTGTGATCTCTTTGTCTGTTGCTTTTTGTTGGCTATTTTGTATTAAATCATTGGTATATTTTGAAATAAGCATTAGGTCATTGCTATTGATAATATAGTTGCTGCTTTTTGGAATTCTTATGGTTATAGAATCATGATCCTCTTTGTCTGTTGCTTTTTGAGGTGATATTGTATGCGGTGATCCTGAATACCCACGCATTAGCTCCCCTTTTTTGTTTGTAAAGTGAAGCGTGTCAGCAGAAAAGGAAATGCCTTTAAATGAATTAGCATGCTCACTACGCTCATCCATTTCTATATAATTGGCTTTTACTTCTGTTATTGAGGTATTTGCCTTTTCTACTTCTTTTTTGAGGTCGAACAGAAAAGCGTTAGATAAGGTTCCTTTTACTTCCACATAAACCCTGGGTTCTGCATTACTTTGATGGTTGATCTTTTGGAGTTCATTCGAAAGGTCTTTAAGAAGAACCTGTTTATTATTAATACTAATAGTGTTGTTCTCGTCGATGTGTATTGTTATTTTATCAGAGGATGTTCCTTGTTCTGTAGCTTGAGGACTTAGGTTTTTTTCAACAATAACTTTACTACTAAAACTATAGATTAGAATAGTGAGTAAAGGCAAGACGAGTAGACGTCGTAGCCATAAGGCTAATTTGGATGTTTGTGTTTTCATAACTGTAAATCGTTTTTTGATTAATGAATGATTGATGGCGTGCGCCAAGGGTGAGTAGGAGGCATTTGATGAGAATGCCAGTAAAATATTTTGATATGTAGGGGTTGCAATACCCTTATTGATAACGGTTTGATCTGCCAGAAACTCATGGTTTAACTTCATGCTGCGTTTTACCAAATATATTATTGGATTGAACCAAAAGACAATCAGGATAATTTCTATAAATAACACGTCCAGACTGTGCTTTTGAACGGCATGGGCTTCTTCATGTAACAATATGGCTTTGGGGATTTGTTGCGCTTCGAATTTGTATTTGTTTAAAAAGACATAACTTAAAAAAGTATGGGGAATAACGGCTTCTGCCAATAAAACATTGGTGACCCTTTTGGTTTTGTACTTTGGGTTTTGTCTTATTTTATAGCCTATGTCAAATAGATTTTTAATGAATTTAAAGCTAAAAAGCAAAACGCCAAGACCATAGATGCTCCATAAAATAACGGGCCAGTAATTTTGTTGCGGGGCTACTATATTGGCCTGGAAGGGTATATTATTGGAAACCACTAGAGGTATTTCTTCGGGGATTACTTTTATGTATTCCGTAAACGTTATGGTAGGAATAATCATTGAAGCCAGTAAGGCGCCTATTAAATAAAACCGCTTAAAAAAGTGCATGTCCTCTTTCTCTAAAAGGAGTTTGTAAACAGCATAAAGAATACCTAAGCAAATACCGGATTTTAAGACATATAAAAGCATGATTACTTCTTTTTTATTTCACTATCAATGAGTGTCTTTAGGTGTTCCAGTTCTTCTTTAGTTAAATTGGTTTCTTTGGTGAAGAAAGAAGCAAATTGGGAAGCACTATCATTAAAAAAGGTTTTTATAAGACTGTTTACATGCTTGGAGAAGTAAGCTTCTTTTTTTATCAAAGGGAAATATTCCCGCGATTTACCAAAAACTTTGTAGTTAATAAACCCTTTCTCCGTCATGCGTTTTAAAAGGGTTGCAATGGTTGTGGAAGCCGGTTTGGGTTCGGGATACTGGTCTAGAATATCTTTCATAAAAGCTTTTTTTAGCTTCCATAAATAATTCATTAGTTCTTCTTCGGTTTTCGATAATTGCATGTCTACAAATTTAGAATGTGTTCTACAAATGTAGAATAAATTTTTTAATTCTACAAGTGTAGAGCCTAAAATAGGTTTTAAAGCCTTTGTTGTGTGACTTTTGTAACATTCTATGCGGCACAAAAGGATTAATTTTAATGGTATAAAACAGGAAATTATGAAAACAACAGTAGTCGTTGGTGGAAATTTTGCAGGAATGACCGCCGCTTTGGAAATAAAACGAAAAGGCAAAACAGGGCACAGGGTAATAGTGGTTGATAAGTCACCATTGTTT
Source organism: Snuella sedimenti (assembly GCF_016428595.1). Lineage (GTDB taxonomy): Bacteria > Bacteroidota > Bacteroidia > Flavobacteriales > Flavobacteriaceae > Snuella > Snuella sedimenti. The sequence continues at coordinate 59,075 of NZ_JAELVQ010000006.1, read as the reverse complement.
TTGTTTATTCCTTCTCTGATTTGGGTGCCTTTTGGAAGACGGGAGGTAAAAGATATTTCATTCAGGAAGGATGCCGTACTAGCAAAAAAGGGTGTTGATTTTTTAAATGCTGAAGCCATTAAAGTGGATGCTAAAAAGCAGGTTGTTGTAACCGATAAAGGCGATGTGTCTTACGATCATTTAGTTATTGCAACGGGTCCCAAAGTGAAGTACGATGTGGCTCCAGGTGTTAAGGAGTTTGCCCATTATATTGGTACGCCTAATGGGGCCATGAAAACCCGAAAAGCCCTTGAGGAATTTAAGAAAAATCCTGGGTCTATTGTTATAGGAGCTACCCAAAATGCTGGTTGTATGGGGGCTGCTTATGAGTTTTTGTTCAATATAGAGAAATGGTTGCGCGAACAACATATAAGAAAGCAAGTGGATTTATACTGGATTACTCCCGAGACTTATTTGGGACACTTCGGAATTGATGGTATAACAGGTGGTGAAACCATGTTAAAATCCTTTATGAAAATGTTCAACATTCACTATCGTACCGAAGTGGGGGTAAAAGAAGTTTTTAAAAATAAAGTATTGCTTAGTTCTGGAGAAGAATTACCTAGTAGGTTTACCATGCTCATGCCTCCGTTTGTAGGTGTCGATTTTGTTTCGAACTCTCCCGATTTGCATGCAACAGCTAACGGCTATTTACCGGTAGGGGAAGACTATAGGCACTTAGACTACAACAACATTTGGGCAGCAGGTATTGCTGTGGATGTAAAATTACCTTTTAAGCCTGGTAAAATACCGTTTTCAGGACCTAAAACAGGCTATCCATCAGATGAAACTGGAAAAATTGTGGCAGAGAATATCATACGGGTAACCAATGGAAAATCAAAATTGAAGAAAAAAGCTTGGGGTAGGATTCCCGGAATATGTGTTATGGATGCTGGTAAAAAAGAAGTGATTATTTTGAGCGATACGTTGTTTAAACCTCGAAAGTTTGCCATTATGATTCCAAATATCTTTTACGATTTCTCTAAAGTACTTTTTGAAAAATACTTTCTTTGGAAAACGCGAAGAGGCTATTCACAGTTACCATAAAGAAACGAACCGTAGTAATTTTTAAGCAGACTTTTTTTGAGAACGGAGGCTTTCAATAATTACTGTTGATAGAATGATGAGTCCACCAAAAAAAGTATTCCAGGTGGGGATCTCACCCAAAAAAATAAAAGCGATAACGATTCCCAAAATAGGTTGCATACTATTAATGATGCTAGCGGTACTTACTGTAAAATGTTTTAAGCTGTATATTAGCATGGTATGTCCAACTGCTGTGGTAAGTATTGCAAGAAGGATAACATATGGGAACTGGGTATTGATATTGGACGCATCCAGTATAAATAATGTAGGGAATAATACAATACTTATAACAAACATTTGATAAACCATAACAGATGAACCGCTATAATGCGTTACAAGCTTTTTGGAAAGTATGTTTCGTAAGGCATAGCACAAGGCCGAGAATAATCCAAATAATATACCCCTTACATGTGTGTTCTCAATATCAAATTCAGGAGCTAACAAATAAATGCCAAATAGAACCATGAGCCCTAAAACAATATATATGGGGTCAAACTTTGTTTTTATAAATAAGGGCTCTAGTAAAGCTGTAAATATTGGATAAACAAAAAGGGATAGCATACCAATGGCCACATTGGATAATTTTAAGGCATAGAAATAAGTAATCCAATGGGTGCCTAACAACAGGCCACTAATAATAGCTGGTAACAAATCCCGTTTAGAACGAATGGTTAAACTAATATGTTTATATCGACAGAAAAAATATAATAAAAGCAATGCAATAATAGAACGCCACCAAATGGTAATGGGGATGGGGAGATCTATAAACCTCCCTAAGGCTCCCGATGTACTTATAAAAAGCGTTGCAAGTAAAAGTTGTAAAAGGTGGTTGAGGTGCTGGTTTTTCATTTAACGGTTGAATGGTTTTTCATTAATCCAGTGAAAGTCTCTAGAATCTAATAATAAATCCTTTTTTCTTAGTTTGATTTCCAAATTATAAAGATAAAGATCACCTTTAAGGGTTAGAATTTCATTGTTTAAGAGTTCGTATTTGAAATTGTAAGTTTCAGATTTGGTTCCTGGACTATAAATCATCACTTTTTTATTTATAGTATCAGTTTTAAATTTGAAAGAATGGTTTACATCATTCATGGTTTTTGCTATAGCATGATTTGCTTGCTCAATAATTAAATAACGCCACCTTTCTGTATCTGTAATTAATGGTTGAAGTGTATCTCCTTCTTTAATGTATTCTGTTACTTCCCATACACCATAAAGAGGCGGTTTATTAGTGTTGCTTTTACCTCTATTGTTGCCGTATGATTGCACAAAAAATATGCTAAAAAAAGCTATGATTAGAATACATTTCGTCCAAAGGATTATCTTATGGTAGGTCTTATTTTTTATGGGATTGAAATAGTCATAAGACCTAATAGGCTTATTGGTAATAAATATTTTTATAAATCGTTTAAGGTCTGTACTAAAAATAAATAATGCCATTAGGGTTAAATGGATCGAAAATATCTTAACAGGAATATCATAAGTAAAATTCATTATAACAACATGTGTCATAACCCCCATTGTTATGAATGCTCCAAGTGTAGACGTTCTTCTTGGAATTAATAATAGTCCTCCAATAATTTCCATCAACCCCATAAAGAGATTGTATCCTTTTGAGTACCCCAGATACGTCCAGGCGAGGCCCATAGGAGAGAAATTGCCTAAAGGTTCTAACATTTTAGCAAGTGATGGGTAGGGAAATTGTAGCTGTATAATTTTTACCGAACCATAAGAAAACATGAAAGAGATTAAAAATATCCTCAGGGCAACTATGAACCAATAAAAGAGCTTGTTGTAATTTTTTCTAGAATTACCCAGCAATATCCAAATTATGGATATGATAATGGCTAAAATTACATTTATAACAAGCGTAACATATGCATATGTGTTATCGCCGCTGCCAAAACCGTTAACATCGTAGCTGTAATTTATGTCTAGAACTGTTTTTCCCAACCATTTAAAAGGTGTTTCGAATAGTCTACTAGAGAACATCAAAAAGATATATAAAGAGAAGTAGGAAAAAACAAACTTAAATAGGTGCTTTTTAGAGGAACTCCAATTTTCTTGATACTCTTGGGTTAAAAGCATGTACTTTTTAATTAAGTAGGTTTATTTTTGTTTTGAGAGTTCTGTAAAATATTTGTAAAAATAGGGAATGGTTTCTATACCCTTTAAGTAATTAAAGATTCCAAAATGCTCATTTGGTGAATGGATAGCATCACTGTCCAAACCAAAGCCCATTAAGATCGTTTTGCTCTTCAATTCTTTTTCAAAAAGAGATACTATAGGGATACTGCCACCGCTTCTTTGCGGGATAGGTGTTTTTCCAAATGTACTTTTGTATGCTTTTGATGCTGCTTGATAACCAATACAGTCAATAGGCGTTACATAACCTTGGCCTCCATGATGGGGTGTTACTTTCACGGTAACGCCTTTTGGGGCAATGCTTTCAAAATGCGATTTGAATAATTGGGTAATTTCTTTCCAATCTTGATGAGGAACTAATCGCATTGATATTTTAGCATAGGCTTTACTCGCAATAACTGTTTTTGCGCCTTCACCGGTGTAGCCGCCCCAAATACCGTTAACATCCAGAGTCGGGCGAATGGAATTGCGTTCGTTGGTGGTGTAGCCTGCTTCACCATAAACAGCATCAATATCAAGAGCCTTTTTGTATGCTTCTAAAGAGAAAGGTGCTTTAGCCATTTCTGCACGTTCGGCTTCTGATAAAATTTCTACCTTGTCATAAAAACCGGGAATGGTAATGTGGTTGTTTTCATCGTGTAAAGAGGCTATCATTTTTGCTAAAACGTTAATTGGGTTAGCAACGGCACCACCATATAATCCAGAATGTAAATCCCGATTAGGGCCGGTCACTTCAACCTCAACATAGCTTAGTCCGCGTAATCCTGTGGTTATGGATGGTGTGTCTTTAGCAATCATGCCAGTATCAGAGATCAATATAACATCATTGCTTAGTTTTTCACGATTAGCTTTAACAAAATCACCTAAATTTTCACTGCCAACCTCTTCTTCACCTTCTATCATAAACTTTACATTACAAGGTAATTGTTTTGTTTTAGTCATGAATTCCAGTGCTTTCACATGCATATACATTTGTCCTTTGTCATCGCAGGCGCCCCGTGCAAAAATAGCACCTTCAGGATGTGAATCCGTTTCCTTTATAACAGGTTCAAAAGGAGGGGAGTTCCATAGATTTAACGGATCGGGTGGTTGTACATCATAATGCCCATATACCAACACAGTAGGCAGGTTTTTGTCAATCATTTTTTCTCCATACACAATAGGAAACCCTTTTGTTTTACAAATTTCTACTGTATCACAACCCGCTTGCTCGAGTTGGGTTTTTACAGCTTCGGCTGTTTTTATAACCTCATTTTTATAGGTGGAATCGGCACTTATGGATGGGATTTTTAAAAGTTCTATAAGTTCATTTAAAAAACGGTCCTTATGCGTGTTAATGTAAGTTTGGATATTTTGCATGGATATTTGTTTTAAAGCGTATCAAAAGTACAAAACATCTGTTAATTGAAATGATTTTAGAAGTAAGAAAGAGTATCATGCTATAGGCTTATGTCGCTATAAGGTCTTTAATTAGCTAACAATTTTGGTTAGTTTGGGAGAGGTATTGTCACTTCAGGAATCCTTGTTTTGTCTTGGTATTGTGAGACTGTTTAAATTCCACCTTTTGGTTTTGTTATGCCCCTTTTTTCACCACTTTTCGTTATAAAAATCCTCATTTAGCGCTGCTAAACTCCGGTTTTAAAGCCTTAATTGGTAAAAAAAATGACCTATAACAAATTTCAAAAACGAATTTTAAACAGTCTCTGTATCTTTTAAAAAAGAAAAGTTTTAGCGCAATTTTTTTATCATAGAAGTATTTGTTTATTAAAACAAATTTATATATTTGCAGTCCTTTTGCGGGCGTGGTGGAATTGGTAGACACGCTAGACTTAGGATTTAACCAAATAAAAGTTCTTAAAATTTTGAAAAAGCGGGCGTGGTGGAATTGGTAGACACGCCAGACTTAGGATCTGGTGCCGCGAGGTGTGGGAGTTCGAGTCTCCCCGCCCGCACTTTTTCACTTAGATATTTTTAATAAAAAGCTTCTCAATTTTGAGAGGCTTTTTTTGTTTAGGTACAACATAGGTACAACATTTCTGTTTTTTTGCTCCTTTAATTTTTATTGATCCTATTTGATTTCTTTTTGGTTTCAATTAAATGACAAATACCTATTTGAAAGAAATAGCAAAAGGTTGCGGTTTGCATTAGGAAATCACCTTTCAGGTAGCCCGGCACACTTTTGCTACAACCGTTATGCTTTCCAATGGAGTGCCTATTGGAACAGTATCGAAATTGTTGGGATACTCCAAGCTTACAACTACGCAGGTTTATGCTCGGGTGGTGAAGAGTAAAATAAGTGAGGACCTCCAAAACCACTTAAGCAGGTTTGAAACGAAAGAACACAACAGGGATATGAAAAAACTAAAAATAATATTTTTTAAAGCCAAAAATAGGACGTCCTTTTAATATGTTTCTCACAGGGTAACAGGGGTGTATTGGAAGGAGTTTTTAAGATTATTAAGTTTTAAAGAATCTTATGGTCTTGGTTAGACCTCAATTTTGTAAATTATTTTTCAAGTAAAGATTCTCCTGTTGCTCTAATTAATCCTTCTAGTTTGTTTATTTCGTTTCTAAGTTCTACACTTATTTTAATATCTGTTTCAACGTCACTTAATAGATTTGATTCTAAAAGGATAATTAATAGTTGTGATAAGGCTTCTTCTTCACCATGTTTAAAATTCAATAATTCATTAATAGGTTCACCGTTGTTTATTCTACTGATAATTATTTTTAGAGTAGTAGGATTATTAAAGGCATCATGGTTAAGATAGTATAAGAAGTCATCCCCAGTTTCAAGGTAGGTATTTATGATTAAATTATAGATGTTATCTGGTAGGTCAATTGTATGTTTTTGTTTCAATTTTTTAATTAAATCATTTCTGAAGCTTTTATCAATAGGTCTTTGAGATTTACTATTGTTTATAAAGTTTATTAGAATTAAACAAATGATAGTTAAAAACACAAAAATCCCAAAGTAATAAAATATACTTTCAAGCCAAGATCTCGTATAAGTGCTTTTTCCCTGAGATTGATATGAACTTATAACTTTAATTCCATTTTTAGCACCATTGATATAGCCTATTGGATTTAAATTTGGATCTATATTGTTTTTTATTATTGCTTCAATTTTGATAATGAAGAAATCATTTACTTCAAGAGGTATTTTGGAAATATGGATTTGATTGTCGTTTTTTAAAAATAAGTCTATGTTATCATCCAAAAAAGTATTAGATGTTTTAATTAATTTGGGACTTTTGATAATTTTAGCATTTTTTAATTCAAATCCAAAAGGGACTTTGCTGTAGTAGTCAGATTCATTTATTCCTTTGTTTCCAATATTTTCAATCTTAATATTTAAAATGATAAGCTTTTCATTACTCTCTCTAAGGTCTTTATTATTGTAGAGGATTTTTAAGCCTTCAACTTTTTCGTTTATTGATATAACATCATTGTTGGTTAATACTTCAAGTAATAATTCAGGATTAGATTTTCTTAGGTAATTTAGGCCTTCTGAAATAAGTAGAAAGGCAAATGATATTGAAATTGAAATTAATATATTTTTTGTCTGTTTGCTCATGTATCTAAACTAAAAGGAAAATGTTTATAATATAAATCTTAATCAGATTTTACATTTTTTAAATAATTTAACAAAACAACAATATATATGTTTTTTCTTATAAATCCTATTAGTTGTTTATATTTGTGAAATGAGTATTAAGGTTTTAAAAAATGATTTGCAACTACTTAATCAAGTTGTAGATTTAGGAACTAAAAATTCTAAAACGTTAGGTCATTTTCCAGAAGGAGCGTTTCACGAATATGCTCAAAAGGGTAATATTTTAGTGGCCCATAAAGGGGATGATTTAATTGGATATCTTTTGTTTTCTATTACGGATAGCAAAAGAATTATTAGAATTGTTCATTTGTGCATTAAGGATGATTATAGAAAACAAGGCATAGCTAAAGATCTTTTGAATTTTCTGAAATTTAAGTATAGCCCACTTTTAAAAGGTATGTCATTGAGTTGTAGAAAAGATTATTTAAGGGCCAGTAAGTTTTGGGAGAGTTATGGATTTAAGGCTATAGGATGTAGGCGTTCTAGAAGTAAAAATGAAAATTACTTAATTAGATGGTACTATGATTTCGGAAATGAAGATCTGTTTTCCACTACTTATAATGAAATTGAGAAGATAAGAGCATTGCTTGATGCAAATGTCCTAATTAAATTAAGAGAGAGATTTGAAGGAGATCAGACGGGAGTAAATTATCTTTTAGAAGATTGGTTAGAGGAAGTAGAATATTATTATGCTCCGGAGATATTTAATGAAATAAACAGAGATCTTGATAGGGAGAGAGCAGAAAAGACAAGAGTGTTCATAAGAGATTTTGTAGTTGCTAAATTTAAGCCAGATAGAAGGGATAAAGTATTAGAGGAGCTTAAGAGAATTATACCTGGAAGTACAATAAATGATGTTTCTGATAAAAAACAGCTTTCAGAATGTATTGCTGCTGAAATCACTTATTTTATTACCGATGATGGTAATATTTTAAATTCAAGTGAGGAAATATATAGAAAATTTGAAGTTCAGATTTTACGTCCGATAGATTTTATTCTTTTAATAGATCAACTAAATAATAGCAGTAATTATTATTCACAGCGTTTAGCGGGTGTTAGGTATGATTATAAAAAAGTACAGTCTAAAGAGGTGGATTTTCTTGTTCAAACATTTTTATGTAAAGAGAAGGGAGAAAAAAAGCATGTATTTAGGGATATAATAACTTCAACAGCTTGTGATTTAAAAAAGTCTGAAATTAAGGTTGTTCAGGATAGAAATAAATCAACATTGGCTATATGGGGAGCTAAGTTTTGTGATGAAGAGGTTGTTGTAAAATTTATAAGAACCTATAAATCTAGGTTAGCAAGTACTTTATTTAAACAGCTTATTTATGACCTTATCAATCTAACTATTTTAAAGGAAAAGCACTATTTTGTTATAAGTGATCCCTTTATTAGCGATAGCGATAAAAATATACTTGAATCTTATGGTTTCGTTTATAAAGATTCACAATGGATTAAGATTGTATTGAAGGGTGTTGTGGATTCTAAAAGTTATTTTTTAGGAAATAAATTAGTTGCTAGAGTGTTCAATAGTGAAAATATTATAAGGAAGTTGAATTATGGAGGATGGAGTTATAAACATCAGATTGAAAGAATGCTATTTCCTTTAAAGTTTGAAGATTTAGAGATTCCTACATATATTATCCCTATAAAGCCATTTTGGTCAGCTCAATTATTTGATTACTATACATCTGAAGGAACATTGTTTGGAGCCCCTCCGGAACTCTCTTGGAATAGAGAAAATGTCTATTACAGGAGCGTAAGACCAGTTTCTGAAAAAAGTCCAGGTAGAATTTTATGGTATGCAAGCAAGGATAGTATTAATTTAAATGGAAGAGGTAGTTGTATTGTTGGGACATCATATATTGATTCAGTTACCGTTGGTAAGCCTAAAGAGTTATTTAATAAGTTTAAAAATTTTGGCGTTTATGAATGGAATCATGTATATGATTTAGCTAAGAATGATATAGAGAATGATATTAAAGCACTTGAGTTTAGTGATACGGAAGTATTCAAAAAACCGGTTAGATTAGATGACATTAATAAAGTTCTTCAAAATAATGGGAGAAGAAAGAATACATTTGCATCACCATTAGAGGTGAATAATAAAATTTTTAACGACATTTATAGAATAGGAATAAAAGATTAAGCTATGAGTAAAATTGTTGTGATATCGTTAAAACCGGAGTTCTCTGAGCTTATTTTTAATGGTTCAAAAAAAATTGAATTAAGGAAATCTATTCCCCAGATAAATGAAGAGGACATTGTTGTTGTTTATAATACGATGCCAGAAAAGGCTTTTGTAGGAGTTTGTAAAATAAAGGAGATTATAACGTCATCTCCTGAGGAGATATGGTCAAATTATTCTCAAGAATTAGGGATAGATAAAGAAAGATATTTTGATTACTATCTAGGTAGAAAAAAGGCAATTGGACTGAAAATAGATAGTTTTAGAAAATTCAAAGAAAAAATTACGCTGAAAGAAATAAAGAAAATAATACCAGAATTTACACCGCCGCAGACGTTTAAATATTTTAGTAGATCAATGGTGATGAGTACTCTCAAATAATTGGAAAGATATGTATTAGGTGTTGTTAAGGTATTCTAAGTTGCCGGAGCCCTAAATAAAAGGCTTTATCCTAATAGTTAATAATCCCGTCCAGACCCTAAGGTTGTATGTAGTGCGATCTTTGTATAACTTAGCTGAGGTTTATTGAAAGTGAATTAATATAAAAGAATCCATTGCTTATTTTCGGTAAATAAAAAACTGGGCAGATTAAATAAGAGAGCCCACGCGTTGTATATGCTGTTTGCATTTAGTGAGTGTAACAATCTACCTCACCTTACGGGTGTACAAGCACCCTCGTAACCAAATCGGTTAATCTATAATGAGTTCGATGCCGGCTTTCTCGGCCTTGTATTTTATTTTGGACATTAAATCGTAATAACTCCAGTTCCTCAGTACAAAGGCTTCTTCTTTGGCTATCCCAACTTTGTCTTCCTGGTTTAATAAAATGAGCGTTCCTGCCTGATGTTTGATGCAAAAATCGATCAATTTTCTACTGTACACATGAAGGCGATGGGACACATAATTGCTTTCGGCTTTTTGAAGCCTGTTCACCGCTTTTAGTTTTCGGTGTCTCCCTTTGCCTGATTTGGAATAGGTGGCGCCAATTTGTGCCCTTTTAAGTGCTGCCTGTATGGAAAGTCTTCTATACAGGAACTCTTCTCTTGTGCCAATAGTGAGCTTTGCCTTATTGGTTTTAACCACTATGGGATATTCAAGGGATAGGGAAGCCTCTGCTATCTTTTCAGGTCTTAGGCAATGTGTTTCCTTTTCAATTTCAAAAACAGGGAGCCAAAAGATCTTGCCGTCCTTCAATTTGATATGGGAAGTACAAAGCTTAATATCTCCATTAGTTACCCGTTGCAATAGTATTCTTTTGTCGGAATGGTCGTTTCCCAAATACGTTCTGAAAGGAATTTGGAACAAACGAAAGCAAAAGGCCTTTTTCTCTTCATTATAGGACAGTCCGCTTATGCCCTCCAGACCAAATGGAAAGGCCATATCCCTTCTGAAATTTTTAAGGGAACGTTCTCCTTTCCAATATTCAGAGCGATTAGTATTGAAAGAGGTTATTAGGCTTCTGTTTAGGTTGGACAATATGTTTGTTGGGATCTCACCTTTAAAGCGATCCGAAATCACTCGATAGGTCGTATTGATACGTGAGCGCTGTAGGATGCCGAAATCATCTTTTTTTTCATCAGCCAGTTTGTACTTTATTCCTTCGGACAGATAAAAGAAATCCTTGATCATTTCCTGAACATACAAATGGGAAACGATGAGGTTAGCTGCTCTATAGCATCGGTTCTGCCACTGGTATAGTTTATCCAGAGCCTCCTTTCTTTCTTCCTTGGTTGGCAGGTCTACCAAAAGCTGGATTTTCCGTGTCAGTTTGAGTGTTAGTTTCTCCATAATTAAGCGGATTCTAATTGCTGTTCATGGTTTTGTTGCATCAGCTTATAAGCTGTCATAAACTCTTTGTGTACTTCCTTTTGGGTGAGGTTAAGCTCTTTGGCAATCGAAGCAAAGGAATGATTCTTTTTAAATCTCAGTTCCAATACTCTTTTTTGATCTTTGGTCATAACACTTTGAACCTTTATACCGTTAGGAGGTCTTTTTTGTTTTTTGGGAATACTTGTATGTAGGACAATGTTTTTGATGTCCTCAATAGCATGCTTTACCTCGTTACTGGTTTCAGTAATGCTTGACCCGATAACCTTGGCAATCGCTTTATACTGGAAACCGTATTTCAAACAGAGCTCAATCAAATGCCTTCTATTAGCACTCAATAAGGGCAATACACTTTTGATTCGGTTAAGGGCTTTTTGTTGCGATTTCTGGTCTTTCAGGTTTTCAGTAACATTTACAGGATTGTATCCTAACATATAATCCTGGTAATTGTCGAAATTCTCTAAGGAATGGACATTCCTAAAGAACTTGTTCTTAGGACTACTGTAGAATGAAATGCATTCCCTTTTCATTACAAACCTTAAGAAACGTACCATATGCTCAGGTGATTCTATCCTGTCCCTATGAACCCATAATTTTAAGAAAGTATCCTGTACGAGGGATTCTATAACGAAATGATCATTGATTATTCCTTTGCCAACCCAAAAGATACTTCTGTAATATTTGGTATGGATATTTTCCAAAGCAGTGGGATCCCCATTCTTTAATAATTTAAAATTACTAAGTAGCATAATAGACCTGGTTTAATATCTTATGCGAGTTCTTAAAGTTTATAAAGGGAAGATAACTTTGAAAAGGGACGAGAAGAGACGACCTTTTTATACAAATAAAAAGGTGTGGAACTCAACTTGCCGGATTGAGGTACTGGTATACCTAACGTACTAATAAGTGAGCCCACACCCGGGTTGTGAGCTAATGTACTTATCATCTCGTACGTTTAAAAATTACCAGTTTTCAATCCGAGATTCAAAGCAATTGCTTCTATATTTTTCTTTCAGAAGAATCGCAAAAATATGTAATCTGATTCAAATATAGTAAATATATTATTCGATACAAATATGTATCGAATAAAAAGAGGTATTTTCTTAATATTTACCTTTATGAGAAAATATACTAATTCTGAAGTAGAGCTTTTGAATATTCAAATAGGAACAATGGTGAAATTGGCGAGATTGCAAAAAGGGATGTCACAGCTTGATTTAGCTTTATTATTAGATTCCAATTCCACAATGGTAGGTAGAATTGAAAGATCAGAAAGTGTAAGTGGATGGGATAAGATTCTTTTGATAAGTCAATTACTAGACATTGATTTTAATAATCTTTTTAGACTTAAAACTAAAAATGAAATGTTATCAATCGTTGAAGAATCATATAAGTTGGATGGCAAACTAACCAATGAAAAGAAAAATTATTATGACTCTCTGAAAAAGGTAATTATAAGTAAATATAATTCTATAGAGCAGTAAATTAAGTAATGTTTATTTTGAGGTTAGATATAGCCTATTTTTTATGATTGGTATTTTCTTTTATGGGTATAGATTTATGTAAGGTCATTGAAGGGAATTTTAAATATTTGACCAGCAGCTGACAATGCAGAAATAAAATTGATGTCACCTATAGAAAGAATTGATTATACTTATTCTAACCCGACAAGTTTAGATTGCATATTCGGAAAACTCCTGATAACCAAGTTTACAAGCAATGATTTAGATGAGAAAAATTATAACAGATACAAATATATGGTATGAAATTACTAATGAGAAAATAGAAAAAATAATTGAAAATTATGAACTTATAATTTCAACAATTGTCCTAAATGAATTATATACAAGTCCTAATGTTTATAAAAGTTCTTCCAGTTTCCGGAGCTTGAAAAAGGCTATAAAAAATATTTTAGAAAATCGTGAAAGAATAACTTTTATAGAATTAAACCCCTTTGAATTTTTGTTAAAACAAATATTTCCTAAATACAAGAATGAGAGTTTAATAGAATTTTACTTGAACGAATTTGAAGCTTTAATTAAATTAGATTTCAAAACAACTAAAGCGAATCATATAGAAAGAGAAAATATCTCTGGATTTTCAGATTTTATAAATAAACAATCTGTTTTTTATGAAAAGGAAATCAATAAAAATCTATCGACAAAAAATCAATTTGAAAAATCATCTACTTTATCGTTAACCGAAGGCCTTATATTAAAGTATGCTAATGACAATTTGCAACATATAAATGCTAAAGTTCCAATTATAGAAAAGCTTAACGCAAATCAAGAATTGCTCTTAAAAGTTTTTGACGGATTGTTAAGACAGGTATCTAAAACAGGGAAAAAGATCGAAGACAATGACTGGATTGACATTTTTAACTTGACTTATGTTGGTAGAGAGGATTTATATTGGACAAAAGATAAATCAAAAGAACTCTTAATTGTTTCTATTTCTTTGGATAATTATTTATTTGAAAAATACTATAGCTAATAGATTCCTCTCATTATTTACTTTTTGATCAATAGTTTCCTCTTAATACTTAGTAAAGAAGCCGAGGCAATGTTTCCTGAAATAAGGATTAAGAAATAGGCATTACAATCCCATTGCAGCCCATTCCCCTTCATTCCGTAACTCTACATTTCGGGAAAAGCGCTTCATTCGATAACCTTGAACACAAGCCCAAAATGCGAAAGGGCATTTTGGACTTCAGTTCGCCAGTGCAGGACTTCGTTACAACATTTGGTTAATATTCAGTAAGTTTATTAATGTTATAGAAGTATTGAGGGCAGTATTATATTCATCCAATATTTATCGAAAAGTAAACGTCGCAAAATATTTGCGTTCAAATTTGTCGGCGTAAAAAATCGGCACCCCCAGGGGTTCCCCCAATTTTTTACTTGAAAATTTGAGACAAAATTTTGACTTCCGTTTGTGATGTGCTCAAATATTGTTTAACTAAAAATTTCATTATCATGGAAACAAAAACAAAGCAAAACGGAACGGCAAAAAGAATAGTAGCTGTTAAAAAGGACGTCAAGGAACAATTGGCCAAACAGGCCATCGGGCAGGATGTCCAAGAGGTAATACACCCCCTTGTGAGCAAAGCGACCATTGACCTTGCCGACCGCATCCAAAGGTTCGAGAAGCTCAGGGGACTGGCCACCCAACGGGAACGCTTGGTACAGACCCTAAGTGAGCTTACAAAGTTCAATTACAACCAAGGGGATTCGGCATCCTTTTATATTAGGGATTCGCACAATCTGGAGTTCAAGACCACCAACACGAACCTGATCAAGTTGGTAACGACCCACTTACAGTCCACTTTGGAAACCAGAAAGACAGAAATCGAACAGGAGATCATCCAGTTTGAACTGTAGTGGACATTCCATCAAACAAGAAAGCCTATTCGAGAGAATAGGTTTTTTTATGTTCTGAACAAACGGGATTGAACAGGGACATTTCCAAAATCTGACGTTCGATTTAGCAATATCTACTCAGATCATAAAATTTAGTTGCAAAACGAAGTGTTTGGGAACAATCCACATTTCGGAATCATCTATTAAATAGATACATTTATAAAGCTGGTTATTTAAAAGCGCAACTGATGGGGAAATCAGTTGTCGGAGAATTTTGCCCCGAGGTTTCGGGGCGGAAATCGTAGAGCAAGAGGGTAGCGTGCTGGCGCAGCGCTACTTGTTTCATTTGCTTCGCAAAGCCCCAGTATATAAGGGTTTAGGAGATTTAGCTTAAAAAGTATAAAACAGTGGTTTGCAGCAAAAACGTTCAAACCCCTAGTAAAAAGGCAAATATTTGCAGCAAAATATGGGAGATTTTTCAAAATACGGGTATTCAGGTATCAACTTCAAGAAAGAAACGGCAGTTAGGTTTAGGGTTTTCTCTAAAGAAATTTCATTATCCAATACTGAAACTATGGATGCCATGCTCGATTTTTTTGAAATTCACCAACTGTCCCCAATGGATTCTATTGATGGTAGTCTAAGTGCTGTAGAAATAAGGATTAAAAGAAGGATAAACAATGCTATAGCCATTATAAAGAGTATAGAACAAAGTCAGACTCTGCCAACGGTTGCTATGTTACAATCCTTATTTGAGCAGCAATTGGAGCATGAAAATGACAATGATTGTTTTGATGATGATGTTGAATTTGTTGAGAAGAAATTTGAGGATATCCAAGCAGGAGAGGAAAAATTGATTGAAGAGACCACCGTTCCCAAAATCCGTTATGAGTGTTTGGAGGACAAAATGAGCTCGTTAAGAAAGGATTTTAGTTATGTGTTGGATAAGGTCAAGCTTGTAAAGAGCAGTTTTGGGAAAAAGCGTTTAAGGTTGGAGCTTACCGAAGAAGAATTGGAGAAATTCAAACGGATATTGAAGAATTTATGAGTTATTCAATTACATTACTAAAGAAGTGGGGCATACCCGAGCGAGATTATTTTCGTATTTTTCCTGTTTGCAGTTTTTGTTTTTATCCTTTTGAAGTATTTCAATTAAACATGCGTTTTTATGTTATATTGTATTTGGCAATTAGTAATATATCAATGTGGTATTTTAGTTAAAGTCAAAAGGAATCAGTGTTCAGGCTTAATATAAATCAAAGTTTAAATGCAAATTACATTAACAATGTATTTTGTCAATTAAAAAGTACATATACTAGCTGTGATTTTTTTTGTTAACTAATAAAATATGATCACAAACCATCACTATATCATCATTTTGATTAAAAACTTCAACATGCTCATTGATTTGACCTAAATGGGGTTTGTTCGATTCTTTTTTTTCGTTAATGGTCACAATTACACGAATAGTGTCGCCAATAAATACTGGTTTAATAAATCGCAGTCTATCATATCCTTTTGAAAAAGCTTCTGGATTTATTTCGGTGGCCGTCATCCCAATGGCAATGCTAAAGGTAAGGGTGCCATGGGCAATTCTTTTTTTAAAAGGTTGTGTCTTGCACCACTCAGTATCCATATGGTGTGGAAAAAAATCACCGGTTTGGCCCGCATGCATCACAATATCGGTTTCGGTAATGGTTCTACCTAGAGTTTCCCTGTGGTGGCCAATTTGGTAATCTTCAAAAAATTGGGTCTTGAAATTCATGCTTTTATGGGTTTATTTTTTGGCCATTAATGTTTTGCTTCCCGAATCACTCGATTGGTATGCTATCTCAACTATTTCCATGGTTTTTATGGCATCTTCAACCGAGGATACCAATACGTCTTGGGAGCCTTCGACGAATTGCATGACATTAGACATGGTGCCGATGAATGCATCTGGGAACCAGCTTCCCTCAATGGTAGCCGAATGCCATTCTGGTTTTCCATGCTCATCTAAAACACAATATTCAAATGCATCTGGAACGCCATGGGGATAATCTAAAAGCAATCCCATTTTGGCAATGATAACACCTTTGGTGCCTTCCCATTTTATAAAACTTTCTTGGTGTTCCTTTCCGAAGTTATGATCGTGATTTGTGTTAATTGAGGCGCTTATTTCATCGCCATAATCGAATAGAATACTGCTTCTTGTTGAGGCCACTCTAGAACTTGGGTGTTTTACGGTTTTTGCCATAATGCCTTTTGGATCTCCCAAAAAAGAACGTATTACGTCAATATAGTGGATGCTATGATACAAGATTTCAACACGTGAAATTTTGGCTAAAAAATCCCATAGGTGCCACGGTGTATAAGTGCATAGTTTTACTTTCATATCATAAACCTCACCAATAGCACCAGAATTAATAATGGATCTGGCAGCATTTACAAAAGGGGCAAAACGTAACTGAAAGTTAATGGCGGCAGTTAAGTTTTTGGATTTGCAAATAGATAAAATGTGTTCAGCATTTTGAAGGTTCTCACCCATAGGTTTTTGTATTAAAACTGCTGAATTGTCGGGTAACTTTGGGAGGATGTTTGCGATTTCTGACGCTGGAACGGCCATATCAAAAATAGCATGGTGCTCTTTCCCCAATGCAACCAAAGATTCAATGGTATGGCATACGGTTTTAATATTGTATTGCTCACTTAATGCTTTTGAATTGTCTGGATAAAGGTCGTATATCCCAATAACATCAAACCCTGCTTTTTTATATGCAGGTAAATGGGCATCTTTTACAATGCCTCCAGCGCCTATAATGACTATGGGTATGTTGGTTTTAGGTAATTCTTGTTTGGATATAATGGGTATCATGGGCTTTCTATGCTATCAATTTTTTGTTGTGCTTCACTAACCAATTCGGCTACTTTTTTATCAGTATTAAAAAGTTCGGTAACCATCACATCGATAACTTCAGAGATTTTACTCCAGTTCATTTTGCGGGGCAGGGTTTTGGCGTTGCTATGCAGTATATCCAATTTATGGTAATACGGTACGGTTTGGTTTACGTCTTGGTCTGTCCAAGTCGATTTTCTACAGCCTATGCCACCTTCTAGGGTGAGTAATTTATCGTTTTCGGGGTTCACAGCAAACTTTATAAAGTCGTAGGCTATATCTTTGTTTTTACTGCCTTTTGCAACGGTGTAAAGCCAATAAACGTTTAAGGAAACGCCCTGTCCATTTTTACCAGCTGGTACGTGAGTGATGTCTACACATCCTTTTACCTTGGAGTCCTGGTATACTTCGCACATCGATGCAAAACCAAACCAGTTAACCATCATGGCTATTTCACCATTGGCAAAGGCCATACCGGATTTTACGGAATCGAAATCCTTGCATTTTGGATGCATGGCATTGGTGTCTTTAATGATGTTTCTGTAAAATTCCAATCCTTCTATGGCTTCGGGGGTATTGATATTGATTGAACCGTTTTTATCCAATAGATTACCGCCTCTGGTCCATAGTTGTAAACAAAAGTCGAACACCGTGTTATGGCCGTCAGGAAATAGGGCAAAGGCCGAACCAAATAAGTTTTGTTCCGGACGGTTAAAAAAACGAGCAATTTCATGGAAATCTTCCCAGGTTTTTGGAGGAGAGAGGGGTTTGTTGTGTAAGTTGAAAAAGGTCTCTTGTTCTTTTGGGGCTTCGAACAAATCTTTTCTGTAAATTAAACATTCCGGGCCATCGTGAAAAGGTAAGCCTAATACTTTGTCTTCAAAGCGTTGCATGTGCAATAGCGAATTGGACCATCCATCAGGAAAATTGTCAGGAGCACTTGATGCTATATATGGTGCTAAATCCTCTAAAGCATTTTTGTGTTGTGCTTCGGTAATCCAATCAGTATTAATATGGGCTATGTCCCAATCGCCATTTATCAAGCCATTGTCCTTGCCAAGTGTAGCGTCATAAAGAGGGTGTAAATCCATGGGGACTGCTTCTAGCTCCATTGTGCAATTATGTGCTTTGCAAAATGCATCCCATGTTTTCTGCAAGGCAGTTTCAAAGGGGCCAAATTTCCTAACGGCTACTCTAAATTTGTTGCTCATGATTTTTATAAATTAAATTCTGAAACAATATGTTTGTTGTGCTCGCCCAGATTGGGGGTTCCCTTAGGAGATAAAAGTATTTCTCCGTCAATACGAATGGGGCATCGTGTGGTTTTAAACTTAAAACCGTCTCCCATTTCAACCATTTGTTCCATTTGGAGGCTTTGGTAGGCCTCGGTTTCCATTAATGTTTTCCAATCCATGACTTCAGAGCACCAAATATCAGCAGGTTCTAATATTGCTAACCATTGTTTTGTGGTCCCCGTCATCAAATGTTTTGATAAAATATATTTTATCTCTTCTCTCTTGTCAAACAAAGAAGAAGGTGTTTTATATGCGGTTAATGCTTCACATTTCAATAGATTACCTAATATAGGTATTTTTCCCATGGCCAAAGCTAAATAACCATCTTTTGTTTTGTAGATGCCATAAGGTGCACCGAGGTAAGAATGGGCATTATTGGATTTTGTTCTTTCAACGGGCTGTCCTCCGTCGGCATAAAAAGTTGTAATTGTTTCAAACTGTAGATCGATTACGGATTCCAGCATACTTACTTCAACTTTGGCTCCTTTTCCTGTAATGCCTTTTCTAATAAGTGCAGCCAAAATACCTTGAACCAAGTGTGCGCCAGAAATTATGTCTACAATCGCAAGCCCCATTGGCACAGGGCCATCGCTTTTGTTTCCACTTAGCCATGTTAGTCCGGAAAGTGATTGCAGTAATAAATCTTGGCCAGGTTTGGCTTTCCATGGGCCTTCTTTGCCATAACCCGATATTTCACCATAAACTATTTCCGGATTTATCTTTGTTAAAGTCTTATAATCCAAGCCAAGCCTTTCAATAACTCCGGGTCTAAAGTTGTGTATGACTACGTCTGCTCGCTTTATGAGTTTTATTAAACGTTCAAGGTCGGTAGAACTCTTTAAATCGGCAGTAAAACTTTCTTTATTTCTGTTGATGGCATGGAATACGGTAGAATTACCATTTACATTTACATTGGATACATAGAGTTTCCTGCAGATATCTCCCGTTTCTGGACGTTCAATTTTAATGACCCTAGCGCCTAAATCTGCTAATTTTAAACTCGCAGAAGGTCCAGACAAAAATTGACTTAAATCGATAACTAATATGTCTTCAAGGGGCTTCATTTAATACTCTTGTTGTTTAATATTATTACATCGGCTTTTCTTGATTCAGGAAACACTTCTAAGGACTTAATTTCCCCATCAACAATATGCCCTTTTAATGTTGTCTCTTTTGGAGCATGGAGTTTAAACTCCACATTCCATTCTTTTGGCCATGACGGTAAGAGGTAAATTTTATCAGAATATGGGTCGCTTTGCATGAGCATAGATTGAAAAGCTTTCATCAAAATACCTCCGTGGTCTTGGTCTGGTGTCCAGTCATAATTAGGCCCCCAAAAGGCAGGGAATCGAGAATTTTTGTCATAATTTCTTGAACGCTCTATTAGGTTTGCTTTTACTTGTTCTGTTTCTCCTAGATAAGCCATAAATATATCGTCTTGTCTCCAACCGAAAGCACCTTTATCCCAGCGATGTTCTAATGCGTTCTTTCCATATTCAATATTTGGCTTACCTACACCGTATAATCTAAAAGGAAAAACGGCATATAATTCGGGGTTTTCTACATTTCTTTTGTCCTCAAAACGTTCGGCTGGAGCCAAAGCTTTACCGGAAGGGGTGTCTCTTAAAGGTAAATCGGGAAGTTTAGCATTCATTTTACTCCAAAATTCCCTGTCTTTAATTTGGGTTAAATTTTCTGGTAGGGATAAAAGTCTTTTTGTAATACTATGGAGGCCAGATAATTCTGGCATGGGATTGGTGCAATCCCACCATGTTTCAGCGGCCATTGAAGGGTACATGACTAATTTCCCTGCATCGTTGGTTTTATAATAGTTGTCAAAGAATTTTATAATTTCATTGGCTACGGGAATTACTTTTTCCTTTAGAAAATCTGTATTCTGTGTGTAATCATAATAGTCCAACATCATAAATGTTAATTCTGGACCTGCTACCCATTCCCATTTATGCCAACCACTTTCTTGTAGTGGGTCTTCTCTTTCTTCATAGGGCGTCCATCCATAGGTCGCCGTGAATGTAGACCCCCAGAAGTAAGTGCATTCTGGAAAATAAGCACCGTCAAATCCAAAATATTTTTTTGTTCTGTATTTTGAAAGTTTAAAGATGTCATCAGCATACATTTTAAAAAGTGGTTGCATTAAGTCATAATCTCCGGATGCACACATGCTTAAATAGGGCAAGCGCGTATTTTGCCACCAGTAACCCGGTCCCCATCTTCTATAATCTGCTCCTCCGGGCTTATCGTTGGTTGGTACTGTAAAAATAGATCCGTTGAATTTTATGGGATAATTTCCCCTTCCGGCTGAAGCATCTAAAAATCGTTGTAATGTATATGCTCGTGATATAATAAAGGCGTTATTGTTTTTATTGTTAGCTTCTATATTGTCATTAGGTGTTGCATTAATCCAACTTCTGTCCCAAAAAGTACGCCACCATTCTTTGTGCGCCCTATAGTGTTCGTCTATTGGTATTTTATTAACATTAGAAATAATGCCTTCCATTGTTTCCAACCAATTTTCGGGTGTTGCAGGATGTTGGGTAAGGACATGAACTTTTATGGTGCTTTCCTTGGCCGATGGTACGGCGAGTGTAGAATCATTTATCTTATCCGCTTTTGTTCCAGTAATTGTGCCTCCAAATGTGCGATGGAGTATGGGGTCCCCTTCAAAGTATTCAGTCAGCCCCTGCAATTTATTTGTTAAATCAAATCCAATCGATTTCTTGTTATGGTGGTACCAACCTATGTAATTTTTATCCCCAGAGATTAAGTTGTCCGGTTTGACAATAACAGGTTGGTAGAGGCTGCCTGGCATATCCCTTTTTTCTAAAAGGTCACTAACACCAATTTCAGGTAGTGAATCACGTTTAGTACGCCAGAGCTCTATATTTGCAGTAAGGGATACGGGTACAGTGCTTGATTGATTAATATAAATAACAGGATGGTTGGCGTCTACCCATATTTTAAAGCTAAGATTTACTGGTTTCCCGCTTATGTTTCCTTTTGAATCTATTTTTATAGTTCCAGATTTTAAATCTAATTCTTGTTTAAAGTCTCCATTGGGAATGGTAATGGGGGGGGTAGATTTTATGCGTACTTTCCCTGCTTTAAGTAAGCGACCATTATCTCCCCAAGTATCTGTTTTTCCAATATAAAAGCAAATGTCACCATTAGTCTCTGTCCAAGCGTTCAATCCAATGTCTCCATTGCCTGTTGGCATTGATCCTGTGTGATCTTTACTAGGTGTCTTCCAAATTATATTGTAAGGGTCTGTGGAGCTAGCGTTTATTGTTAAATCAAGTTCTTTAGCACAGCTTGCAAGTAAAATTATTGGAAGTAAACATTTAATTACATTCATTATTTAATGGTTTTGATGAATATATCCATAGTTATAAACTAAATTCTTTGATGATACGCTCTGTATCCTCTCCCAATTTCGGGCCAGATTTTGTATTGTAGTAACGTTCTTCGTCAATTCTTATAGGGCATCTTGTTGTGCGAATGTTTTTTCCGTTGGATGTTATAATATCTTGATCCATTTGTAAAGCTTTGTAGCCTTCATGTTCCAAAAGATCTTTGTAGCTGTAAACGTTGGAGCACCAAATATTTTCCTTTTCAAGTAATACAAGCCATTGTTCGGTAGTTTTAGTAATAAAGACACTGCGCAGCAGATCCATTATTTCGTTACGTTTGTCAAACCAATTTTTCTCTAGTTTATAGGCTCTAGGAATATCTATTTGCAACAATGTTGCAAGTTTGGTGATCGGTGTCATTGCTAAAGATAAATAGCCATCCTTGGTCTTGTAAATGCCATAAGGAGCACTTAAGTAGGCATGTGCATTCCCTTGCTTTGCACGTTTAGGGTGTTTGCCGCCATCATTAAAGTGAGTTGTTAAAACTTCAAACTGAAAATCGAGGGTAGATTCTAAAAGGCTAACTTCTATCAGACCCCCTTTTTGTGTTTTGCCACGTCTAATAAGTGCCGCTAAAATTCCCTGTGCTAGATGTATACCGGTTAAAATATCGCATACGGCTAATCCCATAGGGGTTGGATGGTCGTTTGCAGATCCGGATAAATAGCTTAAGCCCGACAAAGCCTGAATTAATAAGTCTTGTCCAGGCTTTTTTGCCCAGGGACCTAACGGTCCATAACCAGAAACAACACCATAAACTATTTTTGGATTTATACCTCTTACTGTTTCATAATCCAAACCAATCTTTTCCATAACTCCTGGCCTAAAGTTATGAGTCATGATATCAGCAGATATTATTAATTTTTTTATTCGTTTTAAGTCTTCAGGATTTTTTAGGTCTGCAGTATAGGATTCTTTATTTCTGTTAATTGTATGGAACAACAAGCTGTCATCGTCAATAAATAGGTTTTTAATTGCCAGTTGTCTGGTTCCTTCGCCAACCTCAGGGCGTTCAATTTTAATGACACGAGCACCTAAATCCGCTAATCTCAATCCAGCTGACGGACCAGCCATGAACTGACTAAATTCAATAACTAATATGCCTTCTAAAGGTTTCATTTGATGTATTTCTTATAATTTAAGGGATTCAGCATATAAAGCGTTCATTTTATCTACAGCAGCTTCAATAGAAACTTTTCCAGAAACAGCCTCATGTATTACTGGACTTGCATTGTCCTGAAAATACATGTATCCATAGTACTGAGGGCGCATTATAGCTTTATCTAAGGTTTGTAATGTGTCTTTAAAAAAGTTTTTACTTTGTTTGTTTACTTCTTCGTTCAACCATGACTTCCTATGTCCTGGTTGTCCTCCAAAGTCAAAATATAAACCTGATTGTATTTTTTCAGTAGCGTTAAATTCGGCATACTGCATTGCAACTTTGGCGTGTTTGGTTTTAGAAGATACCGCTATGCCGGCGCCACCTAAAACAGAGCGTAACCTTTTGCCGTTTAAAGTCACCAAACTTCCAGCTTTTAAGACCTTGTCGGCATAATTCTTTTTCGAATAATTGGAGTACCCATAATTAAATGGACTATATACGATCTCATCTGTACTGGTCATAAGTTCAGCGATATGTATTGGATTCATTTCTAAACAATATGAAGGTGCTAAGTCAACCAGCTTTTTGTACATTTTTATGGCATCTATCATGATTTCCCGTGGGGCTACTACGATTTTGCTAGTGAAAACAGAGGCGCCTAAGGCCTCACATAGCATATAATGATGCATTAATGTGTCTATAGGGATGGATGCAAAAGCTACTTTTCCGGTTTTGGTTAGTGTTAATAAATCTTCCCATGTATTAGGAATTTGAATGTTCTGTTGATGTATCAAATCTTCCCTCCAGGTAGCTATAGGGGTTGCTGCATCAGTTGCCAATGTCCATTGTTTGCCATTGACGTTGTAACTGGCATGTGATTTTCCCACACTGTTGTTCGCTAATTCTTCAATAAATTCGGCATTTAAATAATCATTAAAAGCCAGTAGGTTGTTGTCACGAGCTGCTATTGAAACATGAGGGTTGTCCATAATCAACAAATCGTAGTTATTTGTTAATTCATCAAGCGAAGCATCGGCAAATGCTTGAAGCGATCTTTTCTCCCATGTAATTCTCATATTTGGGTTTAACTCTTCAAATCGCTGCGCAGTGGCCACTACAGAGGTGAATCCCCGGGTATGATTCCAGGCAATGCCTTTTAAGGATATGTTGTTTTTATTTGTGTCCATTTTTAACTTATGCTTTTACGGGTATTGTTTGTGCTAGTGGGATCCAAGCGTGCTTCCATAGGTAATTATTACGAAAGAGCATACCAAAACAATCAATCCGGTAATTAGTACTATGTAGGTTTGTTTGGAGACGTTTTTCCATTCTTTCATTAATACCCCAACGAGGTAACTAAAAAAGATAAGCATGGCCATATGGATGGCCCAACTTGCAAATTTGAAATTACCCATTCTAACATGCCCCAGGCCATAAAAGAAAAATTGTAAATACCACAATCCTCCTGTTAGTATGGAGAGAAACGTGTTTAAGCCCCATGTTTTGTAACCCAAAGATTTTACGGCAACTACTTCCTTTATGGTGTTTTTTCGAAAACCCAAAACAACAAACCAGATAAAGTTTGTGGCAAAAGTGCCCGAAGTGGAGAGGAATAGATTGGCATTGCCTTCGAAATGACCTGCTCCATATTTATCGGCAATTTCTGCAACCGGAGCCCCCAATTCAAGGGAAACACCAAAAATGGCAGAAAAAACACCGGCAAATATGGCCAGGGCCAAGCCCTTCCTTAAATTAAAACCGTTGGCATTTAATTGGTTGGATGCTTTCAAATCTTTCTCTTTTTTACGTCCTGCCAATCCGCATAAAAAAACACCAAGCAAAGAGCATAGCATGCCTGCTAAAACAATCATGCTTCCCGGTTTTGAGAACTGTTTTATAAGTGTGCCGTGTATGATTAAAGGGACTATAGTGCCCAAAACGGCAGAGAGCCCAATTGAAATGGTATAAGTAAGTGAAAACCCAATATGTTTTATGGCAAAACCAAATGCCATACCACCAAAACCGTATACAGCTCCCAGTAAAAATGCATTAAGCATGACTGACGAAGGGGACTCAATAAAAACTTTCCATAAGTTTGGAACCGTTAGGTAACCAATAACAAGTGGGAAAACCAACCAGGCAAATATGGCCTGGATCAGCCAGTAGCTATTCCATGACCATTTGTTAACTTTTTGGAATGGTAAGTAACAGGTAGAAGCCGATATGCCTCCTGCAGAATGAAGAAAAATACCGATTATTGTGTTTAGTGAATTCATGTTTTCAAATATAAATATAAAATTTAAATATGGAAAATTGTTTTTTGATTTTATTTTTAAAAACATAATCACGTTAAATTAATTTTATACTTTTATGGCTTAGGTGTGTTTGTATAAAAATGAAGCTATATTATTGTAAGTATGACTAAGTATAACTCTCCAGCTCTGGATAAGGGCTTAGATATTATTGAATATCTTTCGATGCAGGCCGTAGATCAGTCGCAAACTGAGATTGCTACGGGGATCAATAAAAAACCAAATGAAATTTATCGTATGTTGGTTTGTTTAGAGGAAAGGGGGTATATAATAAAGAGTCATGTTTCTGGCAAGTACAAACTGTCTTTGAAATTGTATTACCTGGCTCATAGGCACCCTCCTCTATATGCGTTAAGGTCTGCCGCTTTTTATCCGATGCAAGAATTGGCAGGTTTTTCAAAGCAATCATGTCACTTGTCTATTTTAAACTTTGATGAGCTTCTAATTGTTTCTGAATGCTCTAGTCCTGGTCCCGTGTCGCTTTCGGTGGAAGTAGGGAGTAGGTTTCCTTTGTTTAATTCTACCTCGGGTCGTATTATGTTATCTCAATTAAAAGAAGAGGAGCAGCTGATATATTTAAATAGAAATGCGAATTTCAGTGATTTGAATGAGGTTGATAAGTTAGATTATTTAAGTGAAATAAAGTTGGTCGCTGAAAAAGGGTATGATTTTAAAGAAAGTGAAACGACTAAAGGTGTTATTGATATTGGAGTGCCAATTTATATTCCTGAGATTAATATTCTTGGGGCTTTAGTTGTGACTATGTTGTCAGGTCAGGTTCAAGAGCTTCTTGGCTCGGATAAAATTCTCAATAAGATTAAAGAGACCGTTAAATCAATCAAGAAGAATTTGGGGATCGATCTATAGGGGAAGGTATTTTATTCTGTATTAATTTTTCCATTTCTTAAAATTTGATTAGCCTAATTAATGAGGTTAGTTATTTATATATGAAAAAAATATTCTGAATAAATTATTTATATATGAATAATTTTTGTAAATTGCCTCTCTAAATTTAAAAACAATCTTAATATGTGTAAAAAAACTATTTCAAGTATTGGCTTTTAATAGCGGTGCTAACTAATTAAACAACAATTAATAACCTATTAACAAAAATCTTATGAAATTAAATCAACTAAAAAAGCCATTTCTAGGCATTTTGGTATTAGTATCTCTCTTCTGTTTTAATGCAAGAGCATTAAGTGAAAGTGAGATGTATGTTGCCTTGCAGTCTGACATTTCTGGAACTGTAACAGATGATTCAGGTGTTCCATTGCCAGGTGTTACTGTGTTAAACCTTCAAACAAATGTGGGGGTTGTCACTGATTTTGATGGGAAGTATGTTATTTCTGCATCAAAAGGAAATGTATTACAGTTTTCTTATGTAGGTATGCAGTCTCAAGAAATTACTGTGGGAGATATCTCGTCAATTAATGTAGAGTTGCAGGTATCACAATTGGATGAAATTGTCGTTATTGGATATGGTAAACAAAAGAAAATTAACCTTACGGGGTCCGTAGCTAACATAGATGATGAAGAACTTACCAAACGTCCTATAAATAATGTAGCCAATATGTTACAAGGAAAATTGACAGGAGTTAGAATTAATCAAGGTTCGGGTCAACCTGGAAAAGAAAATACATATATAAGAATAAGGGGTACAGGTACTTTTAGTGGTGCTGGTAGTAATCCTTTGGTAATTATTGATGGTATTGCGGGATCTCTAGATAATATTGATCCGGAGAATGTAGAGTCTATATCGGTTTTAAAAGATGCTGCATCAGCCTCTATTTATGGTGCCAGAGCGGCTAATGGAGTAATTGTTGTTACTACAAAGACCGGAATTAAAGATGGGGTTGATATTAGTTACCATGGAAATGTAGCTTATCATTCTGCTGCTGTATTGCCTGATTTTGTTAATAATTCTGTTGAGTATATGGAAATGTGGAATACGGCACATGAAAGACAGGGAATAGCGAACCTTTTTTCTCAGTCACAAATCGATTCTTACAGAAATGCCGCTCCCAATGATCCTCAGTATCCTAATTTTAATTGGCTGGATCATTCTATTAGAACCGTGCCAGTGTATAGACATAATTTGAGTGTTTCTGGGGGGAGTGAAAAGACGCGATTTTATGCAAACTTAGGGTATTATGATCAGGAAGGAGTCGTTATTGGTCATAACTTTAAAAGGTATACAGGCCAATTAAATATTGATACAAAGATAACTGATAAACTGACTTTTGGAACTAATATTAGTATGGCCATAGGGGATAGAAAAGAGCCATGGTTAACTGATTCCGATTTTCTTTTAGTTGTATACGGCGCACAGCCAATGTATAGTCCTTACTTGGCAGATGGTAGTGGAAGATATAGTCATAACGCTTGGCCAGAATTTTGGGTAAATAGAAATCCTGAGTTTGTTGCTAATGAAGGAGGAAACTTTTATGAGTCGAAGAACATAAGAGTTAATGCATTTTTGAAATATGATATCCTTCCTGAGTTGACTTGGGAGCTAAAGGGGTCTATTGATTATACTGATTCCTTCAATAAATTTGTAAACTATCCAATAGAGGCTTATTCTTTTGCGACAGGCGAGTATTATTCTGATGGTTGGCCTGTTTTTAACGGGGTGCGTAACAGGTTTGAAAAAAGCAAGCTACCAACATTTTATACAACATTAAATTATTCAAAAGAGTTTTCTGGAGGACACAATGTGTCGGCTTTAGTGGGCTATAACCAAGAGGAATTCCATTGGAGATATTTAGAAGGTTCTAGAAGAGATTTTAATTTTCCTCAACTTACTGAAATAAATGCGGGAAATTCAGAGGGTCAAGGTCTTGGTGGTACAGCGACTGAGTGGGCTATTCAATCCTATTTTGGTAGATTGACCTATAATTTTAAAGAGCGCTATTTAATTGAGGCTAATGCAAGATACGATGGGACTTCTAGGATTTTTGAAGACAATAGATGGGGATTCTTTCCATCAGTTTCTGCCGGGTGGCGTGTTTCTAATGAAGCGTTTATGCAAGATGTCGACTGGGTTGATAACCTAAAGCTAAGGGCTTCATGGGGTGAATTGGGTAATCAGAATATAGGTAATTACCCTTATCAAGATGTTTTGTCAACAGTGGCTTATCCTTTAGGTGCAGGTCTAGACCAAGGGGTTGTTCAAAATCGTTTAACAGATAAAACTTTAGAGTGGGAAAAAACAACTAGTACAGATATTGGTGTGGATTTATCATTTGGAGGCGGTCTTTTCTCAATGGTTTTTGATTGGTACAAGAAAGAAACAGAGGGCATCTTGTCACAAGCAGAAATACCAGCTAGTGTTGGACTTTCTGCACCAACTATCAATTTTGCCTCAATGGAAAACAAAGGTATAGAGCTTTTATTGGGTCATAAAAATAAAGTAGGGGAATTGTCATACGCTGTTGATTTTAATTTTTCTAAAAACAAGAATGAAGTAACTAAAGTAAGTGCTCCAAGTTTTGGAAGAAACTCTACAGTTGAAGGACAACCTATAGGTGAATATTATATGATTGAATGGGATGGTATATTTCAGTCTCAGTCAGAGATTGATGCCGCTCCGACACATCCGGGAAGTCCACAGCCGGGAGATTTAAGATTTAGAGATGCGAACGGAGATGGTGTTATTAATGCAGATGATAGGGTTTTCGTTGATGGAGCACAGCCAGATTTTACTTATGGAGGAAATATTTCACTTCAATGGAGAAATTGGGATATGTCCGTATTTTTTCAAGGTGTTGAAGGACAAAAATACTATTTAACTTGGTGGGGCTTTTGGCCCTTTACCCAAGGGACTGCTCCTACAACAGATTGGAGAAATGCCTGGACACCAGAAAATCCAAGTCAAACTATGCCTGCCTTGTGGACATTTTCAACCTATGGTTATACGCCAATGTCCGGAACCGAGAATACATATAACTTGAAAGATGCATCCTATATGAGAATTAAGAACCTTCAAATTGGTTACAACCTGCCAAAAGAAGTGTGTGAGAAGATTAAATTAAAAGATGCTAGAGTGTATTTTTCGGCAGACAACCTGTTTACTTTTACTAAAATGAAGCATGTTGATCCTGAAAGATTGGGGACCGAATGGTGGAGTACTAGAGGAAGTGTATACCCACAAACAAAGATATTGTCTATGGGAGTTAAACTTAAATTATAATAAAAAAAGATATGAAAAATAATATAATAACATTTGGCTTATCCATTATATTAATGTGCTCTTCTTGTAGTGATAATTTTCTGGATAAAAACCCCTTAGATGAAGTTTCTAGCCAGACTTTTTGGAAAAGTGAATCGGATGCATATATTGCTTTAGTGGGAGTTTATAGTCGCCTTCAAGCAAGTGTATATAGTGTAACTAGGTATAATTTAGACTGCCTGACCGATAATGGTTATAATACGCAAAACTCGGATCAGGTAATGAATATTTCAAGAGGAGATATATTGCCTTCGACTGGAGGAGTCATTAATGCCATGTATAATGACGCATATAAAGGCATTTCTTCTTGCAATGTGTTTTTACAAAATATAGCCGACTTGGATATGAATCAAACTACTAAAAGTCGTTATATAGGAGAAGTAAAATTTATTCGTGCTTGGTTTTATTTTAACCTACAGCAATTTTATGGAGATGTTGTGATTTATGGTACACCTCCTACCGTTGAAGAGTCAAAAATAAAGCAAAGTACCAGTCAACAGGTTTTGGATTTTATACATAGTGATTTAGACGATGCTATAGCTAGCCTTCCAAATGAAGCATACATGGGGAATGTTGTAAAGAATTCTGCGTTAGCATTAAAAGCTAAAGTACACTTACATAGTGGGGAATGGACTCAAGCTGCGGCATTAACGGGTCAAGTTATGGCTTCAGGAAATACAAGCCTTTATAACGACTATACAGGGCTTTTCTTAACCTCTGGACAAGAATCCAATCCCGACGAAATCTTGTTCTCTACAAAATTTTTAGCACCGGATAACACCCATTGGTATCAAATTTATGTAGGATGGTGGTCACAGCCAAATCCAAGACAGGAACTCGTTGATGCTTATCAAAGTGTAGATGGTTTGTCAATTGATTTGTCGCCATTGTACGATCCAGCCGATCCTTATGCGGATAGAGATCCAAGATTACTTCAAACCATTCAAGTTGAACCGTGGTTTATTGATGGGCAAGAAATTCAACAAGAGCCTACGGAAACTGGATATAGAGTTCAAAAAGGTGTCGATAAGACAATTGGTCCAATTGGATATGATGTTCTTAGTGATATGGATATTATACATCTTCGTTATGCCGATGTGTTGTTAATGTACGCAGAGGCACAAAATGAAGCTGTTGGGCCAGATCAATCGGTGCATGACGCAGTTAATGAGGTGCGGTCAAGAGTGGGAATGCCTGATCTGCCTTCTGGATTAAGCAAAGATGATATGCGAGAAAGCATCCGATTGGAAAGACAAATAGAATTGGCTTTCGAAGGGCATAGGTATTTGGATCTTAAAAGATGGGGGACGATACAAGATGTACTTAGCGTAGTTGATGAGCCTGGTTTAGGTGTTGGTGGTCTTAACTTTAAATCCCATCATTATAATTGGCCATTTCCTCAGTCTGAGATCGACAGAAATCCTGAGTTAGACCAAAAAACGGGGTATTAAAAGTACAAATTTTGAGTTAGTAGTTTTTTTCAATTTGATAAAATGTCGTCCTTCACTTTGAAAGGCGGCATTTTGCAATTTTGCTCAACATTTTGAAATTGATAGCAGATATCCATATGCATAAAAAATTTGTGTTTACCTAATTGTTTTTTGAAAGGAGTAAATAAATGTTGTAAATTTTAACAATAATGATAGATTTGAATAAAGAAAATAAGGGTCAACTTATCATAATTATTTGGTTTTGTTGTGTAGTTCAATTTGGATTTAGCCAAACCGTTATGCCGTATAAAAGTCCTAAGTTATCTATAAAGGAAAGGGTGTCAGACTTGCTGGGACGCATGACATTAGAAGAAAAAATAGCTCAAATGTCAATGCTAAGTTTAAGTAAGTTAGAAACAGATGAAAATGGAAAGGTAACGGATGAGTCTCTTAAAAAATTGTTTAAAGGAAACAGTGTTGGATGTCTGGAAAGCCCTTTTATTGGAGTGGAGGAGATCGCAAAGTTTTCGGAAGCAGCAGACAAATACTTGAGAGAAAACACCCGATTGGGAATTCCTGGGATACAAATTGCAGAATGCTTGCATGGGCAATTGGCCTTTGGAGCTACCATTTTTCCGCAAGCCATAGCGCAAGGAAGCACCTGGAACCCCGAGTTGATAAAAAAAATGGGGCAAATTATAGCACAAGAGGCCACTGCGGGAGGTGTCGACCAGGCACTATCTCCTTTATTTGATTTGGCCAGAGACCCAAGGTATGGGCGTGTTGAAGAATGTTTTGGAGAGGATCCATTTCATGTGGCTGAGATGGGGAAGTCATTTGTTATAGGAATGCAGGGCGATCCGGAGGTTACAAAAAATCACATTCCAGATAACCATTTAATGTGTACCGCCAAGCATTTTGTAGCCTATAGCACACCCATAGCAGGCATTAATTTGGGCCCGAATGAAGTTGGGATGAGAAATTTAAGGGATCTTCACCTGTATCCATTTAAAAAAGTCGTGCAAGATGCCAATATCTATTCGGTTATGCCTTCATACAACGAATTAAATGGAATCCCGTTACATGCCGACGCATATCTTATACGTGATATTTTAAGAAAGGAGTATGGGTTTAACGGTTATGTGTTTTCCGATTATGGAGCCATACACATGTTGGAGTTTTTTCATAAAACATCGGCAAATAAATCAGAAACGGCATTACAGGCCATTACTGCAGGTGTCGATTTAGAGGCGCCACATCCTTATGCCTATTCAGAATTAAAGAAATTGGTAGAAGATGGACGTTTGTCAGCAGCATTAATAG
Organism: Snuella sedimenti; assembly: GCF_016428595.1. Taxonomy (GTDB): domain Bacteria; phylum Bacteroidota; class Bacteroidia; order Flavobacteriales; family Flavobacteriaceae; genus Snuella; species Snuella sedimenti. The sequence goes on along the minus strand of NZ_JAELVQ010000006.1, from coordinate 26,819 downwards.
ACGAAGCCGTTACAAACATTTTAACTGTAAAATTTAAAGCGGGGCTTTTTGAAAAACCTTATAAGGCTCCCGAGGATATGTCTAAAATAGTACATACAAAGGAGTCTTTAGAAGTAGCGCGACAAATTGCTGAAGAATCCATTACATTGTTAAAGAACAAAAATGATCTGTTGCCATTAAACCTTTCAGACTACAAGTCCATAGCGGTTATCGGACCCAATGCAGATAGGGTGCAGTACGGAGATTATAGTGCGACCAAGGCAAAATCTTCGGGAATTACGGTTTTGGAAGGGATAAAGCGTTATGTAGGGGGTAAGGTGATAATAAATTATGCGGAAGGCTGTGATATTACCGATTTGAGTACAGAGGGCATTGCCGAAGCTGTAGATGTAGCTACAAAAAGTGATGTTGTAGTTTTGGTTATAGGAGGTACGAGCATGACGCTTTCCGGTATAGGGTGGGGAGAGGATTCCTCTGAAGACCATCCAACATGTGGAGAAGGGTTTGACAGGGCAGATCTAAGACCTCCGGGTGTTCAGCCAGAATTAATAGAAGCAATTCAAAAAACAGGAAAGCCCATTGTAATGGTTATGGTTCATGGAAGGGCTTATAATATAAAATGGGAAAGTGAGCATATACCTGCAATTTTAGACGCTTGGTATCCTGGGGAACAAGGAGGAAATGCCGTGGCAAATATAATTTTTGGTGATGTTAATCCATCAGGTAAGCTTCCTGTTTCATACCCGCAAAGTGTTGGGCATGTGCCTGTCTTTTATAACCACCAACCTTCGGGAAGAGGTTTTTATCATCAGCCGGGAACAAGAGAGGCGCCAGGGCGTGATTATGTGTTTAGCTCAACCGATGCCTTATATCCGTTTGGTTATGGACTAAGTTATACGAAGTTCGAATATTCAGATTTGGTAATAGCACAAGATGGGATATCTGAAGGGCAAAGTGTTAAGCTTTCTCTAAACATTAAAAATACAGGAAAGCGTGCCGGTAAAGAAGTTGTTCAGGTTTATGTTAATGATAAAATAAGCTCGGTGGCAACACCCGTTAAAGAATTAAAGGCATTTCAGAAAGTTGCGCTCAACCCATCGGAATCTAAAACAATTGAGTTCGAGATACCTTTTTCAGAACTGGGGCTGTGGGATAGAAATATGGAATACGTTGTTGAGCCTGGTGAATTTGAAATTATGGTTGGAAGTTCATCTAAGGATATACTACTTACAGAATCAATTTTTATTAAGTAAATTAAGTTTGAAATGAGGGGGAGCTTCAGGATTACAGGGATCATATCCGTATTTTTAGTGGGCATGTTAATGGCGTGTTCTGCTCAAAGTGTTAAAGAATGGCCAGCAGGGGGAGTTCCATATCCCGAAATGCTGGAACAGGCAAAAATTACATTAGATAAGTTAGATTCTGCATCTGAAGATGCAGTTATACAAGGCAATGGGGATTTGCATTCATTACTATATGCAAAACAAAATCAAATTGTTTTAAGACTGGCTAAAAATGATGTTTATGATGCGCGGATTGATACCAAAGAAGACAAAGAGCTTGCAAGAATTGATATAAAATCAGGAAGAACATCCCGTGAACTTGATTTGCCACCAAGTTGGAATAAACCCTATCCCTTGTCGATTAACTTTGCGAATGTAGAAATTGATTATTCGGGAAGCCAACAGGCAACCATCGATGTTTTTCGTGCCAATGCCAATATTAATGGGGGAGAGATAATTGTTAGGGCATTGTTGCAGGACAATGTTTATTATATAAAAACAGCCCATGTAATTAAATTAAAAGACCAGCCCTGGGAGCCAATTCCACATGCTTTAACAGGAAGTAATGATGGGGTACAATGGGTAAAGCAAGAACTGCCACCTGATGAAAGTGGCGATTGGAAAGGCATGCACGTAGCCACCGCTATGGCCAGTAAAGGAGAAAACCATTATATCGCCGTAGTAAGTTCTCTTGAAGCCGAAAACCCTTTGGATAAAGCCATTGCTTTAGCAAATCTATACCTACAAAAAGAGGAAGTAGCCATAGTTGAGAAGCATGAGGGACTTTGGTATAACTATTGGCAGGCGAGCGGCATAAAGCTTTCCGATTTGGACTTGTCAAAAGTATGGTATAGAAATCTTTATTTTGCGCGTTGTGCACAAAACCCAAAATCGCAGGCTATAGGCTTGTTTATAGGCCCGTTACTTCAGCCGCTTGACGGTTGGCACGATAATTATACCATAAACTATAATTTTCAACAGACATTTTGGAGCTTTCTAAATACAAATCATGTAGAGTTTATTAATCCTTACAATAAAGTAGTTCTGAATTATTTGCCTCGTGCCCAATGGTTTGCTAAACAAACCTATGACGTTGAGGGAGCGTTCTATCCCCATAACATTTATCGTCATGAGCCTGTCAATCCAGAGGAATGCAAATCCAACAATAACAGGATGTTTGCAGGAGGGCCTTGGGCTTATACGTTGGGGCTTTCAGGCTTTTTAATGCACAATTTATGGCTCTCCTATAAATATTGTCCAACACAAGAGCAATTGAACAAGATATATCCTGCCATTCGTGAAATGGCCAGGTTCTATGCTGCTTTTTCTGAACAATGTAGCCTTGATAGTGAAGGGTATTTAATTTTAGGGCCGACCGTATCCCCGGAGCACATGCCTTTTGGGGTATATAACTGCCCTTTTGATATTGCTTTCATGAAATTAATGTTTGAAGGTTTTCTTGAAGCTTCCGAAAAACTAAATGCGGATTTAGAATTGGCACAAAAAGTTAGGAGATATTTAAATAGGCTTCCTCCATATCCTGTAGATGAGGAGTCGGGCTATTTAGTAGATAGAAATGCAGGGAAACCATTGGAGTATAATATTCCTGTACCAACAACACCGGTATTTCCAGCAGAACAAATTACGTTTTTTTCCTCTGAACAAGAAAAGGAACTTTTTATAAATACACTACAAAACATTAAAACCAATGGTAATAATTCTACCATTATGCTCGCTGTGGCCAAAGCGCGATTAAGTACTCCCGACGCAAGGTTGTGGTTTCAAAAACAGATTGGATTAAGAGCTAAACCAAACGGTAGTTTACGTTTGTCAAGGGAGTGGGCACCATTTAATAAGTTTGGTCACTATACGGAAATGTTTGCCGTTTCAGGAGCCATATCAGAATTGCTGCTTCAAAGTGTTGAAGGCATTATTAGATTGTTTCCGGCTTGGCCAAAGGACGAAGATGCAAAATTTGAGACGCTAAGGGCAACAGGAGGGTTTTTGGTTTCTGCTGAACAGAAGAATGGAAGTGTACATAGTTTGCGCATTACTTCTACTGTTGGGGGTAAACTTAGGTTATTTAGTCCTTGGAATAATATTGAATGTACAAGTCATGACACAGGGGCTAAAGAAGTTATAAAAGTAAATGCCTTAGGAATTGTTGAATTATTAACCGAAGAGGGCAAAAGATATACATTTAAAAAACAGAATTAGTCAAAAAGAGTTTGTTGATTTTATTCTATGGGATTTGTGGAGATATAGGCTAAGAACAATATTAATGTATCAAATAAAGTATTGTTTATTACAAATATTTGTAGAGCATTTTTATGATAAATGGTCTTAATTGTAGACTTGTTTTAATTAAAAAAGAGTGTCTGTCCCAGTATATTTGGGTTGTTGTGACTTTAAGTTCAAAATGGGATGTATTATGCAGATTGTAGAGCTTTAAGCAATGAAGCAAAATTGAAATAAATAGTAAAATGGTAAAGATAAAATCGGGCAAAAAAGAGATAGACATTCTTTTTTCTATTATATCTCTTTTAATGTTACTTGGTACAGTATCGTGTCATCAAAAGCAAAAACCAGTTGAAGATGTAATTTTGGCCAAACCTTCTGAAATACAGTATAAATGGCATGAACAAGAACGCATTATGTTTCTTTGTTTGGATCCTTGTACATGGCAGGGAAGGGAATATGATAACCATTCCACGCCATTATCTGAAATGAAACTTTCGAAATTAAATACCGATCAATGGTGTGAGACTGCGCTGCTTTGGGGAGCAAAAGAAATTCTTTTTGTAGCCAAGCATACGGGTGGTTTCTGTTGGTGGCAAACAGAAACTACCAATTATGGAATAAAAGAGACACCATACAAAAATGGTAAAGGTGATGTTTTGAAAGAACTCTCTGAGTCCTGTAAAAAGTATGGTTTAAATTTGGGTATTTATGTTTACCCTGGGGATGATAACTGGGGAGCTGGTATTGGTAGTGGTGGACTTACCGTGGATCCCTCTAAACAAGAGGCATACAATAAAGTATATCGCCAGCAATTAACGGAGGTACTAACAAAATATGGGGAAATGATAGAGGTATGGTTTGATGGGAGCTGCAAAATTGATGTTTCTGACATTTTGAAAAAACATGCTAAAAACGCTGTTATTTTTCAGGGACCACATGCTTCCTTAAGATGGCCTGGAACTGAATCTGGAAAATTATTTTATCCTGTCTGGAATACTGTAAAAAGTAAGGATTTCAATACGGGTGTATCCACTCAAGTTCATGGCGATCCTAATGGCGATGTGTGGGCTCCATTAGAAACCAATACCACTTTATATGACCACTACTGGTTTTGGTCTCCAATAAAGGAAGAAAAGAGGATATCCCTGGATAACCTAATGGAATGTTATTACAAGTCAATTGGTTATGGAAGCGTGTTTTTGCTGAATTCAACACCAGATACAACTGGTTTAATTCCTAAAGCGGACCAAAAGTTATACAAAGCTTTTGGTAATGAGATAAACCGTCGGTTCAAAACACCCCTTGCATTTGTTGAAAATGTAAAAGGAACAGAAGTAATCCTTGAATTGCCTTCACCTCAAAAAATAAACCATGTTGTTACGATGGAAGATTACCGTCAGGGACACCGTATCCGCAAATATAGAATAGAAGGTTTTGTAAACGGCAAATGGAAAGAACTTTGTTCTGGACAATCCGTTGGACGAAAAAAAATTGACTATTTTACTGGTATAAAAGTTTCGAAAATAAGATTAACCGTTACAAAGAATGTTAATACCCCATTAATAAGAAATTTGTTGGTTTATTTTGTAGAAGACTTTATCCCTCCTCCCGAGAAGGCTATTAGTCCATGGTCAGAATGGCAATTGGTAAGTAATTTTGATACTACTGAAAATAAAAACATTGATGTTGACCTTACCGGAAAGATTAAAATGCCTGGACAGTTTATCGTTAAAATTGAAAACTATAATCCAGAAGTTGAAATAGAAATTGAAAATGTCGAATTATTTTATAATGGACGAAAAATTCTTGATGATTTTTCTTCAGTACAAGGAAATGAAATAAGAATTAACCGTACATCTCAAGTGATAGATGAAAGTAAGATAACACTTCGGTTTTCCGTAAAAAATGAAACAAGAACTAAAGGGGAAATACAATTTAAACCAGCCTTAATTTATTAAACATATTAAAATATAAACTTTACTATATATGAATATCAATGACGATTTATCGAACAGGTTAGAACAATGTTATTCCGGCGCCGTTTACGATGTTTTGAGAGCGATGGGTTACCCAAACCAAACCTTACCAAATAATATCCGTCCCTTGGATATAGATAAAAAAATGGCAGGCCCTATATATACTGTTAGTGGTAAGTATGATGCTGGCTACGATCCTCATGAAACCCTATTGAACTGGACGGGGTTACTGTCTAAAGCACCGAAAGGTAGTGTTGTTATATGCCAGCCAAATGACGAAACCCTTGCGCATATGGGTGAGTTGTCATCAGAAACATTGCAGCTGCGGGGTGTCCGTGGCTATATTGTTGATGGGGGATGTAGGGATTCAGCTTTCATTAAAAACATTGGTTTTAATGTATTCTGTAAATATTATACCCCTGTTGATGTTGTTGGGAGATGGAAAGCTTTTGGCTATGGAGAACCTATTAAAATAGGAGAGGTTGAAATAAGAACAGGCGACTATGTTATGGCCGATAGGGACGGTGTGGTAATTATACCGCAGGAGATATTAGAAGAGGTTATTACTAAGACAGAGGAAGTTCTTAAAACTGAAAGTTTGGTAAGGAAAGCCATCATGGAAGGGGTAGATCCACAAGAAGCCTATTTAAAATATGGGAAATTCTAGAAAAGTAATTAAACTTTCTTATAATGACAATGTGTTGGTGCTTACGGTAAATTTAGAATCTGGCGATGTTTTCTCTTATGATAAGGCAGGTTAGACCTATTAATTTTTTTAATAATGTATGAAATGGTAATAAGTATACGAAGCATAGGATTTGTAAAAGTACTTGCCATAATATTGGTAGTATTAGCGCTATCCTGTAAGGAGCAGTCAAAATTAGAATTGAAAACGGATACTTTGTCGGTGAAATCGGCAAAGGCGCTTGCGCAAAGGCTGTTAGGAGAGCGCGCCGATGGTTTTGCGTTTGAGGAAATTACAAAGGACGGGGACAAGGACGTCTTCGAGTTGGAGACACGCCGTGATAAGGTAGTTATCCGTGGCAACAACGGGGTGTCCATGGCCATGGGGCTCAACTGGTACCTAAAGGAACATTGCAAGCGAAGTGTGTCCTTGCGGGGCAACAACATCAATTTGCCAGATAAGCTTCCTGAAATTGATGGTGTGTTCAGAAAAGCCAGCTGGGCAAAGCACCGGTACTTTCTAAACTATTGTGCCTTTGGCTATTCAATGCCCTGGTGGGATTGGTCCCAATGGGAACGCTTAATCGATTATATGGCACTAAACGGTATTAACGCACCACTTGCAGTCACGGGTCAGGAAGCCACTTGGCAGGCAGTGTGTAAAAGGCTGGGGATGACCGATGAACAGATTGGCGGATTCCTCGCCGGCCCACCTTACCTGCCCTTTGGGTGGATGGGCTGTCTGGACGGATGGGGAGGTCCATTGCCAGAAAGCTGGATCGATAGCCATGAGAAACTAGGCAGACAAATCCTTGACCGTGAGCGGGCGTTGGGTATGACGCCGGTTCAGCAGGGGTTTACCGGCCATGTGCCCGCGGCACTAAAGGACAAATTTCCTGATGCTAAAATGCATACGGTCAATTGGGTAGAGTGGACAACATACCTTTTGGATCCGCTTGATCCGCTCTTTCAAAAAATAGCCGATCTCTTTATGGAAGAACAGTCCAAACGTTTTGGTTCGGACCATATGTATGCTTCGGATACCTTTATTGAAATGACCCCGCCCAGTGGCGAAACCAGTTATCTTGAAAATTTGGGCAAAGCCATATTCAGGGGCATGAGCAAGAGCGATCCCGAAGCCGTATGGGTATTCCAGACCTGGACGTTTTGGCACCAGAGCAAATTCTGGACACAGCCTCGGATCAAGGCGTTTTTGGATGCGGTTCCCAACGAGCAGATGATATGTCTGGATCTAGCATGTGAAGACCGCCCGATGTGGCGACGGGCCGAATCTTTCCACGGTAAGCCCTGGCTGTGGTGCAACATCCAGAATTATGGGAACAAGGTATTCCTTGGAGGTGGATTGGACAAGATAAACGATGGGATTATGGAGGTACGTCATGATAAGGACAGGGGTAATTTAAGGGGGATTGGCTTTGTCAATGAGGGCCTAGGATATAATCCCGTAATACACGACCTTATGTTCGAGATGGCGTGGCGGGACAATGATGTGGATATAGACTCGTGGACCAAACGGCATGCCGGATACAGATATGGCCACTCTAATAGCGATGCAGAACAGGCCTGGAAAACCCTTCGGGAAACCGTTTATGCAAGTCCTATTAAACATCCCTTTCATTTTCTTTCGGTCATGTCGCGTGTTCCTGGTTTTGAGGAAAAACCGGATGTTCATTATGATAATAATAGGCTGGCAGAGGCCTGGGAGTATATGCTCAAGGCATCCGAGGAATTAGGCGAGATAGATGCTTTTCAGTTCGACTTGGTGAACATAGCCCGTCAGGTTTTGTCGAATTACGCTCTTGTTTTTCATAAACAAATGGAACAGGCCTATAAGGAAAAAGATGCAGATGCCTTTGATGTGTCATCGAAGCACCTTCTTCAATTGTTTTTGGATATCGATGAACTGGTTGGGACCCGTGAGGAATTGCTGTTGGGCAAAAACCTTGAAGATGCAAAACGTTGGGGGCAAACACCTGATGAAAAGGCAATTCTAGAATGGAACGCAAGGCAGATACTGACACTTTGGGGAACTACAGAAATTAACGGTTATGCGCGCAAGGAATGGTCGGGACTTATTTCTGGTTATTACCATAAACGTTGGCAGAAATTTATTGACCACATTAACAAGGAACTCTTAAAAGGGGAGCCTTATGATGATAAGCGTTTTAAAAAGGAACTCATGACCTTTATGGAGATGTGGTCCGATGCTCATGAAACATACCCTGATAAACCCATTGGTAGTAGTGTTGATGTGGCTCAAAGAATGTGGTCCAAGTATGGTATGAATTTTTCATTTTAAATTGAATTGACTTGTAATAAAATGAAGAATAAACAAACGATAAGGTAATTAAGGACTTGTTCTGTTTTTTTGATAGATATTCTATTTTAAGAGAAATATGAGATTATTTTATGGCTGATAGAGATGGCGTAGTAGTTATAACCCGAGCTATAGTAGAAGAGGTTGTTCTTAAAACAGAAGAAGTACTTAGAACAGAAAGTTTGGTAAGAAAAGTCATTATGGAAGGTGTGGCTCTACAAGAAGCTTATTTGAAATATGGAAAATTCTGAACATGTAATAAAACTTTCCGACAAGGATAATGTCTTGGTTCTTACCGTAAATTTGAATAAAGAAGACTCTTTTAAATATAACGGAATAGATTATAAAATTAAAAAGCCCATTAAGTTGGGGGATAAAATAGCTGCAAAAGACATTTATGAAGGTGAGAAAATAATAAAATTCAACATGTCCATTGGAAGTGCAACACAAGATATTATGGCGGGTGAACATGTTCATCTTCATAATATGAAAAGTGATTTTATTGATTCGCATACCAGAGAAAGTTGATGATAATAGCAGTAAAGAAATGGAATTAAAAGGATACCAACGGAAGGATGGGAGAAAGGGCATACGAAATGTTTTATTGGTAGCGTATTTGGTTGAGTGTGCTCACCATGTAGCTTATGAAATAGCAAGACCTTTTAGAGATGATAACGTGCAAGTAATAGGTTTTGGAGGGTGTTATCCAAACGAATATGCTGCCAAGATAATGAAACAATTATGCACGCACCCGAATGTGGGCGGGGTGTTATTGGTGTCCTTGGGCTGTGAAAGTTTTAATAGAAAAAAACTTATTGAGGCAATTGATGAATCTGGAAGACCCGTTGAAACATTAGTCATTCAAAATAATGGAGGTACCTCTAAAACCATTGCCAAAGGACAGGAATGGATTAAGGAAACGGTTATATCCTTAAAGGAAACAAAACAAGTAAACATATTGGTTGAAGACTTGATAATAGGAACAATTTGTGGCGGATCGGATGCAACCAGTGGTATTGCCGCTAATCCATCGGTAGGTTTAACTTTTGATAAGTTGGTAAAAAATAATAGTACGGTTATTTTTGAGGAAACAGGTGAAATGATTGGCTGTTTTGAAGATATTGTAAAGCGAGCAGAAACCCCATTATTAGCAAAAGAACTTCAAAAAACATTAGATAAAGCTGCAAGGTATTATACTATTATGGGGTATGGCAGTTTTGCTCCAGGAAATGCTGATGGTGGGTTGACTACCATAGAGGAAAAGTCATTGGGGGCCTATGCCAAAAGTGGAAGTGCTCTAATTTCTGGATTGATAAAACCTGGTGACTTGCCAAATAAGCCTGGGCTTTTTTTGATGGATATTGTTCCTGATGGTGAACCTAGATTTGGTTTTCCGAATATAAATGATAATTCAGAAATTACCGAGCTCATTGCTTCGGGGTGTCATGTCATTCTTTTTACAACTGGGCGAGGCTCTGTTGTGGGGTCGGCTATATCTCCTGTAATAAAAATATGTGGTAACCCGGATACCTATGAACGCATGTCTGATGACATGGATGTTAATGCAGGAAAGATTATTTCCTCTACTGCAACATTGGAAGAAGTAGCAGAGGAAATTTATGACAAAGTAATAGAAACAGCTTCAGGAATACCAACAGTTTCAGAACGTTTAGGGCATCAAGAATCTGTAATAACCTATAAAACGTTCGAACCCATCGGGCCTAATTGTTTGGTAGGTTGAATTTAAATTATTGTATTTGATGTCATTTAGGTACTTTTGTGACATAGAAAGCGCAGAGTTATTCTTGTTGATGAATAATTATTAATGTCTGGGTAAACAATGTGTTACATAAGTTGTTTTTAATCCTATTACGTCACCAAAATTAAAATAGGGGACTTTCTTTAAATTAACAGTAATTACCCTACTTTCCTAATGACACTTTCTAAAGCTTCATCTGCTGGTTTATGAATGAAATTGGCTTGATAATTAATAGTGGTTTTCAAATCACTATGGCGATAAAGTTTCTGAAGCATTAGTGGGTGAATAGTATCTCCTGCAACGTTTCCGAAGCTATGTCTGGCAATATGCATTGTCAGTTTTTTATTAATGTTAGCCTTTTCGGCAATAGACTTTAAATAGTAGTTGAATTTTTTATTGGCAGTTTTGATTTTATTAAAAACATCCTTTGAATCTTTCAGATTTGCTTTTTTTAATTCCGGAAAAATAAAGTCATCGACATGTCTTTTATCTTTTATATAGTAATCGAGGATATTTTTAACTTTATCTGAAAGTTTTAAGGATAATATCTTGCAGTTTTTACCCATCCTATAGTAAAGTCTATCATCCTTAATATCACTCCATTTGGTTCTCAGGGCATCTGATACCCTAATACCTGCAAAATTAAAACTGTATAGCCAAATATTTCTTGCATGTATTTCACTATGTGATAGGTTGGTTAGAGTTTCAATACGTATTATCTCATCTGCGTTCAATCCAATCTTTTCGGTTTCGGGAAACTTAATTTTAATTTTATTGCCTCCAAATGGATATTGTTTCTGTTTTGCAATTTTATCCTTAATGGCTTTGTTGAATAATAGCCGAATAAAGACAAACACATTCATAATTGAGGTTAAACAAAGGGAGTGTTCTTTTATCAAGTAAATTTTCAATTTTCTTAAGAACCGTTCATCAATTTCATCGAATGATAGTTCTTTAGATTTGTTAAATCTTTGAATATAGTTTACATAGGCAGTATCACTTGATAATCTATTGTGTTTATTGTAAATTTCCAATTCTTCCAGATGTTCTTGTGCAAGCTCGAAGAAGCTTAGTTTTTTCTTAGATTTGTATATTTCCTTTTTAATAAATGTAGCTGTTAAATCATCATTTTTGGTTTGTAAGGTGATCAATCTTTTATTTGCGTCATGAATTTTTGAAGATATCAGTTGATTTAGTTTTTCAGAATTTGGATGTGACTCCCTTACCAATTTATTGTTATTATCCCAATCTTCAATATCGATATAATGTCCAATAAGCTTGTAAGTTGACCTGCGATTTTTTGTAATTCTTATAGCCAATGGATATTGTCCATTTTTATTGGGTTTTCTCCTTAAAGTTATTTGTACACTGGATGCCATTATTGTCCTGGTTTTTAAGAAAGCCAAATCAGGTCCAACAATTCAATGAAGAATGTGTTGTAAAAATACTAAAAATCTAATTGTTTTAGGTACAACATAGGTACAACATTTATTGATTTTTGTAGGTTTTTATTGGTTTTAAATCAAATCAATAAAAATGTAACTAGTTGAAAATGATGTGTTTTGTCTTTCTTTGGTCAAAAATACGCTTAACTTAGGATCTAGTGCCGCGAGGTGTGGGAGTTCGAGTCTCCCCGCCCGCACTAAAAAAGGCAAAGCTTCTCAATTGTGGGAAGCTTTTTTTGTTAGGTACAACATAGGTGCAACATTTCTGTTATTTCTTCTTATAATTTTATTGATCCTATTTGAAACTGTCTAAAGGAAATGGAAAAAGATTAATTGACCATATTTCTTTCCAATGCCTCGTCATAAAAAATTTTAATTTTGGCAGGTAAGTTGGGATCAACTGTTGATAAAAACTCAGTCAAATATTTTTCTGCTTCTGTTTTCACATCTGCAGATAAACTATTAAAAACTTGTTCTAATAAATCCATTTCTGATTTGATTTTTTTATGGTGGAAATGTACAGCACAAAACTCTACAAATTCTTTTAAAGCTTTTTTCGCATTATAAGTTTTGATGTATTTCCTAATCACTCCCAACAAACGAAAAAAGTGCTGCCCTTAAGATCACGGGCAAATCCGGAATGCACATCCCTGACCTTAATATTCCAACAAACCAAGTCCATAAAGTAGCTTCACAATTTAATAGACATATTAAATAGATTTTACTAACTATACCTATCATAGAAAGTCAGCGTTTTAACTTTGCGAAAATATCTACCAGTCATTGTTACACTATTTGGTTATTAAGATAATCGCCGACCCTCTTAATGATAAATATAAGAGCAAAATAAATGAGAAAAAAGCATAGGTGTTTGTCTAAAAACGTCAATTGTTTTAGTTGGAGAAAAAACAACAAATCGAGAAGTGTAAATTTGGATTATTAATTCAAATAGCTCATCTTTTAGTTGATTAGAGCTTTACAAGTTTACCATCAGATTGTTTTAATGTTGATGGGTTTATACCAAACTCTTTTTTAAAGGCTTTACTAAAATGCCCTATGTCTTCAAATCCAGTTTGAAGACAAACATCACTTACCAAATTGTTGGCTTGGATTAGTAGCGTATGGGCCAATTGTAACCGTTTTTTCAATATCCATTTATGAGGCGTTTCATTAAAAATCAATTTAAATTCTCGCTCAAAAGTAGAAAGGCTTCTACCAGATAGTTCTGCTAACTCTTTTAAAGATGTTTTCAACATGAAATTAAGGTTCATAAATAAATACAAATCGGCTCTTTCGGCTAAAGAGAATTCTTTAAAAAGTATAGCTAGTTTATGATTTGAATCTATAATAGCTCTTAAAGATTGTACTATATTCGCTTCTAATTCTATAGTGTCTATATATTGTTTGTTGTCTACAGCAGTTTTAATATTTGTGATAATATTATGTAATCTTTGGGTTGGTGCTAGTTCTAAAATACGCTCACCTATGGGTTGTAGGTCTTTTTCAAATTTAAAATTAGCAATGACGTTCCTTAAAAACTTATCAGGCATTATAAATGTATAAGTTTTTGCTTGCCCTTCTTCTTTAGTAAATCGTTTAGATACTTTTGCGTGAAGATGTTTTCTTATTAAAATAAAACTTCCTTTGCTATATTGGTAAAGTTTATCGTTAAATTCAATTTCTACAACCCCTTGCTCAACATAAGAAAGGAAACTAAAAGGTTGATAATATTCGTTAACAGTGCATTCGCCTTCATCAAAATGCGCTTCACAAGAAGCAGCTATTTCTAAGTTTTCGCATTCAATAAGTTTATAACCTTTTTTTAGATCTTTAAGTTCCATATGTAGAGGGATAGTTTTATGAAACTAAGATATGAAAGTTGATAAGGGTTTTCTAAATATTTAAGCAAAAAAAGCTGAATAACTTTTTGTGGTTGTTATTCAGCTTTTTATAGGTTTCATTGCTGTTGAATCAGCTATAAGTGAAATTTTTAAAGTTTGGTATACGTAACAACAATAATATAATCGTTTGTATTGAAGCCCCCAGAACCAGCAATATTTACATTACCAGTTGCACGTTTTATTAATGCTACGTCATCAGTACTTGTAGTACCCGAGTACCAATCAGAAGAACCATTGTATCTAACACTAATGTTAGAAGTTATAATTTTATCTACACCTGTTAAAATATTGATCGAAGCATTGTAATTACCAGCAAAAGATCTTTCGTAAATTGGTTTTCCATCTATCCAAGTACGACCAGTAAGTTGTTCTGCTGTTGAATAGGCAGTGCTTGTATGAGAATCAACATAAGCCTTTACACTCTCTGCGCTTGGTACGTTACTACTAGAAGCCGTAGCAAAAGTATCGTCGTCTATTACGGTTGTTAAAGAAGGGTCTAATACTGTTTTTTGGGCTTTGATACCAACAATTCTCCATGTAGCTGTACCACTACAATTTATTGTTAGACTTGTACCGGATGCATTTATATCTGCATGAAGATAATATACTGTGTCCGCATAAATTAAAATCCTTTTATTTGCCATGTCTGATACTAATACCGTACCATGAACAGAGTGTAATGCAGAAGCTATATACCAATTATCTGTTTCAAGTCTAATGTATTTATAATCACTTACATTGGCTGGAATGGCAATACTTGTTCCATTGCCACCAGTGGCACTTCCAAGAATTACCTCTACGTCTTCTGTAGCCCCGCCACTTTGCCATTCTGGGGCAGTTGCTCCACTGTTCATTACTAAAGATTGGTTGGCTGTACCTTTTGGTAAACGCACCCAGTCAGTCCCATTAAAATATGCCATATCACCGGCAGTTTCACCAGTTAACGAAATATCGGTGCCATTTATGGCATTGTCTGTAATGGTAAGTGTGCCATCGTTTGCTAAAGTGGCATCGCCGCTTAAGGCAACTGATGTAGCCACATTACTGCTATTACCTACCAGTAGGTTGGTATTTGTCAAGGTTTTATCAAGTTTAGAGTCTTGTAATGTTTTACCTTGTTCGGCAGAAAGCGCATCGGTTGTACCACCTGTAGTAAGGTCGTTTATTATAGTGGTATTAGAATCATCTACATATTTTTTTGTAGCTGGCTCATAATCAGTATCTGGTGTAAACGCATTAGTATTGTCAAGTTCTAATACGTTCGCTTTTGCTGCTTTACTATTTTCTAATGTTTTACCTTGTTCGGCAGAAAGGGCGTCGGTTGTACCACCTGTAGTAAGGTCGTTTATTATAGTGGTGTTTACCTTGGTATCTACTAAATCTTTTAATACTTTTCCTTGTGCCGCAGATAATGCTTCCGTAGTACTTGTAGAAGTAAGGTTATTTGTTATGGTTACTGTTGCATCTGAACCGTCAGCCCCATCATTCCCAGGAATCCCTTGTGGCCCTTGCGCACCAGTTGCACCAACTAAACTTGCTAAAAACTCGGCTTCCGTTCCTGTATTACCAGCATCTAGCCATATTTGATAAGCAGAATCACCATCAGCACCATCAACTCCGTTTGTACCATTTACGCCATCAGCCCCGTCAGCCCCATCATTCCCAGCAACACCTTGAATCCCTTGTGCACCATCATCACCTTTATCGCCTTTGTCCCCCTTTACACCTTGAATTCCTTGTGGCCCTTGCGCACCTGTTTCGCCAACTAAACTCGCTAAAAAGTCAGCTTGTGTTCCTGTATTACCTGCATCTAGCCATATTTGATAAGCAGAATCACCATCAGAACCATCACTTCCGTTTGCGCCATCAGCCCCATCATTCCCAGGAATCCCTTGTGGCCCTTGCGCACCAGTTGCGCCAACTATACTTGCTAAAAACTCGGTTTCCGTTCCTGTATTACCTGCATCTAACCATATTTGGTATGCTGAATCTCCATCTGCACCATCAGCACCGTCAGCCCCATCATTTCCCGGTACACCTTGAATGCCCTGAGGGCCAGGTGTTGAGCTTCCAGAATTTGCTGCGTACAGCGCATAAGGAACACTGGCTAGTTGGCTGGTTCCAGTGATATTGTAACTTGTACCACCGGTAGGATCTATTTCAGTTTTTATGAAATAGGTGTTATTGGCCCAATCTATGGTTGAGAAATTACCACTAACTAAAGTTCCTATACCAATTTCTATACTGAATAAACCATTAGCATTGGTTGTAGGTGTTTGGGTTTCGGCGTAAACTACAGTGCCAGATGGACTGCCTTGTAAAATACTAATCTGTACACCAACATTTTGGTCAGCTAAAATCATGTCGCTAGAGTTTCTAACAATAGCTTGATAGTTCATTTTTTGTGGGGTTTGTGCATATAGGCATATTGTACACAAAAACAAGATGGATAATAGGTAAAAGTTTTTCATTGGGTTAGTTTTTAATGATTTTAAAGGTTTTAATTGTGTTGTTATAATTGTTTATCGCTAATAAATAAGTAGCCATAGGTAAATGGTCTATATCAATTTTAGTGATGTTGCCTGTTACTTCTCCACTAGTCATTAATACACCTAAAAGATTAAATAGTTTATAGAACAGTTTGCCCTTTTCTATACCACTTACTCTTAAATTTAGGGTTGATGAGGAAGGGTTGGGATAGGTGGAAACATTCAGGTTATTTGCTGTATCTACAATTGATAATGTTTCGGATTCAAAATAAAATTGAATACCCTGGTAAGCAAAATCATTGGTTCCCATTAATGTAGCCTGTAGGGTTTGCCCAACAGAATAACTTGCGGAACCACCACTGCCCGAGGCATCGCTACCAGAGGCAAGAACTACTTCTTGGGCCTGTGCTGTGCCAAATAAAGAAAAGCATATAGCAAGTGCTATTCCAACCTTTAACTTAGGTTTGGCTAATTTTTGTTTAATAGGGGTATTTTTCATCATATAAAAAAAGTTTTGAGGTTATAAATGTTTATGGGGAAATAATGTAATTGCTAAAACGCTAGAATTGGTTGAGCTTTGATAGAGCATAAAAGCTTGGAGAATGGCATCTGAAAAATATACGCTTGTATGAAACGTAAGAAGCTACATAACGCGACAAACAAAAGCTATAAAAAATATGATTTAGTAAACAACCAATATTGACATTGGTAAAGGGGATAATAACTAAAAAGTTAGTTTTTTTTAATAAATAGAATGTCATATATACCGCTTTTGGCTATATGACTAGTAGTAATTTTCGCAACACAAATATAGAATTGATTTTGATAAAACAAAAAACTTATCGAATAAATATACTTTTTATTGATTAAATGCATTTGGTCTTAAAAACGAATCAGTTAACTATTGTTTTGCTTAGCTATTGCTGTTTAAAAAAACTTGTAATAAGAAATTGTGATTCTGGTATTTTAGAACTTCTAACCTTTTAGAATGATTTGTTTTTAAAGTAAATGCAAAAAAACAAGGAAAGGGTGGTAAATTATATTACAAAATATTTTGAATATTGCTTAAGTAAAGTAATATGCAAGATTAAGAATTGGTTTAATTACTCTATAATGCATAAATATTGGACTATTGAGAATGGAGCGTAATGTTATTTTCATTTATATCCGTATAATTCGTGTTTTTACGACACCAAAGAAGACTAAATTATATCTTCAAAGCTCTTTTCATGGTTTTGGTGTGCAATTAGGTGTGCATAAATAGATGAAGGATATAGAATAACAGTAAGTATAAGAGATAAGAAAGGTTGAAGTTAGGCCTGTCATCCCGACGAACCTAAAAATAGGTAAAACCAAAACACTGTTAATTGTATGGTTATCAGTGTTTTTTGTTTTTAGGCATTTTATTTGATACCAAATAAAAGCATTTAAAAAGGGTCAAGACCAATTGTAATGGAGGAGGGGGCATCAAAAGTTGTGTTTTTAACTAAATAAACCCTTTTTCCTCGGCAGTATCAATTAAGGCTCTGTCGCCTTTGCCAACTACATTAAAAAGCTCTTTAAGGATACGTTTGCGGCGTTCCAATGCAGCAATGGAAAGTAACAAGATATTGGGCAACTCTTTCATTTTTGTGCCTCTGGATAATTCGTAAAGTAATTTCCTGTCAATAGTGTCTAGTACAAAGTTGCTGGTAGACATTTTTCGGAGTAATTTCAAGACCGGTTTACTATAGTAGGGCGGATTTGTTAAAACGGTAGTAATTGCATCAGTTAGGGTATCTGGAGTTAGTTCACTCTTTATTAAAAAACCATCTGGATTAACATTTTTAAGAATACTGTGCAACCTGTTATTGTCGTCAAACATAGTTGATATAATAATCTTAACAGTGTCTAGTTCCTCTCTTATTTTTAGGCCAAGATCTTCGCCCGATATGATCTTGCCGTCCTTTGAGGGCGGAAGTTTTATATCCAAAAAAACAAGATCGATCCCATCGTTGTTTTGCGATTCAGTGATTTTTTGATAGGCAGAATCGCAATCCGCGGCTGTTTCAATATTGAAATTTACATTTGGGTCTAGTTTGCTAATATGTTGTAAAGCACTATCGTATGCTTTAATAATTAAAGGGTGGTCGTCTACAATCAGTACATTATAAGTGCTTGTCATATTCAATTTTTAAACAGGTATTGTAATAATTATTGATGTGCCCCCATCTCTATTTGAGCGAATCGTTATTTTGCCATTAAGTTTCGATATCCTCGATTCCATATTTTTTAAACCGATACCTTTTCTGGTTTTTTTAATATCGAATCCAATACCATTATCAGAAATAGTCAAATGTAGTAATTCAGGCGTTAAATTAAAACTTATTGTAATAGCAGTTGCCTTTGCATGCTTTACAATATTTTGAATACCCTCTTGTACAATACGATACACACCAACTTTTGCTTCGTCTTCAACTGTGTTCCAAGGAATCTCTGCCGCATTGTTGAATGTATAGTTGAAATTATTGAGTTTGCTTTGATTGGAAACGTATTGCTCAATAATGGAAGCAAAATCTGTTTTAGATGTTAATATGTCATGTTTTAGCTCGTGGGAAATGGTTCTTATCTCCTTTTCAATTTGCTGTATTTCATTTAAATAGGATTTAAATTCATCTGGATCACTTATGGTGTTGCCCATGGTAAGGTAGCCCAGTCCAACCCGTGTGCCGAACAGTTTCCCTAATACACCGTCGTGCAGTTCTTCCGAAATGCGATGACGTTCCTGTAAACGTCCCTCCTCAAGTTTGGATTGTTGTTTTAGCATGAGCGCATACACTTCCTGGTTGATTTTTTGTTGCTCGCTTTCCAAAAGTAATTCTTTGTTTCTGGCTTTTTGCCGTTTAATAAAATACAAGAGCGCAAAAACCAGCACTAGTGCCCCTCCAATAATCGATATAAATAAGTTTTGTTGCGACAAACGTTTGGTCTCCTCAATATATTCATCCGTTTCGTATTGAATACGTGTAAACTTATTGCGTATAGCTCGTTCTTGGGTTTGTAAACTGTCGTTCAAAGCAATATGCTCTTCCAAATAAGCTGGTGCATTTTTTTTATCGAGTTTGGCAAGGAGTTTTAAGGCTTCGAGTCTGTCACGATGGTTGTCCACACTTTTAGCCAAAATGTGGGCATCTTTGGTATGTGACAAGGCTTTGGTAGTATCACCTTTGGAAACATAAAATTCTGCTAAATGGAGTTTGTTTAATACGACACCTGAGACATTATGTATGCTGTCTCGTATTCTCAAAGACTTACTAAAATTTTCTTCTAGTTGTAAAGTGTCTCCGTTAAGAAATTGGGTATAGGTCAAATTGTCGATTAAGGTAGCATATAAATCGATATCATTTTTTTTTAAATTCTGACTATTTAAAGCTTCTTTAAAATAAGAAATGGCATGATCGTATTGTTTTATATGATGATAAGTTAATCCTAAATTATTCAAACCGATTTCTCTATACAAACTTTGGTTTGTAATTTTCTTTGCATATTCCAGAGCTTTATTATAATGTACTATGGCTTTATCATATTCTTTAAGTTCAGAGAAGTTTATTCCCAATAGGTTATAACAAAGGAGAAGGGACGTGTTCTTTTTTAGGGGCTTTAACAATTCAATTGCTTTAAATGCTAAAACTTCACTCCCAGTATGGTCTCTTAAATTACTTTTAATGGCGCCCATGCCATATAACATTTTACCCGTATTGTAATTGTTTTGAATTTTATCGAATAGTTTGTAGGCTTGATTGTAAGCTATGTAAGCACTGTCAAATTCTTCTTTTAAAAAATAATAATTGCCAAATCGGGATAAGGATTCACCGATACTTAAGGTGTCTTTCAATTTTTTTGATAATAAAAGTCTGGAGTTATTAGCGTTTATAAATAGTGTTGAATCTTTAAGATTGATGGCTTGGTCTATTATTTTTAATAAAAGATCTTTTTTTAAGGTTTCATCGTTTATGGTTTTATTGATGTTGTAAGCACCAAGAAGTTTAGTTCTTCTTTTATCGATGCTAAACAAGTTATTATTAGAGTCTTCTAATAAAATGTTTACTCTGATTTCATTTGAATTATCACTTTTATCTTGTTTTAAGTAGCATGCTGTTAATGACAAGATAAAAGAAATACTAAAGGTGAATTTATTAAAGATTATGTTCAAGTGAAAAAGATTTACACAAACCTATAAAAAAAAACCTAAACGAAAGTTTAGGTTTTTGTCGCGTATAAATTACTTTATAGATGATTTCTTTTAAGGTGTTAATCATCAGTTGGGGGAGGAGGGTTTTTGGTTCCTTCAGTAGAAACCACATTTTCTGTGTCTGTAATTAATGTGTCATTATCAGAAATGTCTTGCTTTGTACAAGAAATAATTAAACTAGAAAAAAGAAAAAGAACGATGAGTGTTCGTAAAATTCGCATGTCATTACGTTTTAAAAATTAAACAATAGGGTGTTGAGCCAGAGACTAGCTGAAACTCGTAATGCGCATGTGTTTACTGTATTAAATAGTAGTTGTAACTATTTGTCAATCAGTGTAGAAATTTCTTAACACGACAAATATATAAGGCAGTTAAGAGCTTGCAAAGCGTTTTAATGGAGCTTTAGTGAAACACTAAGTTCTGTGAGTGAAAGGGGTGTTTTTGAGAGGGAAATGATTTAGTTTAAAAGTAGGGCAGAAGACCTCGAAAAGGTGTTAACCATAAAATCGATATTTTCCTGATAGGTCTTTGTAAAGGGTAGGGTATTGTTGTTTTTTTTAATGGTACAGGTTAATTTTCCGTAATTGACGCGGCATACATAATTTTTGTTTACAATGTAGCTTTTATGAATGCGTAAAAAATTTGTAGGCAATATGGATTCAAAAGCCTTAAGGGTTTTAAAGGCATTTATCGTATTGCCGTCAAGCATATGGAAATCGGTAGTGTTATTGTCTGCTTTTAAAAACAGAATTTCATCGGTACGTAAATACCTGTAATCTTTATAAGATTTAAGACAAATGGTCTCTTTTAGTTTAGTAGGGTGTTTTTTTTTAAACCTGAGTATCGATTTTCTTATATCTAATTCACTAACAGGGTTTAATAGATAATCGAAAAAACCAGTTTTAATAGCATCATAGGTTTTTTCTTTTGAAGAAGAAATGGCTATAAATTCAGAATCACTGTGTAAGTATTGTTTAGTCTCTTTTACTAGCTCGAACGGATTATCAATGGATGTGTCAATGTTAATAAAAATTAAATCGGGCATATCTTTTAAGATACTGTTCATAGACTCTGATGCGTCATGTGAACAACCTATAAGATTAAAATCTGGTAGATCATCTAAAACCTTTATAATTCTATTTATAATAGGTTCTTCGGTTTCTATGATAAAATAGTTGTTCAATTATAGTCCCTTTTTTAAGTGGCAATTTATAGAGAAACGAGATATTCCAGTTTGGGAAAAACCTTGAAAATTCTAAGGTGTTTCTATTAAAATCTATAATATGTTTAAATATATTGACAATATGCTAAACAAAACGATTGGTTTTTTTTAGGTTGGTTTACAGTATGTTAGTAGGGTGTAAATGCTTTTTGTTACTTAAAACCATTAATTCTTGTTAGAAATTACCTACCTGTTAATTATAGGGAGCTTAACTCAAATTTGAAGTTTAATTTGTATTTATTGCAGTTTTGTTTTAGGATATTTCTTTATAAAAGATTGCGAGGGTAAAGTTGTTTTGGGTTTGTAGTATTCTTAAAAAGTGTAATAGATATACTGTCTCAAAAACCTTTAAACTAATGCTTTTAATTTTAAGCAATTAAACTTACCTTTGCCGCGATATATATAAACCCTTTGATTGTAAAACAATTAGTTGTTTTTTTTGAAGGTTTTTTTTCAATAAAAAGTTCCTTTTAAGGGCAGAATTAAATAGGTTATCAAACAAGTAAAACATGAACAAAAAAATTGATCAACAAGCAGCAGACAATATCAGGGCATTAGCTGTAGCAATGGTAGAAAAGGCAAAGTCGGGACACCCAGGAGGACCGATGGGAGGCGCCGATTTTATGCACATTTTATATTCGGAGTTTTTTAACTACGATCCATCAGATATGAATTGGCCTTTTAGAGATCGATTTTTTATGGATGCCGGTCACCTGTCTACCTTAATGTATGCCCAGTACTACTTGTTGGGGAATTATGCCAAGAAGGATCTTGAGAATTTCCGCCAATGGGGATCCATTACACCGGGACATCCCGAAGTTGATGTTGCAAGGGGTATAGAAAACACCTCTGGGCCATTGGGACAAGGACATACCATGGGGGTAGGAGCAGCTATCGCAGCTAAATTTTTAGCAGCGCGTTTTGGAGATTGGATCGATCACAAAGTATACGGGTTTATTTCCGATGGTGGTATCCAGGAAGAGATCTCCCAAGGGGCTGGTAGAATAGCAGGGCATTTAGGGTTGAGCAATTTCATCATGTTCTTCGATTCCAACGATATTCAGCTGTCAACATCGACCGATGAGGTAACGACAGAAGATACGGCGATGAAGTATGAGGCATGGGGGTGGAAAGTTGTAACCATAGATGGTCATGACCACGATCAGATTAGACAGGCCTTAACCGATGCCAATAACGAAACAGAAAAACCAACCCTAATTATTGGTAAGACCATTATGGGGAAAGGTTGTGTAGCAGCCGATGGCAGTATGTTTGAAGGTTATTGTGAATTACACGGACAACCTATAGGCAATACAGGTGCCGATTACGAAAAGACCTTATTAAATTTAGGAGCTAATTTAGAAAGTCCGTTTGATATTTACGATGATGTTGAAGCATTCTATAAAACTCTGGTAGCAAACAAACAAGTCAAGGCTGACGAGAAAAAAGCTCAAATTAATATATGGCGACAAGAAAATGAAGTTTTGGCAGCGAAGATGGATCAATTCTTCTCAGGGAAGTTGCCGGAATTGGATTTCGGATCCATAGAGCACAAAGCAGGTTTGGCAACACGGGCAGCCTCATCCAATGTATTGGGCTACTTGGCTGAGAATGTAGAGAACATGATCGTATCCTCAGCCGATTTATCTAACAGTGATAAGACCGATGGGTTCCTAAAGAAAACCCATGCCCTTCAAAAAGGGGACTTTAGCGGATCGTTCCTGCAAGCAGGTGTGGCCGAATTGACTATGGCCTGTATTGCAAATGGATTGGCTTTGCACGGAGGTATTATACCAGTAGTAGCTACTTTCTTTGTGTTCTCAGATTATATGAAGCCGGCCATTAGGTTAAGTGCTATCCAGGAATTGCCTGTAAAATATGTGTGGACACATGACGCCTTTAGAGTAGGAGAAGATGGACCAACCCACCAACCCATAGAACAAGAAGCGCAAATACGTTTGTTGGAAAAAGTAAAGAACCATAGTGGTAAAGCAGGGTTCCTGGCATTGAGACCAGCCGATTCAACAGAAACAAGCGTGGCGTGGAAAATGGCAATGGAAAATGCAGATACCCCTACCGGGTTGATCTTGTCAAGACAAGGCATTAAAGATGTGCCAGCCAGTGGAACTTCAAGATATGAGGAAGCTTTGGCAGCCGAAAAAGGAGGCTATTTGGTAAAAGAAGTTGAAAATCCGGATATTGTGTTAATTGCCAACGGATCGGAAGTGTCAACCCTTGTTGAAGCTGCTAGGCTATTAGAGGAGAAAGAAAACATAAAGGTTAACATCGCGTCTATCATTTCAGAAGGGTTGTTTAGGCAACAACCTAAATCCTATCAGGAAAGCATTATCCCTAAAAACAAGCCATTATTTGGGTTAACTGCTGGTTTACCAGTAAACCTAGAAGGACTTGTTGGAGCTAATGGTACTGTTTTTGGAGTCGACCACTTTGGTTATTCGGCACCAGCAGGAGTACTTGACGAGAAGTTTGGTTTTACTGGAGAAAAGGTAAGTGAAAATGTGATAGCCTATTTAAAAGAGACGGTATCTTTAAGCTAAATTATATTTCAAATTTATAAATAGAGAAAGCATCCCAAACACGGGATGCTTTCTTTTTGGCATGTATTAAAAACAGATCGTCATTTTAAATCTTTAGGTTGTAATAATCTTAGAGAATTGGCGACTACTAAACAAAATAATTAATATTTTTACTATATCTAAAGTTCGATGCCATGATAAAGTGCGACCAACTAGAGTCTCCAATGTTGTTGAAGATAGGCTTTAACAAGCTAATAGAGCAATATGAAGATATGCTTACGAGTGATGATGCGTTTGTAGTAGATAAAGCTAAACAGATTTTAGATATTCAAAAACCCTATCCTGAATTAAGAGATGGTTTTACCGATCTTGGTTTGCTGGATACTTATAAGAAGCAGATCAATTTCATTCTACAAGATGCTTTTAGCCCTGTTCTTACACATAATGAGATTAAGTCGGCATCGGTGCCATTTCAGGATATTATATTTAACAAGTCCGCGCGCTTTAAAAAGATTATTGAATCGGCAGGAGAAGATTTTGAATTGAAAATAACAAACCTGCCTGAAGACGATACTTATATTATGGCTTGTACCGTTATTTTAAGGTTTTGTTATGGCTTTAATGCAAGCTTTAGAAGACCTTTTTATTATGAAATTCCTGATGCTAATGGGGTGGTGCGGTTTTATAAAATAATGTACAATGCCGATTTTTGTGAAATAACTCCAACGGAAAAAGCACCTAAAATAACCCAAGAAGATTTTGATGAACTCCTAGATAATTTTGAAAACATTGACCTATGGAAATCGAAGTTTCCTCCCAATAGCTATGTTTTTAAGGGCTTTGTAATTTCAAATATGTTCGATGTTACAGATGATCAGTCTATCTCTAATATCAAATCTAACCTCATAGAAAAGGGAAAACACCGAGATAAGGATTATGGCGAGGGTTTTCAAAGGATTTTTAATTCGTTATTTGGAGTGAAGAATCTTAGAGTTGGTTTTTCAACTTATAATGCAGAGAAAGACGCCTTCGAGCATGTTTATGGAGCTGGAATAACCAGTTTTTTGTTACATGGCCTAGAAAATGCTAGATGCTGTGATACCTTATGTGATTGGTCATATAACAGGTTAATGAATGAGAATAAATATTTTTCTATTTCTAATGTAGAGAAAATGTTAGCACGTGCTGGAGATCGGGCACCACATCTTAAAATTTTATCCGATCAAAATATTAAGAGTGTCATTTTTGCGCCTGTTGCAAGCGACAGTGGTTTAATGGGAGTGTTGGAAATAGTTTCCGATAAGCCACAAGTGCTTAATAGCATTAACGCAAATAAGTTGGTTGATGTCATGCCATTTATAGTGTCGGCTGTTGAACGATCCAAAAAAGAAGAAGAAAATTTAATTGAAGCTGTGATCCAGCAGGAATGTACATCCATCCACCCAAGTGTTTATTGGCGATTTGAAAAAGAAGCTAAGAATTTTATTAAGTCAGAATACATTGGTGAGCCAGCAACATTTAGTAAAATAGCATTTGAAGATGTTTATCCGTTATATGGACAGATAGACATTAAAGGCTCTTCAGAAGCTCGAAACCTTGCAACAAGGAAGGATTTAACATTGCAGTTAAATGCCGTAAAGTCTATTTTAAAGCAAGCTTCAAAGATTGAAACGCTACCAATTTACGAGCAGTTCATTTATCAAATTAACAGCTATTTAGATGGTCTTAATAAGCACTTTCAGGTAGATAGCGAGCAACAGATTTCCGAATTTTTTAAACAGGACATAGATTCGGTGCTTAGACATTTGTATTTAAAGGATGAGTTGAAGCTGGTAATTGATAGCTATTTTGAAAGTATTGATGCTAAGATTAACTTAGTATATAAGTATAGAAAAGATTATGATGATACCATTGCTTTGATTAATAAAAAGATGGCCGCTCTTTTAGATAAAAAACAAGTAGAGGCGCAAGCAATGTATCCCCATTATTTTGAGCGATTTAAAACAGATGGCGTAGAGCACAATATGTATATTGGAGAATCGATTACCCAAGAAGATAGCTTTAACCCTATTTATCTTTATAATTTAAGATTGTGGCAATTACAGGTTATGTGCGAAATGGAAAATGCCTATTACCAAATGCAAACAAACTTTCCAGTAACCTTAGATGTGGCCTCAATGGTCTTGGTCTTTAATCAGCCGTTATCTATAAGTTTTAGGATGGATGAAAAACAATTCGATGTAGATGGTACCTATAATGCGAGATATGAGATTGTAAAAAAACGTGTCGATAAAGCCTATATAAAAGGAACTAGAAAACGTGTTACCGAAAAAGGGAAAATAACCATTGTATACTCCCAAAAGCAAGATGAGCGCGAATATTTAAGGTATATAAAATTCTTGCAATCAAAAAAGTATGTAGATACAGATGTTGAAATAGTTGAGCTAGAAGATTTGCAAGCGGTTACTGGGCTTAAAGCGATACGGGTAAGCGTGCTATATCATAAAAATGAAGAAGACAAAGCATTTTATACTTACAACGACCTGATGAAGGAACTTAAGTCTTAGTGTGAAGCATGGTTAAATAACCTGAATTTCTATGTTAAAAACCAAATAAAAAGGCATTATTTGTTGTTTTATGGCATTGAAATCCTAGGAACGATTTTCAGTTCCGTTTTATATTTTTGCCCTATTTCTTAAATAACCTACCTCCC
>NZ_JAELVQ010000057.1 GCF_016428595.1 Snuella sedimenti | reverse complement strand
TTAGTAGTGATGCGTTTGTTAAAGTTTAATTCTCTAAAAATGCAGTAAATACAACATATACGATACGTTCTTTGATTTTTTGATTTGATTTACAGAATAACTTTGGTCAAAACCAAGGTTATGAATAGAGGTAAGTATGTTTTTGCTCAAGTGCTATCTTTGGTCAATCGCTATGAATTTCAAAAATGTGTTGACCGTTATAATGGCGATTATGGGACCAGTAAGCTCAATTGTTGGAATCAGTTTGCGCAACTTTTTTTTGGCCAACTAACAGGGAGAAACGGATTGCGTGATATTTGCATTTGCCTAGAGGCTCACAGCAATAGCTTATATCATTTAGGGATAAAGCAGAACGTGAACCAATCTAGTTTGTCTCGTGCAAACGAAAATAGAGATTGGAGAATCTATGCAGATTTTGGAATTTATCTCATAAATGTTGTAGGATTATTATATGGCAACGAGCCTTCGGTTGTCAAAGATATTGACAAGGATATTTTTGCCATAGACTCAACAACGATTTCCGTGAGCATAATCCTAATGGACTGGGCACATGGTAAATATTCCAAAGGTGCAGTCAAAATGCATACCGTCCTGAACTTACAAGGTAATATCCCGACTTTTATCTACATAACTGACGGCAAATATCATGATGTCAATGCGCTCGATGAAATAGTTCCTGTAGTTGATGCTATATATGTTATGGACAAGGCTTATATAGATTTTAAACGTCTATACGAAATCCACAAGTCAAGTTCCTTTTTTGTAGTAAGAGCTAAAAGTAACCTGAGATTCAAAGTTGTAGCATCTAGGAAAATTGATAAAGCTACAGGTTTACGGTGTGACCAATCAATAAGATTATCCATTCCAAAAAGTCGCAAACAGTATCCTGAAAAACTTAGGCGCATCAAATATTATGACAGTAAAAAGAACATGACATTTGTTTTTTTGACCAATGAACTTGATCTGGATGCTTTAAGAATCGCATCCATCTATAAGTCGCGCTGGCAAATAGAGGTCTTTTTTAAATGGATAAAGCAAAACCTAGAAGTAAAGAAACTTTGGGGCCATTCGCAGAACGCAGTAAAAACCCAATTATGGATAGCGATTAGCACCTATCTCATAGTGGCACATCTCAAAAAACAAGTGAGAAGCAAGTACTCAATTTATGAAATGACACAAATTTTAAGTATATCCACTTTTGACAAAACACCTATAAATGAGTTGTTTATGGAAAATAAAATCAATCAAAAATTCAAAGAACAACCTAATTTATTCAATAACAATGAATTATAAACGCATCACTACTA
>NZ_JAELVQ010000056.1 GCF_016428595.1 Snuella sedimenti | reverse complement strand
TCTTTCATGTCAGGTGGTATTATTTAAGTTAATTTTATCTTTAACAAGTTAATAATACCTCCTGGTTTTAGAACGACGCTTTAAACATACAAACTCGATTAATAATTCAAGGTTAAAACATAATTAAATATTTGATTTCTAATGTGTTGTAATTTCGACAGAGTGAGGAGCGAACGACGAGAAATCTCATAATGATGAGATTCTTCTCCATATTTCGTCAGGATGACATAGTTTGCACAACAAAACTACTCAATAAATTGAAAATCAATCGTTTTAACATAAAAACTCATGTAAGTACGATGGGTATAATCTAAAATTCATTCCATTTACCTACTTTTTTGGAAAAGATCCATCTAGTGCAGCAAATAACGACAGTATTACAAAAATGGGAAGGTACTTTAAAAGCATGTGGTATGTAGGTTAGAAACGCCTTCTCTATAGTGACTCGTTTTTAAAAATAATATGCTCTTTTTCTAAGGTTCTAACAACAGCCTTAACATATAAATCTATTGTTTCTTTCACATCTATTGGGTCTACAAGATCATAAAAACCAGTCCATACCAAATTAGATCCGCCTTCTTTTTCCAAATGATATAATGATGTCTCGATGGTATACACTTTATATCGCCTATAGTAATCCTGGTTAAAAAGTGCCTCTTGATATAACAAATAATACCCTATAAATTTTCTTAAAACGGTAATCGGTTTTTGCCGACTTGCTACTATACGATTCCGTTTCATTAACTCCCTTAACGGCCGATACCAACACTGCATCATACCCAACCGAAAGTAAGGTATCTACTTTAGCTTTAATTTCTGCTTCAGTTTGCTTTGCATCATGAAATACGCTTTCAAATACAACAGCACTTTGTATTGCATTAACTTTACATGCATTAAGAGCAGTCGCTAATTGAAATTCAAATGCCTTTCGCACCTCTAAATTAGGCGTTACACCTATAACTAGTATTCTTTTGGGGCTTATTGTTTTGTAGTCGGGATTTCGCCAGTGCTCTGTAAGCTTTGCCGACGAACAAGATATTGCCAAAAGACACAATACAACCCTCAACAAAAATTTCATCTTTTAAGAATTTCAATTTTACAATATTACGCTCCTAAAACCAAACAATTACTCTTAACAAGGTACTCGTTTGTATGGGTTCGATGTAAATTTTAATAATTATTAGTACGTAATCAGTAAAAATCACACCTTCTAAGAAGGTGGCTTTGAATTGCCCCTAAAAGGGGCTTCGAGGGCCTGGTTCAAAAATCAAATTTCTGTTGATTCTCTTCAACTATTCTCTCTTCCTTTTCCT
>NZ_JAELVQ010000055.1 GCF_016428595.1 Snuella sedimenti | reverse complement strand
ACTCAAATAGAAACGATTTTTAGTGGCTCACTTTCGTCCGGCAAGCTATGCTCAATTTAGACCGGCAAGGGTGGCTCACTTTGCTCCGAAGTTAGTGGTATACTTTGTCCGAATTTTGCACTATAATTCCAAAATTCGACACCTTTTTTTCTTAAATTTTCTCTCTGCTCGTTATTAACTCGAAGCCATATACTTGTAGACTTAATCGTTTTGGATTCCATTACAATTTGATATGCTTGTTCAGTTAATTTTTTTCTTAATGAAGCCTTAAAGTTTTCGGGGAAAAACAATAAAAATTCTTCAAGATTGGGAATCTGCGAAATTGAAGAAATATCGTTAAGCCTACTGTTGTTATCAACTTGGATTCTTTTTAACGATTTTAGTCCACTTAAATCTGGTAAAATGGACATTTCGGACATACCCTCAAAGCAAAGTTTCTCAAGATTCATAAGGTTCCTCAAAAATTGGTAGTCAGGAATTTGTCTTACTCTGCTTATTTCTAATTCTTTTAAATCATTTAGTTTTGAAACTGCATTTAGGTCTTTGTAACTGCCATAAAGCAAGTTTAATTCTTGAAGTTTTGTGAATTCGGTCAAAAAGTCTAGGTTATCCAATTTCACACCACGAAACGTCAAAGTTTGTAGATTCAATAAATGTTTAACGTTCTCCAATCCTTTTTTCATTCCGTCAACATACAATGATTCTAAATCTGTAAACTCTTTTATGAATGATATATCTACAGCTTTGGATTTAGTTTCCTCTATTCCAAAGTGTTTAAGTTTTGTATTCGTTTTCAGAATGGAATAGTCTTTTATATTGTAAGTGGCGATTGTAAATTTTCTAATATTCGGAATAAGTTTATAAAAGGATAAATCTTGACATTCATACCAAAGAACTCTTAATCCAATATCTGGATACTTACAGAAGAATTCATTAAGTGTTTCCCACGTTTGCCTTTTCGGATTTGGAAATTGGAATAGTTGTAATGAGTGAATATTCTTTTCCACTATGATTTTCGGGATATCAGATTTTTTGAGGTCAGAATGGATGTTTATGTTTCCACCAAAATTCCCCCATTTCTTTTTTCTGTTAAATATTCCCATTAATTATCTCGGTTCTTTAATGTGGTACAACAATTGCATACAGTTACCTTAGTAACTATATTTCCATTATATCTACCCAAATATAAATAATATTCTTACGTGTAAAGTGGGGTAAAGCTTTAAATCTTTAATCAAGAAGGAATTTTTGTCTTTCACTATTGGTAGACCAACATAAACAAGCATTCTTTAAGTGGGTGTTTTTATAAAAACTATGGGGTTGTGCAACAGTTGTCGTTGTTATCTGCTGGCATTTAAAGTATTAGTTAATAATTGGCATAAATCGAACCGAAATCAATGGCACAATGACTCCGAAATCGATGGCACAAACCGAACCGAATTAGCCATTGGTAATCCAACATAAACAAACACAGTTAAAATTGGCGTTAAATAGCTGCTTTTTTTAAATTAAAGGGTTGAGCAACAGTTACCGGTTCAGTCAACCCTTCGATTGAGCCTGTATCGAGCTTGTCGAGTTGCTCAGGACAGGCTCGGTGTTCATGCTCGGCCGTACCCACCACACGAACACTCTTAGTTATTGGCTACAGCTATTTTATTTTTCTATATATTGAAAATCGCTTTTCAGATCCAAACTCCAACGTTTCATTTGAGATGGATTTTATTCTCAAATAAAACGGGTTTGAAAGATATATTCCGTCTTTTTTTAGAACAAGAAATTTATCTTTCAAATATTCATTTCTGATTCTTTGGTCAAGGTGTTCTTTATCTTTTGAAACTTTTCGATAAATTAATAAAGTGTCTTTTTTGATTTCCCACTGTCCAAATTCCTTTTTATTATAATAGGAGTTAGTTTTATTAAAAGTCAGAAATGTATCTGGTTTTTCGTCAGATTCGATAGTTTGCGGTTCTTTATTTATATCTGACTCTTTTTCAAGAAACGTCCTTAAGTCAATTTTCTTGTCAAATTTCCACGTTCCAATAATCAGCTCAGATTTATTTTGAGCATAACAGGTCAAAAATCCAAGCATAAATATTATTAGAAATACGTTTTTCATAATTTTACTAACGTTAAATTATGGTGTTTAAAATCAGCAGATTATAAATGCTTAGGTTTTATATATTTTCTTTAATTTTTCAATCTAAATATACTCAATTTTACGTTAGCCAGCGTGTAACCTATCCCATAATTTTAGGGTGCAAGCAATTTACACGGCAAAATAAAAGCCCTTAAAAGGGCTTATTTGTATCTTGCTTTTAGAAAATTAAGGGCTTGTGCAACGGCTACAGGTGTTGTGGTGTCGTTTTTATTATTCAGTCAGTTTATCGATTATTTTATCCAAAATTTTCGAATCTGATTGTTTTTTTAAATAAACAAAATTTGGTGCCATTACATTTCCAATTCCTAAAATTCCATATTTAGGGTTAAAGAAAATCGGGTCAGTTCCGTCCATTACAGGTTCTTCCATTTCGTAATTCAAGAATTCCGCTTCAGATATTGAAGGCACTTCAAAATCGCTGTCTTTTCTTGGAATGTAACTCCACATAGCAAATTTCAATGTTTTAGTTCTTGGTATGTAAATCACATTCATATTTTTAGTTTCGTCAGTCAGATTTTCATATTTATATTTGGTTATAGTGTCTCTAATTTCAATAGTCAATTTGTAGTCTTCAGTCCTTTTAAGAGAATCAAATTCAAAAACATATAGAGTTCTGTTTTCAGTTATTGTTCCTTTTTTGGGTTTGGTGCAGCTCACTGAAATCAGAAGAATAATTAATATTTGAAGCGTTTTTCTCAAATGTTTGCCAACAATTGTATATAATTACCTTAGTAACTATATTTCCATTATCTACCCAAATATAAATAATATTCTTACGTGTAAAGAGGGGTAAGGCTTTAAATCTTTAATCAAGAAGGAATTTTTGTCTTTCACTATTGGTATCCAACATAAACAAGCATTCTTTAAGTGGGTGTTTTTATAAAAACTATGGGGTTGTGCAACAGTTGACGTTGTTATCTGCTGGCTTTTAAAGTATTGGTTAATAATTGGCATAAATCGAACCGAAATATGTGGCACAATTGTAAGCTCCCCTTAAAACCGAACTGTTTAAAAGTGTAAAAAAATATTAACTTTAAACAGTAATTATGAGAAAAAGTAAATTCAGTCCGCAGCAAATAGCCAAGATTTTAAAAGAGTT
>NZ_JAELVQ010000054.1 GCF_016428595.1 Snuella sedimenti | reverse complement strand
TACATAGTTGACATTATAACTACGGCTTTGGTTTTTAAGAGAGGACGGAGTCGGCAGTATTATAATGCCAATTATGTAACATACCGGGGCAAGGGGAGCAGGTAAAAGACAGAGGGTTTTGAGTAAGCGAAAAAACTGGGTTGCTACTGCGAGGCAATTAATAGAAAATAGTATATTAGCAAGGTCGAGAGACATACGTTCTTTTATAAAATTTTGAAAATAAGGCTTTAGGAAAATTGGTCTACCGCTTCAAAAAAAGCGTAAGATTAGTTTTCATTTGGCCAATTACTGCCCAATAGGCATGGTAGCAGTGATTCCTATCGTTACGGCTTCCAAGGGCAAGAGAAAGATGATGAAGTTAAAGGAGAGGGAAATAGCTTAAACTACAAGTACAGGATGCATGACCCTCGTATAGGTAGATTCTTTGCGGTAGACCCGCTCACAAAAAAATATCCATATTTGACACCTTATCAATTCAGTTCAAATCAGCCAATACATGCTCGTGAATTAGAAGGTTTAGAATCTGAATATGAATTGGGAGGTGCTGATGGTGCTATGATGACGGCTGAGATTATAGGAGGGGCATGGGCTGGTTTCAATAACCTCTTTTTGCAGACAACATTATTCCCTGGCAGTAATATGGAAGGAGGAATGATAAGAAGTTATCTGAGTCGTCACGGTGCCGAAGTTCCCGAAGGCGTCAGCGACCGTTGGTTACAAGACAATCTTAAATACCGTTGGGATTATTTTACCAAGGTTGTAGAACCACGAGAAGGAGCACTAGGTGAAGCGCTTAATTTTGTTGGGGATATTATAAATATTGTAGGAGTAGCTCCAGGAAAAGGAGAGGTTGTTACTTTAGTTAAGGCTCCGGTTGTACTTAATTCTGTATCTAAAACAGTAAAGCGCCATGGTAACTTTTGGAAAAGAAACTTTAAAGATTTATCCAAAATGCAAGAAAGGGCATGGTATAAATACCAAAATCAAATAAATGGTAAAGGAGGAGATAATGAGTTTCGAGTTTCTTGGGGTAAAAATAAAGTTGACTTTGACGGTTTTAAAAATGGAATATTACTTGAGGCCAAGGGTTATTATCAATGGTTAATAAAGTCTGGTATGGTTGGGTCTTATCAAATTTATAGTGGGATGATGAAACAATTTAAAAGGCAAGTTGAAGCAGCTGATGGGATTAAACTAGAATGGCATTTTGCTGAAGAATCTACGATGAAAGAGTTTAAAAGGTATTTAAAAAGAAACAATGAAGATATTCCTGATAATGTTGAATTTATTTATACACCTGCTAAAAAATAAAAATAATAATTGTGATTAGATTAGTTAAAAATAATGCAAGTTCATATACGATAGAAGAATGCTCTTCAAAGATATTGAATATTCAAAGAATCATTTCAAATGAGTTGAATGTTTTTGAATGGAATGTTCAATCTAATTCAAAAATATTTATTGGTGAAATAGATAAAGTACAAGAGATATTAATAAGTCAGTTTATCGATGATGCAAAAGAGTATGACAGAATGGTTGTTGATAAAACGTATAAGAACTCTTTTGGAAACAGTTGTTATTTTGTAGCAAATAAAAAACCACCTTTTAGTGTCAATTATAATTTTGGAGTAGAAAAATCTGGTGTTTATTCAGATGTATTCTATATTGAAAATTTTAATTTTGATAATATTGAAGAAGAGAAGATGTTTAATCTTTTTATGAAACTTATAGAAACTTTTAGACCTACACATGCAACAATTACTCATTCGGACTTAGTAGACGAAATAATTGATTTTAAGTCAGGGGAAATTTGGACAGGATGGGTTACATTCATATCAAATGATTTAAACATAGATGTTCCTAGCAGATACAAATACTTAAATTTAGATTATGGCAAAGTGATATTTTCAAGTGAAGAACTACAATTTGACATTAACAATAGTGATAATATTAAAGAGATAATAGGATTAACTGAGTACTTAAGGAAGGTAAAGGGTTAAATTAGTGGGAACCCCCGCTGTTCCCTAGTATGCGCTACCGCTAGGATTTCCTAGTGGCGTTAAAGATTGGCGGTCAAGAGTAAGAAAAAATAATATAGAAAAAGCTTTTACAGAGATGTAAAGGCTTTTTTTGGGTCTTTAAGAAGCATACGCCCTTTTGGTCTTGGTGTCTCGTATAAAGGCATCGATAATCTTGTTGATGGTGGATTTATCATCATTGTTAAGTCGCTGAATTTCCTTCATTCTATCGAGCATCTCAATATCCACTACCTCTAAATTGTCCTGTTCAGAAACAAGGTAATCGAGCGAAACACCAAGCGTTCTGGCAATTTTTTTGGCCACTTCCACAGATGGCGTATTATCATCACGCTCATACTTGGAAATCGCATCACGGGAAACACCCACAAAATAAGGTGAGCAAGTCCATGTTCTCTATGGTGTCCTGTGCTATGTTCTCCCCCGCTAGCGCTTGTTTGTAACGGGTGCCGTCAAAGCTAAGAACAACAAAAGACTATGCAAAAAAGCATAGCTTTTGTATTTTGGTATCATGAGCAGAAAATACAAGTTTCATAATAAAGTAGGTTTATACTTTGTAAGCTTTGCAACCGTTTATTGGTTGGATGTATTTACAAGGTAAGTATATTTTAATGTATTGGCAGAGAGTATAAACTATTGCAGGAAAGAAAAAGGCATGGAGCTGTACTGTTATTGTTTTATGCCCAGCCATGTACATTTTATATTCAGGTCAACAAATGAACAACCAATGGAATTGCTACAAGCATTTAAAAAGCACACTTCAAAAAAAGTCATAGAAGACATAGAGAACAATCCGCAAGAAAGCCGAAAAGAATGGCTGTTATGGATGTTTAAAAGAGCAGGCAAAAAGCAGGGAAATGTCACAAAATATCAATTTTGGCAACACCATAATAAACCTATAGAGCTATGGAGTGAAAAAGTTATAAAACAAAAGGTAGATTATATACATAACATTCCCGTAGAGTGCGGATTTGTAACAAATGCCATAGATTGGAAATACTCAAGTGCGAGGAACTATTAAGAAGATAATACTATTTTAGAAATAGATGAAACTGGTTTTATAAATTAAAATGGTGTATAGGAATATTTGGTTATTTATTTAGCACTCGTTGCAAATGAGCGTTAGCTAGGGCATACAATAAAAGATTGGTTTTTGAGGAAATTACAAAAGTAGTAGTAAAGAAAAAGAAATAAATGAATTGACTTAGGCATTTAACTACTAATATTTTTGATAAAGCATGGTTCGGTATTCACCATTCTGTTCAAAAGGTTGTCAAAAATGTTTTCTTTCATGAAGCTTCTATTAAAGCGATAACA
>NZ_JAELVQ010000053.1 GCF_016428595.1 Snuella sedimenti | reverse complement strand
AAGGGGCGTTTTGTATTTTTGCTTCGCCTGAAGAGTCCCATAAATCGTATTTTTTTATGACAAATCTAAAATACGGGATTCTCAGGCTTTCTTAAAACTTAAACTTTCGGATAGTTGTGGGTTACAGACAATTATTGATCAATGTCCTTTCGCTAAAGATGAAGCACAAAACAGTTATTTTACATTGTTACACGATATTCCAAAGAAAGAACTAATCAAGGCTACATCTGAAGAAAATTATACCGACGAAACCTTTATTATAAAGAATAGGTGTGTTTATTTTTATTCAAAAAACGGTTATGGAAGGGCTAAGTGTAATAACAATTTTTTTGAACGAAAATTGAAAGTAGTTGCCACAACAAGAAACTTTAAAACCATGGTAAAGTTATTATCTTTGTCGGTAGAAAATTAATTCATGACAGTACAAGATTTTATTCCCAAACCTTATAATAATGTAGTTGAAAGAGGGCAATTTACTTGGGAGGCACCAAGCAATATTGCCTTAGTAAAGTATTGGGGGAAAAAGGCAGGGCAAATACCTGAAAATCCATCCATTAGTTTTACACTGGATGCCTGTAAGACTATAACAACCTTGCGTTTTGAAAAAAAACAAAATGATGGAGCATTCTCGTTGGATGTTTATTTAGAAGGTGAAAAGAAAGATGATTTTAAACCGAAGATTCAAACATTTTTTGAACGCATAGAAATATACATGCCTTTTTTAAAAGATTATCACTTCAAGATAGAAACGTCTAATACCTTTCCGCACAGTTCTGGAATTGCCTCTTCGGCTTCAGGGATGAGTGCTCTAGCCTTGTGTTTAATGAGTGTTGAAAAAGAGCTGATTGCTGTTGCTTCAAGTGCAGTCGAGACCTCTTTAGAGGATAACTATTTTAATCTAAAGGCGTCCTTTTTAGCGCGCTTGGGATCTGGAAGTGCTTGCAGAAGTATTGAAGGTGATTTAGTGGTGTGGGGGAAGCATCCTTCTATTGAAGGAAGTTCTGATTTATTCGGAGTTAAGTACCCATTTGAAGTTCACAATAATTTTAAAAATTACAACGATACCATTTTGTTGGTCGATAAGGGAGAAAAACAAGTGAGTAGTACTGTGGGTCACAATTTGATGTACGATCATCCGTTTGCTCAAGAACGGTTTAAGCAGGCTAATAAGAATTTGTTTAATTTAATAGACATATTAAAGACGGGAGATTTAAAAGCATTTATTGAAGTTGTTGAAGGCGAGGCTTTAACATTACATGCCATGATGATGACAAGTATGCCTTATTTTATATTAATGAAACCTAATACACTTGAAATTATCAATAAAATATGGGCATATAGGGAGCATACTGGAATCCCCGTTTGCTTTACGTTAGACGCCGGAGCTAATGTGCATGTATTATATCCTGAAAAAGAAACGGTTAGAGTTAATGAATTTATTAAAAACGAGTTAGTCGAGTATTGTCAGAGTGGTCATTATATTTGTGATAAAATTGGTTTTGGAGCGAAACGCGTTGATATTGAAAAGTGAAAAGGCCAAAGACCTAAGACCTAAATAAGAGTTAGAGGGTTAGAGAAGGTTAAGAAGTTATGATGTTATGGAGCTATGGTGTTATCCAGTTACAAGTACATGGAAATTAACTGTAAATACCTATAGAGATTCTTAATTCTAAGACCCAAGACCCAAGACCCAATAGCTAAAAGTGAAAAGTGAAAAATGAAAAGACCTAAGGCTCAATTTTAGTAGAAACAGTTTTTTAGACTATTCATTATGAAACTGAATATTGGTTAAAATTGTTGAATACAACTAAATAGTTAAAAAAAATCTGATTATCTTGCTGTTAAGAATGATGTAGGTGAAATATTAAGACTTTTAATTAGCATAATTAGGAGTTCTAAAGGCAATAATTATTAATTTTGCATTATCAATTGTCAATTCAATTATGAAAGGCCCACTTTTTTATTCAAAAATATTACTCTTTGGTGAATATGGAATCATAAAGGATTCCAAAGGTTTGTCAATTCCCTATAACTTTTATAACGGAGCCTTAAAGAAAGACGATAAACTTTCGAAAAGTGCCAAAGCTTCCAATGAAAGTTTAAAAAGCTTTGTGGGGTATCTACAAAGTATAGATGAAGATTTGGTGAAATTTGATATTGATTTGCTACAGCACGATGTAGATCAAGGAATGTACTTTGACTCATCTATACCGCAAGGTTATGGTGTAGGGAGTAGTGGTGCTTTAGTTGCGGCTATTTACGATAAATATGCCTTTGATAAAATTACCGTTTTAGAGAATTTAACCCGTGAAAAACTATTGAAGCTAAAAGCGATTTTCTCTGAGATGGAATCATTTTTTCATGGAAAGTCCTCTGGTTTAGATCCGTTGAATAGCTATTTAAGTATTCCAATATTGATTAATTCTAAAGATAATATTGAAGCAACGGGAATACCTTCTCAAAAAACCGAAGGTAAAAATGCTGTATTTTTATTGGATAGTGGCATAATTGGAGAAACAGGGCCAATGGTTGGTATTTTTATGGAAAACATGAAACAGGAAGGTTTCCGTAAAATGCTCAAGGATCAATTTATAAGATATACCGATGCCTGTGTTGACGATTTTTTAAATGGCAACATAAAATCCTTATTTAAAAACACCAAACAGCTTTCAAAAGTAGTTTTAAACCATTTTAAACCTATGATACCACAGCAGTTTCATGAATTGTGGAAAAAAGGTATTGAGACCAACGAGTATTACTTAAAGCTCTGTGGTTCTGGTGGCGGTGGCTACATTCTCGGGTTTACCGAAGATATTGAAAAAGCCAAAAAGGCGCTTAAAGATTATAAATTAGAAGTGGTCTATAACTTCTAAACAACATTCCATGCTTTCCAGAAAACAAAAACATGTACTATTAAAGTTTTTTAGCATGTTTTCGGTGGTTAGAGGTTACAATATTTTAATTATTGTGATCGCACAATATGTAGCATCTATTTATATTTTGGCGCATGATAAACCCGTAAGACAGGTTGTTTTCGATTTAAATTTATTAATGTTGGTACTTGCTTCTTCTGTAGTCATTGCAGGGGGGTATATTATTAATAACTTTTATGATTCTGAAAAAGATTTAATAAACAGGCCCTATAAATCCAAATTAGATCGCTTGGTGAGTCAGAATACAAAACTGTCTTTTTACTTTGTGTTAAACTTTGTAGCTGTTGTCATGTCAAGTTATGTGTCGTTTAAAGCTGTCATTTTCTTTTCCATATACATTTTCGCAATTTGGTTCTATTCACATAAGTTGAAAAAAATGCCGTTTGTAGGTAATTTAACTTCTGCTATCTTAACAATTACACCTTTCTTTGCTATTTTCATGTATTATAAAAACTTTGAAACAGTCATTTTTGTGCATGCTGTTTTTTTGTTTTTAATTGTATCAATGCGTGAGTTAACTAAGGATCTTGAAAATATAAAAGGAGATTTACTACAAAATTACAAAACAATTCCAGTGGTTTATGGGGAAATAATGTCTAAGCGCATGCTTACCTTATTAGCTATTTTAACCTTGATACCTGTTTATTTGTTATTGTATAATTTTAAAGTAGGGTATATGTATCTTTATTTTTATTTGTGCGTGTTTTTGTTGTTGGTCTTTTTGGTATTATTATGGAACTCCAAAACCAAAAAGCATTATTTGATACTTCATAATATTTTAAAATTCATTATTGTGACGGGTGTTTTTTGTATTCTTTTAATAGATGTTAACGTGGTTTTGAATAGATTTTTATAGAGGTAAATACAATAAAACTCTTTCTAAAATTTAAGACAATGTTTTTATTTTTTATCATTAGTGTCCGACTAAAATACGGATTTATCGAGAAAGGTCAATTTCTTCCAATAAAAGCGTTTACTATACAGTATTCTCCAATAGCAAGGGGGTCATTAAAACAAAGCGAGTTGTT
>NZ_JAELVQ010000052.1 GCF_016428595.1 Snuella sedimenti | reverse complement strand
AACAACATCTAATGGATGGGACGGCACCTTTAACGGTAAACGCCTAAGCTCCGACGATTACTGGTTCAAGGTCATACTTCAAGACGGTAGAACCTTTATGGGGCATTTTAGTTTGAAACGATAACAATTGTAAACATTCCAAAAGTATTAACGAAAGAAAAAGATTTCAAAAAATTATAATGGTAACTTTTTAATTTATTTTCATCTAAAAACCTTAAACCTTTTGCTACTATTTGAGTCTAAACAAGTTAAATATATTACTTTGGTAATTAATTTCTATTTATAAATGCAAATACTTTGGCAATTAAGATACATAGCAATATTCTTCTTTTTTACAGCTACTGGTTTTTCCCAATTAAGTAAAACCCATTATATCCCTCCTATCACAGAATCAGGAGAAAACTCTTCTACACCCGAAGATCACTATATATATATATCTACCCCAAGTACAGTGCCAATCAGTTTTACCATAAAACCTGTAGGCTTAAGTGCAGCTAATTACATAACAGGCACGGTCTCCAAAACAAGTCCTTACACTTATACTATTGGAAGTGGCAGGAACACCCAACTGTTTGTTAATGCATTTGAAACCAGCACGGTAAAATCGAATAAAGGCTATATTATAGAAGCACAGGATGTTATATACGTTTCCATACGGATCAACGCCGGAGCCCAGGCAGGTGCTCTTGTTAGCAAAGGACTCGCAGCCTTGGGTACTACATTTAGAGTTGGTAGTTATACCAATGAAAACCCACAAACCAATTACTTGAATTTTGTTTCAGTAATGGCTACCGAAGACAATACCCAGGTAACTTTTAGCAACCTTCCTGCAGGACTCATTATAGAAAACTATTCGGGCACAACACCCGTAAACGTCTCATTAAACAAAGGAGAAAGCTATATTATAGCAATAAACAGCGCCAATACATCGATCAACAGGGATGGCCTTATTGGATGCCTTGTTAACTCAAATAAAAACGTGGTCGTTAACTGCGGATCTGCTAATGGTAGCTTTCATAATGGCAATGGACGAGATTATGGTATCGATCAGATCGTAGATCTGTCAAAAGTTGGTAAAGAGTATATTTTTGTACGAGGCTCTGGCGATAATGGTTGGGAAAACATTCTGGTTGTTGCGCATACAGATAATACGACAATCAGCATCAATGGTAATGCACCAATAGCAACAATAAATGCAGGTGAATACCACTTGATAGAAGGTAACAATTATAGTTCAAGTGGCAACATGTATGTTGAAACCTCAGAAGATGTCTTTGTTTATCAAGGTATTGGAGCCTCCAATAATGAGGCTAACCAAGGCATGTTTTTTGTTCCCCCCTTAAGTTGCGAAGCGCGAGGGAACCTAGATAACATAGCAAATATTACAAGTATAGGAAACACAACATACACTGGAGGCATTACTATTGTTACTAAGGCGGGTGCTACGGTTACAATAAACAATTCGCCAATATCCAGTTTCTCAGCAGTTGGCCCTAATGCTGTAACTGGTAAAAGTGATTATGTTACCTACAAGGTGTCCAATCTAAGCGGCAATATATCCGTACAAAGTACAGACGAGTTGTATTGTGCTTACTTTAACCTTAATGGTGTAGCTACATCAGGCAGCTTCTATTCTGGGTTTCCTGCAGCTCCCGAAATCAATTTCAACATCACCCTAACTCCTTTAGGTATATGCATTCCTAATGTTACCTTAGAAGTAGCTAATATGGATAACTTTGACAGCATTGAGTGGTATTTTAATGATGGTACAGGTTACGTATCAACCGGCATCAGTACCTTACAGTACACACCAAACGCTTCTGGAACCTATAAGCTGATTGGTGTTTTGGCATGTTCTGGCTTAACCTTAGAATCCATTGAAGTACCTGTTAGCATTTGTCCAGACGATGTAGACAATGATGGCATTATAGACAATATTGACATTGACAATGATAATGATGGTATTTTAAACTGTACCGAATCCTATGGTGATCAAAACATTGATCTATCCAACATAAGCGGAGGGACAATAACGGCAGGTAATTATACCTATACAGGAACCGTAAGTACTATTGGAAATGCAGCAACAACACCCTTTGCAGGTAATTCTGATGGAACATTTATGAGTGAAACACCTAGCAAAAGTGGCGCTATAGAAACAAGTGTTACCTACGACCTTATATTTGATAAAAACATCAATATACTACTAGAATATGGCACATCATCCGTTCTAGGGAATGGACTATTATCGAACGATGAAGAATTTATAATCCGCGTCCCCAACAGTAAGACGATTACGCTTTTAGACCCTGATGACCAATTGTTAATCGATACAAATTTTGATGGTATATATGAATCTGGGATTACCCAAATTTCGGCATTTGAAATTAGATTCAAGTTAAAGGGTAGTTCTTTAGCATTAGGAGCCGGTACCTTTAGTTTTTCGGCCAATGCTATCAATGCATTTACCTATATACATAAAAACACATCTGATACAAACAGCAATCAGGCAACATTTAGAATTTCTGCAACCTGTGTAGCAAAGGACAGTGACATGGACGGTATTGAAGATGCGCTGGATTTAGATAGTGACAATGATGGTATCCCAGATAGTATTGAAAATACAGGAACAATAATAAACCTGACTAACCTAGAT
This sequence comes from Snuella sedimenti, assembly GCF_016428595.1. Taxonomy (GTDB): domain Bacteria; phylum Bacteroidota; class Bacteroidia; order Flavobacteriales; family Flavobacteriaceae; genus Snuella; species Snuella sedimenti. The sequence continues at coordinate 1,915 of NZ_JAELVQ010000052.1, read as the reverse complement.
GCTAATCTGGATGGATTAGACGATGCCTTCGATCCTCCCTTCGATCCCATAGACAGTGACTCCGATGGTGTTCCTGATTTTTATGATCTGGACAGTGATAATGATGGTGTTTATGATTTAATTGAAACGGGACAATTAGGACTTTTATCTGACACCAATTTAGACGGTATAATAGATAGCGGATTCCCTTTTGGACTAAATGGTTGGGTTGATGCTGCCGAAAGCACTCCAGATAGCGGTATGATTGGTTATACTCTTGATGATTCCGACAATGACGGCATATTTAGCTATATAGATCTCGATAGTGACGGTGATGGCTGTAACGATGTTATTGAAGCCGGTTTTTCAGATGGAAACAATGATGGCTTACTTGGTGACGCCAATATAACCGTTAATACTTTCGGATTAGTCAGTAATGCCACAGATGGTTATACACTTCCCAACTCCGATTATTTAACAGCAGCACCAATAAGCATAACAACACAACCCGAGAATACTGAAGTTTGTGAATCATTAAACACTACTATTTTTGTAATATCCGATGCCGATACCTTTCAATGGGAAGTGAGCACCGACGGCATAAACTGGAGCATCTTAACTGACAATTCTATTTATAGCGGTTCTCAAACTTCTGATTTGTCAATTAACACTACGCCTCTATCTTATAACAACTATACGTATAGGGTTAAACTTGATCGAAACGGTAATACTTGTGGTGTATATTCTGAAGAGCTTTCTTTAACAGTATACCCTTTACCTATAATAAATTCACCAGTTGTTCTAATACAATGTGATGATGATGCCGACGGGATTAGTATATTTAATTTAACAGAGTCCAACAATGAAATTTCCAACAATGCAGCCAACGAAACATTTACCTACTACTTAAGCCAAACCGCAGCTCTAGATGGCGATATAACCAGTCTTGATTACATTACAGAACCTACTGCCTACGAAAATACAAATGCTCCATATTCACAGACACTTTGGGCAAGTGTTGAATCGCAACAAGGTTGCGCTTCTGTTGCAGAGATACAACTCAATGTAGCTGTTAGTCAAATTCCAAATGGTGCTATTGATGAAGTGATAACCCATTGTGATGATTTTCTCGACATGGATGGTAACAATACAAGTAATAATGACGACCGGGATGGAATTGCCTCATTTGACTTTAGTTATGTAAAAACAATGGTTGCAAACTTTTTTCTTCCACAAACGCCCGATATTAGTTTTTACAGAAATGAAATGGATGCATTAACGGAAATGAACCCGATAACCGATATTTCTAACTATAGAAACATTGGCTATCCAAATATGCAGCAAATATACATTCGTGTTGATAGTGAAATTGACAACGATTGTCAAGCCTTTGGCCCTTATATCACATTAATTGTAGAGCCCTTACCCATTGCTACACCTGTAACAATACAGAGGCAATGCGATTACGATACTAGTGACACGGATGTCACCTATCCCTTTGACACCTCACAAGTAGAAAATGATATACTAAATGGACAATCGCTCACAGATCTAACCGTAGAATACACGTATATTGACATAAACGGATCGACTATAACATCCAATACGCTTCCCAACCCGTTTTTAACAGCAAGCCAGACCATAGACATCAAGGTAACCAATAATGCAACCAATGCCCCCGACGGCCCTTGCTATGACGAAACGACTTTAGAATTTATTGTCGACACACAACCTGTTATTGCCGATCCGGTAACGGTGCCTCCTGCTTGTGACGGGGATGCCGGTGACATTGATGATGACGGTGTGTCCCCCTTTGATACCTCAAGCTTTACAAGTACTATTTTGGGCACGCAATCAACCATGGAGATCTATTACAACTATATCGACGAAAACGGAAACGCCGTGACCGATAGTCCAACACTGCCCAATCCATTGA
>NZ_JAELVQ010000051.1 GCF_016428595.1 Snuella sedimenti | reverse complement strand
GAAAAACGCTCTTGAAATTCGAATAAGGATAGGCTTTTGAATCTTTGCTCCATAAGTTTATGTATTTATCCCTTGAATTTACTCATATTATTAATATTTACAAAACGCCTAAGTCGATTAGTTAAATTAATCATTCCATTTACTAATATAAAAATATACTGTTTTATTTTAATGTGTAGTAATGTTCTGTGTCGAGTAGACAAGAGGTGTTTCACCCCGAGCCTCTCACAGAACCGTACGTAGTATCCCATGATACGGCGCTTCTTATACAAATCTATACACTTAATTTGAAAATCCAACATACCAGTGATAAAACAGGCAAAGAAATTGTTTCCGAACCCCGTCCTGCCATTTATAGGCATTTGTTAGATTATTTCTGTACTTACCATAAAAGGCTAGGTTTAGCTGAATTAAAGAAAACGCTTGTCTCAGTAAAGTTAAAAGAAAAAGCCCTCCAAATGCAACAGGCCGGTAAAGGGTAAATAGCATTTAGGCTAATGTATGCTGTTTTTTATGCAAAGCAACAAACCATGTGGCCAGAGAGTCCCGAAGAAACCGTCACACAAAACAAGGCAATCCCCATAGTAGGCTGACCGACCAAAACCGGTTCAGTCAACACGGTGTTCATGCTCGGCCGTACCGACCACACGAACACTCTTAGTTATTGTGTGTAGTTTTTTATTTTCCCCAATTCCTCAATAATTAAATCAAGGTCTAATTTAGTACCACTGTAGACTTTGGTTTTATATTTTTCAGAAAATTTCAGTTCTACAATTTCACTTTTTCTCTGTTTATCAGTTATAAAAATATCTGAAATTGAAAAACCAGTTGAAATTCTCTTTATATCAATTGCATCATTCGGCATTGTTTTTTTTTTATTTACTGATATTAGTGAGAAAATACGAAATCTAATATCTAAAGCTGGAAATCTTGAAAAGCCTTGACTTTTTATGAAATTTCTCAATTTTATGAATTCTTTTAATCTCATTCTGTGTTTTGTAATAAGTAAATATAGAATGCTATCTATCCAAGATTCCATTTGTCCTAATGAAGTTTCAGTGTCTTCTGGTATTAGAGAATTCCTTTTTATCAAATTGTTCAAGCGATTAACAAAATCCTCAATATTTTCTTTTATTAAACTTTCAAATAGTTCGTCTTTAATTTGTTTTTCCAGCTTTACGTGCTGAAATTCAACTGCCATTTGATTAGACTCTTCAGAAGCTTTAATTACATTCTCTGAAAACTCATTATTTAAATTTTTTAGTTCTTCAAATCTATTTTCATAAGGTTCAAAAATTGAATTTTCCTTTTCAGCCAAATAAGTCTTTTTCGTTATTCTATTTCCTCTGATTTTAGAAACAATTTCTTGACAATAAATTGCTATTTCTGGTTTGAAACAATAACCACCTGTTAAAGTTGAAAATTCACTTTCAATTAGTTTTGCTTTTTCTTTCTTTAATCCAGTATTTTCAGCGTAAAATTCTAATGAAAATGGGCAAAGAATTTTACCGCTTTTATAGTTTTCAAAAAGTAGTCTTTTTATTTCCGACCATTTTTCAGAAGCTTCTCCAACCATATTACTTAAAGTGAATTGGTCAAGATAAATTATTCTTAAATTTTCAATATTTCTTTTTGTCAAAGTCGATTAAGTTCTGAATTTGCAGAATTTTGGTCAAATTACACCCAACGTCTAGTGTATGGTGTCGTAGCATCCCGTAAGGTGCTATGCACTATACACATTGTTGAACTAAACCTAAAGGTAGCTTTCGGGTGAAATGCTCTCACTTTTGGCTACCTTTAAGTATTCGTAAATATATTAAGCTTAAAATTATGAAAAAAAAGTCTTACTCTCATTGAAAAAGCGTGCAATTCTGTTCCTGGGTTTAAAGAATTGTACCGAAAGTTAAGGCGCTCTGTCGAACTTTCAGGAAAAAGCCAAAGCACCCTTACCAATTATGCCCGTTGTCTGGCACACATTACGTTACATTTTAATTGTAGTCCACTGGTTCTGGACGAAGAGCAGGTATTGGACTACCTGCACGTTTTAAAGTCCCGATCCAAGACCCCCTCAGACAGTTTCTTTAAGCATACGGTTTATGGGCTAAGGTACCTCTATCGCGTCTATGGGCTTAGTGAGATGCGGGTGGTGCTCCCATCGATTAAACGCCCGAACAAATTACCCGTGGTGCTAAGCCGTCAAGAGGTCAGGTTACTCCTTAAAACGCCAAAGTTATTAAAGCACCGTTTGGTACTTGCCATGTTATATGGATGTGGATTGCGCTGTTTTGAACTCCGTAACCTTCAATTGAAGGATTTGGATTTCGATCGCAAGATGCTCCATGTCCGCCAGGGAAAAGGCCATAAGGACCGTTACGTTCCATTGTCGGCCATGCAGATCCGTGGCCTTAAAAAGTATATGGCCGCAGAACATCCTAACATTTGGTGTTTTAATGGCAATCATGCGGAAGGAAAAGCAGTGCCCCTGTCCACCAGGGGGATACAGTGGGTCATCCGGGAGGCCCGAAAACATAGTGGGATCAAAAAACAGGTTACCACCCACAGCTTCCGCCATAGCTATGCGACCCACTTATTGGAAATGGGGCTGGACATTATCAGTATCAAAGAACTTTTGGGGCATGCCGATATCCAGACCACGCTTGTCTACCTTCATGCGGCACAATTGGGTAGGCAAAAGCCCTTTAGTCCGCTGGACCGGCTATATACGGAGTAGTTGTGCATCGCGCTACCCATGAGGTAGCTCAGGTATTAGAGAGGAATCAGGGGCAATTATCGGAATATTGCAATACCGGTTGGCAGTTAAGGACCTTACATGCCATACGAAAGTGCAGGACCCTGGCCATGGGCGGCCATATAGACCGCTGTAGCAACCCAAAATGTAACACCTTGCACCTGAGCTACAACAGTTGCCGAAACCGTCATTGTCCCAAGTGCCAGGGGCACCAGAAAGAACAGTGGGTACGGGCCCGTGAGGCCGAACTGCTACCGGTACCTTATTTTCATGTGGTGTTTACCCTGCCACAAGAGCTCAACCGCTTGTGCCTTTACAGGCCCAAAACACTTTATAGCATGCTCTTTAAAGTCTCGTGGCAGGTTATTTATGGCTTTGGGAACAATCCAAAATTTCTGGGGGCCCGACCGGGCATGATTGCCGTACTGCATACCTGGGGACAGAATTTATCGTTGCACCCACACCTGCACTGTATCGTTCCCGGGGGCGGGCTAACTCCTTCTGGGCGATGGAAACCCGTTAAACACAAAGGGAAGTACCTGTTCCCGGTAAAGGCCATGAGCAAGGTGTTCAGGGCACGCTTTGTGGCGCAGTTACGAAAAGAACCAGATGTTAAGGTCGCATCAGGTCTTTACGATAGCTTATTTAAAAAGAACTGGGTCGTGTACTGTAAGCGCCCCTTTTTAGGATCCGAACAGGTTATAGAGTATTTGGGGCGTTACACCCATAAAATAGCTATAAGTAATCATCGTATACTGGCAATAGATCATGGGCAGGTTACCTTTTCTATTAAAGATTACCGTCATGGAGGAAAACGTAGAACTATGCGCTTATCAGATGCCGAGTTCATCAGACGGTTAGCATTACACGTGTTGCCTAAAGGGTTTGTTCGTATACGCCATTATGGGATGCTAAGCTCATACCACAAAAGGATAGGCCTCAAAGAAATACAAAGAATGCTGCCCCCGGTAACTTTAAAAGAAAAAGAGCCTTTACGACACCGTAAATGTCCAATATGCAACATAGGGAACTTAATGACGGTCACGACTTTTACGGCTCGGGGGCCACCAAACTATTGGTTACAAAAACTAAATACACCCAAAAAAAAATAACGTTGCCAAGCACGTAACAGGGAACTATTGGTCAAAATGTAAATAATAGCAGGAAAAAGCCCTCCAAATGCAACAGGCAGGTAAAGGGTAAATAGCATTTAGGCTAATGCATGCTGTCTTATATGCAGGGCAGCACACCATGTGGCCAGGGAGTACCGAAGAAACCTTCACAAAAAACAAGGCAATCCCCATAGTAGGCTAACCGACCAAAACCGGTTCAGTCAACACGGTGTTCATGTTTGGCCGTACCGACCACACGAACGCTTAGTTATTGAACGCTTAGTTATTGGGTGTAGTTTTATTCTTTTTCAATTTGTATATCATCAATCCAAAAAGTTCCCGGTTTTAAAATGTTGACTTCAAGTCTAATTTGGTCAAATTCTGCTGTTATAGGTACACCATATACATATTGCTTCCAGTCATTAGTTTGATCGCTAGTTTGTAAAAGTGTTTTCATGTCTCCAGTTTTTGGTGCAACTCCACCAGCCATTACACGAAATTCTGCCCCATCATTCTTAATCCAGAAACTCAATTTATATGTATTTCCTTGTTCTGCATAAAATTGGTTTGTAAATCCTGGTGAACCCCAACCTCCATTAGAAGAACATTCTTCCACTTCAAATTTTAGCGACTGTTTTCCCTCTTTAAATTCTTCTTTGTCTAGAATGATTTTAAACTTCCCATTTGGTACAGTATTCGGTGTGTACATAAGCCAATTTACAGGAATCCCATTCTTTGTTACTTCAAATCCACCATTCATACCAGCAGATTCATCTTTTATTTGCTCACTCATTTGATTACAACTACCAAGCATTAAAAGTGAGCAAAGAGTTATCAAAAAACTCAATTTGCTTCTTAATTTTAGTGTTTTCATATCTATTGTTTAAAAGGAACATTCTTTTTTAATTACACCCAACTCGTTATATCTTTATATATTATACTGTTTATCGGTTTCTAATTCCGGATAAACCAAATAGTTATTAAGTATCATTAGTGTCCGACTAAAATACGGATTTATCGAGAAAGGTCAATTTCTTCCAATAAAAGCGTTTACTATACAGTATTCTCCAATAGCAAGGGGGTCATTAAAACAAAGCGAGTTGTT
>NZ_JAELVQ010000050.1 GCF_016428595.1 Snuella sedimenti | reverse complement strand
CTATATCACGAGCTAAATTTACTGTTACCTATCCCAGTAGCTTTATGTTGGTAGCGAGCATGAACCCAAGTCCGAGTGGTTATTTTAATGATCCCGATGCACCCGTAGCTACGAGTCCAGCCGAGATGCAGCGTTATCTTGGTAAAATTTCAGGGCCGTTGTTGGATCGAATCGATATTCATATAGAGGTGACTCCAGTGCCTTTTGATAAATTATCGAATTCTGTAAATGGGGAAAGCTCGGTAGAAATTAGAAAGCGTGTCACCCAAGCAAGGGCTATACAAACGGAGCGTTTCAAAGATTCGGAATCCGTGCACTACAATGCCCAGATGCATACAAAATACATTCGAAACCATTGCACTTTGGACGACGCGTCAAAACAATTGTTAAAAGCGGCTATGGAACGCCTAAACCTATCTGCAAGAGCTTACGATCGTATTTTAAAAGTCGCCCGTACCATAGCCGATTTGGAAGGCGTTGAGGCCATTAATGGCACCCATATTAGTGAAGCGATCCAATACCGAAGCTTGGATAGAGAAGGGTGGTTGGGGTGAATGTACTCGATAAAAGTTAAAAGTTAAAAGTTAATGGCTAAAAGCCAATACCCAGTACCCAACACCCAGTACCCAAGACCTAACAAAAGTTGCAAAAAATCTCGATTATCGCGTTAATCTATTATTTATGCTATTTTTGATAGCAACTGATCAAAACACTAATGTATAAACTGGTAGTACTTACCGCTAAAAACACACACTGTATGAAGTTATATGCCTTTCCCGTTCTCGTATTTAGTATTTTAATGTTTCATTGTAAATCACCCAAAGAAAAAGAAGACACTACAGCAACCGAGGTGGTTAGCGAAGCCGAAAAGGCACCTGTTCTTAACTTAGAAGAGGCTAACCGATTGTCACAATTGCCTTTACATTGTATAAATAATGAATACCCCAACAAACTATCACAGACATTGGGGAGTGACGAAGATTTACAAGCTCCCAGAGTGTTACATCCGGCATTTTATGGCTGTTTCGATTGGCATTCGGCTGTGCACGGCCATTGGAGTCTGGTGAGTTTGCTTAAGTCGTTTCCAAATATCGATGATGCTGAAACTATAAAGCAACGTTTATTGCAAAACATTTCTAAAGAAAAGATAGCAGAGGAAATCCTTTACTTTAAAGGATTGCATAACAAATCGTTTGAGCGTACTTACGGATGGGCATGGTTATTAAAATTAGCTGAAACACTGCATACCTGGGATACGCCATTAGCAAGAACCCTAGAAGATAATCTTCAACCCTTAACCGATCTTATAGTTGAAAAATACATTGCATTTTTACCTAAGTTGAATTATCCGCAGCGTGTGGGAACGCATACCAATACAGCCTTTGGTTTATCTTTTGCTTTCGACTTTGCCGAGGCAACACAACATGAAGCACTAAAAACAGCCATTATAGACCGGGCAACCTATTTTTATTTAGAGGATAAAGGCTGTCCGATTACCTGGGAGCCTAGTGGTAGTGATTTCTTGTCCCCCTGTTTGGAAGAAGCTGCTTTAATGAAGCGCTTATTGCCAGTAGCAGACTTTAGAAATTGGCTGGAAGCTTTTTTGCCACAGCTTAAGGATGCAAACTTTAGGTTGGAGCCCGGTGAGGTTTTAGATCGCACCGATGGTCATTTAGTCCATTTAGATGGTGTTAATTTTTCCCGAGCCTGGAGTTTGTACAAAATAGCTGAGGACTTAGCAGAATATAGCCATTTAAAAGCGATTGCCAACACACATATCAATTATTCCTTGCCAAGCATTGTTGGCGACAGTTACGAAGGCGGGCATTGGTTAGGTAGTTTTGCTATTTATGCTTTAAATTCAGTTACAAACTAAAACCTGATTATTTATGCGTTTTAAAAGACATTGGTTAACAATTCATATGTTTATTTGTTCTGTGGTCATCTTTGGTCAAAATATACTGCCTACACCTATGCAGGTACATGCTACGGACTCATATTTCACTTTTAAGAATACGTTAAGCATTGCTTATAACAGGGAAGGAAGTGAATCTGCCCAGTACCTAAGCAAGCGATTGGAAAATTACCTTAAGGTGAGAACCGTAAATTCAAATAAGGGCGACATTGTATTGTCCATAAAAAATACGAATGAAACGAGCATTAAGAAATTTTAAAAATTACTTCACAAAAGGCAATGTTTAAAATTTTTAATGAGAGAACGAGTGTAAGGAGTGGTTGCACACGTTCTTAATTTTATAATTACAATAAAATCAATTAATTACTAAAATTTAAACGTGTGAAAAATTGGTTTAAGAATATAGGCCCTGGTCCTCTTGTTGCTGCAGCTTTTATAGGGCCAGGAACGGTAACGGTTTGTACCTTGGCAGGTGTAGCGTTTGGTTACCAGTTACTTTGGGCGATGGTGCTATCGGTAGTAGCGACCATTGTTTTACAGGAAATGGCAGCCCGTTTGGGGATTGTTTCCCAACGGGGTCTGTCTGAGGTTATTAGAACCGAAATCAATGTGCCTGTCCTTAGGGTATTGGCTATTTTATTGATCCTTTCGGCCGTCGTTATCGGTAATGCAGCTTACGAAGCCGGTAATATTAGTGGTGGCGTGTTGGGGTTGGAAACCCTTATGGTAGCACCCAAGCTAACTGTTGGGGCTTTTAGCTTTAATGTGTTAAGTATTGTTATAGGAACTATAGCATTTGGTTTGCTCTATTTGGGTAACTATAAAGTATTGGAGAAGGTACTGGTGTTTCTTGTGATACTCATGAGCCTGGCATTTTTGGTAACGGCCGTAATAACCGGTCCGGATGTTATGGTAATTTTAAAAGGGGCATTAGTGCCTAGCTTTCCAGAAAACAGTTTGTTAACCGTTATTGGCTTGGTTGGGACCACCGTTGTGCCTTATAATCTGTTTTTACATGCGTCTTTGGTTAAGGAAAAATGGCATAGCAAACAAGATTTAAAATATGCCAGAAAGGATACGGTTGTGGCTGTTACTTTGGGCGGTTTGGTATCTATGTCTATTATAGTATCGGCAGCCGCTATACAAGCAACAGATATTAGCAGTGCTGCCGACTTGGCCAAAGGACTCGAACCTTTGTTTGGGCGGTTTGCCAAGTATTTTTTGGCAAGTGGTTTGTTTGCGGCTGGTATTACAAGCGCTATCACGGCACCATTGGCGGCAGCCTACGTTGCCAATGGTTGTTTGGGATTAGGAGCCAATATGCGTTCCTGGAAGTTTAGAGGTGTTTGGATGGTCGTACTGTTAATGGGGATCGTTTTTTCGTCTTTAGGAATAAAACCCATTGAGATCATTAAGTTTGCACAGGTAACCAATGGCATTTTATTACCCATTATTGCCGTGTTTTTAATTTGGATTATGAACAAATCCTCTGTTTTAGGAGTCTATAAAAATAGTTTGGGACAAAACATATTTGGGTTTGTAATTATATTAATTAGTATCTTACTTTCGCTAGCGAGTCTTAATAAAGTATTCGGTTTAAATTTGTTTTAATGGAGCGCTTAACGATTGATATGAATGCCGATGTAGGCGAGGGGGTGGGTAACGAACCACAGTTGCTACCTTATTTGTCGTCCTGTAATATTGCTTGTGGTGGCCATGCGGGCGATAAAACAACCATGCGGAAAGTGGTGGCCTTGGCCCAAAAGCATGGTGTTAAAGTGGGTGCCCATCCATCGTTTCCCGACAGGGCTAATTTTGGACGTGTTGCTGTGGACATGTCGAGTGTAGCATTGTTCACAAGTATTAAAGAACAGATTGATACCTTGCTTACTGTTTTGGATGCCATGCATGAGCCCTTACATCATATAAAACCACATGGGGCATTGTACAATTTGGCTGCAGTAGATACTAAAATTGCCAATGTTATCATTGAGGTGATGAAGAGTATTGCGTTGCCGGTTAAATTGTATGTACCTTACCAATCGGTTATTGCCAAGCTGGCATTGCAAAACAATATTCCGATACTGTATGAAGTTTTTGCAGACAGAAATTATAACGAAGACCTTACCTTGGTTTCCAGAACGAGTGAAGCCGCTATCATTCATGAACCGGAAGCCGTATTTAAGCATGTGTATACTATGATAAACACTCATAAAGTAACTGTGCTTAATGGAAAGGAAATACCCATTAAGGCAGATACCATTTGTATCCACGGTGACAATCCAGAGGCGCTGTCTTTAGTAAAACATTTAAGAGTACAATTAGAACGTTATGGTATTGCAATTCATTAAGAGCTTATGCGTTTCGAACTAGCATACAAACCTTACGGATTGCACGCTATTTTAGTAGCGTGGCCGGCGAGTATATCGGAAACGATATTACAAGATGTTTTGGCATTTAAGCAAACCGTGCTGGAATCCAAAGTACAACAGGTGTCAGAAGTCGTTACCGCCTACCATTCGGTTTTGGTAATTTACGAATCGGCGTATTCCGATTTCAATCGTGAAGTGGCTTTGTTAAAAGCTATCTATGCATCAAAAGCCCCATATAAAGCACTTATTAAAACCTTGTGGCGTATTCCAGTATGTTATGAAGCCGACCATGCGCCGGACTTGGAAGCCTTGGCTAAAGCTAAAAAAATAGCCCAAGGGACCATTGTAAAAAAGCACAGCAGTGCGGTCTATACAGTTTATTTTATTGGGTTTTTACCCGGTTTTTTATATTTAGGGGGCTTGGACGCGCAGTTGTATATGCCCAGAAAGGCAACACCTGCATTACGAGTTGAAAAGGGAAGTGTGGCTATAGGTGGGGAGCAAACAGGTGTTTACCCTAGTGTTAGCCCGGGTGGGTGGCATGTTATAGGCAATACGCCCATTGATTTTTTTGATGCTACCAAAGAAACACCCTGTTTTGCACAGCCGGGTGATCGCATCGTGTTTTATCCGGTGTCTTTAGAAATGTATAACGATATACAAACCTTGGTTAAGGGTGGTGTGTATCAATTGGAAAGTGAGGTGCTCAATGATTAAGGTACTGCGTTCCGGCTTTTATTCCTCTATTCAGGATCTTGGTAGGCAGGGAGTTATGCACTATGGCGTACCGCAGTCTGGGGCTATGGACCGTTACGCGGCAAGACTGGCCAATATGTTGTTGGGTAATGAGGAAACGGCTGCCGTTATGGAAATAACCATGACGGGGCCTGTGTTGGAATTCGAAACGGATACATACATCTGTCTTTCAGGGGCAGAGATGTCTCCTAAGCTTAATGATAGTATTATTGCGGTTAATAAACCTATAAAAGTACTAGCGGGAGATGTATTGTCGTTTGGTAAGCTTCAAACAGGGTTTAGGAGCTATTTGGCTGTATTGGGAGGTTTGCTAACCGAAACGGTTTTACATAGTAGAAGTATGTACCAAGGGATTACCAAACAAGTAACCTTGTTTAAAAACGATGTGCTTCCCATTGCAAGCTCTAAACCACTTAATACTATGCACCATGCGAACATTCGTCCCAATAGCACCTATTTAACAGAAAACCGGCTTGCCGTTTTTAAGGGGCCTGAGTTCGGTATGTTAAGTCGGGAACAACAAGAACACCTGTTATCCTTTCAGTTCTCCATTTCTAAAACCCATAATAGGATGGGATACCATTTAAAAGAACGGTTGGAGCATAACCTGGGGTCCATAATTACGTCACCAGTGCTTCCCGGGACGGTACAGCTTACGCCTTCGGGAACGCTTATTGTACTAATGCGCGATTGCCAAACGACAGGAGGCTATCCAAGGATCTTGCAACTCAGTGAAATGGCTATGCATACTTTAGCGCAGAAATTTACGGGGCAAACGGTGCGTTTTAAACTTTTATAAGACGCTTAGAAATAGCAGAAAGAGCCGGCTTTGTTTCTAAAAATTAGTCTTTTTATTTGGATGGGATTCTGTTTTCTGTTGTTTTTAGTCGTTTCTGTTGAAATGTTCCTTCCATACACTATCCATACACCATCCATACTTAAGCCATACAGGATGACATTTTTAATTTTAGCTCAAATAAAACACCAAGAATATCTGAGAATTTCTAAACATGCTATATTTGTAAGAATTAGTATATTTTAAAAATAGTTTTTATGTACATTTGGTTAAACACTTTATATATAAGCTTAAAAATCTAAACTAAATAAAATTTAATATACTTAATCATTAGTGTCCGATAAAGTTTTTTAAAAGCGGGATTTCCATAGTTGGATTTCCCGCTTTGCTTTATATCTTGTTTTACCACAAAACCAGATATGAATAAAAGTACAAACTTTAGC
>NZ_JAELVQ010000005.1:136826-210775 GCF_016428595.1 Snuella sedimenti | reverse complement strand
TCTTTCATGTCAGGTGGTATTATTTAAGTTAATTTTATCTTTAACAAGTTAATAATACCTCCTGGTTTTAGAACGACGCTTTAAACATACAAACTCGATTAATAATTCAAGGTTAAAACACAATTAAGCATCTGACTTTTAATGTGTTGCAATTCCCACAGAGTGAGGAACGAACGACGAGAGATCTCATAATGATAAGATTCTTCCTCATATTTCATCAGAATGACATAGTTTGCACAACAAAACTAGTCAATATTCTGAAAATCAATCGTTTTAAAATCAAACTGAGGTTAAGAAGAAGAAATAATCCTACCTATTGACCCTGTACTCCGGGGCACCAACTCATAAATAAAATCTGGCTTTAGGAGTTTTTCCTCTTTTCTATGTGAAACGTACAAAATTGCAGTATCGGTTTCATGGGCAATTTTATTTATCAATTCCGTTAAAATATCAACATCGCAGTCATCTAGTCCATTGGTAGGTTCATCTAGAATGAGCAAAGGAGGATGCTTAACCATTGCTCTAGCTATTAACACCAAACGCTGATATCCCCTTGACAACGACAAAAAACTTTGCTTTCTAATTTCGTACATTCCCAAGACGCGCAACCATTGCTGTACAATTTTAATCTGCTCATTGGTTGGCACCTTATACAAACCAATTGTATCAAAAAAACCAGATGCAATCATATTTCCAATAGAATCCAAACGGGTTATCCCTCTTAACATTTCTGATGAAAAGTACCCAATTTTCTTTTTAATATCCCAAACACTCTCTCCACTCCCTTTTTTTACTCCAAATAAGGTTATGTCCTGGTTGAATGCCTTTGGGTTGTCGCCTGATATTAAGGTTAACAATGTGCTTTTTCCTGAGCCGTTAGGCCCTACTAATTGCCAAAATGTTCCGGGTTTAATCTCCCAACAAATATTTTTTACTACCGGTCTATTGTTGTAAGCTACAGTAACATTGTTGAATTTTACCAATGGTGATATCGATTCCCAGTCGTCTCGATAAGCTTTAGGCAAAGTTTCTACAAAAACTTTATGTTGGGATGCCGAATCGGAGGCTTCAATACCGTTCTGTAATACGGGCTTTCCATCTTGTAACAGGTAGACATCGTCTATAAAAGGTAATATATCTCTTCTTCTATTGGCTATCTGTATAATCGGTATTTTACAACTTAAATGCGCTAGAACTTCTTCAATTTCTTCTTGTGCTGCGCCATCTAAACTACCAAAAACATTATCTACAACAAGATATTCTAGGTTTTGGGAAATGAGGTGATTTAACAACGCCTTTTTTCGTTCACCTTGAGAAGATTTTTCTAAACTATTTTTAGCGGGAGTTGCTACTTCATAGTGTCCATGCCGAATTTCTTCTTCAATAAACTTCTCTATAGTTATTTCAGAAAAAAGAGCACCTTTTAAATTGGAATAGTTGCCAATAAGGTGCTCTTGCATTATATGTTTAATAAGCGTTCGCTTATTATCTTTATTTGAAATATAAAATGCGGAATTTTTATGCAAAAGATTAAGTTTTCAAAATATAAACCTCCTTTTGTGATAAAACGAATACCGTCTTAAAGGTTTTTAGTGTGATATGAAACCAAACCTTCTATAGGCCTACGCTCAAAGTTACCAACTTTAAAACCCATTTCTTCTGCTACTTCTTTTATCTCATTTTGGGAAAAATATGCTATAGATCCTGCAAAGTGTACTGGAGCATCTTTTAATTCTTCTTTAAATTGCATGATCATATTCCTGGCAAATAATCGAATGCCGTCCTTAATCAAATTAACAGTATACTCTGAATCTTTGTGCAAGAACATAAATTCTGCAAAGTTAGCCAGATAGGCATTTGGATTAGGCTGTTTGTACAAATTGTACTTAATATAATCGGCTTCCATATTGAATTTACTACCAAAGGCTATCTTTACATTTTCTGGCATGTGATTAAAGTAATAATCCCTTATTAATTGCCGACCAAAGTAATTCCCTGAAGCATCGTCCATAATAGAATAACCAAGCGAATCTACACGTTGGTGTACTTTTTCCCCATCATAGTAACTGCAATTGGACCCTGTCCCTAAAATACAAACTACTGCTGCCTCCTTAGGATCGTTAATTGTTGAGTAAACAGCAGCCATGGTATCTTCGTTAACTTCTACAGCAGCATTTTCAAAAATTTCCTCAAGTACCGATTTCAACATTGCCGTAGGCTTCTCTGTACCACAACCTGCTCCATAAAAAAACACGTGTGTTACATCGGCTCTATTGGCTTTTAAATCCTTATTCTTTTTAATTATTTTTTTCAGTTTCTTTTCTGGTAAAATAGCAGGGTTAAGTCCTTTTGTACGGATTTTTTCCAACAATTGTTTACCATTTTTGTCAACTGCAATCCAATCGGATTTTGTAGAACCACTATCAACAATTAAAATCATAAGTCTTATAGATTAAAAAAACTCCACAGAATCCTGTTTATTAACACAACCTTCTGTGGAGTCGTTACAAATTAATAATTAAATAATATTATAAAGAACCGATATGTTGAGCTAGATCAACTAATTTAGTTGAGTACCCATACTCGTTATCGTACCAAGATACTAACTTAACAAAGTTATCGTTTAATGCCATACTTGCATTAGCATCAAATGTACTTGTTTTTGGTTCAGAAACAAAATCCTGAGATACAACACCTTCTTCTGTGTACCCTAAAATACCTTTAAGTTCGTTTTCTGAAGCTTCTTTTATGGCTGCTTTTATTTCATCAAAGCTAGCGCTCTTTTCTAAACGACAAGTTAAGTCTACAACTGACACATCAACAGTAGGTATTCTAAATGCCATACCTGTCAATTTGCCGTTTAATTCAGGAATAACTTTACCTACTGCTTTTGCAGCTCCTGTAGAGGCTGGCACTATGTTGTTTAAAGATGCACGACCTAATCTATAGTCTTTTCTAGATGGCCCATCTACTGTAAATTGTGTTGCTGTTGCAGCATGAACAGTTGTCATTAAGCCTTCTGCAATTCCAAATTTATCGTTAATAACTTTAGCTAATGGAGCCAAACAGTTTGTTGTACAAGATGCGTTAGACACGATCGTGTGATCTGGCGTTATTTCTTTATGGTTAACTCCCATTACAAACATAGGTGCATCAGCTGAAGGTGCAGAGATTGCTACCTTTTTAGCTCCTGCAGTAATATGCTTTTGAGCGCCTTCTAAGGTTGTAAAAATACCTGTACAGTCCAACACTACTTCTGCTCCAACAGCATCCCATTTTAAATCTTCTGGGTTACGCTCTGCAGTAATTCTAATTTCATTACCGTTAACTACCAAATTTCCATTTTTAGTTTCGATAGTTCCATCGAATTGTCCGTGTACAGAATCATACTTTAACAAATAAGCTAAATGCTCTACATCTAACAAATCATTGATTCCAACTACTTCAATATCTGGTCTAGAAGCTGCTACTCTAAAAGCAATTCTACCTATTCTTCCAAATCCGTTAATTCCTAATTTTAATTTTGACATAATCTAGTTTATAAAATGTTAAGTGCTCATAATATCTGAGACACGCAATAATTCTAAGTTTATTTTTGATTTTCCTTTAATGGCTTTTTCCAAAGGTGTTAATTCCATTTTATTGTTCAACAATCCAACCATAAAGTTAGATTCTCCTTCCAACAAAGACTCAACAGCTTTTACGCCCATTCTACTGGCTAATACACGATCGAAACAAGATGGCGAACCGCCACGTTGCATATGCCCTAAAACAGATACTCTAACATCGTATCCTGACATATTTTCATCAACATAATCTTTTAACTCAAATATGTTTTTACCAATTTTATCGCCTTCGGCTACGATAACAATACTTGAGGACTTCCCTGACTTCTTACTTCTGTTCAAGGAATCTACAAGTCTATCTAGCCCTAGGTCTTCCTCTGGGATTAATATTTCTTCAGCGCCACCAGCAATGCCTGTATTTAAAGCAATATGCCCAACATCGCGCCCCATCACTTCAATAAAAAATAATCTGTTATGAGAACTTGCTGTGTCTCTAATTTTATCGATTGCTTCAACAACGGTATTTAAGGCCGTATCGAAACCAAGCGTATGGGATGTTCCAAATATGTCATTATCTATGGTTCCTGGTATTCCCATAACCGGAAAATTATATTCCTGATTAAATATCAAGGCTCCAGTAAAGGTTCCATCTCCTCCAATAACAACTAACCCATCAACATTGGCTTCATTTAACTTATTGAAAGCTTTTAATCGACCTTCTTTTGTTCTAAACTCATCTGATCGGGCAGATTTTAATATGGTTCCTCCTTTATTGATAATGTCTTTAACGCTACGAGCATTCATAGTTTTAAAGTCACCTTCCATTAATCCTTCATACCCTCTGTAAACGGCTATGCATTCTATTTTATGGTATGCACAGGTTCTAACTACGGAACGAATAGCTGCGTTCATTCCTGGAGAATCCCCTCCTGATGTTAAAACAGCTAGTTTCTTTATTTTGTTTGGCATTAAATATTCTAATTTTGCAAGTAAAATTAATAAACAAAAACCATAAAACTATAGCATTTTAAGTATTTTAACAAGACTTGTTAAACTATAACGTTTTAGTTAATAAAAAAAATGATTTTAAGGGAAAAAGCCTGGTAATTAGGCTGAAATATTGCGGATTTTAATTCTTGGAAGCTTCTTTCGTTGTTATAAAATCTGGTAGTGCATTACCTTCTTTATCATCAGATTCGCTCAGGTTTTCATTTTCTTGTTTCTTAGATTTTTTTAAAAAGCCCCGAAGCAATTCTTTAAAGGTATCAAAATCTACATTATAAGATAATCCTACTCCTTGGGTATATCCTATTGCTTCACCAAAGTTTCGTATACTATTTTCCCGGTTAAAGACTTTGGCCGTTAAAGTACCTTCTTCATTTAAAAGAAAATCGATTTCAACATCACCAGCTACAACGGTTTCATTAGCTCCCGCTCCTCCTACTGGCACGCCAACTTTACCATTTATTAGTACCCTATCACTTATTTGGGTTTGCAGGGTTACCCCAAAACGACCATCAGTCCTATAGTCTGGCCTGTTCTCCCCTGCTTCATAATTCAAACCTATATTTAGCTTGCTGTCATCATTGGTAAATATCCCATTAATAATACCATTAAGTCGCTCTGCTATGGTTCCCGAAAAATTAAGTTCGCTTAGACCTCTAGAAAACGATCCGGTAGACAAAAGGTACAATGCTTGGTTATGTCTATCGTCCCTAGACTCTAATCGATACTGTAACTCCGACTTAATCGTAGAGTTAACATTAGGAAAATCAAAACTGAATTCAGGTTGCGGTTGCTCCAAATAACCGGTTAACAAAATATTCAATTCAACCGGGATACTTCTATTAATTGGATTATCCAACAGGGGGGATGGATTTGCCTGTGTTTTATATACAGCCTCCATGTTTAGTATGGCTTTTAATGGATCTCCTTCCCAGTTAATGGTACCACCGGGTTGCACATTAAATGTTCTTGCAATTAAACCGCCATAAGCAAAATTATAGACTCCCTCGAACACCGAGAAATCTCCCCACATATTAAATTTACCATTTGTGTTAATTTCTACTAGTAGGCCTCCACGCCCTCTTCCTTTTAAAGCGTGCCCGCTATTTTTATTAATAATAATTTCCAGCTCGGCATCTTCGGTAACATCCAAATCAAAATCAAGTTCGAGTCCTTTTATTTCTTTAAACACAAAGTCAACACCTGCTTTTCTTGCCTGTTTTTCTTCTTTGGTTATAAACTTAATAAAAGAATTGTCTCCAAAGGATTCGGTATCACTAAGAGGTATTTTAAATACGGTTCCAGGTTTTGTTTCTCCAATTACATTTATAACCAACTGCTCTGTAGGGCCACTAATACTTGCATTACCTCCAACAAACCCGGTTCCGTAATACAGGACATCTTCAGCGTATTTTGTATCTAAGACCAGTAAACGCGGTGTGCTTATATTTAAACCCAGTCGCCATTTCGAAAAATTCACATGATCTATAGTTCCCTCAAGTGTTCCTTTTGAGCCAAATTTGGTGTCACTAAGCTGTACTTTGTTAAAAATGAAACTTTGGTTTTTTAAGATTACTGTAGGGGTATTAAGAAAACTATAATCGACATTAAGGTACGGAACACCTATACCCGCTTTTTCTAATTTTAAGCTACCGTTAATATCAGGACGTTTAAGGTTGCCGACAACGTTTACCGATCCTGTTGCAAGTCCGCGAACGTCACTCAGCACATCCTGTAACAAAGGATTTAAGGGTTTTAAACTAAATTTGTTTAACTTAAGCTCAACATCTATTTTTGGGTATCTAGTTGTAGTGCTAACAGTTCCGATAGCTTTAAATGACTCTAAGACATCATTCTTAATACCTGCATCAATACTATAAGTTGTTAGCGTACTGTTTGCTGCTATATTGGCTTCAAAATCACCCAACAAAAAATCGTTCACTTTTAAATTATCAATTACCAGTTTAGAACTCGGCAAATAACTTCCTTTCATTTGCAAAATATTCAACATGCCATTTACATTACCAGCCAAAGACAAACTATCAATATCTGGGGTTATTTTAGCCAGATCGACATCTTTAAAATTGAGTTTCAAATCCTTTTCCGTTGAGTCTTTAACAAATCCCTCAAGTCTTATTTCTTCTGTATCGTTACTTATTTGAAATTTATCAATATTGAACTTTAATAGTTTTTTATTAAACGAAACTTTATTTAAACGGTCACTTTCTTTGTTAATGTACCATTTATTATCTTTAATAGTCACATCCGACTTTTTAAAACCAATTACCGACTCATTGTCTTCATTAATAGTATGGTAAAAGCTTAAGTTGTAACTGTCACTATTTTGTTCCCCTCCATTAAACTCGGAACGCATAAACAATGTATCGTTTACGGTTACGTTTATTAAATTGAACTTAGAAACGTTATAATATTTGGTATTTATGCTGTCTACCTCTACATAAGTATTAAAAAGTGGGTTGCCATTGTCTACCTGCAGTTCTATGTTATTAACAAAATAGTCTAGCAGCTTAATTTTTGGCGACTTAAATGTAAGCCTAAATTGTTTTTCATCGCTTTCAACACGGCCACGTATATATGTGTTTTTTCCAAGTTCTATTTCTGGAAAAAAAACCTCTACTATTTTATTATATATTTTAAAATTAAAATCAACGCTTTGGTTTGTAGCAACCTCATGTGGTACATAATTGGTGTAAATATGTCCTAAAGAATTTTCGAAAATCTTTTTCAAGTCCCTAAACCTGAATTTTCCTTTTAAACTTCCTTCAATAATATCTGGAGAGGTTAGCTCTACAAACCTAGTAGTTCCTTCAAAGCGTGACGATATATCGAAGGTATCAAAATAATAGGTATCGTTTTGATTCTTATAAGATGTATTTTTAAAGGATATTTTCCCGTAAGCATCATCATAACCACTGCTATTCATGTTCATTTTCACATGACTTGTAAATACTGAAATGCTGTCTTTATCAATAAAATTTAATGCATTTAAATTGGCATAATCGACATTCGCTTCAAAGTCATACTTATTTACAGCTTCCGAAAAATCTACAAGTCCATTAAAATTCAGCCTTAAATTCTTATCGTAAGTAATTAGGTTACCATCGAAAATCTTATTTCTAACATTCCCGGCTACTTTTATTTTTTTATAGTTGTAATTATTATATTCTATTTCAAAAATCTCTCCCTTAACCTGGGTGTCAATAGTTTTAGCTACAAAACCATTTCCCTTTACGTCAAAATTTAGCGAACCTTTACCAACATTGGGATCATTTAAAAAACTTCCAAAGTCAAATTCTTCAAAAATCATTTTCCCTTCATACACTGCATTGTCAATGTCGTTAACTTTTGTGATCTCAAGATTAGAGTCTATGCCTCCCAACTCGGTTTGCATTTTAAAATCGGCGATAACAGCCGAAGTGGTTACCTGCGATTTCCCTACAATAGAAAACTTCCCTAAACTATCGAACGACGATGGTATGGTAGCACCCAAAACATTAGGGAGTAATGCCTTTAAGTCTTTATACGTAGAAGACAAATCCCTAAAAGAGCCGTTCATATAAAAGTCATTTGCTTCATTACTAAACAGGTTTTTAAAGTTAATGTCCCCGTAAACCCTAGTATTTCTACTGGTATTTAACTTTAAATTAGTTGCTACCAAATCATTTAACTTACCAGACAAATCTACACTGAACCGAGCATGCTGATTGGTTCCAAATTCATTATAGAATACATTAAGTTCGTCCAACAAAACATCAGAATCTTCAAAGGAAGCAGCTACTAAAACCTTATCTGTAAAATACTGTAAATCCTCACGATTGTACAAAAACTTTAAATTGCCTTTTAAAATCGAGTGTGCTGTATTAATTTCCAAATTAGCAAACGTCATATCGGTTAATGTGTATGCGAAATCGGTCATTAAATTATTCATCACTAAACCTCTACTATCCTTAAAACTGAGAGTATTCATACGCGCACTTACATCGCTACCATTAATCAAAAAATTAGTCGCATTAATATTTAAATCAGTAAAATCAAGAACTTTGGAAGTGCTTTTGTTTTCATTTATCAATTTAAACATACCATTGTATATAGAGACGTCGCTAGAAGACATTAAAAATTTACTTTCTCCTTTTCTCGGATTATCGCTTTCGAATTTTGCTACAAAAACATCTAAATTTGTTCCTTTTATATCCTTATATGTCTTAATATTAAATGTTAAACCATACAGATCAATATCTCCAAAAACCAATTTGCCATTATATAGGTTTCTAAAGCTTAAAATCGAGGTATTAAGCTCTTTAATATTAATAAGCGTGTCCTTTTTGAAATCCTCAACATAAATATTCTTAAGTTCAATGTCACCATTAAACTGCATGCCCACTTTATCTATATTTATGTTTGTGCCAAAATCTTGATTAAGTCGCTTGGTAGCATAATTTCCCAAGCTGGTTTGAACTGCCGGAATAGACAGTAACAACACCAAAATGGTGAAAAGTAGTAGTAGTACGGCTACTATTTTAGCTAATATTTTAAGCGTATGCCTGATGGTTTTTTGTTTATTATTCTTAAATCAATTTATATTTTCACTCATTTAAATTTTAGTAATTAATTTATTATACGTCAATTACTAAATATAAGAACGCGTACAACCACTACGTTCTCTTATTAAACTTGCTTGAAATTTTTAACACTACTTTTTTTATGAGGCATTTTTAAAAATTTATTAATGTCCGTTTCATGCAAAAAGTCTGTGAAAACTTCTCTACTAATCCAATCACATAAAAATAAATGAGTAGTTTTGTATTTACGTACAAACCTGTTCACAGTGATGTTTGTCTGGTTTCAAAATTAACAATTATTGTGCCTAATATTTACAATGTCTTCACAAAATATTTATATTCTAGGAATTGAGTCGTCATGTGACGATACTGCTGCTTCTGTAATTCATAACGGTAAGATTTTAAGTAATGTTGTCGCTAACCAAAAAATACATGAAGCATATGGTGGTGTTGTGCCCGAATTAGCATCTAGGGCGCACCAACAAAACATAGTACCTGTAGTAGATCAAGCCTTAAAAAAAGCCCAAATAACAAAAGAAGATCTTCATGCCATTGCTTTTACAAGAGGGCCAGGTTTAATGGGGTCCCTTTTAGTGGGTACTTCGTTTGCTAAATCATTGGCTTATGGTTTGAACATCCCGTTAATTGATGTTAACCATATGCAAGCACATATTTTAGCTCATTTTATAGATGAAGAAGGTTTTAACAAACCACCATTTCCTTTTTTAGCGATGACAATTTCTGGAGGCCATACACAGATTGTTAAGGTCAATAGCTATTTTGATATGGATGTTATTGGAGAAACCATTGATGATGCGATTGGTGAAGCTTATGATAAGAGCGGTAAGATTTTGGGATTGGGCTACCCTGCTGGACCAGAAATTGACAAACGTGCACAGCTAGGAAATCCTAAAGCTTTTAAGTTTACTAAGCCAAAGGTAGACGGTTTGGATTTTAGTTTTTCAGGTTTAAAAACAGCCATACTCTATTTCATTCAGAAGGAAACAAAAGCTAATCCTAACTTTATTTCTGAACACCTCAATGATATTTGTGCATCTATACAGCATACCATTATAGGGATTGTTATCGACAAGTTAAAGCTTGCAGTAAAACAAACAGGTATTAAGCACATTGCTATTGGCGGTGGCGTTTCTGCAAACTCTGGCATACGAAATGCTCTAAAAGTAGGTGAGCGTAAATTTGGTTGGACAACATATGTCCCCA
Source organism: Snuella sedimenti (assembly GCF_016428595.1). Classification (GTDB taxonomy): domain Bacteria; phylum Bacteroidota; class Bacteroidia; order Flavobacteriales; family Flavobacteriaceae; genus Snuella; species Snuella sedimenti. Next base: position 200,400 of record NZ_JAELVQ010000005.1, on the reverse strand, counting down.
AGTTTGAATTTACAACAGATAACGCTGCTATGATTGCCATTGTTGGATATTTAAAATATTTGGATGGTAATTTTGCCAAACAGGATATAACCGCATCAGCCAGATTAAAAATTTAAAACAACTGTATGCAGCTTTTTTATAATCCTGACATTACCGAAAGCACTTCTCAATTCCTTTTACCAAAAGAAGAGAGTAAACACATTATAAAAGTGTTACGTAAATCTACTGGAGATAGCTTACAAATAACCAATGGTAAAGGTTGGATTTTTACCGCTACGATCACAATACCCGATATTAAAAATTGTTTAGTGACTGTTACCGAAAGACTACAGCAACCCAAACGACATTATGCGGTTCATTTGGTAGTAGCTCCTACAAAAATGAACGATCGCTACGAGTGGTTTTTAGAAAAGGTCACGGAGATTGGTGTTGACAGTATCACTCCTATAATTTGTGACCATAGTGAACGTAAAATAATTAAACCCGAACGTTTTGAAAAAATATTGCAATCTGCCATGAAACAATCACTAAATTGTTATTTGCCAAAACTTAATAAAATGGTTTCCTTTAAAGAATTTATGGCTCAAAATTTTGAAGGCGATCTGTTTATAGCGCATTGTGAAGAAACAGACAGGAAATCATTAAAGCAAAAACTTCGCCTCCAAAAGGACACAACCATATTAATTGGGCCTGAAGGGGATTTTAGTGTTAAAGAAATAGAGATCGCCCTGTCAAATAAATTTATTCCTGTAACTTTGGGAAAAACCAGATTGCGAACTGAAACAGCTGCCATTGTAGCTTGCCATAGTGTTGCATTTGTAAATGAAATCTAAATAGATTATAATTGCTCCAACTGTATGAAATTAGCGATAACATTTCTACTTTTATTTTTAACTACTAGCTTGTTCTCACAAGATTTGGCTGTTTTAAAGTACAAAGGTGGTGGCGATTGGTATGGCAATCCTACTTCCCTCCCTAATTTAATAGCCTTTTGCAATGCCAACATCAACACTAAAATAAATGAGAAACCGCAAACTGTTGAGGCTGGTAGCACCGATATTTTTCAATACCCATTTATTCATATGACGGGGCACGGTAATGTATTTTTTAGTGAAGCAGATGCTGAGAATCTTCGCAATTATTTAATTTCGGGAGGCTTCTTGCATATTGACGACAACTATGGTATGCGACCCTATATAACCAAAGAATTAAAAAAAGTATTTCCTGGAAAAGATTTATTAGAGCTTCCTGCCAACCACGCTATATTTAATATTGTCTACAAGTTCCCTAATGGTTTACCCAAAATACATGAACACGATGGTAAACGCCCTCAGGCTTTCGGTATTTTTTTTGAAGACCGTTTGGTATTATTATTTACTTTTGAAAGTGATTTGGGCGACGGCTGGGAGGACGAAGCTGTTCACAATGATCCGGCCAATGTTAGGGAAAAAGCTCTAAAAATGGGTGCTAACATTGTTAAATATGCTTTTGAAAATTAACAATTACAAGACACCAAAGAATTTTCTAAACTTAACTAAACCCAATTGCAACTAACCCATTACAATACCAACTTTTCAAAACGCACTTTCCCAGTTACTGTTGTAAGCGACCAGGTATCAAACGCTCCTAATTTAGGAAGCCTGTTCAGGATTTCTGATGCTTTTGGAGTCGAAAAGCTAATACTGTGCGGAGAAGATATTTCTTTAGGCCGAAAACTATCAAAAACATCGCGATCTACTGAAAAATTTGTTAATTACGAGATTTGCAAATCTACTTTAGAGACTGTAATAGACTTAAAAAATAGCAATTATCAAATTCTAAGCTTAGAAATAACAACCAATAGCACTCCTATTCATGATTTTAAACTACAAAACAAAAAGCCAATTGCACTTGTTGTTGGAGATGAGAATTTCGGTATTTCTGATGCTATCTTAAAAATTTCTGATGCCATTATCCACATAGATATGTTTGGGAATAACAGTAGTATGAATGTAGTACAGGCTACCAACATTGCTTTATATGAAATAACCAAACAACTTATGTAAATGGATTTTATATATTTACTAAATGAATTCAAAAATTATTTCCAACGGCATTTTAAGAGCATTAGCAATAGTTTCTGGAATAGTATTATTGGGGCTATTTCTCTATGAGGTACAATCGGTAATTGCTTATGTTGCCATAGCAGCTGTTATATCGCTTATCGGAAGACCTATCGTTCTTTTTCTTCAAAACCGACTCAAATTTAAAAACACTATTGCTGTTATTGTCTCCATGATTTTACTTATTGGAGTATTGGCTGGTTTAATTGGACTGTTTGTTCCATTGGTGATAAAGCAAGGGCATAATTTATCGCTCTTAAATATCGACCAGCTACAAAGCAATATTGAAGATTTATACATCGAAATTGTCACTTATTTTGACCTCCATCAGATTGATATCGAGGAATCTATAAGAGAAACCAATATTTTAACTAAAATTGATTATTCTTTAATACCCAATTTCTTAAACTCAATTATTAGTGGTTTGGGTAGTTTTAGTATTGCCCTATTCTCTGTGTTATTCATTTCGTTTTTCTTTTTAAAGGACAGCCGTTTACTCGAAAATGGCATCCTTACGTTTATACCCGACAGCAAGGAATCTCGATGGAAAACGTCTTCTACCCAAATAAAAGACCTGCTATCCAGATACTTTGTCGGACTCATTTTTCAAATTCTCATTCTTTTTATTATTTACACTATAGGATTGCTTATTGTAGGAGTTGAAAACGCCATAGTTATAGCTTTTTTATGTGCTTTGCTTAATTTAATTCCTTACGTAGGTCCTTTAATAGGTGTTTTTTTAATGGTTACTTTAACGATGACAAGTCATTTGGGGGAAGGCTTTAGCGATGTTATTTTACCAAGTACATTGTGGGTTTTAGTAGTTTTTGGTATTGGCCAATTAGTCGATAACTTTTTTAGTCAACCTGTTATATTTTCCAAAAGTGTTAAATCGCATCCTTTAGAGATATTTTTGGTCATTCTTATCGCTGGTATTTTATTTGGCATCATAGGATTGATTATTGCCGTACCGGCCTATACGACTATAAAAGTTATCTTAAAAGCCTTCTTATCAGAAAATAAAATAGTTAAAAAGCTCACCAAGGGTTTATAGAATTACTTTGAATAAACTTATATTAAATCATAACATACAGGAATTTATAAATAAAAACCTGAAGGTTGATGTCAGCTCAATTCTCTTGAAAGGCACTTCTTTTCCGAATGTGGACACCAAAGAGATAGCCGAACAAATTGAAGCAAAAAAACGTTGTGAAAAGAAGTTACCAATTTGGTTTAAAACAAACGGTATTTATTTCCCTAACAAATTAAATATTGAACAAACCTCTTCCCAAGTCACTGCTCTATACAAAGTAGGGTTAATATCAGGAGACTCTATAGTTGACTTAACCGGTGGGTTTGGGGTTGATTGCTATTTTTTTTCTAATGCGTTTAAAAATGTAGAACACTGTGAAATAAACCTCTCTCTTTCTGCTATTGTTACCCATAATTATAAGCAGTTAGGTGTTACAAACATTAAAACATACTGTATTGATGGTATTGAATTTTTAAAAAATAGCACAAAAACCTACGATTGGATTTACATTGACCCATCACGACGTCATGATAGTAAGGGCAAAGTTTTCTTTTTAAACGATTGTTTGCCAAATGTACCTGAGCATTTGGACATACTATTCAAACGATCAAAAAACGTATTAATTAAAACCTCACCCCTGCTCGATTTATCTGTTGGTATTGACGAACTAAAACATGTTAAAACTATTCATGTGGTTGCCATCAATAACGAAGTAAAAGAACTCCTTTGGATTTTAGAACAAAATTTTATTGGTGACATAACCATTAAAACCGTAAACATAAAACCTGAAAAAGAGGAACATTTTAATTTTAAATTAAATAGCGAAAGCACAATATCTCCCCTATTCCATAGCCCTCTCACCTATTTGTACGAACCCAATAGCGCCATTTTAAAAGCTGGAGGCTTTAATGCTGTATCACATAAATTTAAAATTTTTAAACTCCACAAACATTCGCACCTATACACTAGCAATGAATTAATTAATTTCCCTGGACGATCTTTTAAAATTGATGCTGTTTTATCTTATAGTAAAAAAGCCCTAAAAAAAACAGGTATTTGCAAAGCGAATATTACCACGCGTAATTTTCCCGAAACTGTTCAACAAATACGAAAAAAGCTGAACATTAAAGACGGCGGTAGCGTTTATTTATTTTTCACAACAGATATAAATAAAAACAAGGTTATTCTTGTCACCAGCAAAGTTTAGTAAGTTCTCTTGTAGATTATAAAGACACTTTTATCCCCTCTTTTTCATTTAAATCATAAATAAACAAATGGTTAAGCCCGTACAGGCACACACATTGTATAAAAATAATTGCTCGTATTCTAGCACTACGCTTACACAAAACGTTAGCTGTAATCCCTCATAGAACCCAAAAATTCTTCAGTACATATGTTAACGTAAAAATGAGTGAATTGAGATTTAAAACTTAAGAAAAGGTGGGAAATTTTAATATTTTATAAAATACTGATTTTAAAACTATAACTTTAAATTAGCCAAAATTAACACAGAACTATCACTAAAAAACAGAAATGAATTCAACTAAAGCCATTTTACTAACGCTTCTTTTAATTATTATTACATTTCTAGTTTTTCTTGGTAATGAATTTCTAATTCAAAAAATAGAACTCACAAAAATAAAACCAGATTCATATAGAATTTTATCTCCTCTTATTGTACTTATAAGTTCACACTTAACAATATTCTATTTTTTTTGGAAACCTAGACTTAACATCATGAATGCTCTTAATCTAAGTAAATACAATCCAAACATCTATTTATATATACCGATTATAGCTATCGGGATTTTACTTTTAAACAAACCATTTATGGATTTAACAATCCACCTGAATTTCCTCCCAAATATGGATAATTTGGGCAACACCAATAATAAACATATGCTAACTTTAGTTAATGGTATATATATAATCCTAATGACCCCAATATTCGAAGAATTGTTCTTCAGAAGGTTTCTATTAGAAAAATTACTTAAAACAAACAGTATCTATAAAGCTTTATTTGTGTCCAGTTTATGCTTTTCTTTTGTTCATTTTATTACGCCATATAACATAATACCTACTTTCATTGCAGGACTAGCTTTAGGTTTTGTTTACATAAAAACAAGAAAGATAGGATATTCCATATTACTACATATTTTAGTAAACGGAGTAATAAATATTGTTCCAATTTCAGGAGTGTCTTATGAAAGTTTATTTTCTGATTCACAATACAACTTGACCTACTGGTTGTTTTTTATAATCGGGTGTTTTCTAACATACATTGGATTAAAAAAAATAACTACACACAATAACTAAGATTCTCTGTCGGTACGGCCGAGCCTGTCCTAAGCATTTCCACAAGCTCGACTCAGGCTCAATCGAAGGGTTGACTGAACCGATGGTTGGTCGGTTAGCCGACTCGTTAAGGCGAAACTCGTAGCAGTTTAATTATTCGGTTAAAAAAATAGCCTGTTGTCATTTTAATAGAAAAAAGGCTTTTCCAAACAAGGGTTGTAAGTTTTTATATATATTTATATCCTGAAAATTATAATTAGTGGAACAAAAGTTCTGATTATCCAGAAACTAAAGGTGATAAATTAGATAATGATGCCGCGTTTAACGTGTTAGCCAACATTTGGGAAAACTGACAAAATGAAAGCAAAAATTGAAATACCATTAAGCAGAAATAAAATAATTCGTCTAACTATAGGCTCTTTGCTATTAGTTTTAGCAGGAGTTTGGCTGTTTTCACATGCAGGCAATTTTAGGGACATGCCGTTACCTTTTTTAAGAAACCCAATAGTAATTAAAGGATTTGGAGTTTTGGGGATTTTATTTTTTGGAGGTACTGGAATTTACGGGTTTCGAAAAATATTTGACAAAAGGATTGGGCTGATTCTCGACTCGAACGGAATAACCGACAATTCAAACGCATCAAGTATTGGACTTATTGAATGGAGTGATATATCTGTTATTACAACAAAGCAAGTTATGTCAACCAAATTTCTGTTGATTAACGTAACAAATCCTGAGAAATATATCGGAAAAGCAAAAAGTGGAATGAAAGCAAAACTTATGCGTTCCAATATGAAAATATACGGGACACCACTTTCGATTATATCTAATACCCTTAAATATGATTTCGGAGAACTTGAAAAGTTAGTACAAACCGAATTTGAACGAAATAAAAACGTTGGGTAACATTGGTATAATATAAAACTGAACAAATAAATGAGAAACGTTCATTTTGACCATATTGGAGGAAATTGGAAATCAATAGCAATAATGATTTTTGCTCTTGCTTGTATTCTAGTCGGAACATTTGAAATTATTGATTTTTCAAATCCAAAACTGAATAAATATTTAAACGTTATTGGGTTTTTAATTATAACGATTCATTACAGTAAAATATTTTGGTACAAAAACTATGTTCAATGGAACAAAAAAGGTGCTCTTATCCGAATAAATTCTTTTATAGGAAAATCCTTGAGCTTTGACCAAATTAAAACAACGGAACTGAATGATAAAAAGTTGGTTATAACAAAAAAAGACGGAAAAACAATTGCGTTTGACCTTAATGAAATTGTGGAATCGGACACTCAAAAACTGAACGAAATCATTATAAACAATACTGTTACCAATAACTAGGTGTTCGTTTGGCAGGTATCAAGCATGAACAACGAGTCTGTCCTATTTTTAGAGAAGGCTTCATCCAAAGTATGCATTTTTTTAAACAAGAAAGGCTCTCGATTTCTCGAAAGCCTTATTACTCTTGTGATCGCGACAGGATTCGAACCTGTGACCGTCTGCTTAGAAGGCAGATGCTCTATCCAGCTGAGCTACGCGACCAATAAAGTCGGGGTGGCAGGATTCGAACCTGCGACCTCCTGCTCCCAAAGCAGGCGCGATGACCGGGCTACGCTACACCCCGAAAACAGTCATTCGACTTGAAATACCCTAAACGTTAAAACCCAATTCCAATTGTTAACCCAATTGAAGTAGACTGGAAACCGAGTGAAGCTTGTTCCGAACTTAATGTGGTACTAAACCCCGTTATAAAATATTTGTCTTATTTGCGGAGAGACCGGGATTCGAACCCGGGCAACACTTACGCGTTGACAGATTAGCAATCTGCTCCATTACCACTCTGGCACCTCTCCTAATTTTTAATGAACGCTGCAATAAATTTGCGGTTGCAAATGTAGGCTAAAGGAACGTACAACGCAACTATTTTTTTTAGTTTTTTATAAAAATTATTCAGGGTATTCAATCCTTAAATGGTAAATGTTTGCAAGCTTGTGCTTTAGAACTTTCTTAATGGACTGAATTTCTTTAAAAGTTATGTTCGCATTTAAAAATTGCCCATCCTCTATCTGCTTGTTTATGATGTTTTCAACAAAGGCATCAATTTTTGTAGATGTAGGTTCTTTTAAACTTTTTGATGCCGCTTCAATACTATCGCACATCATCAAAATAGCTGTTTCCTTACTAAATGGTCTAGGACCGGGATAACTAAAATCGGATGATTCCACTTCGTCAAAATCCTCTTTTTCCTTCATATAAAAATAATAAACGACACTTGTACCGTGGTGTGTTCTAATAAAATCAATTACACGGTCCGGTAGTTTGTTCTTTCTGGCTATTTCAATTCCATCAATAACGTGATCTATAATTATTCGTGCACTCTCTTTCGAAGACAGTTCGTCATGAGGGTTAATACCTGTTGATTGGTTTTCGGTAAAGTAAGTTGGGTTTTTCATCTTACCAATATCATGGTACAATGCCCCTACCCTTACAAGCATGGCATTTGCCCCTATTTCGTTTGCAGAGGCTTCAGCCAAATTAGCAACGTTCAATGAATGATGAAAAGTTCCTGGTGCTTTATTAGACAACTCTTTTAATAATTTTGAGTTCGTATCAGATAGCTCTAAAAGAGATACATCGGATACTAAACCAAACAACTTTTCATAAGCATATATTAAAGGTTGAACAAATAAAGTAGCTAAACCACATAAGATAAACCATACAAAAGTTTCCCATTTAATTGTCTCCACACTTCCTTCATGGATAACAAAAAACGCAAAATAAGCCACAATATAGATTAAGGTTATTTGTCCTACGGAAATAAACAAATTGGCTCTTTTATAGAGTTCTGAAACCGTTAATATAGTCACGATCCCTGCCGTAATTTGAAGAAACATATACTCATAGCTATTAGGAACTATCGATCCTAACAACAATACCGTAATAACATGTGAAAACAACCCTAAACGCGCATCGAAAAAAGCTTTGAATACCAGGGGTAAAATACAAATAGGCACTACATAAATGTATTTCGAATTGTAATTAACCACCAAAGTAGTAATGAATACCATTAAGAATATATTGAAAAAAATAAAGGTCACCTTAGTATTATTCTCAAAAACTTTTGTTCGGTACTTCCTTAAAAACAATAACAACATTAAAAGCGCCAAGGCAACCAACAAGGTATACGCAAACAAAACCCAATAATAATTGGACTTGGTCCATATCTGCGATTCATATTCCGATTGTAATGATTTTAATATTTGAAATTTATCACCTTCAACTACTTCTCCTTTAGAAACAATTAGCGTTTCCCTTTCAATACTGCCTCTAGCATAAGCTATTTTATCAAGTTCTTCTTGTAAAACTTTATCTGTAAACGACTTGTCAAAAGTCAAATTAGGTTCGATAAGATCAAAAAACAACGAAACAAATGTTGTTTTGTATTGGGATAAATCATACTTTATCAATATCTTATCAATAATTTCAGTAATCTCGTTTTGTCCTACTAGATTAACAAATAACGTATTCTGCTTTTCAACCCTTTCATCTAATAGCGTTACCGCTCGATCACCTGAGAAGTTATAACTTTCACTTAGAACACCAAAAGTGTATAAATCTGAAATAATTTCCTTTCCAGCACTAAACAATGTGTCCAATAATGGTTTAGGAACAGTTTCTGAAAAGGCTTTTGTAAAGGCATTGGGGTACAAATTGTTTACTTTTGTCCTTATAGTATTATCAACATTAAAGAACAAAGAGGCATTTTCCGTAATGTTTTTCTTTTCAGAATCTATTTCTTCTTCCGATTTTTTAATGGCAAAATCAAATGGAGCATATAGGTTTTCGGATTGCCAAGGTTTGCCCCGTTCAAAATTATATCTAAATTTCCCACTCTTTGGGAACAAGTACACTATTAAAAAGGTAGTACACACAAATAATAAACCTTTATAAATTAAGGCATGGTTTCTATACAGTTTATTTATAAGGTTATTCATGTAAACGCAATATTAATTATTTTGGTCAAAACACAAAGCTCAATCATTCTTTATATTTTAGACAGTAAATCCTTTATGCAAAAAATATAGGTTTTCAAATGTAGTAAATTCTTAGCTTTCTAAGATTTTTATAATCCTTCAATCATTCTAATATATACTGAAAAATGATTATTTTCGTTGCTAGTAATTTAATCACTTAAAAATGAACAAAGAAGTCGTCATTGTTTCTGCAGCAAGAACGCCAATAGGTAGTTTTTTAGGTGCCTTATCAACAATTCCAGCTCCAAAGCTAGGTGCTATTGCGATAAAAGGAGCTTTGGATAAAATAAATTTAGATCCCAATCTAGTTGATGAAGTTTTAATGGGTAATGTTGTTCAGGCAGGTACCGGACAAGCTCCAGCTAGACAAGCTGCCATTTATGCCGGAATACCAAATACAGTACCTTGTACTACTGTAAATAAAGTATGTGCTTCTGGAATGAAAGCTGTTATGCAAGCGGCCCAAACCATAGCATTGGGAGATGCCAATATTGTAGTAGCAGGAGGCATGGAGAACATGAGTTTGAGCCCCCATTATATATATGCCAGAACAGCGACTAAGTTTGGGCCGACTTCGCTAATCGATGGCTTACAAAAAGATGGTTTGGTTGACGCCTACGATCAAAATGCCATGGGTGTTTGTGCCGATGCTTGCGCTAAAGAATATGCTTTTACTAGAGAAGAACAGGACGCATTTGCCATACAGTCGTACAAACGATCTGCTACGGCATGGGAAACGGGAAGATTTGATAATGAAGTAATCCCTGTTGAAGTTCCACAACGCCGAGGTGAACCCATAATGGTTGTCAGGGATGAAGAATTTACCAATGTAAAGATGGACAAGATAACTCAATTGCGCCCAGCCTTTACTAAAGATGGCACCGTTACAGCCGCCAATGCTTCTACAATAAACGATGGCGCTGGAGCTGTGATATTAATGAGTAAAAACAAAGCTGAAGAATTAGGATTGGTTCCTTTAGCATCTATTAAAAGTTACGCAGATGCAGCACATGAGCCTGAATGGTTTACTACAGCCCCTGCAAAAGCCTTGCCTAAAGCTTTGGATAAAGCCGGTATTTCAATAAATGAAGTTGACTATTTTGAATTTAATGAAGCTTTTTCTGTTGTTGGTCTTGCTAACATGAAACTCCTCGGACTTGATGACAACCGTGTAAATGTAAATGGTGGAGCCGTATCTTTAGGTCATCCTCTAGGCTGTTCAGGAGTTAGAATTATAATCACATTACTTAATGTTTTAGAACAAAATAATGCTAAAATAGGAGCTGCCGCAATTTGTAATGGTGGTGGTGGTGCTTCGGCAATTGTTATAGAACGAAATTAAGCTTATTATTTAATGCAATACGGAATTTGTAGTTTAAGTGTTGTTCCCTTAAGAAATGAACCAATGGATAGTAGTGAACTTGTATCGCAAGTACTCTATGGTGAACATTTTAAAGTATTGGAGCAGCGTAAAAATTGGAGTAAAATTAGACTTGCTTTCGATAATTACGAAGGATGGCTTGATAACAAGCAATATATAGAAATTACAGAAGTACAATACAACCATTTGCATAAAAGCACGCCTAAATTATCTATTGATCTGGTTGAGTTTATTCAAGACACAAATGAACAGTTACATCCTATTTTATTAGGATCTTCCCTAAATGGATTATCCATTTTAAGCCACTCCCATGACGGCAGTATTACAGAAGGAAAGAACGCAAAAGAAAACCTAATCCGTACAGCATTCTTATATTTAAACACACCCTATCTATGGGGGGGTAAAACACCATTTGGTATAGATTGTTCTGGATTTACCCAAATGGTTTATAAACTTAATGGATACAGACTTTTAAGGGATGCTTCCCAACAAGCAACACAAGGCGAGCCATTAAGCTTTATTGAAGAAAGTGAACCAGGAGACCTTGCTTTTTTTGACAATAACGAAGGATTAATTACACATGTGGGCATCATTATGGAGGATAATTATATTATTCATGCCCATGGCAAAGTGAGAATTGACAGGTTGGATCATTCTGGCATTTACAATGTAGATAAAAGAACCCACACTCATAAATTACGTGTCATTAAAAAAATAATATAAAAAAAGCCGCAATTTATGCGGCCTTTTTATACTTATTTCGTTTCTCTTTTACTAGTTCCCTGCTTCAATTGCATCAACCTTTTCTTTAAGCGCCTTATATTTAGCTGTCTCACCTAAAATACTGTAAATATTCATTAAGGTTTGCGCTGCATTTAAATTATTAGCATCAATTTCTAAGGCTTTTTGTAAGTAAGGTACAGATTCCTTATAAATCGATTGACGTTCTTCGCGTAATTCGTCATAACGCTTATCATCTTCTTTTGAGCTTCCTAAACCATTCATTTCTTCAATAATTGGCTTTTCTTTTGCTAAGATGATGGCTGACAAATTAATGTATGCATTTACATAAGAAGGATCTAATTCGATGGCCTTATTATAATATTTCTTAGCCGCTTCCATATCTTCAGACTCCGCAGATATTACACCTAAATTGTACTGTAACTCGGCGTTACCAGGATCCATTTTTGTTGCTTTCTCTAATAATCTTTTAAATTCTTCTTTATTTCCCATTTTAAAATGGACGTTGGCTTCAGAAAGCAATAAATTTATATCTTCAGGGTTTTCTTGTCTCGCATCCTTCATAGCAGCAAGTGCTTTTTCATCATTCCCTTCACTAACATAAATAAGTGCAATATTCTTAACTATCTCAGCTTTCTTTGAGTCAGTTAAACGCTCACCCGGACTAATGTGGCTGCCTGATTTCACATAAATATCACGTGTGTTTTTATCTAAAATCTCTTCTTTGTTTGTCTCTTTGTTTATAGCAAAATATTGCTTTTCTATCCCTGTATAACCTAAATCTTTAAGCTCTTCGTAAAGTTTTAAGGCCCTGTCGTATTCTTGAACGTTTACAGCTGTAGCCGCAGCATAATAAAGGAACGTCGTATCTTTAGTTGATGCTCTATAGGCATATTCGAAGTACTTTGATGAAGTTGAAAAATCTTTTTTCTCGTATGCTTCATTTCCTTTATTAATTAGGCTATTTACCATATTTTGTCTCAATTCGGCTACCTCGTCTTTATAAGAACCAGTAACTTTATCCAGACTTTCCAAAGCTTTTGTTATATCTTGATTAGACCCTGCTCCATTGGCGTATAGTGCCTGTCCTACAACATAATAATACTTGCTCTTGCTTTTATCATCCATTGATGACAACATAGCTTCTGCTTGTTTTAATGCAGCCTTTGCTTCTGAATAATTATTGTCTTTAATAGCTTTTTCGGCTGCTTTCAATTCTTTCTTTTGTGCGAATGAAAACGCACTAATTGAAAATGCTAAAGCTATAATTGTTTGTTTTTTCATTTTATAAAATATTTAATTGTCTGTATTGTTTTCGTTTATGGTATTATCAAGAGTTGTGCCACTATCAGTGCCTTCATTGGCCTCCGATACGTCATTTAAGCCTTCATCATCAACTTCATCTTCATCATGCATTACTTTAGCAACGGCTGCAATGGAATCTTTATTCTTAAGATTAATTAGCTTAACTCCCTGAGTAGCCCTTCCCATAACTCTTAAATCTTTAACCTCTAATCTAATTGCTATGCCAGATTTATTGATAATCATTAAATCATCATTATCGGTAACTGTTTTAATAGCTACTAAATTACCAGTTTTTTCCGTAATGGAAATGGTTTTAACCCCTTTTCCTCCGCGGTTGGTAATTCTATATACAGGTTCTCCATCTTCTGGATCATCTATATAGGTACGTTTCCCGTAGCCATTTTCTGAAACAACAAGCACAGACTCCTCTTGTGGGTTTTCAACCGTAATCATCCCAATAACTTCATCGGTATCACTAGCTAAAGTTATTCCTCTAACCCCTGAAGCACCACGTCCCATAGGCCTGGTTTTAGCTTCTTCAAATCTAATAGCCTTACCAGATTTAAGAGCTAACATAACCTGACTTTCACCAGTTGTTAACCTTGCTTCTAATAGCTCGTCATTATCCTTTATTGTAATGGCATTTATTCCATTGGTTCGTGGTCTTGAATATTGCTCTAAAGACGTCTTTTTAACTTGACCATTCTTAGTAGCCATAATTACATAATGGCTATTAATATAGTCTTCGTCTTTCAAATCTTGTGTACAAATAAATGCCTTAACAGCATCGTCCTGCTCAATATTTATTAAGTTTTGGATAGCACGCCCTTTAGACGACTTGCTTCCCTCTGGAATTTCATAAACACGCATCCAAAAACATTTTCCCTTTTGGGTAAAGAACAACATATATTGGTGGTTAGTACCAACGAATAAATGTTCTAGGAAATCCTCGTTTCTCGTTGTTGAAGCTTTTTGACCAACACCGCCCCTGTTTTGTGTTTTATATTCCGAAAGGGATGTGCGCTTAATATAGCCTGCATGCGAAATGGTGATAACCACTTTTTCATCAGGGATCATATCTTCTATACTTAAATCGCCACCAGCATATTCAATAATAGAACGACGCTCATCACCATATTTATGCTTTACTTCTTCCAATTCTTCCTTAATGATATCCATACGGCGCTCCTTCTTGTCCAAGATATCTTTCAAGTCGATAATTGTTTTCATCAGCTCTTCATATTCCGAACGCAATTTATCTTGCTCTAAGCCTGTAAGCTGACGTAATCGCATCTCAACAATGGCCTTCGCCTGAATCTCTGTAAGTTCGAAACGCTTTATCAAGCTTTCACGTGCTTCGTCAGCATTAGAAGATGCCCTAATAATAGCTATCACTTCATCTATATTATCTGAAGCAATAATAAGTCCTTCTAAAATATGAGCACGTTCCTCTGCTTTTCTAAGTTCATAAGTTGTTCGTCTTACTACTACATCATGTCTGTGCTCAACAAAATAATGGATTAATTCCTTTAGGTTCAACAACCGTGGTCGTCCATCGACTAAAGCAATATTGTTAACGCTAAACGAAGATTGTAATGCGGTATACTTGTATAATTTGTTTAGTACAATATTTGGAATGGCATCACGCTTTAAGACATAAACGATACGCATACCATTCCTGTCAGACTCATCACGAATCGTTGCTATACCATCCATCTTTTTTTCATTTACCAAATCAGCAGTCTTTTTAATCATGTCTGCCTTATTGACTTGATAAGGGATTTCTGTAACAATAATACATTCACGCCCGTTAACCTCTTCTATATTTGCTTTGGCTCGCATTATTATCCGACCTCTTCCTGTATGAAAAGCTTCTTTAACACCATCATAACCATAAATCGTCCCTCCTGTTGGAAAATCGGGAGCCTTAATGTGCTTAATTAATTCATCGATCTCAATGTCGCTGTCATTAATATAAGCTATCGTTCCATCAACTACTTCCGAAATATTGTGTGGTGGCATATTAGTTGCCATTCCAACTGCAATACCCGAAGCACCATTAACCAAAAGACCGGGTATACGGGTTGGTAAAACAGTAGGTTCTTTTAAAGTATCATCAAAGTTTAGTTTATGGTCTACCGTTTCTTTATCAATATCTGCCAACATGTCTTCAGATATCTTTCTCATACGGGCTTCGGTATAACGCATTGCCGCAGGGCTATCGCCATCTACAGATCCAAAGTTACCTTGACCATCAACTAACATATATCGCAAGCTCCATTCTTGCGCCATACGCACCATAGTATCATAAACCGAAGTATCACCATGTGGGTGGTATTTACCTAAAACTTCTCCAACTATTCTTGCTGATTTTTTATGTGCCGAATTAGCTCTAACTCCAAGCTCGTGCATACCGTAAAGAACCCGTCTGTGAACCGGCTTTAAACCATCTCTTACATCGGGCAACGCACGTGACACAATGACCGACATCGAATAATCGATGTAAGCCGATTTCATCTCGTCTTCAATATTAATAGGGATAAGTTTTTCTCCTTCTGCCATATAAAATATTATTAAGTTTTTATAAGTATTTCAAAACGTGCTAATATAAGAATTTCGTCAGTCCTAGCTTATGTTTTACCATTACTTTTTTAATATTTTTTATTAACAATATATCGTACTTTTTTCGTTAATAAGTAAAGCCCCTAAAATTTTGAATTTATAAAGTTTTTTTCGTCAATTAGCAACTTTCATATTATTTAGGGTATAGTTTTTGCCTTTAGTAAAATGTTTTAGTATTTTTAATGCAGAAAGGAACTATTATGGACGATAATTTTTCACCTAGAGTAAAAGATGTAATTGCTTATAGCAAGGAAGAGGCATTGCGTTTGGGCCATGATTTTATTGGTACCGAGCATTTAATGCTTGGATTATTACGTGATGGAAACGGGAAAGCGATAAATATTTTAAATGCTCTTGATGTTGATTTAAATCATTTAAGACGAAAAGTTGAAATATTAAGTCCTGCCAATCCTGACATTTCAACAGCTTCTAATCAAAAAAAGAACCTTCACTTGACAAGGCAAGCCGAACGTGCTTTAAAAACAACGTTTTTGGAAGCTAAGTTGTTTCAAAGCTCATCTATAAATACAGCGCATTTATTACTTTGTATTTTAAGAAATGAGAACGACCCCACTACCAAGCTTTTAAATAAGCTTAAGATAGACTACGATAATGTTAAAGAGCAATTTAAATTTATGATCACAAACGATAATAACTATATAGAACCTAAGTCAGAATCTTTTCAAGATGATGATGCAAGTCGTGAAGACGATGCTTCAAAAGACAATATTTTTAGCACTCCCTCAGGTAAAGCAAATAAAAAGTCTAAAACCCCTGTTTTAGATAATTTTGGCCGTGATTTAACTGCTTTGGCCGAAGAAGGCAAGCTAGACCCTGTAGTTGGAAGGGAAAAGGAAATACAACGTGTTTCTCAGATATTAAGCCGACGCAAAAAGAACAACCCGCTCTTAATTGGAGAGCCCGGTGTTGGTAAATCGGCAATAGCCGAAGGCCTGGCATTACGTATTGTAAAACGCAAGGTTTCACGTATTTTGTTTAATAAACGCGTTGTTACTTTAGATCTTGCAAGTCTCGTTGCCGGAACAAAATACAGAGGACAGTTTGAAGAGCGCATGAAAGCTGTTATGAACGAACTTGAAAAGAATGATGACGTTATTCTTTTTATTGATGAAATCCACACTATAGTTGGCGCTGGTGGCGCTACCGGTAGTTTGGATGCTTCCAATATGTTTAAACCAGCACTAGCCAGAGGCGAAATACAATGTATTGGAGCTACAACGCTTGATGAATATAGACAATATATCGAAAAAGACGGTGCTTTAGAGCGTCGGTTCCAAAAGGTTATAGTAGAACCAACAACAGTAGACGAAACTATAGAAATTCTAAATAACATCAAGGAAAAATATGAAGAGCACCACAATGTAGACTATACCCAAGGTGCTATCGAAGCCTGTGTTAAATTAACAAATCGTTACATGACAGAGCGATTTTTACCAGACAAAGCTATTGATGCGCTTGATGAAGCTGGATCGCGTGTTCACATCACCAACATAGAGGTTCCTGAACAAATTCTGGAACTTGAAAAGAGATTGGAAGAAGTTAAGGAAACCAAGAACTCGGTAGTTAAAAAACAAAAATATGAGGAAGCCGCTAAACTACGGGACGATGAAAAACGCCTTGAAAAAGAGTTAGCTACGGCACAGGAAAAATGGGAAGAAGACACCAAGTTACATAGAGAAATTGTTACCGAAGACAATGTTGCCGATGTTGTATCGATGATGACAGGAATTCCGGTGAATAGAGTTGCACAAACCGAAATTAATAAACTCGCCCAGTTACCGGATTTAATAAAAGGAAAAGTAATTGGTCAAGACGAAGCCGTTGCAAAGGTTGTTAAAGCGATTCAACGTAATCGTGCTGGACTAAAAGACCCTAATAAGCCTATTGGCTCATTTATATTTTTAGGTCAAACCGGAGTTGGTAAAACACAGCTAGCCAAAGTGTTATCTAGAGAACTGTTTGATAGCGATGATTCCCTGGTAAGAATAGACATGAGTGAATACATGGAAAAATTTGCTATCTCAAGGTTAATAGGTGCGCCTCCAGGTTATGTAGGCTATGAAGAAGGCGGACAGCTAACAGAAAAAGTTAGACGCAAGCCCTATGCCGTTATTTTGCTAGACGAAATAGAAAAAGCGCATCCAGACGTATTTAACATGTTACTTCAAGTATTGGATGACGGCTATTTAACAGATAGCTTGGGCAGAAAAATAGACTTTAGAAATACCATTATTATCATGACTTCCAACATTGGGTCCAGAAAACTTAAAGATTTTGGCACTGGGGTTGGTTTTGGAACAGCAGCCCAAAAAGCGCAAGAAGATGCCAATGCCATAAAAGTTATTGAAAATGCACTTAAAAAATCGTTTGCACCAGAGTTTTTAAATAGAATTGATGACGTCGTTGTTTTCAATCCATTGGAAAAAGAAGATATAAACAAAATAATTGATATAGAATTAGATAAACTTCTATTAAGAATTAACGCTCTGGGCTATACTTTAAAATTAAGTAAAGCAGCCAAAGACTATATAGCTGATAAAGGTTTCGATAAGCAATATGGAGCCCGACCGCTAAAAAGAGCGATTCAAAAGTATATTGAAGATGCTTTAGCAGAAGAAATAATTGCTTCACATGTTGGAGAAGGCGATATAATTGCGATAGATCTAGATAAGAAAACGCAAGAGCTAAATATTAAGGTTGAAAAAGCTGAAAAGCCAACAGAGTCTTAATTAATGTAAACAACCTCAGGCAAGACCACGAGGTATTTCAATCTCGATTATCGAGTAATTTAAATAGGTCCAAATCCTACATTCTAAAAAGAGCGTAGGATTTTTTTTGATAAACTGTAACACCCCACTCTTTTAAGCATCTATACTATAACAACACGTTTTTATTGGTACTAGAAAAACTAAATACGGAACAGCTTATTGAACTTTGTAAGATCAATAACCAATCTGCACAACTGGAAATTTATAATCGCTATTATAAAGCAATGTACAACACTGCTTTTAGGATTGTAAAAGATAGCTTTGAAGCCGAAGACATTATGCAAGATTCGTTTTTAATGGCTTTTACAAAATTAGAAAAGCTGAAAGAGGCAAAAACATTTGGTTCTTGGCTAAAACGAATAGTCATAAATAATAGTATTCAGCACTATAATACACATTCAAAAAATATTAAAGTACCATTGGACAATGTATTATATAAAATAGATGATGAGAATAATGCTAATTACAGTGCAGTTGGTTACGAATCTTTAAAAGCGCGACAGGTATTGAGTATGTTAGGCAGCTTAAAAGAGAATTATAGAATTGCTTTAACCTTAAATTTAATTGAAGGTTACGATTATGAGAAAATAAGTGATATTATGAATATTTCGTATGCGAACAGTAGGACAACCATTTCTAGAGCTAAAGAAAGTTTAAGGCAAAAATTGCAAACTACTATTAGCTATCAAAAATAGAAAAGCAATGACAACGTGAATATTACACACCTGTTCTATTTTTTTTGGATTGGACAAGATAAACTTAAGCCTTAGCATACCCATTGAAAACAATAAATATAACCGAATGAAACGAGCATTAAGAAATTTTAAAAATTACTTCACAAAAGGAAATGTTTGAAATTTTTAATGAGAGAACGAGTGTAAGGAGTGGTTACACACGTTCTTAATTTTATAATTACAATAAAATCAATTAATTACTAAAATTTAAACGTGTGAAAGAAGATAATATTGATAAATTATTTAAAAACCTAGGGAACAACTTTGACATAGAAATTCCAGATAGCAACCATGCACAACGCTTTTTGGATAAATTAAATCAAACGTCTTCTCCAAGTTCTAGATCTGTATTCAAAATACCTTTTTGGAAACCACTTATAGGTATTGCAGCATCAATAGTGCTTCTTACGGTGTTGGCCATAGGCATCAAACAAACAAATAATAGCCGAGAATTGGCCGATGTGTCACCAGAAATGGCGAATACACAAAATTACTTTACAAGTACCATTATAGAAGAATTTGTTAAAATCCAAGAAATATCAACACCAGAAGTTCAAAGTATAGTAAATGATGCCATAAAACAAATTGAAATTTTGGAAGACAATTACAATGGCTTAAAAAATGATTTAATTAATAGCGATAACGATAGTCGTGTTATTCATGCCATGATCAATAATTTTCAAAATAGAATAGATATTTTAAAAAAAACACTTGAAGAAATTAAAAATGTACAACAATTAAAACATGCGTCCAATGAAACCCATATTACAATTTAATAAGACCATACTACTCTTTATTTTTCTCTCTTTTGTTGCTAATGCTACAAATAATGCAGATGGCAAATACACAAAAAAGAAAACCATCAATAAAACATATGCCGTATCACCTACTGCCAACCTAAATGTAGATAATAGCTACGGAAATGTTGATGTTATTACTTGGAGTGAAAATAGAATAGTATTTGAGATTACTATAACGACCACTGGTGATGACGAAGAAAAGGTTCAAGAACGGTTAGACGCTATTAATATTGAATTTGAAGGGGCTTCCCACAATGTTTCTGCTAAAACAAAATTTGGTAAAAGTAAATCAAAATCTTGGTGGAGCTGGAATTCCAAAGGTAAAGTACATATGAAAGTTGACTACCTAATAAAAATGCCTGTTACAAACAATTTGGGTTTAAGCAACGACTACGGCACCATTAACCTCGACAAACTAGAAGGAAGGGCCAACATTAGCTGTGATTATGGAAAAATAATAACCAAAGAATTACTGTCTAACAACAATACCCTTTCCTTTGACTATACTAAAAACTGTTATTTTGAATATATTAACAAGGCTGAAATAAATGCAGACTATAGTGATTTTACTGTATCAAAAACAAACAATCTAGATATCAATGCGGATTATACCAATATTAATATTGAAATAGCCGAAAACATAAACTATAATTGCGACTATGGTAATGTAAAAATAGACAATGTAAATAATGTTGTTGGTAACGGAGATTATTTAACAACCTCTATAGGCAATGTATATAAAAACCTAACGCTTAATGCCGACTATGGTAACATTAAAATAAAGAATATCACTCAAAATGCAGGTAATGTAACCATTAAGTCAGATTATGTCGGTATAAAAATAGGTTACGAGTCCAGTTATAATTTTAATTTTAATATCAAACTAGATTATGGCTCCTTAAAAAATAATGGTGCTTTAGAATTCACTGAAAAAAAGGACTCCTCTACAAGTAAATATTACAGTGGTTTTCATGGCAGTAACAACTCATCCAATAACATAACAATCGATTCAAATTATGGAAGTGTTACAGTTATAGAAAATTAACATCAATTCTATTTTAAATTTGCTAAAAGAAAATGATGGATTTTTTTGTGCTAGACATAAAAGAAAAATCTAGCATAGCTGCAACATACATTTTATTTGCGATGATGTATAGTACAAAAAGGGCATTTTATGTGTATCAATTTAAAGTTTTAAGGTATAATCCCAAAACAAACTACTTCGGAGCTAGCCCACCACGAGGCTTTTATTAGAACAAACACTTTGATTTAGAGGAAACCCTCGGAGCATTAAATTTAGATTATCAAATAAAAGAGCGACCAAATTTTGGGCGCTCTTTTATTTTTATGTTTTTAAATAAATTAAACATTGGTTTAATTCTGGGTTCTGCTGTACAAGAGAATGAATAAAACTTTTCAGTTCTTCAATCTCATAAGGCAACAAACGTTCTAAAGCCTTTTGTACTTCTTTGCAAAACAAGTTAGTATCAAAACTCACCTTTTTAAGTACAGTCTTTGTATACTCAAGCATTGCTCTTGCCATAATGTTATGTTAAGGTTTTGGTTAAAGTAGATTTGTTTTATAGGCTTGTGTAGTTTTAATGTTGAACATCTAAATTTAATAAAAAAATGAATGCTCGATACAAAATATATTAAATTTTAACATTTTAAAATCTATTGTCACCATCCAACAGGTCACCTAAACCACCTAAAAGGCTTCCTTCTCCCTTGTCCTTCCCTCCCGCCCTTGGTGCTGATGCTAATACACGGCCAGCTAAACGGCTAAAAGGTAATGATTGTATATAAACAGTTCCAGGGCCTTGCAATTTTGCAAAAAACAATCCCTCGCCCCCAAAAATAGTATTCTTAATGCCCCCAACAAACTCTATATCATAATCCACATTCTGAGTAAACCCCACAATGCACCCTGTATCTACGCGCAAAACTTCACCTGCCAAAAGCTCTTTCTTTGCCATAGTACCTCCTGCATGCACAAATGCCATACCATCGCCTTCCAGTTTTTGCATAATAAACCCCTCGCCTCCAAATAAGCCGCGCCCCAATTTTTTGGAAAACTCAATACCAATACTTACCCCTTTGGCTGCACAAAGGAAGGCGTCTTTCTGACAAATAAATTTACCACCAAACGCCCCTAGATCTATCGGTAAAATTTTTCCAGGGTAAGGAGATGCAAACGACACACTGCGTTTTCCTACCAAATTATTATAAAAAGCCGTCATAAATAAACTTTCTCCAGTTAGAATACGCTTACCTGCTCCCCATATTTTTCCCAAAAACCCTGAGTCCTTTTGTGAGCCATCACCAAAAATGGTTTCCATTTTAATGCCGTCGTCCATCATCATAAAACTTCCCGCTTCCGCAATAACACCTTCCTGTGGATCCAGTTCTATCTCTACATATTGCATTTCTTCACCATAAATACTATAGTCTATTTCATGTGCTGTCATTTTTTGTTTTGTTTTTTTGTTGATTTGTTTATTGGTTGAACAATTACATAATTTGTTACAACTTTCTTTAAAATTGAAAACTAACGCTTCATTTTAACACTCCACTCAAAATTAAAAGTAGATACAATATCTCCTGTTTTATCCTTTCCAACCGATTGCATCCAAACTGTTTGGCCTTCACCTGTAGTGATAGCCTTTTCTAATACTTCATCTATTAATATACCATCGTTGCATTCGAATGTAATACTACCTGTAGCTTTCTTGGTAAATGTAGCATTATTGCTAGTCACTAACATGGACACCCGCTTCCCCGATGCCTTTATCTTTAACATCATTAATGCTCCTGTAGAAAACTCTGCTGCCATACCCTGCACCGCCCAAAACATAGATTTAAAAGGATTTTGATTGATCCATCTATGCCTTACGGTAATTATACTCTTATCACTATCTATATATTTGGTGCGAACGCCACAAAGATATGCCGAGGGTAACTTAAAGATTGTGAATACATTAAGTTTTCTGGGTGTTATATTCATACTCATAGATTGTTTTCTCTAAAATATTGAAAATATTCCAAACGCCAATATGTTAAAAATATGTTAATTTTTAGTACTATGCCTAACATAATACCTTCTTTTAGACATATATTTGCATAAGAAACTATTATATGTTTTTAAATCATGCTAGATAATCATCAAAAAAACATCGCAACATTTATTCATTTATCAACCTTTTGCCGATTCTTTATCCCCTTTGGGAATTTAATTGGGCCTTTTGTTTTGTGGATAGCAAATAAGGACAAGTCGGATTTTATAGACCAACACGGCAAACAAATTATAAATTTTCAATTTAGTATTCTGCTGTATGCTATTATTTTGGGAACCTTAACCATTCCGTTATTCATTTTCAAACTGTTTAACATGATTGACTTTATTGACTTTAACGATTTTCATGATTTTCATATAAGTATTGGCAAACCCTCACCGCTTTTATATATAGGAGGTGCTCTTGGAGGTTTAATGATAGTGGCTTTCATTATAGAACTAGCCTTAATTGTTAGGGCAAGCCTAAAAGCCAGAAATGGTGAATCATCTCATTATCCATTAACCATTAATTTTTTAAAATAATTTATGCTGAACTTGCTTCAGCTGTTTAATCAAAATAAAATAATTTCATCATCAATCATCAATCAAAAAATGAACAGTTTCACAATACAAAAAAGCTTTAGAACATGAAGATAGAAAACACAAAAGCACAAATGCGCAAAGGTGTTTTAGAATACTGCATACTTTCCGTCTTAAAAGATGACGACGCTTATGTTGCAGAAATTCTAGAAACACTAAAAGACGCTAAGTTACTTGTAGTAGAAGGTACAATTTATCCGTTGCTCACAAGGCTTAAAAATGCAGGACTTTTAAATTATAGATGGGAAGAGTCCACTTCCGGCCCCCCAAGAAAATATTATGGGTTAACCGAAACAGGCCAGCTCTTTTTAAATGAATTAAATACCACTTGGAACGAATTACAAAACGCAGTAAATATAGTAACAAGCCAAAAAAACAACAAAAATGAATAAGACAGTCAACATAAATTTAGCAGGCTTATTTTTTCATATCGATGAAGATGCCTACTTAAAGCTACAACGGTATCTTGAGGCTATAAAACGTTCGTTTACAGATTCTCAAGGACGATCAGAAATTATAGCTGATATAGAAGCTCGTATTGCCGAACTCTTTAATGAGCGCATACAAAACAACAAACAAGTTATACGAATTAAAGAGGTTGATGAGATCATTTCAATTATGGGGCAACCAGAAGACTATCTGGTTGATGATGAGATTTTTGAAGACGAACCGCAACCATCATACAAGAGCAAATTAAAAGCGTCTAAAAAATTATTCAGGGATACCGATAACTCCTATATAGGAGGTGTATCGTCTGGATTAGGACACTATTTTGGCATCGATGCTATTTGGATTCGTTTAGCTTGGATTATATTAATACTAGGAGCCGGAACAGGCATCTTGCTATATATCCTTCTTTGGATATTAGTTCCTGAAGCGAAAACTACAGCAGAGAAGTTAATGATGACTGGAGATCCGGTTAATATTAGTAATATAGAGAAAAAGATTAAGGACGGATTCGAAAATGTTTCGGAAACTGTAACCGATGTTGCAAAGAACGTTTCCGATTCAGTAGGAACTGCCGCAAAAAATGTATCTGATTCTGTTTCAAAAGCTACTAAAAATGTAGATTTTAAAAAGCAGGGCAACTCTATAAAATCATCTTCAAAAACCTTTTTTGATGCCATAGGCGATATTTTTATGTTTTTCTTTAAAATCTTCGCTAAGTTTATTGGTATCTTCCTAATTATCATTGGTGCTTCAACACTAATAGCCTTAATAGTTGCAATGATCTCGGTAGGCGTTGGTGGTATCATCCCAGGACTGGATCTCGTCGATATTGTTAATGCAGGAAACACCCCAGTATGGTTAGTATCGCTACTTGTTTTCTTTGCTATTGGCATTCCTTTCTTCTTTATTTTTTACTTAGGCCTGAAAATACTAGTCAACAACTTAAAATCGATAGGAAGTATAGCCAAGTTTACCTTATTAGGAGTTTGGTTAATTTCTATTATAGGTTTAATAATTGTCGGTATACGACAAGCCAGCGAACATGCATATGATGAAAGTGTTATCGATAAAAAAGAACTTGCTATAACGGCTCAAGATACCTTGAAAATAAAAATGCTAGGAAACGATTTATTTAGAAAAAAAATAGGGCATAGCAGTTCTTTTAAACTTGCCCATAATATAGATGGACAAAAGACCATTTATTCGTCAGACATTACTGTTATTGTAAAATCAACCTCCGATTCTTTAGCCTCTTTAAGTATTGAAAAAAGTGCCGATGGCAGAAGTTACGAAAAAGCCAGAGAACGCGCACAAAACATTAACTACAATTACGAACTTAAAAATGGCACACTATTTCTGGATTCGTACTTTACAACAGATCCTAAGAATAAGTTTAACGACCAAGAAATGGTACTTGTACTATATTTACCAGAAGGCACAGTTGTTAATTGCCATGACAATACCAAAACATTTTTTCCTTACAGAAATTACTATGGTACCATAATAACATATAAGGATACTAACCATTACTTAAAAGTAAAGGAGGACAGTGTTGAATGCTTAGATTGTCCGGTTGAAGAACCTAGAAAAGAATTAAAAATAGACGTAGACGTGAAAGGAGAAGATAGTTCCTTAAAGATCAACAATAAAGGTGTTGAAGTTAAAGTAGATAGTGCCAAATTGAAAATAAACAATACGGGTATAAAAGCTAAAAATGAAGACGTAAAAGTAAACATTGATTCCGATGGGATTGAAATAAAATCAGATTCCTAATTCCATCTCTAATCAAGGCAACGGTTACTTAATCACTAACCTAAAAACAAACTAAAATCATCAACTAACACTGAAATTTAACACTATGCAACATGGGGCTTTTTCAGTATCAAAAAACGAACAGTTATTATGACAACTCTAGTAAAAATTATTGTATCAACACTTTTAAGCATGAGCTTGTTTTCATGCAATTTTGACCTTAATTTCAACTCCGGCATCCCCGGCAATGGAAATGTAACGATTGAAAAGCGCTCTATCAATAAAGACTTTACAGCCATTAAAGCATCCGAAGGTTTACAAGTTTACCTAACTCAAAATGGCAATATAGGGATAACGGTTGAAGCCGATGAAAACCTCCACGACCTAATCATAACCGAAGTCATTGATGGGGTTTTAAAAATTCACTGTAAACAAAACATAGGACGAGCCACTTCAAAAAAAGTAAAAGTAAACTTTGCTAACATTTCAAGCATCTCATCTACTAGCGGCAGTTCTGTTTTTGTTACCAATATTGTAAAAACCGAAGAATTAACCATAAAAACCAGTAGTGGCAGCAATATGAAAATAGAGGTAAACACATCCCATTTAAACTGTAAATCAACCAGTGGCAGTAACCTTAAAATTTCAGGAAAAACCAATAATCTTATTGCAGAAGCTAATAGTGGCAGTACTATAAAAGGGAAACATCTTATTGCAACGTCCAGTCAGGTTAAAGCAACAAGCGGTGCCGATGTTTCTGTTAATACCTCCGAGGAATTAGTTGCAAAAGCCACAAGCGGAGGAAGTATTAAATACTATGGAAACCCCGAAAAAGTTGAGAAAAAAAACAGTGTATCAGGCGACATAAAAAAATATTAGAGCCAATCAGTTTCACATTGCAATTGTTGCCAAAAAGACCGGGGTATATCTTTACCTCGGTCTTACTTATTTAACACGAACCTTGGATAAGGCAACAGTTTTGTCGATATTGGTTATCTGGCTAACATTTAGTAAATTGAAATACCTATGAAACTTTATAGAATTGGTCAATTTACCCAAGGAATTTGCTTTCCACACAATAAACCGTACACTTTTAATGCATAACAGCCCTATAGCTTATAGCATATAAATGAGTGTTCCAATAGAGGTTCACCCGTGTCAAAGGGCAGTCAAAGCCATATCAACCTCATGTAAATCCCGTATAAAAGTTAACTATGGGACTTGTCTACAAAATTATGTATTAGAAAAAAAATTGAATTTTAAACAGTCTCTTAATACATCATAAGCCAATAACCATCAACCAACAACCATTAACCAACAACCATCAACCATTAACCATTAACCATTAACCATTAACCATTAACCAATAACCAACAACCAATATTTAGTTAATAGCAATTTTATATATTAGGACATATAAGGTTTCAACCGATCACAAAAAATTTAATTCTATACCTTTCGCCCTTTAAATTGCTTAATAAATCCTATTTTTGAAAAAGGACAATAAAACACTTAAATTGAACATTAGAACGTCTCAAAAAACCTATATCGCACTTTTTAACAAAGTAATTTATATACTTTTTGTCCTTACCATATTCTCATGTAATAAGACAAAAAACAAGCTATCCGATTCACTGGTTTTTAGATACAACGAGCATAAAAATATTGGCTCACTTGATCCCGCTTTTTCTAAGGATATTGCAGATATATGGGCTACAAACCAATTGTTTAATGGTTTGGTACAAATGGACGAGAATTTAAATGTATTGCCGTGCATTGCTAAATCATGGACGATATCTGAAGACGCACTCACCTATGTTTTCGTGCTTCGAAACGATGTATACTTTCATAAACACGAACTATTTGGAAGTGATTCGACACGTACTGTCAAATCCACTGACTTTGAATATAGTTTTAATAGGTTACAAGATAAACAAGTTGCCTCTCCTGGAAGTTGGGTTTTAAATAAGGTCGATTCGTTTAATGCTATTAACGATTCCATCTTTAAAATTACACTTAAACAGCCGTTCCCTGCTTTTTTGGGAATGCTAACCATGAAATACTGCTCGGTAGTACCTAAAGAAATTGTTGAACACTATGGTAGTGATTTTAGATCACACCCAATTGGTACGGGGCCGTTTAAATTTAAACGATGGGAAGAAAATATTAAATTGGTTTTTAGAAAACATCACAATTATTTTGAAAAAGATAACAAAGGCACTTCTCTTCCTTATTTAGAAGCTATCGCTATTACTTTTTTACCCGACAAGCAAAGTGAGTTTTTGCAATTTACACAGGGTAACATTGATTTTGTTTGTGCACTAGACGCATCCTACAAAGATGAAATATTAACGGCTGATGGAAAACTTCAAAAGCGCTACAAAGACGATGTTAATATGACGCGTGGCCCGTATTTAAACACCGAATACCTAGCCTTTTATATGGATTCTGAAGTCACTGAAATTCAATCTGAATTATTACGAAAAGCTATAAACTATGGCTTCGATCGCAAAAAAATGATGATTTACTTGCGTAATGGCGTAGGCTTTCCTGCTAACGGTGGTTTTATTCCTAAAGGCTTACCTGGCTATAACGCATCCATTGGTTTTACTTACCAACCAGAAAAAGCAAGACAACTGGTAGAACAGTTTAAAAAGGGGACAGGCAATCAAACCCCCAAAATTACCATTACCACTACAGGAAACTACTTAAGTTTTTCTGAATACATTCAACGTGAATTAGAAAAGATAGGGATTCAAGTTGCAATTGATGTCGTTCCAGGAGCTGCCCTAAAAGAAGCTAAAGCAAATGGAAAACTAGGCCTATTTAGAGCCAGTTGGGTAGCCGATTACCCGGATGCCGAAAATTACCTTTCACTATACTACAGCAAAAATTTTGCCCCTAATGGCCCCAATTACACCCACTTTAAAGATGCGCAATTCGATAACTTCTACGAACAGGCATTCACCGAAACCAATAATAAGAAAAGAGAATCCCTATATACGAAAATGGATTCTTTGGTAATGTCTAAAGCCCCTGTTGTTCCTCTTTTTTATGATGAAGTTATTTATTTTACGAGAAAAAAATTAAACGGATTAAAGCTAAACCCTGCTTATATATTAGATTTAAAACAGGTTAAGAAAAACTAATTTTGTAACGCCGTTCCCTTACAATACCCAAAACTATAAAATACATGGCTGTGCCATAAAGCATCATGATTAAAAAATCTTGAAAGGGTAAATCTTGCCTAAAGGTTTTAACCGCCATAATACTTTCACTTATTATAAACGTTATAACCCCTAAGAAAACATACCTATAACTTATTTTATTAAACACCCCTTTTCTTAAATAAGCAAATTGAACCATTAATAGTGATAGAAAAAAGCTCAATAGTGCGGGCACCAAAAATTTCTTAAGCCCATTAAGAACTATACTAATAATAAAAACGGCGTATGAAAACATAATAATTGAAAAAGGTACCAGCCTTAAAACATTAAAATCTTTTTTATGCGAAAATTTTAAGCAAAAAAATATTTTTCCCAATGAGAAAAGCAATAAACTCAACCCTAAAAAAACAATATCTGCGGCTTTTATTATTAACAAGTCCCCTAACAGAAAAAAAGTCAACCCCAAAAACACCCACAAGTGCTGCTTCAAACCTTTACCTCTTTTGTTTACATAATAAAAAGCAAATAAAACGAGAATTACAAAGGGCTTTGAAATAAATCTATAAGGGAAAATAGGACAGTATAGTTTTACCCAAATATCCACAAAGAGAATTACAAAAAAGAGCAAGGTGAACCGCTTCTGATCAGAAAAGATCCTATTAATCATAATTGGTGCTATTAATTAATCTAGTTCAAAATAGAAAAAAATACCCCAACCGCACATCAATTTCAAAGGTTTTAGATAAACAGCACTTTTTTTGAATAAATTCCAGCTAGCAGCAACCGCTTTATGCCAAACCTACAAGGCATATGTAAAGAAAATCCATTTTTATTTCGGGTCAAACCCTGAGCATTTAAATTACGATTATCGAGTAAAATAATAAATATCATCATCTCCAGAACCCCCGTCTCTTTTTGATGAAAAACACCCTGTTCTATTTTGCTCATTTATGATTAAAGAGAAATCATCTTTATTACTATTTACAGGCTTTGGTAATTTTTCAGAAGCTTCAAACGTTCCATCAGCATTCATTTTACTTTTATAGATGTCGAACCCTCCATAGCCATTAGGACGGTTAGAGGCGAAGTATAAAGTATTATCAGCACTTAAAAACGGAAACATTTCACGGCTATACGAATTAACCGCTCTTCCTAAATTTTCAGGTTCACCAAAAGTGCCGTTCTCTAAGACAGCAACTTTAAAGATATCTGAGCCGCCTTTGGTTGTTTCCTTGCCCCCTCTAATATTTGCTGTAAAAAACAAAACCTTACCATCGGGACTAAGGGCAGGATGTGCATACGAGTATTTAGGGTTACAAAATGGCAAAACTTTAAAATTTGTCCATCCTACACCAGCTACGTACTCCCCTATCTCTAAATGAAAATTACTGTCTTTAAATTCTCCTTTGGGCTTATTCTTATTGGTATATTGGGTTGCTATGTATAATTGTTTTCCATCTGGGGATAGCGTTGCACTGGTGGTATTCAAAACACCATGTTCGCTACTAATTTTAACAGGAACACTATTTTGAATGTCGCCAGAATCAGATAACAAGCCTTCATAAATGGTAAGTACCGGGTTTCCTGCATTTTTTTTTACCTTCCCACTTTTTGATAAAAGAAAGGAAGTAAACATAATCTTGTTACTTCCTAGATACATCAATCCAAAATGTGGATATTCATTATTGATTTTTGAATTTGTAACACGGTAGACTTGGTCTTGCGTATATCCAAAAAGTCCTACTAAAAAAGCTAACGAACAAAATAACTTAATCATAAAAAACAGGTTTTAAACAAATATAAGGATTTGTAAAAAACACTTTAAAAACTTAGAACCTTCCTTTATTATACCTCCTAGGCTATTCCCTCCTGTACTTAGCCGACAGTTCAAACACGTGCTCTAAGATACGGGCATCCACTTCTGTAAACTCCAAACCGCGTCGTGCCATAACCATCTTTGCTACTTCAAACGCTTTCTTGGTTAAAAAGGTGGAAAAACCACTCTTACCTCCCCAACTAAAACTTGGTACAAAATTTCTAGGAAAACCACTTCCAAAAATATTGGCACTAACACCAACAACCGTACCTGTATTAAACATCGTATTAATTCCGCACTTACTATGATCTCCCATCATGAGTCCGCAAAACTGTAGGCCTGTTTTAGCAAAACCTTCGGTTTCATAGTTCCACAATCGTACTTCGGCATAATTATTTTTTAAGTTCGAACTGTTAGTATCGGCGCCAAGATTACACCACTCGCCAACAACAGAATTTCCCAAATAGCCCTCATGACCTTTATTGGAATTCGCAAACATGACAATATTTTTAACTTCACCTCCTATTCTACAGTAAGGGCCAATAGTAGTAGCTCCATATACTTTAGTCCCCATTTTTGTACCTGCACCTTCACATAGAGCAAAAGGCCCTCTAATTAGCGTACCTTCCATAACCTCTGTATCCTTTCCAATGTATATAGGGCCAGTACTTGCGTTTAAAGTCGCAAATGCTACCTTAGCACCCGGCTCTATAAAGATATCCTTAGCATTAACAACATTATTACTGGTTGGTATAGGTTGCGACTCCCTATCCTGCGTTAAAAGATCAAAATCAGCCCTTAAAGCTGCATCGTTTTTAGAAAACAAATCCCAAGTATGCTCGACTTTTAAAATATCATTATCAAATTCTATTACTGTGTAAGCATCTAAATCAACTTCTCCTTGGTTGTCCTTGGTATAAAAAGCAACAACTTCATCATCTTTAAAAATAGCCTGATTTTCTTTAAGTGATTGAATTAGGTCTACCAAGGCATTATTTGGCAAAAACGAAGCATTTATCATAACGTTCGATGCCATCTCTACCATAGGATATTTGTCCGACAAATAATCTTCGGTAACCGTTGTGGTTGTATTACCCAAAAAGGCTTCCCATTTTTCGCGAATGGTTAAAATACCTATTCGAAGATCGGCAACAGGTCTTGTGTAAGTAAATGGCAATAAATTACTTCGTGAAGGGCCATCAAAAAGAATATAATTCATAAAGTTTAGTTTTTGGATTGTTTTTATAGAAATGCGTTAAAGCAATAATTATAAAAACTCAAATTAAATTTTGTGTTCGATAACATTAAATATATTCCATAAAAAAAGCCTTTCTAAATTTAGAAAGGCTTTGATATTTATATCTAATAGCTAAATTACTTTTTGAATTTAGCATATTTAGTTTTGAATTTATCAATTCGTCCAGCAGTATCTACCAATTTAGATTTACCAGTATAATAAGGATGCGACGTTCTTGAAATTTCCATTTTAACTAACGGATATTCAACACCATCAACTTCAATTGTTTCGTTAGTAACTGCAGTAGATTTTGTTAAAAAAACATCGTCGTTAGACATATCTTTGAATGCTACTATTCTATAATTTTCTGGATGTATACCTTTTCTCATCGCTAAACGCTTTTTATTCTTTATAATTTTGGAGCTGCAAATTTAAGTATTTTTTACAAATCTACAATACTTTTTAATATTTTTTATTTAATAGCATTATGTAACGTTTTAGTATCTTTGAACACCTATAAGTGAACATTATCTTACATTAAATAAAATGGAAAAAACTTTAAAATCTATTGCCTCAAATTATGGTTTGTATTTGGGCGCATTACTAGCATTATTAACGGTATTGGCGTATGCTATAAACATTGAACTATTAACCAATATGTGGTATGGCATTTTTATTCTATTCGCTATTATAACGTTTGGAATCATTTCTGTTGGAAAAATCAAACAGCATTTAAACGGATTTGCTTCGTTTAAACAAGCATTTACGGGCTATTTTGTTACTGTAGTAATTGGCCTAGCAATAAGTACGCTTGTTTCTTATTTACTCTTTAATTTTATTGATACTGGTGCCGCCGATGTGTTAAAAGAAAAGACTGTCGAAAAAACGGTTCAAATGTTGGAAAGCTTTAACACGCCCCAAGAAACTATTGCCGAAGCCGTTAACAACATAGAATCTCAAAATCAATATTCACTGGGAAACATTATTAAAGGTCTCGCTGGATACCTTGTGTTTTTCAGCATTATTGGCCTAATTGTGGCAGCAGCTATGAAAAAAACAAATCCAGATTCCTAAAATAATTTCTTTACATTTGGTTATAGAATCACAGTAAATTTTTTAAATGAATATATCTGTAGTTATACCACTACTCAACGAACAGGAGTCGTTAATAGAATTATATGATTGGATTGCAAAAGTTATGCAATCCAATCGTTTTTCTTATGAAATCATTTTTATTGACGATGGCAGTACAGACGATTCTTGGCAAGTTATTGAACAATTATCACAAAAAGACGATAATGTAAAGGGAATCCGTTTTTTAAAAAACTTTGGCAAATCACAAGCACTGCACGCAGGTTTTGAAAAGGCAAGGGGTAACGTTGTTATAACTATGGATGCCGACCTTCAAGACAATCCCGACGAAATTCCCGAGCTATACACTATGATAGTAAATGACGGCTTCGATTTAGTGTCTGGTTGGAAAAAGAAACGTTACGACTCTGTTATTTCCAAAAACTTACCTTCTAAATTATTTAATTGGGCAGCTAGAAAAACTTCTGGGGTAAAATTGCATGATTTTAATTGCGGATTAAAGGCCTACAAACAAGAGGTTGTTAAAAATATTGATGTTAATGGTGAAATGCACCGCTACATCCCTGTACTGTCTAAAAATGCCGGATTTGCCAGGATAGGCGAAAAAGTGGTACTACATCAGGCTAGAAAATATGGCGAAACCAAATTTGGCATGGATCGATTCATCAATGGTTTTCTAGATTTAATTACTATTTGGTTTATATCCCGTTTTGGTAAACGCCCCATGCATTTATTTGGGGCTTTAGGAGTCCTCATGTTCATCATTGGGTTTGGTTTTTCCTTATATCTCGGTATTGACAAAGTATTCTTCAATCCTGAAGGGCGCCTTATCACCGAACGTCCACAATTTTACATCGCCTTAGCCACAATGGTTATTGGTACGCAATTTTTTGTTGCTGGCTTTTTAGGAGAAATTATCCTACGATCAAGACAAGACAAAAAACGCTATTTGATTAAGGACAAATTAAATTTATAACCTTTTTATCATAAAATAAGCCTTATTTAAACATTAGCATTTTGGTAATTGCTTATTTTTGCACTTTATACAATAACACTATGATTTATATCGAACCAAAAATTTTAGACAGGATCAATACATGGCTAACTCCTTCTTTTGATGAAGAAACACAAACATTAATAAAGGAAAGCATTGCCAATAACCCAAAAGACATTCAAGAAAGCTTTTATAAAGACTTAGAATTTGGAACTGGAGGTATGCGTGGTATTATGGGCGTTGGCACCAATAGAATTAATAAATACACCCTTGGAAAAAGCACTCAGGGCCTGAGTGAATATTTGCATAAATCATTCCCTAATGAAACCCCAAAGGCAGCCATAGCATACGATTGTAGACACAACAGTAAAACCTTAGCAAAGGTCGTAGCCGATGTATTTTCGGCAAACAACATTGAAGTGTACTTATTTGAAGATTTACGTCCAACACCAGAGCTGTCTTTTGCTGTTAGACATTTAAACTGCCACTGTGGCATTGTTCTAACCGCTTCTCATAATCCGCCAGAATACAATGGTTACAAAGTATATTGGCAAGACGGAGGCCAACTCGTTCCTCCCCATGATGACGCTGTTATTCAAATGATTAACGATTTAGATTATAGTGATATAAAGTTTAAAGCTAACAACGACCTGATCCACTATATCGGTAAAGATGTCGACGACGCTTTTATTGACACCTCTGTAAGTAACGGAAGCTTTAATACACCTGAAACTGCAAAAAATGACCTAAGCATTGTTTTCACTTCATTACACGGGACATCAATTACAGCCGTTCCCGAAACCTTAAAACGTGCAGGATATAAAAACGTACATATTGTAAAAGAACAAGAAGTTCCTAACGGCGATTTCCCTACCGTAGTATCTCCAAACCCTGAAGAACCAGCTGCGTTAAAAATGGCTTTGGAATTAGCCGACAAAGTAAATGCAGACATCGTTATAGGTACCGACCCTGACTGTGATCGCTTAGGAATTGCTGTTCGTAATTCCGAAAACAAACTGCAATTACTTAACGGTAACCAAACCATGCTAATGATGACCGATTTTCTTTTGAAGCAATGGCAAAATGCAGGAAAGATAAATGGTAAAGAATTTATAGCATCTACTATAGTATCAACACCCATGCTAAATAAATTGGCTGATGACTATAAAGTAGAGAGCAAAATTGTACTAACTGGGTTTAAATGGATTGCCAAACTAATTAAAGACTTCCCAGAACTAAACTTTGTTGGTGGTGGCGAAGAGAGTTTTGGTTATATGGTTGGAGACTTTGTTCGTGATAAAGATGCCGTAACCTCAACACTTTTAGCTTGCGAAATTGCTGCCCAAGCAAAAGCCAATGGTAGCTCACTTTATGAAGCACTTATTCAACTTTATGTTAAATATGGTTTTTATAAAGAGCATTTGGTTTCCTTAACCAAGAAAGGCATAAAAGGTGCTCAGGAAATTGCCCAGATGATGATCGATGCCCGAGAAAATCCGCTTAAAGAAGTAAACGGATCGAAAGTGGTTAAAATTGAAGACTATCAGGCATCAACTTCAAAAAACATGCTTACCGGTGAAGAACAAGCCATCGATATACCAAAATCGAACGTATTAATTTATTATACCGAAGACGGTACACAAGTTGCTTTACGTCCTAGTGGTACGGAGCCTAAAATAAAATTCTATATCAGTGTGAATACAACCTTAGGGTCTGTCGATGATTTTAAAGCTACCGAAGTACAGTTAAACTCCAAAATAGAAGCTATCCTTAAGGATATGAAACTCAATTAATAAATGAGAGGCGCTATTTCTAGCGCCTCTCAAGTTTTTTTATCCTCTAAACCATACAGATACACCTAAATGAATCACTTTTTTAATATCTTACGATACGCTAAGCCCTACAAGCACTTTGCTATAGCACATGTAATCTCCAATGTGTTTTTTGCGCTATTTGGCACATTGTCATTTATTGCATTAAAACCTATGCTAGATGTAATTTTTAAAAAAAATGTTGACCCTTGTGGTGAGGAAATAATTTTTACAGCCCCAGAAAAACCTATTTATAAAGGACTGACTGACATTGGTGAATTTGCTGAAAGCTATCTTGCCTATCATATGCATCAATTTACAGGCGGCGACAATTCCAAGGCACTTGTATTTGTAATTGCTTTGATTGTTGTAATGTTTCTATTAAAAAACTTATTTGGGTATCTAGCCAACTATTTTCTTGTTTTTTTAAGAAATGGCGTTATTAGGGACTTAAGAAATGCTGTCTATAAAAAAATAATGGAATTGCCACTTTCCTTCTTTTCCGAGCAACGTAAAGGAGATATTTTAGCAAGGGTAACAGGTGATGTTCAAGATTTACAATACTCTTTTTTATCTGTGCTAGAACTAATGGTTAGAGAACCCTTAACTATTATTTTTACTATAACTGCCATGCTTATCATAAGTCCGCAGCTTACACTATTTGTATTTCTCTTCATTCCGGTAATGGGCTTCATTATCTCCAAAATAGGAAAGAGCTTAAAACGAAAATCGGATCGTGTTCAAAAGGAACAAGGTGTATTTTTATCTACACTAGAAGAAACCTTAACAGGTTTGCGTATTATAAAGGGGTTTAATGCCGAGGATAAATTCAATGAAAAATTCCAAGACTCTACAAATCGCTTTTATAATTTTTCAAATAAATTACTAAACCGACAAAATTTAGCATCACCCTCTAGTGAATTTCTAGGAATATGTATGATTTCGGCTATATTGTGGTACGGTGGAAAATTAGTGCTTAATGCAGGTGCAGATTCCCTGCTTGATGGTGGTACGTTTCTTGTTTACATGGGCTTATCATACAATATATTAACACCTGCAAAAGCTATATCTAGAGGTCTTTACAACATAAAAAAAGGAGGAGCTGCGGCAGAGCGCATTCAAGAAATTATTGACTCCAAAAACCCATTAAAGGATAAAGAAAATGCCATAGAAAAAAGTAGTTTTGATACCGATATTACTTTTGATAACATTTCGTTTAAATATGAGAATGAGTATGTTCTAAAAGACTTTTCACTAACCATTCCCAAGGGAAAAACCGTCGCTTTGGTTGGACAGTCAGGAAGCGGAAAATCTACTATCGCTAACCTAGTAACGCGATTTTATGATGTTAACAAAGGAAAAATATTAATTGACGGTATTGATATTCGTGATTTAACCACCAAATCACTCCGTCAGCAACTTGGTATCGTAACCCAAGATGCCATTCTTTTTAATGATAGCATTAAAAACAATCTAAAATTAGGAAATGACAATGCTACCGACGAACAAATTGTTGAAGCCTTAAAAGTCGCCAATGCCTGGGAATTTGTTAAAGACCTCCCCAATACCATTAACACCAATATTGGTGACTCTGGAAACAAATTGTCGGGAGGACAAAAACAACGCTTAAGCATTGCGCGAGCCGTTCTTAAAAGTCCCCCTATCATGATTTTAGACGAGGCCACATCTGCCCTCGATACCGAAAGCGAACGTCTAGTACAAGTTGCTTTGGAAAATATGATGAAAAATAGAACGTCCATCGTTATTGCCCATAGGCTATCCACTATTCAAAATGCCGATGAAATTGTGGTACTTAATAAAGGGGAAATTGTTGAGCGAGGCAAACACAATGAACTTATCGCCCTTAAGGGTGTGTACCAAAAATTGGTAGACATGCAAAGCTTTGCTTAAACTTTAATAAAACACAAACTCAACCAATATAATATGGCTTGAAACCCTATAGGTTCTGGTACGCAATAAATTGCCTATCTAAACAGCACAGACGGCTCTTTTGTCAATTTTAAAAAGTTAATACCTCTTTACCATTAACCAAATAATAAAAAAGGATAGAGATTTGGGGCTTCTATCCTTTTTCTATTCACTGTTAGACTTGGGGATGACTAACATCATAAGTAGGTTTCTGTAGCAAACATAATACAAAAAAGCGTAGCAAACAAGGAAAAAATGTATTTTATCGCATTTAAATGCATTTTATCGATGTTTATGCAAATTCAACCCAATACTCAAAAAAATATTTTTTTGCGAAAAAGTACGTAACAGCTTAAACTTTTAATATATTTAATAGTCTAAATACTAAACTATTTTTGTGATAGAAGAAGTACAGCTGGTTGCGCACCTAAAATCTGAAACCAATAAAGAGGAAGCCTTTAGAGCTTTAGTATCTCTCTATAAGGAACGCTTGTACTGGCATATACGCAATATTGTAAAGTCACACGACGATGCCGATGATGTACTTCAAAACACATTTATTAAAGTTCATAAGAATATCAACAATTTTAAAGGGGACAGTAAGTTGTTTTCATGGATGTACCGCATAGCAACCAATGAAGCAATTACGTTCATTAATAACAATGCCAAGCGATTGCAAGTAACGAACAATGAAGTTCAGCAATTAGCCATAACCAATTTAACTTCTGATGTTTATTTTGAGGGTAGCGATATTCAAATAAAATTACAGGAAGCGATAGCCACCTTACCCCAAAAGCAACAATTGGTTTTTAATATGAAATATTTTGAGGATTTAAAATATAAAGACATGGCTGAGATATTAGAAACAAGCGAAGGAGCTTTAAAAGCTTCTTACCATATTGCTGTAAAAAAGATTGAAACCTATTTAACTAAAGATTAAACCTTTACCTAATTAAACAGTCTTATAGATAGAATGAAACGAGCATTAAGAAATTTTAAAAATTACTTCACAAAAGGAAATGTTTAAAATTTTTAATGAGAGAACGAGTGTAAGGAGTGGTTGCACACGTTCTTAATTTTATAATTACAATAAATTCAATTAATTACTAAAATTTAAACGTGTGAAAAAACAGAAATTACATAATATAAAATCACCAGGTTTTAAAGTTCCCATAGGGTATTTTAATTCTTTTGAAGATACGCTTTTAAGTGAAATAAGACTTAAGGACACTTTGGAGGGTCAAGGATTTAGAACGCCCGAAGGTTATTTTGATGATGTAGAGGACAGTATCATGGATACGATCTCTTCAAAAAACAATACTTCAAAAGTTGTTAGACTTTTTAGTAAAAGAAACCTTTTATATGCAACGAGTGTAGCCGCCTGTTTTATACTTTTGTTTAGTTTACCACTTTTAAACACTAAAATAACTTGGGACTCATTAGACACGGAAACTGTTGAGAACTATATTATGAATGAAAATGTGGGAACCTATGAAATAGCTGCCCTATTTAATGAAGAAGATCTGGAAGAGGTAGATTTTGTGAACCATACGTTTAACGAAGAAACACTCGAAACGTATTTACTGAACCACTTGAATATTGAAAACTTTATTATCGAATAAAAAATACCGTTGACCATGAGACTACTTATAATACTAATGTTAACACTATTATTTACGGTAAGCATCCACGCCCAATCAAAAAGGGATCGCATCAAAGCACTAAAGGTTTCCTTTTTAACTGAAAGGTTGGACCTTACGGAGAAGGAAGCCCAAAAGTTTTGGCCCGTATACAATGCGTACGACGAAAATACCGTAAAATTAAAATACCATACGCTGCGCAAGATCCGACATGAAATAAAGGACAGCCTAGAAATCCTTACAGATGCCAAAGCACAAGAACTATTGGATAGACTTGATGCCGCAGAAAACAAATTACATCATGAACAAATGCAGCTAAACAATAAATTAAAGCAAATTATTTCGCCTAAGAAAATTCTTTTACTTAAAGTCGCCGAAGAAGATTTTACCCGAAAACTTTTTGAAGAGTTTAAAAACAGGCGCCATGATCATCCTAAAAAAAAATAATCTGGTATATCACTTAAACACTAACTTGGCGATACGTCCCTTACCTGCTGCATAAGCTGTACTGTCATTTAAAAAGCGGATTGTATAGAATCCTTCGTCGCTTAGATGTTTCCATGTATTTCCAGAATCGTTGGAGAAATCAATACCATCGAATCCTGTTACCACTAATTCTTTACCTTCCCTATTAGGTATATATTGAACGCAACTGCGGTAACCTGGTTCCTGATTCTGCGCAACCACTTGCCAAGTCATCCCTCCGTCCTGCGTACGTATTTTGTTGGATGTATTACCTTCAGGTTTAGTATAATCACCGCCAATTCCAAAACCATTTAACGCGTCATAAAAGTCAATTGAATAAATACCCTCCGTTTCCTGCGTTTGTACTATTGGTGTTTTAACGTATTGCCAGGAGTGCCCTTTATCATTTGAATAATAAATATTTCCGCTAGATGTCCCAATCCAGGCCTTATTACCCAATACTTTTACATTGGTATTACTAGCTGCAAAAGCCGCTTCATTTTCTTCCGCTTTAGGTAAAACGTCACAAGGTAACTTTGTCCAGGTCTGTCCGCCATCTTTAGTCACAATTATGGACAAACACCCTTCAAAACTATCGCCCACCGCAATACCTTCGGTATCGTTCCAAAAAGCCATGGCATCATAAAATACAAATTCCCCTTCTTCTTTATACACTAACTCCATAGTACCCTTTGCCCCTGTTTTATATAACAATGCTGGTGTCCCAATGCTTAGCATAAAAAAATCGGCCCTCGTATGTGCAATGGCTCTAAAATGCAATTTTAAACCATCGTACGCCTGAATGGAAGTGCGCCATACTTGTTTGAATGGATTGTATAATCCATAAATACCATTGTTAGCTGCAAATGCCAAACTACCATCATCAAGAATATCGATGGCCCGAATGCTTATTAAAGAATCTGTATAAATAGGTTCTATTGTAACAGTTGAAAAGTTCCTTGGTTTAAATTTGCCAGTCTCTTTACAAGAAAAAAACAACATACCAATGCATAGAAATATTAAATGTTTCACGTTAAATTTTTCTATAAAAATAGAAAAGCACTATCAATAAACAGTACTTATTTAAACTTTTTCAAATAAGCTAACAAATCGACATTTTAAATGTAACTTTGCATGCTTAATTTTATACCATGCGATTACACAGAAATTTATGCTTTGCAGTTATTGACGGACTTACCCTTATTTTTAATGAGGGCAATTATGCCGATAAGGTTATTCAACAACTCTTAAAGCGCGATAATCGCTGGGGCAGCCGAGACCGTGCATTTGTTGCCGAAACCACCTACGATATTGTTCGTTGGAAACGCTTATACGCCGAAATAGCCGAAGTAAAAGAGCCTTTTGATCGCGATAACCTATGGCGTATGTTTGCCGTTTGGGCAGTGTTAAAAGGTATAAAATTACCCGATTGGAAATATTTTGAAAACACACCGGCAAGAAAAATAAAAGGACGGTTTGATGAACTTTCAAAAATCAGAAAATTTAAGGAATCTATTCCCGATTGGATGGATGCATTGGGCGAAAAAGAATTAGGTAAGGGCGCTTGGACCAAGGAAATAGCTGCATTAAATGAACAAGCCGATGTTATTTTAAGGGTTAACACCTTAAAAACAACTAAAGAAAAGCTACATGCCGAACTCTACGATTTAAACATTGAAACAGATTTTTTGCCTAATTACCCTAGTGCACTTAAATTAAAGGAGCGCGCCAACGTTTTTACTACAGAAGCTTTTAAAAATGGGCACTTCGAAGTACAAGACGCATCATCACAATTGGTTGCCGAATTCTTGAATGTAAAACCGGGCATGCGCGTGGTCGATACCTGTGCCGGTGCCGGAGGTAAAACACTGCATATCGCTTCCCTTATGGAAAATAAGGGACAGGTAATCGCCATGGATATCTACGCAAACAAACTAAACGAATTAAAACGTCGCGCTAAGCGCAATGGTGCCCATAATATAGAGCCCCGCCTTATTGAATCGACAAAAACCATCAAAAAACTATACAATAAGGCCGATCGCGTATTAATTGATGCTCCCTGTTCTGGTTTAGGTGTTTTACGAAGAAACCCCGATGCCAAATGGAAATTGCAACCGGATTTTATTGAAAATATAAAACGTACACAGCAGGATATTCTGCAACAATACTCAAGAATGCTTAAAGCTGGCGGACAATTGGTTTATGCCACCTGCTCTATCCTTCCATCAGAAAATCAGGAACAAGTAAAAACATTTTTAAGCTCCGAAACTGGTAAGGATTTTACCCTAGTAAAAGATAAAAAAGTACTGGCTCACCAATCTGGTTTTGACGGTTTTTATATGGCTCTTTTGGAGAAAAACAAAGCGTAACTTCCTCATAGCTATAACGAAATTATATTAATAAACGTGAGTTCGACGTAATCCAACCGATAAAGTGGTTTAAACTTTTTGGATTGAAGCGAAAATTAATGGGTTTGTGACCAGATGAAGGCTTTTTTGAGTCGCGTAGCAGGGCTACATGATGATAAAAAGACAAAATATGGGCGCAAACTGGCAATTTTTTAGCCAATTTGTAAAAGTTTAAATCACTTAGATATACAAAAACGTATTTTCAATACTATTACTCTTCTAAAAATCACTCAAATTGACAGTTTTTGAATGAAAATCATGTCAGATTGGACGGGATTACGAAGGAATTTTACATCGAAATCAAATGGTTTTCTTACATCGAATTCACATTAATAAACAGAAACCTAATGCCTTCTATTTTTTAAATGCAGTGACACGGTCTACAACCTTAAACAACGTCTAAAACTCTTAGAAAAGCGAACCAAAAGCAGAGCGGCAAGCCTGCTCGTTACTGTTTTAAAAAATCAACCTAATATTATGTCCATATAGCTCATTTACTTAGAGACTGTTTAAATTCCACCTTGGTTTTGTTATGCCCCTTTTTTCATCACTTTTCGTTATGAAAATCCTCATTTAGCGCTGCTAAACTCCGGTTTTAAAGCCTTAATTGACAAAAAAATGACCTATAACAAATTTCAAAAACGAATTTTAAACAGTCTCTTAATTCCAAACCAAGTTCGACCTGTAAACCAAGTGCCTTTAAAAGGATGTTTATCTTGTTTTTATATAATCAGGGACTTGGGTAATGGTTACTGGTATTACAAGCTTTTTAGTTCCATTCCTCATTCAAGATACTATAAACATAAGTACCTTCACTTTCTCCGTAAGATTGAATGTTATAGTTCCTAAGAAACCCTTCTTTTACGGCTCCGAGTTTCTCTATGGCCCTTTGTGATTTAATGTTTTTAATATCAACCTTAAACTCTACTCTTCTTAATGCTAATTGATTAAAGCAGTAATCCAAAAGAAGCTTTTTACAAATTCCATTAATTCCAGTTCCTTGAAACTTTTCGGCTATCCAAGTCCATCCAATTTCCAATCTTTTATTTTGAAAGTCTATGTTGCCAAACATTGTTATCCCTACTGGTTTTTTATCTTCTTTTTTTAATATAATAAGCGGGTATAGTTCTTTATTTGACTTAGCAACATTACAATAATCAAAATACCGTGATAGGTCACTTTGGTTTTTTACTCTAGCACCAAATTCTCCGAGCTCCATTGAAAAACTAATCATTTCGACTTCATTAATATCTGATTTCTTTAAAGGACGTAAAAGAAG
This sequence comes from Snuella sedimenti, assembly GCF_016428595.1. Classification (GTDB taxonomy): domain Bacteria; phylum Bacteroidota; class Bacteroidia; order Flavobacteriales; family Flavobacteriaceae; genus Snuella; species Snuella sedimenti. The sequence continues at coordinate 156,860 of NZ_JAELVQ010000005.1, read as the reverse complement.
AATGTCATTTTCAATTATTAGTTCGTTTGAGAAAAATGTTTCGTTGTTCATTTAATTGCTTGTAACTACTTAATATACGCAACCAAATATATGTAAATACTTACTAACTTTAATAAGTAACGCTGTAGAATTTTCCGTCTTCGTTTTAGGGTTTTATAATTCGTTTGCCTCAGTTAGGTACAAAATCTCCTAAGTTTAAATATTTACGAGGATTATAACGTGCTATTTGGTCGAATTCTTCCTCTGTTAAGCCTGCTCGCATATCTGCTAAGATGGCCTTGTCACTTTTATGATTTCTAACTACATAAAAATCTGAACCATAAAGTATTTTCTCTTTTAGCGTTTTATTAGTTAATGTATGCTTTAGTAAAGCTAAAATAGCTTTATTGTGTAATATGTAACTAATATCGGCATAAACATTATCATATTGCAACATAATACTGCAAATGATAGTGTACCAATCTACATATTTCCAAATAAAGGCAAGTTTACCTAGACTTGGTTTTCCATTTGCATTATTAAAAAAGTCGATACCTTTTTCTGGCTGTAGAATCATTTGTGTGGTATAATTATCCCGGTCACTTTCTAAAAAACGGTTCCATTGGTCCTCGCCCCCAAAATGGGCAAAACAAATTTTTAAGTCCTTTAGTCCACCTCTAAAAGCACCATTGGCATCGTAAAAGATATGTCTTAACCTGAGGTCTTTGGCATTATCTACGATTTTAACCAAAAGATCTTCTTCTAATAGGCATAAATAGTTTAAAGGGTTGGTAAAGTTATTGGAAAAGCTAATATTTTTAACCTCGTTTAAATATAAGGGTTTATCTTCCTCTTGGATATAATGGGCATTGATATCGAAATCTATCCTCTTGTCTACTTCAACAGCTGCCCGTTTGGTTTTATCTACTTTGCCTTCTGTAAAGATTGGATGGGTATCCCATTCTTTTTTCTTTTTACCCCTATAGAAAATTGTTCCTTTTATACAGTGCGTCATAACGGGCAATCCTTTTTGAATACAGTATTTCCAAAGGGGTAAGAGCGCTTCATCAAACGGGTAATAGCCTAATGCCGGATACATTTTAATACCTGAAAATTTATGTACCTCTAAATAGGTTTGCATTAAACAGCCTTTTACAAGCTTTACATCTCCATTGGCATCTACGGTATAATCGAAATACCTGGGATCTGCCATCCGTCGGGGATCTGCAAAAACAAAGGGGTGGAATCGATCTTTATCTTCTGTACGTTTTTTTATTTTTAAGAGACCTTCCATTTGGTGCTTCATAGCAAATAGGCTATCTCTCTTGTTTGTTCGCTTATCCTTCGGCACGCTCATCATCTTTTTGGAATCCAGATCGTAAACTTTTTTAATCTTTCCAGCTTTCATAAATTCCATATCCATTGGCAAACCTACAAAGTGTGAATCTATGGGATACTGCTTTTTAAGCTTATCGTAAATACCCCTTTGTTCTCTATATTTAGAAAACAAACCAATTTGTACATAACGTTCGAACAAATGCGTGAACTCTTTGCCCGGTAGCACCTTAAATTGTCTTAAAATAGCAAAGAACGCATTGCGTACAGACTTAAAAAACACCAGTATCAGTACAAAGAATATAATCTTGTAGTATAAGCTCTCAACAACAAGTATGCAGCCCGATTCTTTAATAAAAATTAAAGCTTTTACTATTGTAGCCTTAAAACCATGATAAAGCGAAGGTTTCTCTGTATTAAACAGCCATATCCCTATATAGAAGCATATCGCAATAATTAAATAAACCTCAATTATAAACTTTAGTATTGCTAGAAGGTAGCGCCTTTTAAAAAACATTTCGCATTTGTACCAGAAACGTTTCCATTGCTTATAATCGTTCTTATAAAATATTGGCTTAACGTTGTCGTAATACCATCGCAAAAACTTTATAACAAACCGTAAAGACAACAACCGGTATAAAGGCTCAGGCAAATAGGTCTTTGCCAAAAATGCGGTACGTAATCTCCTGTAAACACATGGGCGTGACAGTTAATTATTGGTGGTTTCTTAGCTTGTGCCATGGCCCTATTTTTATAAGATTAGTCTTCTTTTTTAAGTTTGTTCACAAACGAACTTAAATTGGTGGCATAGCCAACCATCATTTGTGGGAACACTTTATAACTGCCTAGGTTGTAATGACCTCCTATTCTAAAATAGACCCCTGAATTATTTTTATCGGAATTGGTTAATGCATAAATATTGGCCATAAGCTTTAGGTTGGGTGCATTGTTGGTTGTAAAAAAGCCAAGATCGTTTTTATTGGTTCCATTGGCTCTAAACCAGTTTAGGCCAAAAGTAACATCAGCTCCCACACTGGATTGCGGCCTGATCTCAAAATTGATTTCGGCTTCCTGTCCAATCGAAAACACTTGAAAACCCTTCCGTTCTTTAAGGGTTTCCTGTACTGTAGGTGTGTTGTTAACCAAAATGGTGTCTTGTGTTTTTACATTATACTCTATACCTGTTCTTATAAAACGTAAGCCATAGCGTAAATGAATAAAGGTTGAGGCTCCTTTCCATTCTAATGTCACAGGTGTTACGAGTATACCGGCATCTATATTGTTGTTTACAAGCAAATTAAAATTGTTAGTTTTAAACTTTTGACTATTGGTTTCTGTATTTTCCTCAGTGTCTAGCATATCATCCAGCTCAACTTTTCGGGAACTGTTTTCAAAGCCACTAAACAGATTGACTGATGCATAGGCAGTGATATTGTCTAATAATGTTAATACTCCATAATTCCTTAGGTGCCAAGGAATGCGAATGCGTCCTTCGGCTACAATCAAATTGTTATTATTGTTACTGTTTAAGCCTAGAAAATCCGAAAAGAATATTCCTGTAAAATAATCCCCAATTTTGCGTTCTATCACCCTAATACTGTCCTTATTACCTACTTTAATTTCAGCATTCTTTACAGCATAGTTAAACTTTTTATATGGGAGATAATCCAAAATATCATCATAATAATAAGTATACTGATTACCATCTTTATCGGTTAGTGTATTGGTCTGATGGCGATTATTAAACTCCCTTAAGGGTAAGCTATACATTCTGTTAGTAAATACCTTTGTGTTTTTTTTATCATTGCTCAATCGTCCTACAATGGTAATATTATCTGCCCTGTTATTAAAAAAACTAATGTTTACACTATCTATTAACAACTCTATTTCTGCACGGTATTTCTGATTGCTATATTTATCCTTGATAAACGCTCTCCTTTTTATTAATTTTCTTTTGTCATAAAGCTTAGCTCTTTCATTAATAACAATCTGACCACTAAAGGTGTTTTTGGCATTTTCTATTTTTTCGAAAATGTTGGTAATGGAGTCATTCATTTCTTTTTTTAAAGCAGATGTTTGTGCATCCTGTTTTTTAATAACGAGCTTATAATACACTTTACTGATGGCTTCTTGGTTATCTGTATCTCCATCCTTAAACTTGCCATGTTGGTTTATTATACTGTAGATGAATTCATTTTCAGGAATCGACAAATTGAAAGGGCCATAGACATCACATTCTTTTTTATCTTTAACGTCTTTATCTTTAACATCACATACCCTAACGTATATGTTTTTATTCTTAATGAGATAATGAAAGTTATAGCTATTCTTTTTGAAACTAGTATCTGTTAGTTCCTTAGTTGTTAAATACACATAGTCCCCTGTTTTAACAATGGAGGTATTGTACAATTCTTTTAACAGCTCCTTAAAATCTGTTTTAACACTAGCGACAATTGTTTTCCCTAGCGTATCTTTATTTGCTTCTAAGTGTTCAATTAAAATGGCGTCAATTGTTTTCTTATAATCACCGGTCTCTTTATTAAGATTTCCTATACTGTCGTCAGTGCTTGAAGTAATAACATAATTATCATTATCTTTTTTCTTTATTGTGAATTTAGGAAACCCACAAGTTGGAGCTTTATCTATTTCTAACCACATATTGTCCTCTATTTCATTGAAAGTTTCTGGGCTATTTGTAATCTTTATATTGGAATAATCGTAAGCAGATAGTTCCGATAACTTTTTTTCTTCACCAAAATAATTAAACTTATAGGTTTTCATTGCTTTTTCGGTAACACTGTCGAGCGCTTTCATAAAACTAAACTCATCTTCATTTTCTATAATCCATTTGTAACACTCGGACACATCCTCCTTTTTTTTACAAATTTCAAATTCGTTTCTTTCCTTTTTGTAGTTGGCTGTATACTCATCTCCTAAAATGGTTTTGGTCTTAGGGTTCTGGCCGTAAAACGATAAAGTAAACATGAGGAGTACACTAAGTAAATATTTCATAATTGATTGTATAATATAGTTGATTAAGAAAATATTCAAATTAAAAAAGAATATTCATCCTCAAATGTAAGAAAAAACAATTAAAATGTAATGACCGAAAATCCGTTGCTAATTTTGAGTCAGACTAGTTTCAAAAATGTCTGTTTGAAGGTGCTGTCAGATTGGGCTATACAGGAAGATAAAACACTGGTTTTTACATCATAACGGATATTCGATTCACCATACAAATTTTACTCTTTCAATCGTAAAATTGACTCGAATCGACAGAATTTTATAAGAATGCACAACGGATTATTGAAAACACATAGATTATTGATAATAAGCAAAATAAAGTTATAGTGTAGTGATTTGATTTGGCTCAAATATTCTATAAAAGTATCACATCCATATTGTAATGAATGTTAGTACGGACTGAAAAGTCTTTATCAACAACTATAAAATTAACCTTTTATCCTTTTCGTCCATAGGTAAAAAGTTGATATCCAAATAACCTCCACTGGCGTTGTCATCAGCAACTATTTGAGGTTTTCCTTTTATTATTTCAATAGAATTTCGATGGATATGTCCTGAAAATATACCTAAAAGGTTTGGCGCGTTAAAAACGCTCTTATGGAAGTTAAGTGTTGTTTTGGTATGCCCGCTTTCAGGCCATTTGGGGCGTTTTTCCAATTCAAAATTTTGATCTGTGCCTGCTCCCCAATTTGGGTTTCCACAACCAAAATAAACATTTTTACCAGGGGCATACATTGGAATATGGACCAGTAAAACCAAAGGCAAGCCACTAGCTACATGCTTGATAAAAAAGGCTAATTGTTCCTCATTAATTTGGTAGGTGGAATTATCGATAGCCAAAAACCGGATGCCTTTAATATCATAAGCAGCCATTAATGGGTGGTTGCCTTGATATAAGGGCAGTAATCGCTTTTCAATCCACGTATTACGCAAGGATTCCAATGAACCTTCCATGCCTTCATAATGCCAATCATGATTTCCAGCGGTATAAATATATGGAATACCTGTTTTTTTTAACTTTGATAGCACCCATTCTATTGCTGCCTCAGATGGAAAACTAAAAATATCGCCAATCAATGTAATCACATCTGCATTTACTTCTTTTGCAAATGCGAGCGTTTGTTCAAAGGCTTCTTCTGGATTCGTTTTTATTCCTGTTTTAAAATGGGTCGTCTGGTTATATGCTTTTGCCATTCTATGACTATACTCCTGATAAGGTATTCCCCTTTCGTCATCTTTAAACAAGTGCGTATCCGCTATATGAACGACCTTTATTGGCTCATTAATTACCTCGGCATAGAAGAACACTTTTTCTTGGTCCGTGGTTGTACATAACTTAATAGGGCTTTTAGTTTTCTTGTCGGTTGTATTAGCAAAAGAACGCGTTGTAAGTCCTAATCCAACTAAGCCTGTGGTAACTTCTTTAAAAAATGATCGGCGTTTCATAATGTACTGTTTAAAGATTCCTTATTGTTGAATAGCAAAACCTATAATACCTATATAGTTATAAAAGTAAAAGAATTATTGGCGTTCTCCCATATTAAGAGCAGATTTTTCCACTTTTAGAGACTGTTTAAAATATGTTAGGAATCTTCCATATAGCTCCTTTATTAATCACAAACATAAAACAAACGCCCTCAAAAGGGTGCGATTCTATCTTATTTTTATAAACGATAACTAGTACTGTACTTGATGTTTTAATAATATGATCTATTCAGATTGATTTAACTCAAACCATTCCCCTTAATTCTTTATCTATAAAATAATTTTTCTATAAATGGTTTTTCTGCTTGTAAAGTTCTTTCTCTAATATGCAGACTTAATTGAAACACCTATTTTATGAAAACTATTTGTTGTATCACTTATGAAGTTGGCAACTGTCCTTAACAAAAAGATATCTACCAGCTGTATTACCTCTTAGTGCATCTTAACCTATTCGGTACCTCCTATTACAATTCCACTGTAAACAACCTACGATATATATTTTAAATACGCTTGTTAAAAATACTGTTAATAAGCCCCCATCCTTTCGTGAAAAAAGCAAGCTTAAATGCGTAAAAAAGTGTATTTTTGCACTTTGTTAAACACAACACAAATCGCACATAATGATTCATTTCTTTGGAAACGTAACCGGTAAGGTATTTGCCGTTCAAACAACAAAAGAATTATCAACCGAAAGTATTTCCAAACTTAACTGGTTATTTGGAAATCAACCAAAAATAGAGCAAGCATCCCTAGATGCTTTTTTTGTTGGCCCTAGAGCAGCAATGATTACGCCTTGGAGCACCAATGCTGTTGAAATTACACAAAACATGGGTATTTCGGGCATTATTAGAATAGAAGAATTCCAAGCTATTTCGGAAGATTTCAAAGATTTCGATCCAATGATTTCCGAAAAATTCAAAGGTTTAAATCAAGACACCTTTACTATAAACATTCAACCAGAAGCCATCCTCAATATCGAAGATATTGCAGCTTACAATAAACAGGAAGGTTTAGCTTTAAGTGATGAAGAAGTCGCATATTTGGAAGGCGTCTCCAAAAAAATAGGACGTCCCCTAACCGATTCTGAAGTCTTTGGTTTTTCACAGGTAAACTCAGAACATTGCCGACACAAGATTTTCAACGGTACCTTTGTAATTGATGGCGAGGAGAAACCAACCTCTTTATTCAAACTTATTAAAGAAACATCGAAACAACATCCTAACGATATTGTTTCGGCATATAAAGATAACGTGGCCTTTATAAAAGGTCCTAAAGTGGAGCAGTTTGCACCAAAACGTGCCGATATTCCCGATTATTATACCACACAAGATTTCGACTCTGTCATTTCCTTAAAAGCTGAAACGCACAATTTCCCTACCACTGTAGAGCCATTTAATGGTGCAGCAACAGGATCGGGTGGAGAAATTAGGGATCGATTAGCTGGAGGAAAAGGTTCCATACCATTAGCAGGAACCGCAGTTTATATGACCTCCTATTCGCGATTAGAAGAAAACAGACCTTGGGAACATGGTGTAAAAGAACGTAAATGGTTGTACCAAACGCCAATGGACATCTTGATTAAAGCCTCTAATGGAGCTTCCGACTTTGGTAACAAATTTGGTCAGCCCCTTATTTGTGGTTCCGTATTGACTTTTGAACATGAAGAGGATGCCCGCAAATTAGGATTTGATAAAGTAATTATGCAAGCTGGTGGTATTGGATATGGTAAAAGTGAGCAAGCATTAAAAGCAACGCCTCAAAAAGGTGATAAAATAGTCATTCTTGGTGGAGAGAACTACCGTATTGGTATGGGGGGTGCTGCCGTATCTTCTGCCGATACAGGTGAGTTTGCTTCAGGCATCGAGCTAAATGCAGTACAACGTTCTAACCCAGAGATGCAAAAACGTGCTGCTAATGCTGTTCGCGGCATGGTTGAAAGTGATGAAAACTATATTGTATCCATTCATGATCACGGTGCTGGTGGCCACTTAAATTGCTTGTCTGAACTCGTTGAAGACACTGGTGGTAAAATTGATTTAGATGCGTTACCCGTAGGAGATCCTACTTTATCTGATAAAGAAATAATTGGTAACGAATCACAAGAACGTATGGGATTAGTGATTACAGAAAAGCATATTGATACATTGCAACGTATTGCAGAGCGAGAACGTTCTCCCATGTACACCGTTGGTGATGTTACTGGTGATGATCGCTTTACATTTGAATCTAAAAGCAATGGTCATAAACCAATGGATTTAGCTTTAGAAGACATGTTTGGAAGTTCTCCTAAAACCATCATGACCGACAAAACCATTAACAGAAATTACAGTAATGTAAATTATACTACTGATAAATTTCATGATTATCTAAATCAGGTGCTACAATTAGAAGCTGTTGCCTGTAAAGATTGGTTAACTAATAAAGTAGACCGTTGTGTTGGTGGTAAAGTAGCCAAACAACAGTGTGCAGGACCTTTACAGTTACCTTTAAACAACGTAGGTGTTATGGCCTTGGACTATAAAGGTAAGGAAGGTATTGCTACTTCTATTGGCCACTCTCCTATTTCAGGATTGATTGATCCCGTAGCAGGAAGCCGAAATAGTATTGCCGAAGCGTTAACTAATATTATTTGGGCACCGTTAAAAGAGGGTTTAAAAAACGTGTCTTTATCTGCCAACTGGATGTGGCCATGTAAAAATGAAGGTGAAGATGCTCGCTTGTACGAAGCTGTTGAGGCTGTTTCAAAATTTGCTATCGATTTAGGTATTAATGTACCAACCGGAAAAGATTCTCTTTCTATGAAGCAAAAATACCCTAACGAAGAGGTTATTGCTCCCGGAACTGTTATTATTTCGGCTGCCGCTAATTGTACTGACATCTCTAAAGTTGTTGAACCAGTATTTAAGAAAAATAAAGGTAGTGTATACTATATTAACATCTCTCAGGACAACTTTAAATTAGGAGGAAGCTCGTTTGCTCAGATCCTTAACAAATTAGGAAATGAAGCCCCTACAGTTAAAGATGCCGCTTATGTAAAAACGGTGTTTAACACGATCCAAAATTTAATACAAAGGGATAAGATTGTTGCTGGTCACGATGTGGCTTCAGGTGGTTTGATCACCACTTTGTTGGAAATGTGTTTTGCAGACAATAACCTTGGTGCAGAACTAGATCTCTCTGGTTTAAACGAACAAGATACCGTTAAGTTATTGTTTTCTGAAAACGCAGGTATTGTTATTCAAGCAAAGGACGACTCCTTAAGTGACACCCTTTCTGCTGCAAATATAGACTTCTACCGTATTGGAAATGTTATTGACGGCAATACATTACACATAACAAATCATTCTGAAACGTTGGCGCTTAACGTTTCCCAACTACGAGACACCTGGTATAAAACTTCGTTCCTGCTAGATCAAAAGCAAACGGCTAACAATCTGGCTGAAGATCGCTATAAAAACTATAAAGTTCAACCTTTAAACTACACCTTTCCAAAACAATTTACTGGCAAATTGCCTGTAATTGATGCTAATAAACCACGTCCTAAAGCCGCCATCCTAAGAGAAAAAGGCAGTAATAGTGAGCGTGAAATGGCAAACGCCATGTATTTGGCCGGATTTGATGTGAAAGATGTACACATGACCGATTTAATCTCTGGTCGTGAAACGCTTGAAGATATTCAGTTTTTAGGTGCCGTTGGAGGTTTTAGCAACTCAGACGTACTAGGTTCGGCAAAAGGTTGGGCCGGTGCCATAAAATATAATGAAAAGGCAAATAAAGCCATTCAGGACTTCTTTAATAGAGAAGACACCTTATCCGTTGGAATATGCAATGGTTGTCAGTTATTCATGGAATTAGAAGAAATCAATCCAGATCATAACGTTCACGGCAAAATGCTCCACAACGACTCCCATAAGCACGAAAGTAGTTTTACCTCTGTAAAAATTCAGGAAAACAACTCGGTTATGCTTTCCAATCTTTCAGGAAGTACCTTGGGTGTCTGGATTAGTCATGGGGAGGGTAAATTTAATTTACCTCACAGTGAAGATCAATACAATATTGTTGCAAAGTATGGTTATGAAGGCTACCCGCACAACCCAAATGGCTCCGATTATAATACAGCCATGCTATGTGATAAAACGGGGAGACATTTAGTAACCATGCCACATATAGAGCGCTCTATGTTCCAATGGAACTGGGCTTATTACCCTGATAACAGAAACGATGAAGCAACACCTTGGCTCGAAGCCTTTGTAAATGCAAGAAAGTGGATTGAAAAACACCAATAGTTTTGCCAAAATTAATCGTCTCCAATTTAATTAAAGACCATCCTTTATTTTTAAGCATTGTAAAGGTAAACTATAAATTGGACGACACTTCGACAATTGCTTCGACTGGCTATAATTACTTGGTCTTTATACTGTCTGGTAATTTTAAAATTAAAGATGAGAAAGGAGAGCGTTATTTATCAAAATACTTTTTAAATTCATCTTCAAATTATTACGAACTATCTGCCAGGAAAGGAGATACTTTCCTGGCCATTCGTCTTTCTCCTGACAAATTTCATAGAATCACGGGAAACGATCTGTCAAAATCCGACCCTCGTTACAATTTAGAACATATCATTCCAGAAGAAACATGCACACAACTCCAATCGGAACTACAAAATTGCAATGATGTTGATGATCATATCAAGATACTAGACAAGTATTTAAGCACATACTACAGTGAATGGCTCAAACCAACGGCTATTTCGACAATACTTGAGCATATTTTAAAAAATAACGGGATGTTAAGTGTTACCGATATAATTGAAAACTTTCATATTTCGCATTCAACACTAAACAGGCATTTCAAAAAAGTAACAGGAGTAACTACTAATAAGTTCTTAAGGCTTATTAGGGTTAACTACATTATCAGGCAAATCGAACAAAACAAAACGACTGACCTCTTACCAATTATAGAAAACTATAAGTATTACGATTACTCACATTTTTCTAAGAACATTAAAGAATTTACGGGACAAACGCCTAAGCAATTCTTTCGTAACAAGCACTCAAATTTAAGAGAAATACTTTATAAGAAAATTAACTTCTAATGTCAACTTTTTTATTTTGACGATTTTTTACATGCAAATAAACTAAAAGAGGGTTAAATTTGATATAGAGATAATTTTAATGGGAGAAACATTAGAATGCTATTAATCAATTTAGAAAAAGAGGTGTAAGTCACACCTCTTTTTTGTACGCTCTATTATCCTTGTTTCGCTTTCAAATAGCGTTCTAAATTAACCTGATCCAGGGAATCACTATCCTTATATTTAAGGCGTAATTCTTCTAACTTTTTGTGCATATTTACGCGAATATTCGAGTAATCCGGATCATCGTAAACATTATGCATTTCTGAAGGATCTTTTTCCAGATCATATAATTCCCAAGTATCTATGTCGTAATAAAAATGAATCAGCTTATATCGGTCTGTTCTAACGCCATAATGCCTTTTAACGTGATGTTCTCCCGGAAATTCATAGTAACCGTAGTATATGGCATCTCTCCATTCCTTTTGATTGCCGTTAACTAATCCCCGGAACGATTCTCCCTGAATATCTGATGCAATATCTACTCCTGCATAATCTAAAAAGGTCGGTGCGAAATCCAAATTCTGAACCAATTCGTCAATAACTGTACCTGCCTTGATCTCTTTAGGGTACTTCATTAACAATGGTGTTCTAAACGACTCTTCGTACATAAAACGTTTATCAAACCAACCATGCTCACCTAAATAAAACCCTTGATCGGATGTATAAACGATTATAGTATTTTCTGCTAATCCGTTAGCTTCCAAATAATCGAGTACCTCACCTACACCATCATCAACCGATTGAATGGTACTTAAATAATCTTGCATATAACGGTTGTACTTCCACAAAGCCAGTGCTTCGCCTTCTAGCTTTTCCCCTTTAAAATTGGAAATAATCGGATCATAATGAGCATCCCAAGCTAATTTCTGAATGGAATCCATACGATTATACTGTCCTTGAAAAGCGTTTCGGTATTTGGTTTTTATTTCACCTTCCTTATCTAGCATTTTCAAATCGTACACTAGATCCATATGTTCGTATATCCCCATTTCGTGTTTTGCAGCCGCTTCTCTCCCCTTATAGTCATCAAAGAAATTAGCTGGAGGCGTAAAATCCTTATCCTTAAAAAGACTAAAATACTTGGCTTCGGGCATCCAGGTTCTGTGTGGCGCCTTTTGATGGTACAATAATAAAAATGGTTTGTCCTTTTCGCGCTTGTTATTGAGCCAATCTAAGGCAATATCGGTTGTAACAGAGGTCACATAACCCTGGTATTGTTTTTTAACCCCATTTTCAATAAAGTCAGGGTTGTAATATTGACCTTGTCCCGGTAACACATTAGAATAATGAAATCCTTGAGGCAAACCGTCCAAATGAATCTTTCCAACCATAGCCGTTTGATACCCTGATTTTTGAAGCGACTTCGCAAAATTTTCTTGATCCCAATCGAATTCCTGAATGTTATCTACTTTTCCGTTAATATGGCTATGCTTGCCTGTTAGCATGACCGCTCTACTTGGGGCACAAATAGAATTCGTTACAAAACCTCTATTAAAAATAGCTCCTTCCGTTGCTATTCTATCAATATTAGGGGTATTGTTGAGTCCGTGTCCGTAAGCACTTATCGCTTGGTAAGCATGGTCGTCGCTCATAATGAATACAATATTTGGCCGCACATGTTCTTCTGCTTTTTCCTGCTTATCTTCCTTCTGTTTACAACCTACCGACACCAATCCCATCAAGTAAACCAACAATATTATACATAAATTAGATTTCGCTTTAGCAATCAATTTTTCAATACTTTTAAAAGGCACTCGTTCCATGGACGCAACTTAATTTTATATTAAACAGTTAAGCCTGCAATATATCCATTTAATTCAATAATGACTATGCATTATTTTGCCTAAACTTGAAGTTTATCGTTATTTTTTAATGGCAAAACACAATAACTGTATTTATCTAAATATGCTATTCGTAAGCTTATCATTGCTATTAGTCTAAAAACAAAAAGAAGCTAACATTAAATTTTTAAATTGCAGTGATAGTACTTTATAAGTTTTTAAAACACTAAATCCTATAAAATGAATTGTTTTTCTAATACGTTAAAAAGCATTTTTAATATTCTTATTTTCATATTAAGTTTCCAATTTTATTCGCAAAACAATACTAAACCCAATGTTATTGTCATCTACACGGATGATCAGGGGGCTATTGATTTGGGAAGTTATGGTGCCGAGGATATTTACACTCCTAATCTGGACAAATTAGCCAAAATGGGAACGCGTTTTACCCAAGCTTATGTAGCTGCTCCTGTATGTGCGCCTTCCAGAGCAGCTTTATTAACGGGTAAGTACCCTCAAAACGCTGGGTTAACAGGAAATACATCGGCAACACCTGGTTCTCATGGCTTGCCAGAAGAACAATATACATTGGCCGAATTATTTAAAGACAATGGTTACAAAACGGGTCATATAGGCAAATGGCATTTGGGTATGAGCGAAGCATCTAGTCCAAATGCGCAAGGTTTTGATTATTCTTTTGGTCACCTACGTGGTTGCATTGATAATTATTCTCATTTCTTTTACTGGGAAGGTCCTAACATTCATGACCTCCACGAAAATGGCAAAGAAGTGTTTTATGACGGTCAGTACTTTCCAGACTTGGCATCAAACAAAGCTTTGGATTTTGTTGAAAAGAACAAAAAAAATCCCTTCTTTATGTATTATGCTATTAATATGCCCCATTACCCTTACCAACCAACGCAAAAGTGGCGTGATTACTATAAGGACGTAGAAAAACCACGTGGCGATTATGGAGCATTTATTTCAACTATTGATGAGCGTATTGGGTTCTTAATTGATAAACTAAATTCCCTGAAACTTTTAGAGAACACAATTATTGTATATCAATCAGATAATGGGTATTCTACCGAAATAAGAGCTTTTGGTGGTGGCGGAAATTCTGGTCCTTACCGAGGCGCTAAAAGTAGTCTGTTTGAAGGAGGTATTAGACTTCCAACTATCATTAGCTGGAAAGACCATCTTCCAGAGAATATTGTAAACGATCAATTTCTTGTAAATATCGACTGGATGCCAACCTTAGCTAAACTATGTAATTTAAGTGTTACACCAACTAATTTGGATGGCATCGATATGTCCAAAATGCTTCAAAACCCAAGCATGGCATCTCCCAGAAATACTGCCTTTTGGAAGTATGGAAACCAGTGGGTGGTTAGAAAAGGGAAATGGAAACTTATTGGTTACCCCAAAGACACCTCGCACAAAGGCATCCTAAACATGGAAAATGATGCTTTGTTTTTATCCAACTTAGAGGATAATGTCTCTGAAATGGTAAACCTAGCAAAAAAGCACCCAGATATTGTAAAAGAATTGATAGACCTATACCTCTCTTGGGAGCACGGTTCTAAGAATGATATTCCACAAAAAATGAAAACGGTTTCTCATCTAGGTAGCAATGCCAGTATAACTGCATTAACTCCTTTACATAACAAATATAAAAACCTCAATGTATTACTTGATGGTAAAAGGGGCTATAACGATTATGCCTCTGGACAATGGATAGGACAAGAAGGTACAAACTTAGAACTTATTATTGATTTAAAGGCTACAAAGCAGCTTTCTAAAATAAGTACTGGTTATATGCATGAACCCGGTAATTGGATATTTAGTCCCAAAGCGATTGAAATAAGTTTTTCTAATGACGGTAATACATTTGGATCTCCCCAAAAAGGCATATTACCTACCAATAGTAATAATAAAAATAAGTTTATTGATTTATTTATAATGAAAGTCGATCAAAAAAGTAGATATCTAAAAATTAATGTTCAAGGTATTGGCACCTGTCCAAAAGGACATCCAGGTGATGGCTTTCCTGCTTGGTTTTTTATAGATGAAATTATTATAGAATAAATCTGTTGAGCAAAAAATGAACACAATCTCTTATTGCTGTTTCTCAAATATTTAAGGAACGATTTTTGATGCTTAAATATGAAAAGGGATGTTCCTTAATTGTTAGTACTTAAAATATTTTTAGTTTATTGAAATTTCAATAGTGGGTATACGTCTAACAATAAATGTACTCCTAACATAAAAACGTATGAAATGCCCATTAACAATAAGTTGCAAACCCAACCAATATGATAATTTGGGCATCGCATCTGACCTCTAAAACAACAAAATTTAAACAGATGAAAACTTTAGTTTATTTAGTATTGGCAATAGGTATTCTTATAGGTTGCAACACTTCTAAAACAATGGCAGCAAAAGAAGACCAAGTCGCAAAACAGGAGGCTGTTAGCGATACGGTACGCATTGCAAATGACAAATTAGAATACGAAATTATTATTATAGAACCTGGATTTAATTTCTGGTTGGCCAGTAGGGCAAAGCCTGAAGGTTACTACTCTCAACAGTTTATGGAAAACCGAAACATGTTTTACGTGAACGAGTGGAACAGAAGGGTTTTAAATCCAATGCGTTATAATCCCAACTTGTACGAAATGCAAATAGATTACCAAAACCATATCGACTATGGATATGACGTAAACTACAAACTGTACAACTATTTTATATATTTCCAATTAACCTATAAACAGCGATTAGCTGGTTTTATTCCTAGGATTTAAATCTCTTTTAGCTATTTTTGCATTTTAAATTATTTCTGTGAAAAAATTAAAAGAACGCTGGGAGATACATAAAAACTGGCAATTACTCTTTCCTGTAATTGGACTTATAGCCTTAATTTATTCTGCATATAAGCTTTCCAGTAGTTTTATTGCCCCCACTTATAACACTTATATTTATATTTTAACAGCAATTTTATTTTTTGCGCTACTAAAGCTGGTGCTTACCATTTTTAATAGATTAGAAAAGAAATGGCAAGTAACGTATCGGTGGGAACTCATTACTATATTTTTGGTTTTTGCTTTTACCGGGTCGTCTTCTGTTTTTGTAAGCCGTCCCATCATAAAATTAGCTGGTATTACCAAAGATAATTTACCACTAGCCCTTTATTGGATCCTATACATCTTTATTGGATTTGTTTTTTACCAAGTTACATTGGTACTAATGGGCTGGTTATTTGGACAATTTAAGTTCTTTTGGAACTTTGAGAAAAAAATGCTTCGCCGTTTAGGGTTTAAACGTTTTATTAATTAGTGAAAGTATTAAGAACACATATTGTTTTTAAAACCCTTACCTTCCTATTGGCAGCAGCTTTGTTGTTTCCTGCTGCAATAAAGTTTGCTCATATTTTTTCACATCACGAGCATGAGGTTTGCCTAGGTGAATCTACCACGCACTTGCACAAGCTAGATGTTGATTGTGCTTTTTACAAGTTTAAATTAAGTAACACCTATACCTTTTCTTTATTTAGTGTTGAGCTATTTTCAGTTGAAGAGCCTACATCAAAAATAGAATCGTATTATACTTTTTTAAGTGAATACCAATCTAGTCATACATCCCTTAGAGGCCCACCCTCCAAACTAATTTTATAGATCGTTTGCTGAAAAACTATTCAGCATCCCCTTAAATCAATTATAAACAGATATTATAGGAATTCAATGTATGAAATCCTGTAGTATCCAATACTCTTACATAAACATTAATATGAAATCAATATTAAATATACTGCTATGTTTAAGCATAGCTGGTATACAAGCTCAAAATACCCTAAAAGGAAATGTAGTCGAAACCACTACAAAAAAAGGTTTAGCCTTCGTAAATGTTTACATCCCAGATTTAGAAAAAGGGACTTACACAGATGAAGATGGTTCTTTTAACTTAGACCGCCTGCCTTCAGGAAACTATACTTTAATTGTTTCAGCCTTAGGATACGAAACCTTATCATTAAAAGCAACAATACCCACAAACACTTCCCTTACCATATCTTTAATGCCTTCTGCTATAGAAATTGAAGGTATCATTATCTCTACACCATTTCATAAATTACAAAGTGAAAATGTTATGAAAGTGGAGCAAGAAAGCGTAAGGGATCTAAAATCCAATGGTGCCATAACGCTTGCTGAGGGCATTAGTAATATTGCAGGTGTAGAAAGTATTTCTACTGGTTTAAGCATTGGCAAGCCTGTAATTAGAGGGCTTAGTTCTAACAGAGTTTTGGTATACACACAGGGCATTCGACTGGAAAACCAACAATTTGGGGGTGAACACGGATTGGGAGTTAACGATGCAGGTATAGAAAGTGTAGAGGTTATTAAAGGCCCTGCATCATTACTCTACGGCAGTGATGCCCTTGGTGGGGTCTTATACCTAAATCCTGAGCGTTTTGCCCAACAAAACACCAGTTCAGCTGACATTAATGCTAACTATACCAGCAATACAAAGGGCTATTCTACCAATGTAGGCTATAAGCAATCAAATGATCGTTTTAAGTTTCTATTTAGAGGAAGTCTTACCGAACATTCCGATTACAAAACAAAATCATACCGCGTTACCAATACACGATTTAGAGAACAGGACTTTAAGGCTGGATTAGGATATCAATCTCAAGGAGTTAAAACAGAGTTTCGGTATAATGTTAATAATTTAAAGCCGGGCATCCCAGAAAATATAGGGGAACAATCTACTAGAAAATCGCCCTTACTACCCTTCCAAGAAGTCACAAATCATGTATTTAGTTCAAAAACAAAACTGTTCTTCGATACTTCAAGTCTAAATATTAACTTGGGTTATGTTTATAATGATCGTAAAGAATTTGAAGAACATCACCATGACGAACACGAAGAGCATGATGAAGATCATGGACATGAAGAAGAACATGATGAAGAGCATGAAGAAGAACTCCATGATGATGACATTCTGGAGGCTGCTTTACACATGAAACTAAAAACCATAAATTACGATGTTAAATATAACTTACCAAAATTAGGTAAGTTTGAAACCATTTTAGGGGTTCAAGGCATGAATCAGGTAAACACAAATTATGGTGAAGAAACCCTAATTCCCAATGCCTTAACTAATGACTTTGGTATTTTGGGAACGTCTCATATTCATTTTGAAAATTTAGATGTGCAATTGGGTGCTCGCTTCGATCATCGTAACATAGAAATTAACAATTCTCTTAATAGAAACTTTAACAGCTTCAATGGTGCTATAGGATTTAAAACAGATATAGTAAAAAATGTTACCGGTAGGGTTAATCTAGCCAGTGGTTTTAGAGCCCCTAACCTATCTGAACTAGCTTCGGACGGCACACATGAAGGTGCCAATCGTTATGAAATTGGCAATAGCAATTTAAAGAACGAACAAAATTTTCAAACGGATGTTTCATTGGAATATAAAAGCCAACATCTCGAATTTTTTGTTAACGGATTTTACAACGCTGTAAATAATTATATATTTCTAGCGCCTAGTGGAACAGAAATAGACAATACACCCGTTTATACATACTCCCAAGAAGACGCGAAACTTTATGGTGGGGAGTTTGGATTTCATTTACATCCCCATCCTCTAGACTGGCTACACGTTGAAACAAGTTTTGAAACGGTTACTGGCAAGCAAACCAATGGTTTATTTCTACCGTTAATCCCTGCAAATAGTTTAAACAATATGGTTAAAGTTGAACTTAATAATGAATGGTTAGACAAAGGCTATCTTTTTGTTAATCTTAAATCTGTCTTTAAACAAAATAAAGTCAGCAATTTTGAAGATGCGACCCCAAGTTATAACCTACTAAGTGCTGGTTTGGGAGGCACCTTTATGTGTTTAAAACGTGAATTAACCATTACATTGGCAGGAAATAACCTTACCAATAAAACCTATATAAGCCATTTGTCGCGCTTAAAAGCTAATGGTATTTTTAATATGGGAAGAAATATTAACTTAGGAGTTTCTTATAATTTATAAAGTCCGATTAACCTTAATTGATTGGTTACGTATAGTTATTTTATACCATACGTAACCTCTCATTTTAAGGATAAAACCTAAGCCCTTATTCTAGTACTTTTAGAGCTGAATACATGTACATATAACCACATTAATGTAAAGGTTGGAACAACATCCACACCTGGCATAAGCTCTTCAACAAAAGAAACAACTGCCGCTATTTTTCCAGCTCTACCTTTATAAAGCTTAGTCATTAACCAAGCTGATACTGGAGCCCAAACCACATCCGAAAACTCCCCAAATCCGGGAATTAAAAACGAGATATACCCTATTGCATCCAGAAATAGGCAAAGCACTAATTTTTTGTATCTATTCATAGCATAGTTAATTGTTAATAATCATTGCATGTTGTATGTAACAATCTATTTGCCTATCAACTTTAAAAACTCGTTTCTTGTTTCAATTTTTTCAAATTGCCCCCTAAATCCCGAGGTGGTGGTTACCGAATTTTGTTTTTGTACACCGCGCATCATCATACACATATGGTATGCCTCGATTACAACGGCAACACCTTGAGGTTTTAAGGTATCGTTTATACAATCTAACACATCCTCAGTGAGGCGTTCCTGAACTTGTAATCGTCTTGCAAAAATATCAACTACCCTAGGCAATTTGCTTAATCCAACAATATTTCCGTTAGGGATGTAAGCAATATGTGCTTTACCAAAAAATGGGAGCATATGGTGCTCACAAAGCGAATACAGTTCAATATCCTTTACAATAACCATTTCATTATAAGACTCCTTAAACATAGCGCTTTTAAGCACCTCAACAGGATCCTGATGATATCCCTGGGTTAAAAACAGCATGGCTTTAGCTGCACGCTCAGGTGTTTTTAGCAATCCATCCCTGCTTGTATCTTCTCCTAATTCTTCAATAATGCTCTTATACCTATTTTTAACATCATCTGTAACCTGAATGTTGTATTCTTCTAATTTTTTATATGGCATTTAATTCTATTTTATAGTTATAAAAATAATCATTAGTGTCCGATAAAGTTTTTTAAAAGCGGGATTTCCATAGTTGGATTTCCCGCTTTGCTTTATATCTTGTTTTACCACAAAACCAGATATGAATAAAAGTACAAACTTTAGCGGATTTCAAACATGAAAATAAGTATAGACCAAAACACCATTTTGTTCTATATTTCGTTTCGCCCTTTAGGTTGATACCTTTAGGGCGAAAATTTTTTGAAATAGCCTGTGATTA
>NZ_JAELVQ010000005.1:0-136816 GCF_016428595.1 Snuella sedimenti | reverse complement strand
AATTATTTCTCGGACAGTTAAACAACAGGACAGTGACAAGTACTATAAGCGATTTAAAACCTACGACCACCGGTAACGATGCTATATGCCACCTTGAGCGGCGTAAGCTCATTACGTGAACTATCAACTGTTTTGCTTGCTTGTGAAGGCAGAATAGGACATTTAAACTTGAAGCATTTCCCAAAGCGAAGCACCTTGTCCGATGCCAACAGGAATAGAAGTAGTTCTGTTTTTGGGAGTGTCTATTATGCCCTTTATAACATGTATGCTTCTTTTTTATCGGACAGCAGTCCACTTTCTTTGCCCGTAAAGCATTTAAAGATTGTCGATTCTACCACAATAAGCCTGTTCAGTGATATTTTAAAGGGAGTTGGGCGTAATCCCATCAACGGCAAAAAGAAAGGGGGCATTAAGATGCACACCATGATCAATGCCTTGGATGATGTGCCATGTCTTGTCCGTTTTAGTAGTGCAGCTACGCACGATCATACCTTTTTAAAAGAACTGAACTTAGAAAAAGGTTCTTTTGTGGTATTTGATAAGGCCTATAATGATTACCTACAATACTTGCAATGGACCCAGGATGACATCTATTTTGTAACCAGACAAAAGGATAATGCCGTCTATACGAGCATAGAAGAGTTCGAACTGTCCGAAACCACAAGTGATGCCGTATTAAAAGATGAACGTATTCATGTCCAAAACAAAGGCAAAACCATTGAACTAAGACGCATTGCATATTGGGATAGCCAAAAAGCAAAGGTGTATGAGTTTATCAGCAATCATTTTGAACTAGAACCCGACAAGATCGCTGCTATTTACAAACATCGATGGCAGATAGAGACGATGTTTAAAAGATTAAAACAGAACTTTCCACTCAAATACTTCTTGGGTGACAACCAAAATGCCATAGAATTACAGATTTGGTGTGGACTTATCATTCAGCTATTGATGCTGGTAATACAACGTAAAACAAAACGAAAATGGGCATACTCAAATATGGTCTCTATGGTGAGGTTCCACCTTATGACCTACATTGACCTATTCAAATTCCTTGAAAACCCTGAAAAACAATGGAAACAACTAACGACCAAACCTCCCGACAAACAACTCGCTTTGTTTTAATGACCCCCTTGCTATTGGAGAATACTGTATAGTAAACGCTTTTATTGGAAGAAATTGACCTTTCTCGATAAATCCGTATTTTAGTCGGACACTAATGATTGAAAATACTAAAAGTAAGAGGCTGTCATAGATTTTCTGACAGCCTCTTTTATTGAACTCATCTTGACATTTTCCATTTCCTGAAAAGTTGTGAATAAGTTATTTATTTTTTCATGAAATAGATTTTATTTTTCTAATCAATATTTATAGATTTATAACCATATATAAGGTTGTATAATATGGTTATAAAAGACTATTACTCAGTATCTGAAGCTGCTGAAATCCTTGGGAAAAATCCTGAAACCTTAAGAAGGTGGGATAATGACGGCAAATTAGAAGCAGTTAGAGAGCCTATCAGTAATTATCGAGTTTACAAAAAAGAACAACTGGAAATGTTTCCAGAATTCAAATCCTATTTTAACAAAATTGACAAAGGAAATTTTGAAGCTCCTCTTAAGAATTATCATGTCCTTGAACTTTTTGCAGGAGCTGGAGGTCTTGCCATAGGATTGGAGCAAGCAGGCATAAATTGCACCGCTCTTAATGAAATTGACAAATGGGCCTGTAAAACCCTTAGAACCAATAGACCACAATGGCATGTTATTGAAAATGACATTAAAGAAGTTAATTTCTCCAAATACAAAGGACATGTTGATGTTGTTACAGGAGGCTTTCCCTGTCAAGCATTTAGTTATGCGGGTAAAAAATTAGGACTCGAAGATGCTCGAGGCACCTTATTCTATGAATTTGCAAGAGTTGTTCAAGAAACCATGCCCCAAATTTGTATCGGAGAAAACGTTCGCGGCCTTTTAAATCATGATGGAGGCAAAACACTTAAAGGGATGATATCCATTTTAGATGAAATCGGCTATAATGTTGTCTCTCCTGTAAGAGTATTAAAAGCCATAAACTATAATGTTCCCCAAAAACGTGAGCGTTTAATTTTAGTAGCCGTTAGGAAAGATATTCATATCGAATACCAATACCCAAAACCTTTTTCCGAAATATATACACTAAAAGATGCTTTGAAAAAAGGGGCTTTATTCCCTACAAACGTACCTAAATCTGGTGGTGCAAAATACCCCAATCACAAAAAGGCAGTGTTAGACTTAGTTCCTCCAAAGGGCTATTGGCGGGATTTACCGATTGACATTCAAAAAGAATATATGCAGAAAAGCTTTTATTTAGGTGGAGGCAAAACAGGAATGGCTAGACGCATAGGGTGGGACGAACCTTGCTTAACATTAACCTGTAGCCCGGCCCAAAAACAAACTGAACGCTGTCACCCAGACGAAACCAGGCCTTTTACCGTTCGTGAATATGCCAGGATACAAACATTCCCTGATGATTGGATCTTTGAAGGCTCTATTTCTCAGCAATATAAACAAATAGGTAACGCCGTTCCGGTAAATCTAGCAAAGGAAATTGGATTTTCTATCGTAAGTTTTTTAAATAAATGTTATGTTGCCGAATTAGAAACGCAGCCTAAACTTAAAGACAATGAGCTCGTTAATTGACAACAACTAAATTTTACTAAACCCTGAATAATAAAAATAATTATCGAATGTAATTTCATCCAAGATTGTTCTTTTATTGTTCTTTGCGCTGTCTTTTAACTCTGTTGTTAAGAAATTGGTCTGTTCTGATTCCTCTTTCACAGTCTTCAAAAAGTCATTTATAGCCAATGGCAAAGCATTGTATAGTTCATAAAAAGCCTTTTTATTACCCGTTAGCAAAGCGTAAAATTGATCACCTGAAATTTTATAAACTCGACTATGACTATATTCTTTTCCATTAATTATAGAAAACCACTTTTCATTAAAGCTTTTGGTGGCTAAAATTTGCACCCAATAACATTGTGCTTCCTTATAATCATTAGCATATCGAGCTAGTTTTTGAAATAAGCTTTCAGCAGAACTACTGTTCATTGTATTGTGTTTGTTCTTTATATCTGCAAACAGTGTATTGTCATTAGCCTTTATATCAAACCCATCCATAATGCCATTTTCATACCCATTAATCCCTCCTAATATTTGTTCATGAAAAGTCCCAATCGCATTATTTACGGACTTATCTATTTGACGGGAAATTTCCAGTTTAATTAATTCTTCTTCACTTAGATTATTAAAACTTGAATCAAAAATAAGCTTTATGGTATCTACTTTATTTGCATAAAATTTCTTCTTTGTAAAATTTGACTTTGCCCGCATATAGGCATTATATAAATTTTCAATACATTGTAACAAATGTACATCAGAAACAAAACTCACATACTTGTTTTCCGATTGATTGGAATTATTCATATTTTGTGCCATATATGTCGTACGAAGATAATAAAATAAAAGTTCCACGTTTTAATGAGGCCTCAGGGTTTTACACTACCAAAAAACGCTCAAAAATCATGAGCAAAATTAGGAGCAAAAACACCAAACCAGAACTTCTATTTAGAAAAACTTTATGGGCAAAAGGCATTCGTTATCGTGTAGACAGTAAACAACTTCCCGGACGACCAGATATATCCATTAAAAAATATAAACTAGCCATTTTTATTGACGGTGAATTTTGGCATGGTTACAATTGGAGTGAACGTAAAAAAACGATCAAGAAAAATCGAGAATTTTGGATTCCGAAAATAGAACGCAACCTACAACGTGATAAAGAGGTTAATCTCCAACTTTATGAAATGGGCTTCTCGGTATTTAGATTTTGGGCTAACGAAATCAAAACAGATTTAAATCGTTGTGTTAATGACGTGCTTGTTTACATATCGACTGGGACTACCAACTAGCCCTTGGCTATAAGATTAGTAGAATTATAACTGTTAAAAACCTAACTTATCTTAAAGTATTTTCTTGTTTGGTTTTTTTCAATGAAAAATATTAAACGATACTAAACAACAAGTTATCTATTTTTACATGCAATCAATTTGATTATAAACCTCCTACCTGAAATATCTTAACCAAACAACCGATTAAGATTATGTACAAGTATATGAAACGAGCATTAAGAAATTTAAAAATTACTTTACAAAAGGAAATGTTTAAAATTTTTAATGAGAGAACGAGTGTAAGGAGTGGTTACACACGTTCTTAATTTTATAATTACAATAAAATCAATTAATTACTAAAATTTAAACGTGTGAAACATTGTTAAAATCAAAGTAGTATAAATTCATAAAAAAGAACCTCATAAATTAAACAAATGCATTACCTATTAAAACTTTCATGTATCGTAATAACGGTCTTTACGCTTCAAAACTGCACTCAAGTAGAGAGCAAAGCCATTCCCATTGACAACAATTCTATTGGGGTTAAAATAGAAACCGATGGCAACCCTAAAGACATCTTAATTACACCCTTTGCTGGACCAGACATTGTTCCCAGCCCTGCTTGCTTGGCCGTCGCACCTTCAGGAGAAGTTTACGTTGGTGTTGATATGATGGGATCTCTTGGAAAAGAACCTGGAAAAGGAAGTATTATAAAACTGATCGATAAAGATAACGATGGTAAAGCAGATTTATATTCTGAGTATGCCAAAGTTGATAACCCAAGAGGCATTATCGCTTTAGGTGACCAGCTTTTTGTACTTCACACAACGTTTTCAAAGGAAACGGGTATAGCTACAGGCATGGATCTCGTTGTTTTTGAGGATAAAGATCATGATGATATTGCTGATGGACCTTCTAAACCAATTATCGAAAATATTTGCTCTCCTACATATATTGTCAAGAGAGGCACCGATCATGCGACTAATGGCATTCGAATGGGGATTGACGGATGGATTTACATTGCGGTAGGTGATTTTGGTTTTCATAATGCTACAGACCGTACTGGAAAAAAAATGACCATGCTTGGTGGTGGTGTTGTTAGAGTTAGACCAGACGGTACCGAAATGGAGATCTACACACACGGACTGAGAAATATTTATGATGTCGCTATAGATCCGTATATGAACATATACACCAGAGGGAACACCAACGATGGAGGGGGTTGGAATGTACGATTTGCCCATCACATCCAATCTGGAGAGTATGGCTATCCTGTTTTATTCAAACATTTTACCAATGAAATCATTCCTGCTCTTGTAGATGTTGGTGGAGGTTCTGGCACAGGTGCTCTTTTTATGGATGATAATAGATGGCCAGAGCAGTATAACCATGTTCCAATGATGGCCGACTGGGGAAGAAACCAACTATTTATCCATCGTGTTTCACCAGACGGTGCAAGTTTTAAGCAAACAGAAGAAGCATTTGTTAAGTTAGCCCAAATTACCGATCTGGACATCGATGCTTCTGGGCGTTTATATATGAGTGCTTGGGATGGTGCTGGATATTCTGGAAACCCAGATAAAGGCTTTGTAACAAGAGCTGTACCTAAAAACTGGGAACACAAAGCTTTTCCTAATCTTAAGAAACTATCTGTAAAAGAATTGGCAAGATTGCTTAAAGAACGATCGGCTACTGTTAGATTGTACGCCCAACAAGAGTTAATTACCAGATCCGCAAAAAAAGCAGCAGCAGCAGCTTGGGATATTGCTTCTAATAAAGAGCTTCCTTTAGATAGCAGAGTTGCTGCGATATTCGCTTATGCTCAAATTAACTATAAAGGAACACTTGAAAATTTAATAGAACTAAGTCAAGATAAAACAGTAAAAGAGTTTACCTTAAGAGCTATAACGGATCGTAAATCAAGATTAAAGGAAGTACCAGTAAACGTATTTGTCGATGCATTAAAAGATCCTTCAGATCGGGTTAAAGCAGCTGCGATTGTTGGGCTAGGTCGTATAGGTAACCCCAAAACAGCAAATGCGCTGTTGCAAATTCCTGTTCCTGCTAACGCTACTGTACCTGCCAAAGGAACCGAAGGCCCTCATGCGACCCCTAACAGTGCTATTATCCCAGCACATTTAGCAGTAAAGGCCTTGGTTAATATGAATGCTATAGATGCTTGTTTACAAGCTGTTAAAAATGAAGCATCCGCTTTAGGAATCTGGGCATTGAAGTACATGCATGATACACGTACAATAGATGGGCTCATTGAAGCCTATAATGCTTCAGAAAACGAACCTTTTAAAAAAGAAATCCTTACTACATTATCCAGATTATATAAAAAAGAAGCGCCTTATGACGGTTCTTGGTGGTGGAGTACTCGCCCTGACACACATGGCCCTTATTATAAAGGTATAACATGGGAGGGATCTCCAAAAATTGAAGCTTTCTTAACCAAAGTTTGGCAGCAAACTAATGATAGCGAAAAAGGCTTTTTTGCAGACTTAAACGAAAAACATCGTATGGGAATTGCTGTTTTTGGTGGCGAAAAAGAAACTATAGCCAAAGAAGAAACCAAAGTTGATCTCGAAAAAATAAAAAACAAGAAAGGACAAATAGGCAAAACATCTATCGAAGACGTCATGATTGCCATTTCCAAAATTAAAGGAGACCCTGCTAAGGGCGAAAAACTATTTACCCAACAAGGTTGTGTTGCTTGCCATAGTATTAAAAAAGGAGAGGCTTTAAAAGGACCATTTATGGGGCAAATTGGCTCCATTATGACGCGTGAGCAAATTGCTGAATCTATATTAAAACCAAACGCATCCATTTCACAAGGGTTTGCAACTGTAATGGTACATACCAAAGATGAAAAAAGCTACGCAGGGTTTGTAACTTCTGAGACTCCAGACAAATTGGTAATGCGTAATATCGCTGGCCAGGAGTTTACAATAAAAACCAGTGATATTGCCAGTCGGGATGAATTAGAAACATCAATGATGCCTGCTGGATTAGCCAATGCACTTTCCTTCGAAGAATTTGCCTCTCTGGTAACTTACTTATCTAAACAGAAAAAGTAATAGTATAATATATTCATATAAAAAATCCCCAGTTGTATGACAGCCGGGGATTTTTTATATATTCCAATGCCAAGAGAAACCTAACAAATTATTCAACCATATCTTCCTCAAAGTACCACCACAAACTGGAGTCAATAATCGATTTCATTTTAATGATATCAACACCTTCTTTTAAAAATACTGTAATATTTTCATTGGCCCTATTCTGTCCCACTGTTTCACGTATTTCTATAAAATCTATCTCGTCAAACCTCGCTAAATGCCTTTTAATTTTCTCATCTAATGACTCCTCTCCTAAGAAAATTTTAATGGTTTGCTGATTTGGGGAATTTCTAATTTCAGATCTAAAAGGGACGTTCATATGCTTAATTGTTTAGAAAGAATAATTATTTACATGCTATTAAATTAATTAATTATTTCCATAAAATCAATAAAAAAGCCCTTCCTGTTTCCAGAAAGGGCTTTAAATTTTTAAAGAAATTATTTCTTAAGCCTCAAACGGCTCGATAGAAACATAAGACTTGTTATCTTTTTTCTTTGTAAACTTTACAACGCCATCAACTTTAGCGTGTAATGTATGATCTTTTCCTGCATATACATTCTCGCCTGGGTGATGTGTATTACCTCTTTGTCTAACGATAATGTTTCCAGCTATTGCAGCCTGACCTCCAAAAATCTTAACACCTAAGCGTTTCGATTCTGATTCTCTACCGTTTTTCGAACTTCCGACTCCTTTTTTATGTGCCATTTTATTTCGATTTTAGATTTTAATTTAACTTAAAGCAGCTATTAAATCGGCCTTCTTCATAGAAGAAATTCCTTCAATACCTTTAGCTTTTGCCATCTCTTTCAATTCAGCAACTGTTAACTTGCTTAAATCTTGAGAAGCTTCTGCCTTAGGAGCTTCAACTTTAGGCTCTGCTTTCTTAGCTTCTTTTGCTGGGGCAGCTTTCTTAGCTCCAGAAGCAGCTATACTTTCAATTACAATTTCTGTTAAGGCTTGACGGTGACCGTTTTTAACGCGGTAACCCTTGCGTCTTTTCTTTTTGAAAACTATAACTTTATCACCTTTTAGGTGCTTTAAGACTTTTGCTCCTACCTGAGCTCCGTCTATAGCTGGGGCGCCTACAGTTACATTGTCACCATCTGCTACAAGAAGAACATTATCGAAAGCTACTTGCTTTCCTTCTTCTGTTTGTAAACGGTTAACAAAAACTTTTTGGTCTTTTACAACTTTAAATTGTTGCCCTGCTATCTCTACAATTGCGTACATAGCGTAACGTTTTATTAATTAATTTTGTTCAAAAAATGAGTGCAAATATACTGCTAATTAATTAAACTACAAACGTTTTATTCATTTTGAAGACATATTTCCGCTATTCTTAAGGAGCTGCATTACAGCAAGTGTTGCAACAACAGTAGTTGCAAAGCCCATAACAGCTACTATAAAGGTTACCATCCCTATATCTGTATTAAAACCACCGTGAATGGTTTTAAACAATTGTCCCAAAAAACCAACATTAATTTCTGTGGCATAAAACAAAAAGAAAATGGTAAAAAACAACGTTGCAATAAAGCCTGTAACCAAACCTGTTTTAAAACCTTCTCCATAAGAAAAAGCTTCTGGATGCTGCAACTTTGTTATACGAACTGCTTCGTATATCCCAAAGGTGGTGATAACTGCATTAAAAAAACTAAATACAGGATTAATATGCTTATTGAATAGTGCTAGAATTAAAAAATATGCAATTAAGATGGCACTAGTTACAAGACCAAATCGAACGGTTAATGATAATTTTTTCATCTTTACACAATTTGATTCTCTTAAATTTCGTAAAAATTTATGTATTAAAATAATTTTAGCATTATTAATTTGCTCAAAAAAACATTTTAAAAGTAAATTTTTTGAAATTACAAAGTCAAAGGTATTTTTTGACAAGAAAACCTTGAACAACTAAAAGTTTAATTTTTAGCACAATAAACAGCAATATTTTCTAATTTTGCATAGTACAAATACACTCAAAATGAAAACAATAAAAAATATTATCGCTGTTATGCTTGTTGCTTTATGTTTTATAAGCTGTAAGAATGAGACAAAGCCAGAAGTTAAAACAGTAACTATTGAGCCTACTGAAACTGTTAAGGCCTTAGACCCAAATGCGACTTATGCTAAAGCGGAATTTACCATAGATGGCATGACCTGCGCTATAGGATGTGCCAAAACCATTGAAAAAAAGATATCTAAAATGGAAGGCGTAAAGGGAGCCACTGTAGACTTTGACAGAAAGCTAGCTATGGTAGAATATAATGACGCTAAAGTAACGCCTGTATTGCTTGAAGAAACAGTAACTAAAGTTTCTGACACCTATAAGGTCAGCAATATGAAAACCGTTGAAACCTTTTCAACTGAAAACATAAATTAGTTACGTTTTCTAGCAAGTACTTGCTTACTAAAAATAATAAAGTGCCTTACTTATGTTAGTAAGAAAGGTACTTTTTCAATTTTAACGGAAACCCCGACGCAGAACGTCGAAGAATTCTTTTTGATTAACTCATTTTTCTTTTTTGAATTGCGCTACGGTGCTGGATTAGGGATTACCGCATGCACAGCATTAATCTGATCTAATATTGCATCACTTAAGGTAATATCTATACTAGCTATATTTTCCTTTAGTTGTTCTAAATTTGTGGCACCAATAATATTACTTGTTACAAATGGTTGCTGGGTAACAAAAGCCAATGCCATCTGTGCTAAGGTCATCTGGTTGGTTTCTGCTATTTTTAAATAAAGCTTTGTAGCTTCTGTCGCCTGTTCACTGCTGTACCTTGCAAATCTAGGAAACAGCTTAAGCCTTGCATTTTCTGCTGCCGTGCCCTTGATGTATTTTCCAGACAGCACCCCAAAAGCCATGGGGGAATAGGCTAACAAGCCTATATTTTCACGTATTGAAACTTCTGCTAAATCACCTTCAAAAACCCTATTTATTAAGGAATATGCATTCTGAATGGTGCACATTCTAGGTAAACCATGCTTTTTCGATTCTTCCAAATAGCGCATCGTCCCCCATGAACTTTCATTGGAAACACCTATATGTCGAATCTTACCTGTTTTTATATTTTCTTGAAGCGCATGAAGTATTGTGTTGAAATTATCTTTCCAAACCTCATCTTTATTGTATTTAAAATCCCTGACCCCAAACCTATTGGTATCGCGTTCTGGCCAATGTAACTGATATAAATCTATATAATCGGTTTGCAATCGTTTTAACTCAGCGTTTATAGCTTCATCTATAGCTGCTTTACTAAAACCAGTCGTACGAATGTGCGCAGTATAATCACCTGTTCCTGCAATCTTAGATGCTAAAACCACTTTGCCCCTGTTTCCCGTCTTTTTTAGCCAAGTTCCAATTATTTTACTTGTTCGACCTTGTGTTTCTACAGAGGCAGGAACGGGATACAATTCGGCTGTATCTATAAAGTTTATACCTTGCTCAAACGCATAATCTAATTGCGCATGACCTTCGGCTTCTGTATTTTGGTTTCCCCAAGTCATCGAACCCAAACATATTTTACTAACTTTTATATTGGTGTTGGGTAGTGTTGTATATTTCACACGTTTATTTTTATAAGTTAATTATATTTTTTTGATAAACCCTAAAGATAAAAAACCTTTCAGAGATTTATAATCTCCAAAAGGCTTTATATCTATTATCTTTATTAAATTCCAATTAAGCACATAACTCCACCTAACCTGTTTAGACAACCAGTCAATGGACAAAGTGCCTTAGTTTTAATTCTCGTTCAACAATTTTGATAACTCATCCAATTTAGGTGTTAAAATCACCTCAATACGTCTATTTTTGGCTTTACCTTCAGGTGTATCGTTTGTAGCAATAGGTGCAAACTCACCACGTCCAGCTGCTGTAAGGTTTTCAGGGTTAATAGCTGTATTCTCTCTTAAAATATTTACAATTGCTGTAGCACGCTTGGTAGATAGATCCCAGTTACCATCCAATTGCCCACTTCCTTTATAAGGTACATTATCGGTATGGCCTTCTATTAAAATGGCAATATCTGGATTTACGGCCAATACACTACCTAATTGTTCAACAGCTTTTCTTCCTTCTGTTCCAACAGCCCAACTACCAGAACCAAACAACAGTTTGTTTTCCATAGACACGTATACTTTTCCGTCCCGTTGTTCCACGGTCAACCCTTTGCCTTCAAAATCGGTCAGCGCTCTTGAAACAGCATTTTTTAGCTGTGTCATAGCTGCATCTTTTGCTGCAATAACATTTTCTAATTCGGCTACGCGATTAGATCGCTCTTCTAGCTCTCGTTTAAGTTTTTCTAAACGTTCATTCTCTGCTGCTAAAGCATCTTCTTTAGCTTCTAGTTGTGCCAAAAGCTCTCTATTCCTTTGTGAATTTTTAGCAATAGCGGCCGAACTGTTTTTTTCTAAAGCATCATAAGAAGCCTTCAAATTATCATAATTAGCCTTAGTTGCAGTGTAATCGCTTAACAACCTGTCACGCTCTGCAACCGTCTCATCATAGGCTTCTTTAAGTTGTTTAAACTCATATTCGGCAGCATTTTTAGCATCTAAAAGCGCATTGTTATCTCTAGAAAGCTTTCTGTTTTCTTTCTTTAAGTTTTCGTATTTCCCTTCTAACTCCTTATAAACTTTTGGGGATACACATGAAGCCAAAAGCATCAATGTGATTACTGATAATGAAATGTTCTTGATCATTTTTATTGGGTTCTATTTATTGTTAATATCAATTTAAGAGGTTTCACTTTCAATGTTTACCAAAATAGGGCAGTGATCGCTATGCACCGCTTCTGAAAGTATAACGGCTCGTTTTATTTTTTCTTGTAAAGGTTGTGCGACCATAGCGTAATCTAATCGCCAACCTTTATTATTGGCTCGTGCATTAGCACGGTAACTCCACCAACTGTACTGTTGCTTTTCCTTATTTAAATATCGGAATGAATCTATAAATCCGCTATCAATAAAATCACCTATCCACTCACGTTCAACAGGCAAAAAACCAGAGACCTTGCTTAGTCCTTTTGGGTTATGAATGTCGATCTCTTCGTGACAAATATTATAATCGCCACAGATAATAAGATTGGGGACGTCCTTTTTCAGTTCATTTATATAGTCCTGAAAAAGAGCCATGTATTCTAATTTATGATCCAAACGTGCATCATTGGTCCCTGATGGCAAATACAGGCTCATTACCGAAATACCATTAAAATCGGCACGGATATTTCGCCCTTCGAAGTCCATCGACTCAATACCTGTACCGTATTCAACATGGTCTGGTTCTACTTTACTCAAAATAGCAACACCACTATATCCCTTTTTTTGAGCACTAAACCAGTAATTGTACTTATAACCAAGTTCTGTAAAAACATTTAAATCCAATTGTTCTTTTAATGCCTTTATTTCCTGTAAACATACAACATCGGGGTTAGCGCTTTTAAGCCAATCCAAAAAACCTTTATTAATTGCTGCCCGAATACCATTTACATTATACGATATAATATTCATTATTATTTGTTACTTTTTAAATTACTAACTTTCAATTCGTTTGATGTCATTCTTTATGAAAAAATCAAATTTTAGCTAAATTAAATAATGCCTTACTTTTACACTATTATTTTTCATTCGATTTAACTAAAACTATCAACAAAATATTTTATGCTAATTACAGTTTAAGTATCTAATGAGATATCTCGTATTTTCACTTATTTTTTTGTTGGCTCATTGTATAACCGCTCAAGAACTAACCTCTAATTACGTTACTAAAAAAGTAGCTGTAAAAGACACCGTACTTATTGATAGTGTTAGTATCAATCCAAATACTTTTTCGGTTACAAGAAAAAATCATACCACAATCGATTCAAGTTACTATAAAATTAATTTTCCCAAAGCTTTTTTAACATTTATCAAACCTATAGATACCGACACCATTATTATTAGTTATCTCAAATTTCCTGATTTTTTAACGAAAACCTATAAGCAATTAGACGAATCTGTTATTCTAAAAAACAATAAAAATGCACAAACATTATATAAACTAACACAACCTAATACATCTAATACGTTTACACCTTTTGATGGCTTAACAACTTCTGGAAGTATTTCTAGGGGCGTTACAATTGGCAATAATCAAAATTCTGTTCTAAACAGCGAACTCGATCTTCAAATTACAGGAAAACTAAATGACAAAGTTACATTGAGAGCCTCTATTCAAGATGCCAACATACCGCTTCAAGAAAGTGGATACTCACAGCGTTTGGACGAATTCGACCAAGTTTTTATTGAGCTATTCAGTGACAAATGGAATATTCGTGCTGGCGATATAGACCTACAAAACAAAGACTCTTATTTTGCTAACTTTTCTAAGCGTGTTCAAGGCTTATCGGTTCAAGCTCATCTTGACAACGAAACAACTGAAACATATTTATTTGCTGCCGGTGCTTTGGTTCGCGGACAATTTACAAGAAGTCAATTTACAGCACAAGAAGGCAATCAAGGCCCTTATAAACTTCAAGGGCAAAATGGGGAACTTTTTGTTCTTGTCGTTTCGGGAAGTGAAACAGTATATGTTAACGGCGTAGCTGTTAAGCGTGGTGAAGACCAAGATTATATTATAGATTACAATGCGGGTGAGATTACATTTAATGCTACATTCCCCATAACATCTGAAATGCGCATAACGGTCGATTATCAATTTAGTGAACGAAACTATTCTCGCCTGGTAGCTTATGGCGGGGGAAGAATTAAAAGTAAAAAATTAGACATAGGTGTTTCGGTATATTCTGAAAACGATGCTAAAAATCAGCCCTTACAACAAAACCTTTCTGAAGACCAAGTACAAATATTATCGAATGCCGGTGATGACAAAAGTTTAATGGTAGGATCTTCTGAAGTGTTAGAATCCCAAAATGAAAACAGAATTCTTTACAAAAAAGAATTCATTAATGGTGCTGAGGCTTTTGTGTTCTCTAACAGTCCAGACGATACATTATACCGCGTAACCTTTACACAAGTAGGCCAAAACCAAGGCGACTATGTTCTAAAGAACAGTAATACAATTGACAATATTTATGAATACATAAACCCTATTGCCGGAGTTTCACAAGGCAACTATGCTCCAATAATACAACTTATTGCTCCAGTAAAATTACAAATAGCTGTTATTAATGGTCGCTACCAACCTTCTAAAAAAACCATGATCCATTTTGAAGCAGCAGGGAGTAAAAACGACCTGAACCTATTTTCCAATCTCGATGACAACAATAATGATGGTTTTGCCGGAAAACTAAAAATAAGCCAAACACTTATAAAAAATGATAGTCTTTGGAGTTTAGAGGCTTTTGCTGACACTGATTATATCCATAAACAGTTTAAAACCATTGAGCGTTTATATAATGCTGAATTTTCTCGTGATTGGAATATTAAAACCCCATTAGGAAATCAGCACCTCTTTATTACCGGTCTTAATCTAAACCACCCCAGAAAGGGACTTGTTAATTATCAGTTAGAACATTTAGAGTATTCTGAAAACTTTAATGGCAACAGACACGTTTCCAATATTGACCTCCTATTAAACAAATTTCATCTTTTTTCCCATTCCAGTTTTCTAAATGCTAAATCACATATAAACACCTCTACATTTTTACGATCTTATAATACAATAACCTATGGGATGCAAAAAAGCTGGTTGGGCACTAGAATTGCCGTAGAACACAACGAGCAAAAAGACAAAAACACAGATATTTTAACACCTTTAAGCCAAAAATTTAAGTCTTACCAACTCTTTATGGGTTTTGGAGACAGCACCAAGATATTTGCTGAAATAGGCTATAAACACAGAATAAATGATAGCATTAGGAACAATAAACTAACAAAGGTAAATACCTCTAACACCTACTATTTAAAGTCTAAATTGATCCAAAACACCAACACATCGCTTTCTCTATACGCCAATTACCGAACACTTAACAAGGAAGACCAAAATTTGGATAACGAACAATCAATAAATTCTAGGCTAAAGTACAATCAAAAGCTATTCAAACAACTTATTCAATGGAACACCATTTTTGAAACCAATTCTGGCACCCTACCACAACAGGACTTCACTTATATTGAAGTAGAACCAGGCCAAGGCTCTTATACATGGATTGATTATAACAACAATGGGATTCAGGAACTTGAAGAGTTTGAATTGGCAAAATTTCAGGATGAAGGCAAATACATTCGTGTGTTATTACCCAATCGTGTTTATGTAAAAACCCATCAAAACCGATTGAGCCAAACATTAACCATCAATCCCACACAATGGTCTGTTGCAACAGATAACTCTAAAAAATTCTGGTCGCATTTTTACAACCAAACCAGTTATTTGATTGACCGTAAGATGAAGCGCGATGGCAACAACTTCAATCTAAATCCATTCGACACAGATATTAATAACCAATTGGGATTACAATTAAACTTTAAAAATGTTTTGTTTTTTAATCGGGGAAAACAGCATTACACAAGCTCATACACCTTCCTTTCCAATTCATCAAAGAACACCTTATCCATTGGTTTCATTTCTAACAGTTTAAAAAGCCACCAACTTAACTTTAACCACAAGTTTGCTGAAAGCTGGCTAGTAAATTTGCTAACTGCCTTTGAAGTCAATGAAAGTATTAGTGAAAACTTTCCAAGCAAAAATTATAATTTTGATGAAACACGTTTTAACCCTAAATTATCTTATTTGTTTGGCGACACTTCCAGTTTTAGTATTTTTTACCAACTAGCCACAAAAGACAATACCATTGGAAGCCAAGAGTCTCTGAGTCAACAAAAATATGGCCTTTCTTTTAGTTTTTCCAACAGGCAAAAGGGCGCCATTAATGGCGAATTCAATTATTTCTCAAATACTTTTAATGGCAGCTCAAATACCCCTATATCGTACCAAATGCTAGAAGGTTTGCAATCTGGAAAAAACTTTACGTGGAGCTTATTGGCTCAAAAAAAACTCACTAACTTTTTGGACCTTAACCTAAGTTACTTTGGCAGAAAAACAGAAACCAGTAAAACCATACATACCGGATCTGTTCAACTAAAGGCCTATTTTTAAAATGTTGAACGGTCCACTTTATCTAGTACGGAAATAATAACCTTAACAGCTTCTATATAGAATGCTGGTTGTATGTTTTCATAGTCATCTGTTGGTTCGTGATAATCCTCATGATCGACCACTCCAAAGTACAGGAAGGGAATACCTTTTCTATGAAACCAAGCATGATCGGAAGAATAAA
Organism: Snuella sedimenti; assembly: GCF_016428595.1. Classification (GTDB taxonomy): domain Bacteria; phylum Bacteroidota; class Bacteroidia; order Flavobacteriales; family Flavobacteriaceae; genus Snuella; species Snuella sedimenti. The sequence goes on along the minus strand of NZ_JAELVQ010000005.1, from coordinate 120,481 downwards.
TCCAATTTTCGCCTCTTTTAGTACCATCATAGCCAACACTTAGCTTTATTTTGTTAACTGAGACCGCATTTCTAATGATATGTTCCAATGATTTATTATACCGAGAACCAACAACAAACAACTCCTTATTATCACTTCTGCTAATCATATCCATATTAATATTCACCTTTATTTTATTTAAAGGCACAAAGGGATGATGCACAAAATGCTTAGATCCTTGAAGTTCTAATTCTTCAGCATCAAATGCTGCTAGGATAATTGAATGTTTCGGCGGATTATTTTTTAAATATTCAGCAATGCTAAACAGTGCTCCCACGCCAGATGCATTATCGTCGGCTCCATTGTAAATGTTGCCTCGCTTAATTCCCTCATGGTCATAATGCGCACTAATTACAATATACTTATCGGGAAATACACTCCCTTTAATCTTTCCTAAAATATTTACCCCGTCAAACACCTTCTTTCCTTTTACAAACGAAAACGGCTGTTCGTAAGTCTCTTTTATTGGCAATACTTTTAAGGTATGGAATTGGTTGATTATATATTCCTTTGTCTTCATCGCACCTTTAGTTCCTGTACGGCGTCCTTCGAAAGCATCAGATGACAAGGTCTTTACATGCTGTAAGAGCAAGGCTTCATTAAACAACAAACCATTATCTTTTGATATGTTTTGACCAAAAACATCAACAACAGAGCATAAACAAGCAACAAGTATTACAATTATAGGCTTGTACATATTAGTTTTAAATTTACAATCAAATCTAACTAAAAAACCCAAGCATAAGCTTGGGTTTTAGATATTATTAAGAAAATTGTATTTCTAAAACAACTATTTTAAAGAAGCCTTCATAAGCTCTCTATTCATACGGGCGATATTATCCAAAGAAATACCTTTAGGACATTCTACCTCACATGCGCCTGTATTGGTACAGTTTCCAAAACCTTCCAAATCCATTTGTGCAACCATATTTTTGACACGATCTACAGCTTCAACTTGACCCTGTGGCAATAGGGCATATTGGGACACCTTAGCTCCTACAAATAACATCGCTGATGAGTTTTTACAAGTAGCTACACAGGCACCACAACCAATACAAGTAGCTGCATCCATAGCCTCATCGGCAGCATGCTTAGAAATAGGAATGGCATTAGCATCTTGGGTATTTCCAGATGTATTTACAGAAATATACCCCCCCGCTTGTTGGATACGTTCAAAAGACGATCTATCGACAACTAAATCCTTAATTACCGGAAAGGCTGCCGCCCTAAATGGCTCAATGGTAATGGTATCACCATCTTTAAACATACGCATATGCAGCTGACAGGTTGTTACCCCTCGATCAGGCCCGTGTGCCTCTCCGTTTATATACATAGAACACATCCCACAAATACCTTCACGACAATCGTGATCGAATGCCACAGGCTCTTCTCCTGCATTTACCAATTGCTCATTAAGAACATCCATCATTTCTAAAAAAGACATATGTTCTGAAATATCGGTGACTTTATAATCGACCATTTGACCCTTTGACTGTGAGTCTTTTTGTCTCCAAATTTTAAGTGTTAGATTCATAATTATAAGTTTTGAGCGATTAGTGATAAGCGAAAAGAGGACTTAGTTCTTTTCTTCTAATTTTTTAATTAGTGTATTCAGCATTTTGCTAATTTCGATGATTAAATTTTCGATTTCTCCACTATCACTTATATAATTTAATTCTTTAGTTATTATTACTTGTGTTTCTAATTCAAACAGAGAACCTCTTGAAGTTCTTAAAAATTGAATATAATTTTTTCGAGATAACCTTCCTCAACCTTCAGCTATATTTGACGGAATAGAAACCGAAGCTCTTCTCATTTGACTTGTTAAAACAAATTTTTCGCTTTCAGGAAAATTAGACGTTAGTTTATAAATCTCTTTAACTAAAATCATAGATTTCTGCCAAACAATTAATTCTTTATACGATTTTAATGTTGGCATATCCCTTTTCGCTCTTCGCTAATTACTTATAGCTCCTCTGCTTTAACTCGATATCTTTAAACTCTAATGCTTCCTTATGTAAAACAGCATCGGCTGGCTCACCTTTATATTCCCAAGCGGCAACAAACGCAAAGTCTTTATCATTTCGCTTAGCTTCACCTTTTTGTTCGCCTTCTAATTCTACTGATTCTTCCCTAAAGTGGCCGCCACAAGATTCTTCGCGCATTAAAGCATCTTTAGCAAACAACTCTCCTAACTCCAAAAAGTCGGCTACACGCCCTGCTTTTTCCAATTCAGGATTCATTTCATTTGCAGACCCAGGAACTTTCACTTCTTTCCAGAACGCTTCACGAATGGCTTTAATTTCTGCCATAGCTTCTTTTAAACCTTTTTCGTTACGAGCCATCCCTACTTTATCCCACATCACTTTTCCTAAACGCTTATGGAAATAATCAACAGACTTGGTTCCATTATTATTAATAAAGAAGTCTATTCTATCCTTTACTTCTTTTTCTGCCTCATCAAACTCAGGTGTATCCGTTGGAATCTTTCCTGTTCGTATATCGTTAGCTAAATAATCACCAATTGTGTAAGGCAACACAAAATAACCATCAGCCAAACCTTGCATTAATGCTGACGCTCCCAATCGGTTAGCACCATGGTCTGAGAAGTTTGCTTCACCAATACAGTAGCATCCTGGAATAGTTGTCATTAAGTTATAATCTACCCAAACCCCACCCATGGTATAGTGTGTCGCTGGATAAATCATCATTGGCATTTTGTATGGATTCTCGTCTACAATCTTCTCATACATTTGGAATAAATTCCCGTATTTAGCCTCAACTATTTTCTCTCCTAATTCTGTAATTTTTTCTTTTGAAGGATTCTGGATATTTTGAATTTTGGCTTGTTCTTTTCCATAACGCTCAATTGCTGAGGCAAAATCTAAATACACTGCTTCTCCAGTGGCGTTTACACCATAGCCAGCATCGCAACGCTCTTTCGCAGCTCTTGAAGCCACATCGCGAGGCACCAAGTTACCAAAAGCAGGGTATCGACGCTCTAAGTAATAATCGCGCTCATCTTCAGACAAATCGGTTGGCTTTTTACGACCTTCACGAATTGCCAAAACATCCTCCATATTTTTAGGCACCCAAATACGTCCATCGTTACGTAACGACTCAGACATCAACGTTAATTTAGATTGATAATCTCCAGAACGCGGAATGCATGTTGGGTGAATTTGTGTATAACATGGGTTTGCAAAATAAGCACCTTTTTTATGTATCTTCCAAGCTGCAGTCGCATTAGACCCCATGGCGTTAGTTGACAAGAAATAGACATTTCCATATCCTCCTGAAGCAACTACTACAGCATGAGCCGAATGTCGCTCTATCTCACCTGTGACCAAGTTTCTGGCAATAATCCCTCTTGCTTTTCCATCAACCTTTACAACATCAAGCATTTCGTGACGGTTAAACATTTCAATTTTTCCACGTGCTATTTGGCGGTTCATTGCCGAATAAGCTCCCAACAATAGTTGTTGCCCGGTTTGCCCTTTAGCATAAAAAGTTCTCGACACCAAAACCCCTCCAAACGAACGGTTATCTAACAGGCCTCCATAATCACGTGCAAAAGGTACGCCTTGAGCAACACACTGATCTATAATATTAGCAGACACCTCTGCCAAACGGTATACGTTTGCTTCACGAGAGCGATAATCCCCTCCTTTTACAGTATCATAGAACAACCTATATGTTGAATCCCCATCTCCCTGGTAATTTTTAGCAGCATTAATTCCTCCTTGTGCCGCAATGGAATGTGCACGACGAGGCGAATCTTGATAGGCAAATGCTTTTACATTATAGCCCAACTCTGCTAAAGTAGCAGCAGCCGAACCACCCGCTAATCCAGTACCAACAACAATAACATCTATATGACGCTTGTTGGCAGGGTTTACTAAGTTTATTTTATTTTTATAATCTGTCCATTTATCTTTAATTGGACCTTGTGGTACTCTTGAATCTAAAGCCATAATATACTAAGATTAATGGTGATTAAGATGATGGAAAACAGCAATAATAATAAACCCTACAGGTATTATTATTGAATAAGCCTTTCCAATATTCTGTAATGTTTTCTTTCTCCCAGCCGTAGCTCCCATCGATTGGAATGCCGATGTAAATCCGTGAAATAAGTGCAGTGCTAAAAACACAAACGCTAAAGCATAAGCCGCTACTCGTATCGGGCTTACAAACTTACCCTGTAGCTCATGAAAATACCTATAACCTTCAACGCCTTCATGTACACCAGACCAATCCCCCTTAATAAACTTGGTGTTTATTTCTGGAAACCAAAAATCAATAAAGTGCAATACAATAAATGCCAGAATAGCCAGACCACTCCAAATCATATTCCTACTCATCCATGACGAATTAGCCGCACCATTGTTTTTAGCATAAGAAATTTTTCTTGCACTTTTGTTTTTAAGCTCTAGCACAAATCCCATAACAAAATGGAAAACAACACCAAATATCAGCACAGGTTGCAAAACAAATTGAATCAACCAATTGGTTCCCATAAAGTGAGATACTTCATTAAAAAGCTCTGCACTAAAAACAGATAAAGAATTAATCACAAAATGCTGCAATAAAAAAAACATTAGGAAAAAAGCAGAAAGCGCCATAGCGACTTTTCTTCCTATCGAAGATTTAAAAAATCCACTCATTTTTTACATAGTTAGTTTATACTGACGCAAATGTAATGAGCAAGCATAATTATAACAAGTTTTACACGCTCTTTTATTATGTATTTAGAATGGTTTTAAAAAAGAACATTTTACTTATAACTAAACCACTACGGATTGAAAATCCACAACCCCAGATATGCCATAATATTGCCTGCCTAAACAGTACGAATTGACCTTTGCTAATTGTTAAAAAGACAATAGTTCTTTACCATGGTATAATTAACCATTGACAAACACCTTGCACCCAGCTTCTGGACTCCAGATTCATATTCTATAAACGAATATGATTTAGGGTTTTCGCTTGATTATTAATAACTCAACACAAAGACATATTAAAAATTCTCCCATTCCCCCTTTCCCAACAACCATTAACCATTAACCAAATAAAAATATATCGATTCTCTTTTTTATTGCCTGATACATATTATGTAATTTTGAAAAATTTTGAATCAGGAATACTTCCTGTTCAACAACTCTTCTTTCAAGAAAACTAAAGATGAAAGTGACATTACTCATATTAAAATTTAAAAAAATAGAACAATGAAGTACCACAAAATAGACAATAGCCTATTTATAAAAAACAGGAAAGGCTTTACAAGCAATATGAAACCCAACAGCCTAGCTGTTTTTAACTCTAATGACATTTACCCTATTAGTGCAGATAGCACGATGCCTTTTCAGCAACATCGCGATATCTTCTATTTAAGCGGTATAGATCAAGAAGAAAGCATTTTGGTTCTATTCCCCGATTGTCCAAAGGAAAAGCACCGCGAAATATTATTCCTAAAAGAAACAAACGAACATATAGCCATATGGGAAGGTGAAAAACTAACTAAGGAAAGAGCATTCGAAATCAGCGGCGTCAAAACAGTATATTGGTTACAGGACATGGAAAAAATCATGTTTGAAATCATGACACAGTGCGACACAGTATACATCAACACTAACGAACATTATCGCGCCAACGTTGAAACTGAAACTCGAGAAGACCGCTTTACTAAGTGGCTAAAGGACAAATATCCTGCACATGCAGTAGCAAAAAGCAACCCTATTTTGCAACGTTTACGCTCTGTCAAAGATCCAATAGAGATAGCCTTAATTCAAGAAGCCTGTGATATTACCGAAAAAGGATTTCGCCGTATTCTTAACTTTTTAAAACCTGGTGTTTGGGAATATGAAATTGAGGCCGAATTTATGCACGAGTTTTTAAGAAACCGATCCAAAGGTTTTGCCTATACACCTATTATTGCTTCTGGAAACAACGCCAATGTTTTGCACTACGTAGACAACAATCAACAATGTAAGGCAGGCGACTTACTATTATTAGATACTGCTGCAGAATACGCAAACTATTCTAGCGACATGACTCGTACCATCCCGGTTTCTGGTCGTTTTACCAATAGACAAAAAGATGTTTACAATGCTGTAAACAGAATCAAGAATGAAGTTACCAAGCTACTTATACCCGGAACAGATTGGGGAGAATACCACGCAGAGGTTGGCAAAATGATGACTTCGGAATTACTTGGGCTTGGACTCTTGGACAAAGCCGATGTACAAAATGAAAATCCAGACTGGCCAGCTTATAAAAAATATTTTATGCATGGTACATCGCATCACATGGGACTAGACACGCACGATTATGGCATTTTAACCGACCCTATGCAAGCAAACATGGTATTTACGGTAGAGCCAGCCATCTATATACCCGACGAAGGTTTCGGAATCCGTTTAGAAGACGATGTTGTTATTCAAGAAAATGGCGAACCTTTTAATTTAATGCGAAACATCCCTATTGAAATTGAAGAGATAGAGGACATCATGAATTCTTAACATTAAAAAATCGGGATCGCTTTAACGATCCCGATTGCTACAATACTAAATCTTTCAATTTATAGAGTGACTAATTCAAATAAATAATCGTTTAGCTTGCTTAATGTGTTAATTTTATCTTGAGAGTTAATTAACAACGATATATTATTGTTACTCCCTCCGTAAGAGATCATCCTAATTTTCACATCCTGAAGTATTTGAAACAACCTATAAGTATCTGAATGCTTAACTATTGAATGCCCTACCAGACATACTATTGTTTGATTTTTATCTACTTCAATAGAAGCAAATGTTTCTAATGCCGCTACAATCTTATCTAAGTTCCTATCATCATCAATAGTTAACGAAACAGCGACTTCCGAGGTCGTGATCATATCGATTGATGTTTCATAAACCTCAAAAATCTCAAACACCTTTTTCAAGAAACCATGAGCCTGTAACATTCTTCCAGACTTAATCTTAATGGCAGTGATACCATCTTTTGCTGCAATAGCTTTTACGCCTGTTTCTACATAATCGCTTGTAATCGACGTCCCATAAGCTTCGGGATTCATTGTGTTTTTTAAACGTACAGGAATACTATCAGCCCTAACAGGAGTTACCGTTTGCGGGTGCAATATTTTAGCCCCGAAATAAGCCAACTCGGCTGCTTCATCAAACGATAAATTTGAGATAGGTCTCGTATTTTCAACATATCGGGGATCGTTATTGTGCATCCCGTCTATATCTGTCCAAATTTGCACTTCTTCAGCTTTTATAGCTGCACCTATAATAGTTGCAGTATAATCACTACCACCTCGTTGCAAATTAGATATAGCGTTATTATCGTCCAAACAAATAAACCCTTGTGTGATATAAATATCATAGGATCCAACAGTCTCTAACACAGCTTTAAGGTGCGTTTTTATATATTCCTGATCAGGTTCTTTAGCAGCATCAATGCGCATAAAATCCAAAGCCGGCAACAATGCCGAACGAACACCTTCTTGCTTTAAATAAGCATTGAACATATAAGTAGACATTAACTCACCTTGAGCTACAATTTTATTCTCCAGTACTTCCGAAAAAGGTTCTTTAGTAGCGTTCACCAATACATCAAAAACACTTGTAACGTAAGCTTTAACCTCAGTATTCAAAACCTTATCCGTTATAAGTCCATCAATAGTAACCATATATTTTGCAAGTAACGCCTCAATCTTACTTAAAGCTTCATCAACCTCTCCATTGGCAATATCTTCTCCAATAGCTACCAACTGGTTTGTTGTTCCAGACATAGCAGACAACACCACTATCTTTTGTTCACCATCATTGATAATACGCTTAACATTAGCCATGTTCTCAATAGACCCAACCGATGTTCCACCAAATTTTAATACTTTCATCTATATATTCTTAATCTATAATAAATTCTCACTTCGCATAACCGGCACCCTTAAAAACCACCAAAACCTATGCCATTCATTTTCACTAATTTGCAAACAAAATTATAATTCTAAAGCGTAAAAACGATATTTATTTAAAAAAAAGTTTATTTTTACACAAACTGTTAAATAGTTAACATGAAGACCGTATCTAACTGTGTAGAAGACATTTTAATAACACAACCTTACTTAGAGGAAGCACTTTCAAGAAACATTATTAATTTTAGCGCTTTGGCTCTTGAATTAACAGAACCAATTAGCAAAATGCTAAAAAAAGATGTGAAACCCGGCGCTATTATGATGGCCTTAAGACGCTATAGCCCTCCTACAACTTTAACGAATTCCATTAAAATGCGCAAAGTGATTCAAAACTTAGGTGACATAACGGTACGCTCTAATTTAACGGACTTCACAGTAAGGAATTCGGACACATTGATAAACAACCATGCAAAAATCTTAGAACGTATCAATCAGGAATCTAAATTATTCTACACATTTACAAGAGGTATTCACGAAAGCAACATTATTGTTTCAAGCAGCTTAAAAGAATTTATCAGTGAACAATTACGTAATGAAACCTTCCTTGCTACACAAAGCGGGTTATCTGCCATAAGCATAAACTTGCCACAAGACAACTCTAAAATTGCCGGTCTTTATTACCATTTCTTTAAACGACTTGCTTGGGAAGGCATTGTTTTATACGAAGTGTTATCTACTACCAACGAATTTACCATATTAGTTGAAGATGAATATGTAGATAAAGCGTTTACCGCCATTAAAAAGGTAAAATCATAACGCTTGCACCAATAACAAGAATTGAGATTGTTAGTAATTCAAATTATCTTTGCCCTTATTTTACCTTAAAATGATTCTTGAACATAAAGGAATTAATATATTCTACACGGACACAGGAAAAGGTAAAGCCATTGTGCTCTTACATGGCTTTTTAGAAAACCTATCAATGTGGGATGCTTTTATCCCTGAATTATCAAAAAAAAACCGAGTTATATGCATCGATCTACTAGGCCACGGTAAGACAGGTTGCTTGGGTTACGTGCACACTATGGAGCAAATGGCCGAAGCCGTAAAAGCCGTTCTTAAACACTTAAAGATTAGACGTTCTATTTTTATAGGACACTCTATGGGCGGCTACGTTGCATTAGCATATGCCGAAGCGAACCCAGACGCCCTTAAAGGCTTATGCCTAATGAATTCGACTGCTAAAGCCGACACTCCTGAACGCAAGGCAAATCGAGATCGTGCTATTATTGCAGTAAAACAAAACTACAAGACATTTATACGAATGGCCATCTCTAACTTGTTCAGGCCTAAAAACAGGAAAATTTTCTCCAAAGAAATAAAGCACACAAAACAAGAAGCCCTAAAAACACCCGTTCAAGGCATCATAGCTGCTTTAGAAGGCATGAAAATAAGAGACGACAGGGAGGTTCTTTTACATTTTACACCCTATAAAAAAATGATGATAATAAGCAAAAAGGATCCTGTTTTAAACTATAATGAGCTTATCGAACAAACAGAAAACACCAATGTAAATGTTATTGAATTTCCTGATGGACACATGAGTCATATTGAAAATGAAGGCTTATTCCTTCAGCATGCTATGCATTTCATCGAAAATATATAGATTTCAACGATATTTTTATTGATTTCATCTATATTGTTACCTCCAAATCTTAACATCATGGAAAAAACTAATAGCAAACCTGCTTTTATCCCAAAAATGTATTGCTCACTTTTTGGACATGATTTTCAGGTAACAAGAAAAGTTACATGGCATGTTAAAGAATACACATGTAGCCACTGCAAAAAGCAATTAACGACCAACAGTAACGGCAACTTAACAGAACTCACTCCCAAGTTTAAAGAGATTAACGCCATATTAGAACGAATACACAACAAAAGAATGATCCGTTCACAGAGAAAAGCAATCACTTCATCGATTTGTTAATACAAAACTAAATCCAACGAATGATTTTCGATAATTTAATCAACTCATTACAAACTGATTAAATAGCAAAAATGAAACATCCATGACTAAAAATGTTACCGCAAAGGGAAAGGCAATATGGATGTTACATCTGGCAATTAAAAAGCAATAAAAATAAACAGATGAAAAACATTCAATGTAAGGTATTTGGACACGAGTTCCAAATAACCAGACATGTTACCTACCACGTAAAAGAATACTCTTGTAAAAATTGCAAAAAAGAGCTCACCATTAATGGAAATGGTCGTTTAATTATACTCACTCCTAAGCATAAGGAAATTAATGACGTCTTAGCTCGCGTACATCACAAACGAAAAGCAAAAAACCATTCGGTTTCTTACAAGACACAACAACTAAGCGAAATACAACTTGCCTAATTATGCATTAAAGTTCTTCCAACCCTGAGCTTTAATAGGTATTCTCGCATCCGCTCTTGTGACCAAATGCAACCCTGCTGATGCTTCTTTAATATGCCCAATAACCGAAAAGTTGGGATTAGCCTTAATTTTTGGATAATCATCTTGCGAAATTGTAAACAGCAATTCATAATCCTCTCCTCCGTTTAAAGCAACTGTAGTACTGTCAACATTAAACTCCTCACAAGTTGAAATAACTTGTGGATCTAAAGGTATTTTTTCCTCATATAAGTCGCAACCTACTTTACTTTGAGTGCATATATGCATGATCTCAGAAGACAAACCATCACTTATATCAATCATCGCTGTTGGCTTCACTTCCAAGTCGGCTAACAACTTAACAATATCTTTACGCGCTTCGGGTTTAAGCTGGCGCTCAATAATGTAAGAGTAAAGGTCTAAATCGGGCTGATTATTAGGATTAACCTTAAAAACCTCCTTTTCACGTTCTAGTACCTGAAGCCCCATATAAGCCCCTCCCAAATCACCTGTAACAACTAACAGGTCATTAGGTTTAGCACCATTTCTATAAACAACATCACCACTATCAACTTCACCAACTGCTGTAACAGAGATCAACAAACCTTTATTTGACGATGTGGTATCACCACCAACTACATCAATGTTGTAAATCCTTGCTGCCGTTTCTATCCCTGCATACAAATCTTCCAAGGCCTCTAAAGGAAACCTGTTAGAAACCGCAATAGAAACAGTTATTTGCGTAGCCTTAGCATTCATAGCGTACACATCAGACAAATTAACAACCACAGCTTTATAACCCAAATGCTTCAAAGGCATATAGCTCAAATCAAAATGCACCCCTTCGACCAAAAGATCGGTAGAGACCACAATTTGCTTATTCTTAAATTCCAGAACTGCAGCATCATCGCCAATACCCTTTATAGTTGAACTTTGAGTTATTTTAAAATTACCTGTTAAATGATCAATAAGACCAAATTCCCCTAAATCACTTAACTGCGTACGCTGTTGATTTTTATCTTCTATCATGCTGCAAAAATAAGAAGCTTATTCCATAAACCGATAATTTTTATCATTTTAACCTTAAACAAATTATCACACTAAAAACTAAAAATCATCAAGAAACACACCGTTTTATTAGCAATAAGGAAAACCTATCAAACTATATAGCAATATAATGTTAGGTAATATGGTAATCCATGACTTATATTGTATATTTGCACTCTATTTAGAAACCTTCTTAATAAACAATTTTACATAAAGGTGCTTTGAGTTGGTTTTAAAAATAGGAGCTTATATGTGACATATAAACTACCTTGGTGCAAGTGCACGAGGCATTTATAGGAAATTATTTTTGATTTCGAGGCAAGCCTCGGAGCATTTAAATCTCGATTATCGAGTAAAAACTGGTAATATCACATAACTAAATCTAATAAATTATGATTAAGGTTTCTGAAACAGCTAAGAAGAAAGTTATACAACTTATGACAGAAGACGGTTATAGCCCGTCTAACGATTACGTTCGTGTAGGGGTAAAAAGTGGCGGTTGCTCTGGCTTGTCTTACGATTTAAAATTTGACAAGGAAAATCAAGAAGACGACAAAGTATTTGAAGACAACGGCGTAAAAATTATTGTTGACAAAAAAAGCTTTCTTTATTTAATAGGAACTACATTAGAATATTCTGGAGGACTCAACGGAACAGGTTTCGTATTTAATAACCCTAATGCCAATAGAACATGTGGTTGCGGAGAAAGTTTTTCTCTGTAGTTTCTAAAGTAGAAAGTTGTTTAAAGTTAAAAAGTAAATGACAAAATTTAGCTCCTTTGAAGACATAATAGCTTGGCAAAAAGCCAGGGAATTAAACAAAAACATTTACGATGTAACCGAAAGAAATAAATATTTTAATAATGATTTTAGTCTAAGGGATCAAATAAGACGTTCAAGCATTTCAATTTCCTCGAATATAGCCGAGGGATTTGAAAGAGAAACAACAAAAGAATTTATCCGCTATTTATATATTGCCAAGGCTTCACCAGGAGAGTTCCGTTCGCAATTATATTTAGCCTATGATTTAGAATATTTAAGTTCGAAAGAATTTAAAACATTAAATTTAAAAGTAAAAGAAATTTCAAAGTTAACCAGTGGCTTGATTAAATATCTGAGTCCAACATTGTAACTTTTTACTTTACAACATTTAAACAGATAATGAGTAAATATACAGAAGACGATTTAAGAGAAGAACTTAAAACCAAGGAATACGAATACGGATTTTATACCGATATAGAATCCGATACATTTCCTGTTGGTTTAAACGAAGATATTGTACGTGCCATTTCGCAAAAAAAGGAAGAACCGCAATGGATGACCGACTGGAGGCTGGAAGCGTTTCGTATATGGAAAGAAATGACAGAACCCGAATGGGCCAATGTTAAATATGAAAAACCCGATTTTCAAGCAATTTCATACTATTCTGCTCCTAACAGCAAACCAAAGTACAACAGCATTGACGAAGTTGACCCAGAATTATTAGCAACTTTCGAAAAGTTAGGTATTTCTCTTGACGAACAAAAAAAGCTTGCCGGCGTTGCAATGGACGTCGTTGTGGATTCTGTATCTGTGGCAACTACCTTTAAGAAAACCCTTGGAGAAAAAGGCATCATTTTTTGTTCTATAAGCGAGGCCATTAAGGAGCATCCCGAATTAGTAAAAAAATATATTGGAACTGTTGTTCCACAAAAAGACAACTTTTATGCAGCATTAAACAGTGCTGTATTTAGTGATGGAAGTTTCTGTTACATTCCAAAAGGCGTAAAATGCCCTATGGAGTTATCTACTTACTTTAGAATTAATCAAGCTGGCACCGGTCAGTTCGAACGTACTTTGGTTATTGCAGACAAAGGGAGTTACGTAAGTTACCTTGAAGGCTGTACTGCTCCTAGTAGAGATGAAAACCAATTGCATGCTGCCGTAGTTGAACTAATAGCTTTGGATGATGCCGAAATTAAATATTCAACCGTTCAGAACTGGTATCCTGGAAATGCTGAAGGCAAAGGCGGCGTCTTTAATTTTGTTACCAAGCGCGGTTTCTGCGAAACCAATGCAAAAATATCCTGGACGCAGGTAGAAACAGGAAGTGCTATTACTTGGAAATACCCTTCCTGTATATTAAAAGGCGATAATTCAATTGGTGAATTCTATTCCATAGCAGTGACTAACAATTACCAACAAGCCGATACAGGTACAAAAATGATCCATTTGGGCAAAAACACCAAATCGACCATTATCTCTAAAGGTATCTCGGCAGGTAAATCGCAAAACAGTTATCGTGGATTGGTACAAATAAGTTCACGAGCAGAAAATGCCCGTAACTTTTCACAGTGTGACAGCTTGTTAATGGGTAATGCATGTGGTGCCCATACCTTCCCTTATATTGAAGTTAAAAATAAATCGGCTAAAATAGAACACGAGGCCACAACCAGTAAAATTGGAGAAGACCAAATTTTTTATTGTAACCAACGTGGAATCGACACTGAAAAAGCCATCGCATTAATAGTAAATGGTTTTAGCAAGGACGTATTGAATAAATTACCTATGGAATTTGCAGTTGAAGCGCAAAAACTATTAGAAATAAGTTTAGAAGGAAGTGTTGGGTAAAATTCAAAAACATAAACTCATAAAACGAACATTAATAATAGTTGATTACTAAAATTTAAACCTGTGAGAAGAGCATTAATTCTATTAGTTTGTTTAATCGCTTTTGCCAGTTGCAAAAAAGACAACAAAAAAAGTGCATCAGGAGAACACCTAGAAGCTATTGCAAAAAATGATGATTTAACACTTATAAAAGGTGAATTTATTTATTATGCTGATGCCGCCGTACTGCAAACCAATACAGACATATACGGTGTTGTGATAGACACAAAAATGCACGAACTCAATGAACAAGTAAAAAAATATAAAGTTGCAGATACCGATATGGTCCCTGTTGAGATCCGCGGTAAGATAATCCCAAAACCAGAAAAAGAAGAAGGTTGGCCATTTCGAATTGAAATAAAGGAAATTTTAAATGTTTCGAGACCCAACCCAAAAGATAACAACGTTATAAAATTAGGAAACGAATAATAATAGTATGTTAAAAATTGAAAACTTACACGCAAGTGTTGAAGATAAAACGATTCTAAAAGGTATAAACCTTGAAGTAAAAGCTGGAGAAGTACACGCCATTATGGGACCCAACGGTTCTGGTAAAAGTACACTAGCATCTGTTATTGCAGGTAAAGAAGATTATGAGGTAACCAAGGGAAAGATAAGCTTTAACGATGAAGATATTGAAGAGTTAGCTGCCGAAGAACGTGCCCATAAAGGCATTTTCCTTTCTTTTCAATATCCTGTTGAGATCCCAGGAGTTTCCGTTACCAACTTCATGAAAACAGCCATCAACGAAACACGAAAGGCCAAAGGCTTAGAAGAAATGCCTGCTAAAGACATGCTTAAGCTTATTCGAGAAAAATCGGAGCTACTGGAAATTGACAGGAAATTTTTATCTCGCTCGCTTAATGAAGGCTTCTCCGGAGGAGAGAAAAAGCGTAATGAAATTTTTCAAATGGCTATATTGGAACCGCAATTGGCTATTTTGGATGAAACCGATTCTGGATTAGATATTGATGCTTTACGTATAGTAGCAAACGGTGTAAACAAATTAAAAAGCAAAGATAATGCTGTAGTTGTAATCACGCACTATCAAAGACTTTTAGACCATATAGTACCTGATTATGTTCACGTTTTGTACAATGGTAAAATTGTAAAATCAGGAACAAAAGAATTGGCTCACGAACTTGAGGAGAAAGGTTACGATTGGATTAAACAAGAAGTAAACGCTTAAACTAGTAAGCAGTCACAATCTCAGTGAGCAGTTATTTTACTGTAAACTGTAAACTGCGACTGAAAACTGAAACAAATGGATTTAAAAGAAAAATTAATAGCATCCTTTCTGGTATTTGAGAACCAAACCGACGTAGATACTTATGTACACGACATAAGAACTGATGCTATCAAAACATTTGAAGAAAAAGGTTTTCCTTCTAAAAAGGAAGAAGCTTGGAAATACACCTCTCTAAACAGTATTTTAAAACAAGATTACAGTGTGTTCCCTAAGCAAGAAAACGCTTTGGAATATAAAGACATAAAAAAATATTTTATCCACGATATAGATACCTATAAAATTGTTTTTATTGATGGAAAATATTCGTCGCATTTATCGCAAACCACACACGATGGCATGGATGTTTGCCTTATGTCGGCTGCACTTTCTAAACCAAAATACCGTTTAGTTATTGAAAACTATTTTAATGTAGCTGCCACAAAGGATAGCTTAACATCATTAAACACAGCATTTTCAAGTGAAGGGGCTTATATTCATATTCCAAAAAATAAATTAGTAGACAAACCTATTCAAATAATAAACTTCTCTACAGGTAACGAGTCGGCAACCATGGTGCAACCTCGTAATTTAATTGTAGTAGAAGAAAATTCGCATGTTCAAATTATTGAGCGTCACCAAAGTTTAACTGACAACCCAGTATTAACCAATAGCGTTACTGAAGTTTTTACCAAAAAACGTGCTATTGTAGATTATTACAAAATTCAGAATGACAATACCAATGCATCCTTAATAGATAATACCTTTATTAAGCAATTGCGAGAAAGCATTTGTTCCGTACACACCTTCTCTTTTGGTGGTAAATTAACCCGTAACAATCTTAATTTTTACCAACATGGCGAACGTATTGATTCTACTTTAAAAGGCATCACAATTATTGGCGACAAACAACATGTAGATCACAATACCTTAGTACACCATATAGAACCAAATTGTGAAAGCCATCAAGACTACAAAGGTATTTTTGGTGATAGTGCTACGGGTGTATTCAACGGGAAAGTCGTTGTTGAAAAAGAAGCACAAAAGACGAACGCGTTCCAGGCAAACAATAACATTCTGGTTAGCGATAAGGCAGCAATTAACACGAAACCGCAACTTGAAATTTTTGCCGATGATGTTAAGTGTTCGCATGGCTGCACTATTGGTCAGCTAGACGAAAGCGCCATGTTTTATTTACGCTCGCGAGGCATACCCGAAAAAGAAGCCAAAGCCCTATTAATGTATGCTTTTAGTAACAACGTTTTGGATTCGGTTAAAATACCAGAAATAAAACAACGCATCAACAAGATCATAGCCAATAAGCTAGGTGTAAACATTGGTTTTGACCTGTAATCCTTAAAGTTGTCGAACCCCATTTGCTATAAATATGTTTAGAGCTGAAGATATTAGAAAAGACTTCCCCATACTTAACCGTGAGGTAAATGGGAATCCCTTGATTTACTTAGATAATGCTGCGACGTCTCAAACCCCTCAACAGGTTATAGATACAATTGTTGATTATTATTCAAATTATAATGCTAATATCCACCGTGGTGTTCACACCTTAAGTCAAGAAGCTACCGATAAATATGAACAAGCGCGCTTAAAAATACAAGCGCACTTTCATGCTAAGCATGCTCACGAGATTATATTAACTTCTGGAACAACCCATAGCATCAATATTGTAGCTAGCGGATTTACCTCACTTTTAAATGAAGGAGACGAAATTATTGTATCTGCATTAGAACACCATAGCAATATTGTTCCTTGGCAAATGCTCTGCGAACGTACCGGAGCCATTTTAAAAGTCATTCCCATGAACCAAGATGGCGAATTACTTATGGAAGCATATCACGGGCTACTAAGTGAAAAAACAAAACTGGTTTTTGTTAACCATATTTCAAATGCTTTAGGCACGATCAATCCCATTGAACACATAATCGAAAAAGCACACCAGATAGGTGCTGCTGTTTTAATTGATGGCGCACAGGCTTGTCCACATATAAAAATAGACGTTCAAAAACTCGATGTAGACTTTTATGTGGCATCCGCTCACAAAATGTGTGGTCCAACTGGAGTGGGTATGTTGTATGGAAAAGAAGCTTTGCTTAAAGAATTACCTCCATACCAAGGCGGGGGTGAAATGATTGCTGAAGTTACGTTCGAAAAAACGACCTATGCAGATTTACCCCATAAATTTGAGGCCGGTACACCTAATATTTGTGGAGGCATTGCCTTTGGGGCAGCCATAGACTATATGAATGCCATTGGCATAGACACTATTGCTGCTTATGAAAATGAATTGCTGGAATATGCCACCAAAAAACTCCTGGAGATTGAAGGACTAAAAATATACGGCACTTCAAAACGTAAAACATCGGTTATTTCGTTTAATTTAGAAGGCGTACACCCCTATGACGTTGGTACTATTTTAGATAAATTGGGTATTGCCGTCCGAACCGGACACCATTGTGCCCAACCTATTATGAATTTCTACAATATCCCAGGTACGGTTAGAGCTTCCTTTTCTTTTTACAACACTAAAAATGAAATCGACGCACTCATCGATGGTGTCAAGAAAGCACAGCGCATGCTTTCTTAATATGAACCTTGTTTAAGAAAAGCATATCTCTTCGTGGGGAATTCTGCAAGAATTTTACACCCAAGGCTCACGTTTTCTTAATGATGTAACCTAGTTCAAATAACAAGAAGTCAAACAAGCTTTTTGCAAATTATAACCTTCTTTTTTATCTTTCAGACATCAAAACTGTAAAGACTACATGAACAAAAAAAGAACAGGATTACTCATTCTATTAATTTTAAATTGTCTCATCACATTAGGACAAAAACAAAAACCAAATTTTATTTTAATTGTAGCCGACGACCTAGGGTATGGCGATTTAAGTTTAACTGGAAGTTCCCAAATTAAAACACCAAACATAGACAAACTTGCAAAGGAAGGCATGTTTTTTTCACAAGGTTATGTATCTTCTGCTGTTTGTAGTCCGTCAAGAGCTGGATTTATTACAGGTATTAACCAAGTGGAATTTGGACATGATAATAATTTAGAAGACAACCAACCAGGTTTTGATCCCGAATATCTAGGACTACCCATATCTGTAAAAACGATAGCCGATCATTTAAAACCTTTAGGATATATTAGTGGTTTGATAGGAAAATGGCATCTTGGACATGCCAAACAATTTCACCCCTTGCAACGTGGTTTCGATGAATTTTGGGGTTATACTGGAGGTGGTCACGACTACTTTGTTTCAGAACCTAATGGAAAAGGTTATCGGGCTCCCCTAGAATGTAATTACAAAACACCCCAACAAATAACCTATATTACAGACGATAAAGGTGATGAGTGTGTGGATTTCATTAAACGACATAAAGACAAAGCATTCTTCCTATTCGCTTCCTTTAACGCTCCACATACGCCTATGCAAGCCACCAAAGAGGACCTTGAGCTTTATGCCCACATAAAAGACTCCAAAAGACGTACCTATGCCGCCATGGTACATCGTTTAGATGTTAATGTTGGTAAAATCATAAACACTTTAAAAAATCAAGGCTTAGACAAAAACACTTTAGTTGTATTTATTAGTGATAATGGAGGTCCAACTAAAACAAATGGCTCTATTAATGCACCATATAACGGAAAGAAAGGCACCTTATTAGAAGGTGGTATTCATGTCCCTTATATTATGTATTGGCCAGGAACTATCCCTTCAGGCAGTACATACAGCAACCCTGTTTCCTCATTAGACTTTGCTCCCACCTTTATGGCATTAGCTGGAGGAAATGAAAAAGCTATTTCGTTTAGTGGTGTTAATTTACTTCCTATAATCACATCAACAACCCCATTAGCAAAACCCCACGAGCTGCTTAAATGGCGGTTTACCATCAGCGCTGCTATTAGAAAAGGTGAATGGAAATTAATAAGGCTCCCAGACAGATTACCCCTACTGTACCATTTACCATCCGACCCTTCAGAGCAAAATAACCTTGCCCTTAAACATTTAGAAACAACAAAAGATTTGCTAAAGGCACTAGGCGAATGGGACGTAACACTACCACACCCTGTGTTTTTAGAAGGTGCCCAATGGAAAAAAACTCAACTTAAACAATATGATGCACCATACAAAATAACGCAGCCCGACTAGAATTAGCAACAAGTTAGGTAGTTTATCGAAAAGGCAGTGCTTTTAAAGATTTTATGTTTCTATTTTTCTAATAAATTATATCTTTTATTAGACCTTAACCAAAACCATCCAAAATGAAACAGATTTTTTTAAGAATTGGAGTTGTCTTGTTGTTGTTTTCTGCATGTAACGACAATGATGTCGATATTACTCAAGATCAAATTGAAATTGACATGAGTGATTTTTTTGTCTATACCGATTTTGATACCAGCGTAACTTCCAAGAAAGTACAAGGAAAAGGAAACATAGAGCCTTGTTATACAATGCAAAACCTAAACCGGTTATTGAATGAAAACCCAGCGTTGGAAAAAAGGATGTACGATATAGAATATCATACAAGAAAATTCGTTGCGGCTAAAAAGCCTACCGGGACTCCTGGTGGCGGTCCTCCAGGGAACAATGAAGATCCGGATCCACCAACTGACCCAATCCCTTATGATGGGCCAATAACCATCCCTGTGGTTGTTAATATTATTGAAAATTATGAAGGGCAGGTTTCAGATACTCAAATTAATTCCCAAATAGCTATCTTAAATGAAGATTTTAATAACAGTAACCCCAATACATCTCAAGTGCCCAATGAATTTGCAAACTTAGTCGCCAATTACAATATTACGTTTACACTAAGCGAAATAAACAGGAAAATTTCTAATAAGAAAAGCTGGGGCACCAGAGATGCTATGAAATCTTCCAAAAAAGGAGGCATTGATGCCACCGACACCTCCCACTATCTAAACATATGGGTTTGTGAAATTGGTGGTGGCATACTTGGCTATGCTCAATTTCCGGGAGGCCGAGCCTCTACAGACGGGGTCGTAATAAGCACCAATTACTTTGGTGAAACCGGTGGTGTTTATGGAGATGGCAGAACAGCAACCCATGAAGTGGGGCATTGGCTAAACCTACGGCACATATGGGGCGATGGTGGTTGTTCGGTAGATGATTATGTTGATGACACTCCAATATCGGACGGACCTAACTATGGCTGTCCAGAACACCCAACTACAGCATGTGGTTCAACCGATATGACCATGAACTATATGGATTATGTTTACGACGATTGTATGTATATGTTTACTGTTGATCAGCATACCAGATCCAGAGCTTTATTTGCAAGCGATGGGTTCAGAAGCAGTTTTGTAAACTCAAACTAAAATTTTCCATAATAAATTTATAAAGGCGCTCATTTTGGCGTCTTTTTTGTATTATGATGTTAACTATGAAATGAGCTATAACATATCTTGACACCCTCTGGGATGATTGTCGGCAAAATCGAAGATTTACGAACACCTTTGAAAAACGATTATAAACGATGTGAATAAATTGTATCTGACCAAATAAAGAATTTCTTGAAACGAACTATCCCCGAGGCAGAGCCATAGGGGTATTTCACTCGTTTCATTTTGACCTCACAAGGCCAAAAACCGAAATTCTGTATTTAGATTCCCGTTTTAACGGGAATGACAATTTCAACGGAAACCCCGACGCTGAGCGTCGAGGAATTCTTTTTGATTAAAAACAAATAAAACAAGCGTATGAAACTTACTTTAACCCTACTGGTTATTATTGCTATGAATACTTGCGGTAATACAACCAAAACGATGGCTGGCCAATCCAACAACAATAACATAACAAAACTTAATGGTTCATACCATATTACCACATTATATGATTTGGATGTAATCATGAATAACCTCTCTATCGATTTTAACGATCAAGAGCAAAAACTTTCAGGATTTTCAGGTTGCAATCGTTTCTTCGGCAAGTATACATTAGAAGCCAACACCATAGAAGTTGGTCCCTTGGCCTCAACTAAAATGCTTTGTCGAGAAACAGCCAATACCATTGAATCTAAAATACACGATGCTTTATCAAAAATTAACAGGGTAATAATTGATGGTGAACTATTAAAGCTTGCAAAGGACAATACCATAATAATAACAGCCACAAAGTCCCAAGGGAATGAAACTGTTTTTAATTACTCAGCACTATCCCGTGGTAAATTTGAAGACATTACAATTAGTAAATCTACTATTTCAGTAAAAAAAGACAGAAATTCTAAGCCAATCAAAAAGACCTGCAGCAAAGCCGATTGGCAAAAACTCATTTCTCTCTTAAAAGACATACCACTCGATAGCTTACCCAAGCTAAAAGCACCAACAGAAGCTCGCTTTTATGACGGAGCAGCTATAGGAAAGTTAAAGATTAATTACAACAATGTTAGCTATGAGTCCTCCAACTTCGATCATGGCAAACCTCCCAAAGCCATTGAAGTACTTGTTAAAGAAATCTTATCAATTGGTCAAAACATTGAATAACAATATTTCTTGTTGTATTTTTGCTTAAAATTATGACTGTGACCATTCAAGAGATACAAAACGAAATAATTGATGAGTTTTCCATGTTCGACGACTGGGAAGAACGCTATCAATATATGATCGATTTAGGTAAAGAATTACCTTTAATAGACGACCAATACAAAACCGACAGTAACCTAATTAAAGGTTGCCAAAGTAAAGTATGGGTACATGCCGAAATGCATGACGATAAAATTTGTTTTACTGCAGACAGCGATGCTATTATTACAAAAGGCATCATTGCTATTTTAATTCGTGTGTTTTCAGAGCAACATCCTAAGGATATTATTGATTCCGACACCGATTTTATAGATAGAATAGGCTTAAAGGAACATTTATCGCCTACACGAGCCAATGGCTTAGTAAGCATGGTAAAACAGCTTAAAATGTATGCGATTGCATACCAAACACAACTTAATTAGTTGAGTTTTTTGTAGTGAAGTTGTTTAGAAAGACACGACTAAACAACAAACAACTTAACATATAACAATTTATAAGATGAGTGAAACAACAATAGATACAAATGCTTTAGGAGAAAAAATAGTAAACGTATTAAAAACCATTTACGATCCAGAAATACCTGTAGATATTTACGAACTAGGTTTAATCTACGATGTTTTTGTTAATGAAGACTACGATGTGAAAATCTTAATGACCTTAACAACACCTAATTGTCCGGTAGCAGAAACACTCCCTCTAGAAGTTGAAGAAAAAGTTAAATCGCTTGACGATGTAAAGAGTGCCGAAGTAGAAATTACTTTCGATCCACCTTGGAGTCAAGATTTAATGAGCGAAGAAGCTAAATTAGAATTGGGGATGTTATAAAATTAGTTGGCAGTGTGCAGTAGCAGTTGGCAGTATCAAAATACATGTTTAATTGCGGCAAAAAAAAATTAGCAGTATACACTTGTGAAAGATGAAATTGTAAATCGCGTTGCAAATAGTAAACTTGTTACTATTGACCTTGAAGACTACTATCCTCAAGGAGCACGATTATTATTTGACATTAAAGACTGGCTTTTCGAAGGCTTTGTATTAAAAGAAAAAGACTTTAGAGAACAAGCTGCCAATTACAATTGGGAGCAATACCAAGACAATTACGTAGCGTTAACATGTAGTAGCGATGCCATTATTCCAGGTTGGGCTTATATGCTTTTGGGTATCTATTTAGAAACTTTTGCTAAAAAAGTTATTATTGGCGACTTGGAGCATTTAGAAACGGCCATCTATCAAGACATTATAAATGGTCTAGATATTTCTGAATTCGAGAACAAACCAGTTATCATAAAAGGGTGTTCCAATAAACCTGTTCCCCAAAATGCGTATATCATGCTAGCAAACAAACTTAAACCCATAGCAAAATCCATCATGTACGGAGAGGCTTGCTCTTCTGTTCCATTATTCAAAAACAAATAATTATTATATTTACTGTGACCTATTACTAAAAAAGGGTCTTAATAACCATAGCACCACTTTATAATTATAAAGTGGTGCTATGGTTAAACAAATACAACAATTTATTTTCCCTAAATATCATTATTAAACATGAAAAAAAAATTACTACTACTTAGTTTTTTTATCGGTATTTTTTCGATAAAAGCACAAACCTTAGATGAATTAAAATCAAAACTAGCCGTTGAAAAGGACTCTCTTAAAGCAGTACAAGGACGTGTAAAAGCGATTCAATCTCAAATAGATGGTTTACCAGGGTGGAAAAAAGGTGCTTTTGGTACCATAGGCGGTAGCATTTCTAACTTTAAAAACTGGTACGCCCAAGGCACTCCCAATAACAGCTCAGGAAATATTGGTTTTACAATTAACGCTTTTGCAAATTTAAACCAAGAAAAATTCTTTTGGAGAAATGCCGCTCAAATCAATCTCTCATGGGTTAAACTAGACGACAAGGACAACCCTAATGACAGCGAGGATTTTAGAGAAGCTACCGATGTTTTTAACCTCACTTCTTTATATGGTAGAAAGCTAAGTAAAACAATTGCAGTTTCTGGACTAGTAGAATACCGGACGACGATATTGAGTAATTTTAACGATCCTGGTTATTTGGATTTAGGGGTTGGTGGCACTTGGACACCCATTAAAGACCTAGTAGTAGTTGTACACCCGTTAAACTACAACTTTGTATTTAGCAACGAAACAACCATTTTCGATTCGTCAATGGGAGCCAAAATCCTTGCAGACTACACCAAAAAAATTGGCGCTGTAAATTTTAAATCCAACCTCTCTATGTTTCAAAGCTACAAGGATTCCAATCTATCCAACTGGACATGGACCAATTCATTTGGTTACACCTTATGGAAAATGATTGGTGTTGGATTTGATTTTGGCTTAAGGGACAATAAGCAAGAAGCTTTAAATTATGCAATCAACACACTAGGAAATACAAATGAAACATTCGATAGTGTAGATAACGACTTGCAAAGCTATTGGATGTTGGGACTTAATTACAAGTTCTAAAAACAACATCGTCTTACATTATAAAATGCGTTTCTTGAACAGAAACGCATTTTTTTTGCAATAACAATCTCACAAAACAACTAACAACATGAGACTTTACAACATTTAAAATTTCTCAATCCCTTTATTTATGCACTTTTACTCACGTATTCGCATTTTATCTGTTTTTTTTGCATTTCATCGATTTTTTTGTATCTTACACCCGATTTAAACGGAGAACCATAATCAAAACTAAAAATTAACAACCAATTAATTTTTAGAAACCAAATCGTTTGAACTAACACCTACTAATATGAAGAAAATTGTTTTAGCAGAAGATAACACAACGCTTTCCTTGCTACTAAAGTTTAGATTGGAAAAAGAAGGCTATACGTTATTCATGGCAAAAGACGGCAAAGAAGCTACAGAACTTATAGAAGCTCATGAGCCAGACCTCATCATAACCGATATTATGATGCCCTTTATAAGTGGTCTCGAAGTTATTAGTCACGTTCGGATTAAGCTAGATATGGACACCCCAATAATCGTTTTCTCGGCTGCCGGTCAGGAAGAAATGGTCCTTAAAGCTTTTAATTTAGGGGCTAATGATTTTATGGGAAAACCCTTTAGCCCTAATGAACTGGTCATTAGAGTAAAACGATTACTTACAGTAGTAGCAATAAGCTAAATTATACTTCACCTCTCTCACCAAATGATTAACTACCAACCCCTTATATCCCATTTTAAAGAATCTCCTTTGCTAATTCAAATAGCTTGGGTTGCTAGTTGTGTTTTGATAACAGCCATTATTTTACTTTCTATCTACCTAAAAATAATGCGCTATCATCTTAGAAAAAAAGAAAAGGAGAACACTCAGTTTAAAAATGAATATGAAGCTTCCCTTATAGAATATCTTTATTCCGGAGATGCATTGGGCGAAATGAACGCCACACAGGAATCTATCATTCAAAAAATAAAAGTGTCGGTTCCAATAAAGGCTAAACGAAAAATAATTATATCTGTATTATACAACTTAATGAATGAGGTGTC
Organism: Snuella sedimenti; assembly: GCF_016428595.1. Lineage (GTDB taxonomy): Bacteria > Bacteroidota > Bacteroidia > Flavobacteriales > Flavobacteriaceae > Snuella > Snuella sedimenti. The sequence goes on along the minus strand of NZ_JAELVQ010000005.1, from coordinate 95,114 downwards.
TGGCGAAATGTCGGACTCCATTAAACTATTGTATTACAAAACCGGACTCATACGTTATGCATTAGAACGTTTAGAAAGCAAACGTTGGCATATCATTGCCAAAGGTATTGGCGAACTTACACGGTTTAAAATTGATGAAGTACACCATAAAGTTTCAAAATTCGTAAATCATCCTAGAAGTGAAGTCCGTAAAGAAACACAGTTGTATTTAGTGAGTTTATTTAGATTTGAAGGGCTCTCCTTTTTAAACAATTTAACAACACCGCTTTCTGAATGGGCACAAATACAATTACTGGAAACCTTACAAAAATTTGACGACCAACAAATATGTGATATTAGACCTTGGTTAAAATCAACGAATGACTCTGTAGTTCTATTTGCCTTAAAATTAGCCCAAATCTATAATCAATTTGAAGTTCAAGACACCTTAATGGAATTACTGTCACACCCTAAAAAACAAATTAGAATAACTGCCATTCAAGTACTAACTCATTTATACGGTGTTGAAGCAAAAGAACTATTAAAAGCAAACTTTAACGACCTTAGTTTAGAAGAGCAGATCTGTTTCTTTGGCATGTTAGAAAAATTAGTAATGCCTACTGATGAACCTTTTGTTGAAAAATACCTGTTCCATAAAAACTTTGAAATTCAGCTTTTAGCACTTAAAATATTGAAATCCATCAATATTGACAAATACATGGGATTAAGCCAAACAGCAACAAACGAGAAAGACTCGTCCATGATAAAATTAGTAAACTCCTTATAACTATGGATACTAGTACAGTTAAAATCATTTTACAAATACTCCATTTTTTGTTTTTTGGATATGCTTTCCTTGCCATTGTATCTTATATTATATTATCGATTATTTCAGGCAAGGAAACACTCGAATACCTTAAAAAAAACAGTTTTGTTCATTATAAGGACATTTTATCTTCAGCCATGTCGCCTTCCATAACCATTATTGCTCCCGCTTATAACGAAAGTCTTAACGTGGTAGAAAATGTTAGGTCACTTTTATCCAATCACTATGTAAATTATAATGTAATTATTGTAAACGATGGTAGCAAAGATGATAGTTTAGAAAGACTTATTGAAGCATACGATTTAGAAAAAATAGACTATATCGTTAATGATAAAATAAAGACCAAACCACTGCGTGCCGGGGTATTTAAATCTAAAAATCCTGCGTTCGAAAAGCTTATGGTCGTAGATAAGGAAAATGGTGGTAAAGCAGATGCCTTGAATATGGGATTAAACATTAGCAAAAGTAAATATGTTGCTTGTATCGATGTGGATTGCCTATTGCTTGAAGATGCCCTACAAAAAATGATAAAACCATTTCTTGACGAAACAGACACTAGGGTTATTGCTGCTGGAGGGGTTATAAGAATTGCCAATTCATGTATTATTCGAGGAGGTAAACTTATAGATGTTAATTTACCGAAGAATTTACTGGTTCAGTCGCAAATATTAGAATATTTAAGAGCCTTTTTACTAGGTCGTATGGCATGGAGCAGGCTAAACGGCTTATTAGTTATCTCTGGAGCATTCGGAATATTTGACAAGGAAATAGCCATTGCCGTTGGTGGTTACGATACCAATACTGTTGGCGAGGACATGGAAATTATAGTACGTATGCGGCGGTATATGGAAGAAAAAAATGAAAAATACAGAGTTTCATATATTCCAGACCCCTTGTGTTGGACAGAAGCACCAGACAGTTATAAAATATTTATTTCCCAACGTAACAGATGGACTCGAGGTACCATTGAAACCTTAAAAAAGCATCGTAAAATTGGCTTTAACCCTAAATACGGTTCCTTTGGTATGTTAAGCTATCCTTACTGGCTTATTTTTGAGCGTATGGCACCAATTATAGAAGTTATTGGTCTAATTTACTTTGCTATTTTAGTTATACTACAAGAGGTAAAATGGGAATATGCGTTATCATTTTTAGTTTTATCGTATATGTTCTCTGTGTTGTTTTCCATTATTGCAATTTATTCGGAAGAGTTAACCTTTCACCAATACAAAAAGAAAGGTACCGGTTTTAAATTAGTACTATTGAGTGCTTTAGAACCTTTCCTATTACACCCATTTGTATTATATGCCGCTATTCGTGGAAATTTTGACTATTTCTTTAACAAGAAAAAGAAATGGGGAAATATGGTTAGAAAAGGCTTAGCAACAACTTAATCAAACAGTTTCAAAAAAAAAATTTCATGACATTTCGTTTTCAAATCAAGGAAAGTTATAAATACCTTCAATTATGTGTCGCCCTTATAGCAGCAATGTGGCTTACAAGTTTATTTGAAGTTATTGTTTCGAATACAACCAACTCCCATATTCTATTAGCTGCAGCAATAAAATTAGTCAATGATTTTTGGTGCGGTATTATAATAGGAGCTTTGTTGGCTCCTGTTTACATACTCATCAATGGTTTTTCCAAAAAATGGTCATACACCATCATAAAAATACTATTCACATGTATTGTAATAATACAGTTTTCATTGGTAAAATACAGCCTTACCACATTGCTAAATTTAGGGGCCGATTTATTAGGTTATTCGCTTGACGATATTTTTAATACCGTTTCAGCTTCAGAATCTTTCTCTATCGCTTACTTTATTCCTTTTATAATATTCCCTGCTCTATTCTTATTCTTATTCAGAATAATCAATAAGTACATCCCCAACAATGTATTATTTGGAGCTGGAGTGCTTTTGGTTTTAATCTCTGGAAGTTTAAAACTAGCACTTACCAATGTTTCTGAAGCAAAATTCCAAAACAAAATAGCTTTTTTAACACATGACATTATAAAATTCCAAAAGGAGAAAAGACAGTTAAGTGCCTATAATCTCTCTAATAGAAATGATTACCCTTTACTAAAGCCATTCAGTACATCAAAAGATGTATTGTCTCCTTTTTTTAATGTTAAAGAAAAAAAGCCAAACATAGTGGTCGTAATAGTAGAAGGTCTTGGCAGTGAATTTATTGGAGACAAAACGTATAGTGGCTTCACACCATATTTAGACGGTTTAATTTCAAAATCACTGTATTGGGAAAATTTTCTAAGCACAACAGGACGCACATTTGGCGTTATTCCATCCCTATTAGGGTCGCTACCATTTGGAGAAACGGGTTTTTTAGAACTTCCAAAAACACCATCCCATATATCCCTTATTAGTGTTCTAAAAACTAATGGTTACACAACCTCTTATTATTCGGGAGACCAATCCAGTTTCGATAAAAAAATTAACTTTTTTGAATATAATGACATTGACAATGTTATCGACGAAAACAAATACGGCCCAGAATATATAAAAACAGAAGCCAATTCCGGAGGCTTTTCCTGGGGCTATCCAGATGCTGAAATATTCAAAAAAACACTGGCCTCACTGGACGGAAATCAACAACCAAGGTTAGATATTATCATGACACTCTCTAACCACGAACCTTTTAATTTCCCCAATAAAACTTACTACGAAAAAAAGGTAGACAGTATCTTAAATTCAACCGACAACTTTAACACCCCTAAAGACGATATTGTTGAGCATAAAGACATCTATACTAGTTTATTTTATACCGACAACAGCATTAAAAATTTTATGAATGCTTATGCTAAAAGGGATGATTACAACAATACTATTTTTATAATCACAGGAGATCACAGACTCATTCCCATAGCCCAAAAAGACAAGTTATGTCGGTTTCATGTCCCTTTATACATCTATAGTCCCATGTTGAAACAACCAGAAAAATTCAAGTCGGTGTCTTCACATTGGGATGTAGCACCTAGCTTGCTTTCATTTTTAAAAGCAAATTATAAATTTAATGACATAGGAGAAACCGCCTGGATGGGTGAGGGTCTGGATACAACAAAAGCTTTTAGAAACACCCACAAAATACCTTTAATGCGCTATAAGGGTAGCATTAATGATTTTATGTACAAAGATTACCTATATTCTGATGGGGAACTCTATAAGGTAAATGAAAACTTTGGAACTTATAAAGTTACAGAAGAAGCCATTATTAAAACCATGGCCGATTCTTTAATGGCATTTAAAAAGATGAATGCTTATGTAACCCAGCGCAATAAGATTTTTCCAGATTCACTCAATATTTATGTAAAACCAAGCATTGATTTTTCGCAAGAACAACTTGCTATGATCAATACACTAACCAATGGCCTAAATTTTGATCAAACATTTGAAATTGCCCGAGATAAAGCCTTTAAAAAAGAACGGGATACTGCCCGATTACTTTGTGATTACATTTTGAACGAGCTGCCCAATCACTCCGATGCAAGAACCTTAAAAGGTCGTACACTTGCTTGGGATGGCGATTATGCAACTGCCGAATTGGAATTATTAAATGTGATTAAAAGATCTCCATATTACTACGATAGCTATCTGGCTTTATTAGACCTGTACTGGTGGTCCGAACAAGAAGAAAAATCGGAAGCAATTTATAGGCAAGCCTTAAAAAACAACATTGCAAACCCTAATTTGGGCTATAAAATGGCCCATACTTACAAACGCTTAGAAAATACCGAACGCGCTAATACCATTATAGATAGCCTTATTAAAATACACCCAAATAATTCCGAATACTTAACATTTAAAAAGACCTTACAATAAAGGTTACTAGCTAACATGAATAAATCCCTGTTTATATTACTTTTTGTAACTACTTTTTGTTTTTACGGCCAAGAAAAGACTTTTAATGGCGATCCTGATGCTGCTTTCGAAGTGGCTAGAGAATTAGCTTTTAACAAACAACGAAAGCAAGCACAAGATACCCTAAGACTTATATTAACAAAATACCCTAACTATCATGACATTCGTTCATTTTTAGCAAGCACCTATTCATGGGATAGTGATTATAAAAATGCTAGAAAAGAGTTTGAATATGTATTAAAAAATGATCCAGATCGTGAAGACACTTGGGAAGCAGCTATTAAAAATGAGTTATATGATGATGCTCCTTTTGACGCATTAAAAATGGCAAATAAGGCCTTAAAATATTTTCCTGAAAATCCAGACTTATTATACTTAAAAGCGAGTGCAGAAGACGATCTCGGCAAGCCAGAAACAGCAATAGAAACCATAACATATTTACTATCGAAACACCCAACTCATGAAAAGGCCGAAAATTACAAAAACAGCTTAACCAATAAATTAAGCCACAATACGATAGGACTTAGAGCTACTGTAGAAATATATTCCGAAGTATTTGACCCCATGCAATATTACTTATTACAGTATGGTAGGCAAACAAAATACGGGAGCTTAAATGCCAAAGTAAATTTTAGCAGACGTTTTTCTGAAAATGGCGTTCAATTTGAAGTAGACCTGTACCCTAAAATAACAAAAGGCTTGTATGCTTATGCGAATTTTGGTGTATCCAATTCATTTTTATACCCAGACATTCGATACGGTGCCGAAATGTATAAATCACTACCCAAAAGTTTTGAAGCCTCTTTAGGTTTCAGGGCATTACAATACAGTGAAACCACCACTATTTTTACTGGGTCTGTAGGCTGGTATACTGGTAACAGCTATTGGTCGTTGCGCTCGTACCTAACGCCTAGTGATTCTGGATCGAGTATATCCGGAACCTTAAACTATAGAAAATACAGAAAAGATGCCAATAATTATTTTAGTATTGACGGTGGCATAGGGTTTTCTCCCGAAGTTTACAGATTTGCATTTGAAGACAACGAAAATGCCATCATCAACCTAAAATCCCAAAAACTAAATTTAGGCTATTTTTTCACTTCCAAAAACGATAAAAACGCTTGGGGCATCCGAACTGGTGTAGTACATCAGGAAATAAGTTTCGATCCTGGCAACTATTTCTGGATTTTTGATGTTGGTTTATCTTGGAATATCAAGTTTAGGTAAATTTACGCTATTATCGAGCCTGTCTGCGGCAGGGTTTAAATGCTCCAAAACTTGCCTCTAAATCAAAATATTTTTCTAATGAATGCCTCGTAGACTTACTTCCTGTAATTTACTTCCGATTAAACTTTTTCTCTTTGTTACTACCACCAAAAAGCCTTTTAAAAAACCCATCGCGCTTTTCCGGTTCGCAGTCCAAATCGTCCAAAACCTCTTGCGATGGTTTTTCAAAATGGCTTTTGGTAATGTTATTAAACTGCTTATCGGCATTTAACTTCTGATAGAATTTGGCAAAAATCGGCAACGCCGAATTGGCACCTTGTCCAATACTAGTTGATTTAAAACCAATACGATGGTTATCGTTACCCACCCAGGTTACGGTAACTAATTTTGGCGTAACACCAACAAACCAACCATCTTTGTTGTTTTGTGTTGTTCCCGTTTTTCCTGCAATAGCATTTTTTAAATTGTAGGATGAGCGAAGTCGCGCGGCCGTTCCGCTATTCACGGTAGACTGCATCATTTGCAACATTACTTCTCGCGTATAATCACTATAAGCTGCTTCCTCAGCTATTTCAGGTTTAAAAGAAGCTATAACGTGACCGTGCTTATCTTCTATTTTTGTAATTGCATAGGGCTTCACCGGTTTACCATTGTTTACATAACTTACATAAGCACCTGTTAAGTCTTTTAAATTTATTTCGGCTACACCTAAAGCCAACGACGGTTCTTTAGGCAATTCTTTATCTATGCCCATTTTTTCAACTTGTTGAACAACCTTTTCTATTCCAACTTTATTTAAGACTTTTACAGCAATGGTATTTACCGATTGGCTCAGGGCCGTTTCTAAATTGTAATTAAGATATGGATCTTCCTCTTTTGCATCTGAATTTGTTGGTGTCCAGTTATCATAATCGGTATATGTTACTGCCGATAATGAAAAGTATGTACATGGTTTCATGCCGTCCTCAATTGCTGCGGTATATACAAATGGCTTAAATGTTGATCCAACCTGTCTTTCGCTTTGCGAAACATGATCGTACTTAAAAAAACGGTAATCAATACCTCCAACATAAGCGCGAATCGCTCCTGTTTGCGGCTCTACGGAAAGCATTCCTGTACTTAAAAATTTTTGATAATGCTTTAAACTATCAATAACCGATATGTTTTGAATGGTGTCACCTTCCCAACCGAACAATTCGGTTTTTCTTTTTGTCGATAAAGAATCTAAAATCTGGGATTCGGTAAGCCCTGCTTGTTTATACTTTTGGTAAACAGGCAAATTCTTTAATGCTGCATTTACCACTTTTTCATTTTGCCACGGTGCGTAGTTCCCAAAGGATTTTTCATGCATTATTTGCAAACTTGTAAGATGCTCCTTCGTTGCTTTTTCGGCATAAGCTTGCATCGTAGAATCTAATGTAGTATACACAACCAACCCGTCACGATATAAATCATATGCTTCACCATTCGACTTTTTTAGTGTATCTAAAATAGCTGCTAATTCCTTTTTAACCGCTTCTCTAAAATAAGGCGCTAAACCTACATCATGATTAAACGACTTGTAATTTATAAGCAATTCTTGGGTTCTTAATGAGTCTACCTCATCTTGTGACAGGTAACCATATTTCTGCATTTGCTGAAATACAACGTTTCTTCTTGATTCACTCCTATCGGCATGCAATCTTGGATTGTAATAACTCGTAGCCTTTAAAGTTCCTATAAGTGTGGCTGCTTCCGAGTAATTCAAATCTATTGCCGGCTTATTAAAAAACTTGCGCGATGCACTTTCAATGCCATAGGTATTATCCGGAAAGGGAACCGTATTAAAATACATGGTAAGAATATCATTTTTAGAGTATATGTCTTCAATACGTTTAGCAATAATCGCTTCCTTAAACTTATTAATAAGCATACTAAACATAGCATAGTCCTTCCTTCCAAATAAGTTTTTAGCGAGTTGCAGGGTAATAGTACTACCGCCTCCTGCCGATCGATCACGCAAAATAATACTCTTAACAAAAACACGCAGTAAACTCACATTGTCTACCCCATCGTGTTCATAAAAACGTACATCTTCGGTAGCTACCAGTGCATCTATCAAATGTTTAGGAAAATCGGCAAATGCTAAAGGTTGCCTGTCATAAATATAGTATTTACCAATTAAACGTCCTTCCGTATCCAGAAGTTGGGTTGCTTCCGATTGCTTTATAGAACTCAGATCTTGCTTTGTAGGTAACTTACCAAAAGCCCCTAAAAACACACTTATATAGATAACTGTAAAAAAGCCTAAGGTGAGCAAACCAACTACAAATACCCATTTAACCCATTTCCGTTTAATTAACGACACAATTAATTTCACATATTAACATTTATGTTATACAATGTCCATAATTAAACTACGTAAAAAAGGTTATAATAGACTTACATTTAATAAATTCCTATATATTTTATCTCATACCAATTCGGTAATAAAGAATTATTTACGATTAAGAGACTGTTTAAATTCCACCTTTTGGTTTTGTTATGCCCCTTTTTTCACCACTTTTCGTTATGAAAATCCTCATTTAGCGCTGCTAAACTCCGGTTTTAACGCCTTAATTGACAAAAAAATGACCTATAACAAATTTCAAAAACGAATTTTAAACAGTCTCTAAATAGTTTCATCATAATCTGGATATAGAAAATGATTGTAAGGGAAACGTGTTACATGAATTTCTCTAACCTCATCATAGACGCGCTTTTTAAAATCTTCTAGGTTTTGCTTATTTAAAGCCGAAATAAACAAGGCGTTGTTCCCTACCTTGCCCATCCAAGTACGCTTCCACTCTTTTAAAGTATAGTGTTTTTTTGTACGCTCTGTTTCCAAATCATCAGCATCAATAGACTCTGGTTTATAAGCATCAATTTTATTAAACACCATAATAGTAGGTTTATCGGCACTTTGTATTTCTCCCAAAATTTTATTCACCGACTCAATATGTTCCTCAAAATTAGGATGTGAAATATCTACAACGTGCAACAAAAGATCTGCCTCTCGTACTTCATCCAGAGTACTCTTAAAACTTTCCACCAATTGCGTTGGTAGCTTTCGTATAAATCCAACGGTATCGCTTAACAAAAACGGTAAATTTTGAATAACTACCTTTCTAACTGTAGTATCTAAAGTAGCAAACAGTTTATTTTCTGCAAACACTTCACTTTTACTAACCACATTCATTAAAGTAGACTTACCCACGTTAGTATAGCCAACTAAAGCAACGCGTACCATTTTCCCCCGATTACCACGTTGCACGGCCATTTGTTTATCAATAGTCTTTATACGTTCCTTAAGCAACGCTATTTTATCGCGTACTATACGTCTATCTGTTTCTATTTCGGTTTCTCCTGGACCACGCATTCCAATCCCCCCTTTTTGGCGTTCAAGATGCGTCCACATACCTCTTAATCGCGGTAGTAAATATTCGCATTGTGCCAATTCTACCTGTGTTCTGGCATAACTTGTTTGAGCGCGTTGCGCAAAAATATCAAGGATCAGGTTGGTTCTATCTAATACCTTACAATTAAGTATTTTGCTAATATTACGTTCTTGTGCGGCAGACAATTCATCATCAAAAATAGCAGTGCCTATATCATTGTCCTCAATATACTGGCGAACATCTTCCATCTTTCCCGTTCCTATAAAAGTTTTAGGATTGGGCATGTCCATTTTTTGTGTAAAACGCTTAACAACATCACCACCTGCAGTATACGTTAAAAACGCCAACTCGTCTAAATATTCCTTAGACTTAATTTCGTCCTGATCTTTAGTAATAATGCCTATTAAAACGGCTTTCTCTAAAGTAACATCTTTCTTTTCTAACATAAATAAAATTAAACTACAAAGTTACACAATTGCGATCATTTTAATTTTTATATTTTAGTCTCAGATTTTAAAATTTATGATCGATTCTACCGAAGATAGTACAGTACGTCACGATATGCAAACCATTGCGTTTTACAACCTTGAAAACTTATTTGACCTAACTGACGACAAACATACAAACGACAATGACTTTTTACCAAGATCGGCAAAGCAATGGACTCCTAAACGCTATGCAAATAAGCTTAGAAAATTGGGATTTGCCATAGCTAACATAGGAAAAAAAGAAACTAGTAAACATCCTGCTTTGGTTGGCCTTGCCGAAGTTGAAAACGCTACTGTTATCGAAGATTTGATCGCATCGGAACATTTAAGCGATTGCAACTATAATTATATACATTATGATTCTCTAGACGAGCGTGGTATTGATGTTGCTCTTCTGTATGACTCTAACGCCTTTAAAGTTGTTTCATCTGAAACGTTTACAGTATATATGGTAGATGAAGACGGCACTCCAGATTATACACGAGACATTTTACTAGTCTCTGGTTTACTTGATGGTGAATCCATTCATCTTATTGTAAACCATTAGTCATCCAGACGTGAAGGCGCTAGTGAAACAGAACATAAACGCATGGCCTCATCTAACAAAGTTGGTGAAATCATTACCCTATTACGGCAAAATGAGCCAAATCCTAAAATTGTTATTATGGGTGATTTTAATGACGACCCTTCTTGTAGAAGTATTAAACAACTAGTTGAAAACTACAATCTATTTAACCCAATGGAAACCTTACGGTCTTATAACCGAGGCAGTACAAACCATAACCGCCAATGGAATTTATTTGACCAAGTTTTCTTTACAACCAATTTCTTTAAAAGCACTACCAATACTTTAGAGTATAGCTCTGCCGATATTTTTGACGAAGACTTTTTAAAACTTTTTAGTGGAAAATTTAAAGGCACACCCTTTAGAACCTATATTGGCAAAAAGTACAAAGGGGGATATAGCGACCATTTTCCCGTATACGCTATTTTTAAGAAGTAACTACACTGCTTGATATAGAACAAAAGCCAATGCTAAAACGGCTATGGGCAAAAACCAAAGCAACCAAATATTATAGGTAAGTTTCTTATTTTTAAGATTTTTAGCGTTTAACACCTTGCGTTTTCGCCCGCTGTATTGTATCCAGTTCTTGAAATAAATAAAGATACTCATTATCACAAAAAGTGTCCATGCTTTGTCTGAGGACATGGTGTTCATATGCATTTGTCTGGAAAACCCAGCAAAAAAGACTCCCAACAATAACAACAAGGCTATTTGCAATACCGAAATATAAAAGATAGCAATGCTATTTGCTTTCTTATTCCTTTTGATTTTATAATGTTGAAAAAAATGAAAAAATAGCGTATCGAAAGTCGTCATGTAATGGTTATGGCTTAAAATCTATCCGCACATCGTCCAATTCGTATGTACCATCGAAAGCTGATTTACCACTTCCAGTGTACTTGAACGCGATGTACATCGTTCCTGTTGCGCAAGATAAGTCAACTTTACCAGAACTGAACCACTCACCAAAAAAATCTGAATCCTTAACAATATACCCTGCCGATAAAATCCCCCAGGTAGCTGAAGTAATATGCTCTTCAAGACCATCCCAATCTAAAGAATACATAACCTCCATCTGACTGCCATCAGCAAAGCTGCTGGATGTTTTAAATTGCAGTGTCACCTCATTATATCCATCTAAATTAATAGCAGGCGTTATTAACCATGCAATATTACTCGCATCGCCCGAACTAGCAGACCGCATCCTTGCCGATCTTCCAAGCGATGCATTAGTCCCTGTTGCAGTAAAAGCTTCCCAACCTTCAGAGCCTACTTCTATATAGTTTGTCCAGCCATTGCCAGTAATTAATCTATTGTTGGTTTGCGATTGGAAATCTTCAAAAAACAGATTTTCTGTTCCACCCTCCAAGGCTATACCACAATCTAATTCCGTAGGATCACATCTAGCTTCCTCATTAAAATTGATATCGGCAATACTGTTAACAATTAACACATTTTGTTCATCACTAAAATCGCGCGCAAAAATGCCTTTTACCGTTCCTTTAAGTTGTGGCACCTGTAAAGACTTAAAATCTGAAAATGTACTAGTTTGCAAGGCAATGGTTCCTATATCGCTACAACTTTCCAAAGTTCTCAACCCATCAAATTCATCAATACCCTCTCCTGCATAGGTAAAGCCCCGTTGGTGCCTATGGATCTGCATATTTTCTAGTTGAACCAATGTATTCTCATCGGCTTCTGTTAAATCTAATAAAGTAGAAACTTTGGGTATCAGCTCTACTATCTCGGTACTTCTAATAATAATATCCTTGTACTCATATTCCTGAATTTGCTCAACCTGAATACCTTCTCCTTTCCCTATTACCATTACTCCATTAGACTCCCCAACGGTTAAACCGTTCATTTTAACATAAACTTTCCTTCCTACCTCATAGGTATCACTCAAGTTACTTACATTAACAGAAAGCCTAAACCCTAACCTGGGGTCTGTATCTGGATTACTATCATCCATTTTATTCTGAATTATTAGCTCTTCAAAAAAATTACCTGCTTTATCACTAGAAATCACGTAACCTTCAATATACAATTCTTCATCAGACTTGATAATCGCTATAGGAAGTTCATTCGCCTTCGCTTGCTCAAATCGGGATTTAATAGCTTGAAAACTTGTTATTTTATCTGAAGGAATGTTAGGTTCCTGAATGGAAACATCTGGAATCTTATAATCATTGTCCTTAACACATGCAACCAAAAACAGCATGGTATATAGTGACACAACCATTCTTATATTTTTAATTATACAAAACATAATATTATTTTTTGGAATATCCTTCCATTTAAGTTTCATCCTTGCGACTTTGCAACTGTCAAAACAAAAAACGCATAACAAACCTCTATTAATTCTTTAATTAGTTTTGTTATGAATGGAATCAGTTTCTATTAAAATCTGACGTATAGATTCATAAAATATGTTGTTCCACGACCGTACCAATATTTAGAATCAAAAACAGGGGTTTCTAAAGCATTATCATCTCTCAATTGTCTATAATTGGCATTCCTGCCTTGCTCGAAACCACCTGTTTTATACACTTTATCTAAAATATTATTGACACTCGCGAAAAAACCGATGTACTTATTACCTACCTTCCACGATTTACCTCCTACAAGATTGATTACCATATAATCATCAAATTGCTCCTGTTTTAATAATTCGGCAGCCAAATCTTCATCGTAATCGTTAAAAGGGTTTCCATCAAAATCGGTTGTAAAATTTAATGACCTGGTTAACGGGCTAACATCTATATAAGTATTGGTAAACATATTTGCAGTTGCCCCAAACCACCAGTATTCAGGGTCGCGATACTCAAAACCAATGGAATAAGCCCTATGAGGTCCAGCTGCGAGTTTATAGTTTTTCAGATACGACTTACCAAAATCCTTAAAACCATCTATAAAACCTGCTTGCTTCGAGGCATCATTCGCTTCGGTTGTTAAAAATAAATTGGGGTTGTTTGCATAGGTAAATTGACCTACCGATGCTACTCCTTTTAATTTAATCGTTTGGGTTACTTGGGCTTCTATTCCCAATTCACCTCCCAAATGATTTGTTTCAATTCCTTGTAATATTTCTTGAACAAATACGGCATTATCGCCTCCAATACCATCGGCAAAAAAGAATGAAATAGTGTTGGCATTAGCAATTTTAGTATAGTACCCTGTAAGCTTTGCTTTTACAAAGGGCAAACGCAAAATATAACTGGCATCCACAGTTGCTGTTTTTTCCTCAGAAATATTTGGTACAATACTATTATTTTCCCTAGCATTGGAGTATGTATTTTGTAATGTAGGAGGTCGGGTAGTATAACTTGCATTAACATCTATTATGTGTTTGCTAATTGGTTTATAGGTCAAGCCTCCCTTAACACCAAATCCTGTAAAGGTTAACGTTTTTCCTTTTCCGAAAGAGTAATCGGGGAAACCACCATTTTTATAAATCCCATCTCTTCGGTATTGCGTATTATTAACTCCAACTGCTATATAAAAGTCAACTTTAGCATATCTAAACTGAGTTTGAATGTAGGTATTAATCTCACGAGCTAAAAAGTTAAAATTGTATTTAAACCGATCGCCTTCATTAACCATTCTATTGGGATTTAATAAATCATTTTGAGCGTCATCGCTATTGGTTGCAAACCCATCAATATCTAAATAGCTACTCGCTCCAAACAAATCAATCACTTGTGCAAAATTTTCAGATTTCAAATTCCTGTAGTTAATTGAAGCGTTCCAAATTATATGGTCATTTAATTCCCAGTTTAATATTGTATTTAGTGTAAGTTGTCTATCATCGACACGATCCTCATACAATGCATAAATGGCATTTCCTCCTTTTAAAGCATTTAAACTATTTGCTTCGTATAGATGATCCCAATTAATTTGACCATCTTTTAAAAACTGTTTCTGCGCACCATAAGCAAATTCCAAATCATCTGGAAAATTTCTTTCAAAATAGCTGGGAAGTTTTTGATAATAAGCTGGACTCGGATTAGCTCCTCCTCCTTCTGGAATACCATTAATCAAATCGGTACCATTATAATCCAGCCTACTGTTCCCTATACTCCCAAATTGATACGCTATATTGGTATTTAAAGCGGCTTGATTATTTAGATTCCAATAGTGGTTAAACATAAGTACAGGTTCTACCACTTCTTTAATACGTGCATTTCGTTTCTCCCCTTGCTGCCAGCCCCAATATTCGTTATACTTTATCCCCTTCAAATCATAAACCTCCTGGGTATTGGGTGACGACTTACCTCTTCTACTTGGTGTATAAATTCCTGTTATTCCCAAACTGTGCTTTTCATTTATTACGTTTTCAACAGAACCAAAAAACGAATTAGCATTGTATGATGTCCCATCTTGATACCCTTCATTACCCCAACGCCTGGCTATAGATAACATATAAGCCCATCCCGATTTTTGCAAACCTGAGCTATAGGTTGTCATTAGGCGATTGGTATAACTCCTGTTGGATGACGAATAGGTTAACCGCCCTCCTGATTTTACTTGTGATGGGCGCATGGTTATATTAACACTTCCTAGTATACCTCCAAAATTATAAGACGAGGGCGATAAGCCAGCACTTAGCTCCCGATTCCGCATCACATCGTTTAAACCTCCCCAATTACTCCATTGCGGTCTGCCATTATAAAACTTGTTCATTTTTATACCATTGATTAAAACAGTACTATTATTGGAATCCAAACCCCTCATTTTAAAAAACGACGGACTAAATTCAAAGGCAGCGGTTCTTTGAAATACATCCAGCGAAGACACTAACAAGCCTGAAATATTATCAAATTCACTAGTATCACTATCCAATTCATCATCAGATAACGAAATAGTGAACAACTCTTGTATATCAGAAACTGCCCTTTCCAAAGTCATATCAAAAATGCTTACGGTTTCATTTTCATTCACAATTATCGGATACCTTTTTGTAGTATAACCAACTTTTGAAATTCTCAATATTTGTTCTCCCAATGGAACTTTGGCTGAAAACATAAATACTCCCGAAGCATCTGTATATACTGCCTGCTTCGTTGACTCAATGGTTATGGATACATCCTGTATGGGTTGTAAAGAAACTGCATCAATAACACCCCCTTTTATAAAAGTGCCCTGCGAAAACGACGTAAAAATCATTAATAAAACCATAACCAATATGTTTTTCTTCTTTTTAAAACATATACAAAAAACATTAATTATCATGCACAAACTAAAAATACAATACACTATTTCTTACAATATATAATGTTTTTTCTTATTTTTAAAATATAATGCTAAAATTTTTAAATGAAACCATGTTTATAAAGAAGTCTAAATCACCTAGATCTGTTAAAAACAAACACGTTTTTATTCTACTTCCTCTAGTTTTAGGGTCTATGTTTTGGGGACATACTCAAGAAGTAAAACAGTATAGAGTGCATACCATAGCATTCTACAATCTGGAAAACTTGTTCGATACTATCAATGACCCTAAAAAGCTTGATGAATTAAGTCCGATTATGGAACTTAAATCCAACCAGTCGGCCATTTACAAAAAAAAAGTACAAAACATGGCTCGTGTTATAGCCGATATAGGTTATGAAAGCACAAACAATACGCCAGCGATTATAGGTTTATGCGAAATTGAAAATAGAAGCATTGCAGAAGCTATTGTAAACGATTCGCTGTTAGCCCGTAAAGATTACGGCATTATTCATTATGAATCTCCTGACGCACGTGGTATTGATGTTGCGCTTATATATCAAAAAGAATTATTTTCTCGCATGTCAACAAGCAATCATAAACTAAATATTTATGATAATATTTCCAAGAAACAGGTCTATACAAGGGATCAGCTATTAGTAAGCGGCAAATTAGAAGGCGAATTAATTCATCTTATCGTAAACCATTGGCCTTCACGACGTAGTGGAGAATTACGAAGTTCTTATAAACGGATAGCAGCTGCCAGACTAACAAAACACATTGTGGATTCCCTACAAATAATAGATCCATATGCCAAAATATTAATAATGGGCGATTTTAATGATGACCCCATTAGTCCAAGTATAAAATCAATTTTAAATCCAAAAAAGAATCCCAAAAGACTAGGTCTCAAGGGACTTTATAATCCTTTTGAAAAACTGTATAAAGATGGACTGGGCACAACAGCATATCGCGACAACTGGAGCTTATTCGACCAAATAATAATAACAAGTCCTTTGTTAAATAAGGACTACTCATCATTTCAGTTTTTTAAAGCGGGTATTTATAACAAACCTTATTTAGTTACCAGTCAGGGCTCCTATAAAGGGTATCCTTTTAGAAGTTTCTCAAATGAAGGATTCACAAATGGATATAGCGACCACTTCCCTGTATACGTTTATATAATAAAAGAAATGAGCAATTAAACATTTTGTTCAAACTACTTCCTTCTAGCTTAACCAAGCACTCCAAGGTATACGCGATAAAAACAATAACAGTGCTAGCGTATAAAAAATAGCAATGGGCTTTAGTTTTGCAGATGAAGTAAGCTTCTTTTTATGCTTTGAATAACCTATGGTTATTAAAGCAACAGCAATAATATTAACAAAAGGATGCTCTACTAAATACAATCTGTTTACAGCATCTTTCATCACGCCGCCCATTCCAAGCTCGCCAAAAAGCGCTAAACGGGGAGATACCAAATATAATACCAAACCAATTAATAATTGAATATGGGACACTATTAATGTAAACAACGATATTCTAAAGTCCTTTGCTGAATATTCCTTGTTTCCCAAAAACTTAACAACTGCATTGACAGCAGCTATAATTAAAACTAATAAAACAATATAAGCCCAATAAGAATGTAATGTTTGTATGGTATTGTACATGATTTTACAGTTATGTGTTAATGAAACAAATGTAATAATTAATACATAAAAAAATACTAAATATTGATTATCTCTTTACTTAGATGTTTTATAATAATTCAACAGATTTAAAGTAGACGAATCGTGTTCGTTTACTGTACTTCCATTAAATTCATTCAGAATTTTACTTGCCAATTGTTTTCCTAACTCAACTCCAAATTGATCGTAACTAAAAATGTTCCAAATAATGCCTTGTACAAAAATTTTATGCTCATACATGGCAATCAATTTCCCTAAACTTTCTGGAGTTAATTTATTGACAAAAATAGTGTTGGTTGGCTTATTACCATTAAACACTTTAAAGGGCGTTAAGTCCTTTGCCGTACCTTCGGCAACTACTTCGGCTTCCGTTTTACCATTAAGTAAGGCTTCTGTTTGCGCCAAAAAGTTTGAAATCAATTTATCTTGATGGTCTTGATTACCATGCAACGATTTTACAAATCCAATAAAATCGGCTGGAATCAATTTGGTTCCTTGATGAATTAGTTGGAAAAAGGCATGCTGTGAATTCGTGCCCGGCTCACCCCAAATTAACGTTCCTGTTTGATAATCGATTGCATTCCCATTGCGGTCTACGCTTTTTCCGTTACTCTCCATAATACCTTGTTGCAAATAGGTTGCAAACTGATTGAGATATTGAGAATAAGGTATTACCGCTTCACTTTCGGCATTAAAAAAGTTATTGTACCAAATACTTATAAGGGCTAATACTACCGGAATGTTAGTTTTAAAATCTTCATTTTTAAAATGTTCATCCATTTTGTTGGCTCCTTGTAGTAGGCTATCAAAATTGTTATAACCAATAGCCAAACTAATAGTTAAACCAACGGCACTCCATAATGAAAAGCGACCTCCTACCCAATCCCACATAGGGAATACATTCGCTTCATCTATACCAAATGCTTTCACGCTTTCTATATTGGTAGATACCGCCACAAAATGTTTGGCTATGGCTGCTTGATCGGCCGACTTTAAGAACCACTCCTTAATCGTATTCGCATTAGACAGGGTTTCTTGCGTAGTAAATGTTTTAGAAACTACTACAAAAAGCGTCGTCTCTGGGTCTAATTTTTTAATAATTTCATTAACATGGTCGCCATCAACATTACTAACAAAATGTGTGGTTAAGTGATTGGCATAATATTGTAATGAATCGACCACCATCGCAGGGCCAAGATCGGAACCTCCAATACCAATATTTACAACATGGGTAAATGGTTTTCCGGTAAACCCTTTTCTGTTTCCATTAACCACTTCGTTAGTGAAATGTTCTATTTTCTTTTTAACATTATACACTTCGGGTATAACATTCACACCGTTTACCTTAAATTCTGAAGTTATTGGCGCTCGTAAAGCCGTATGCAAAACGGCACGCCCTTCTGTTTGATTGATTTTCTCTCCTGAAAACTGACTTTCAATAGCTTCTTTCAATTTAACCTCATCGGCTAACTGTAACAAGTAAGTTAATGTTTCTTCTGTTATTCTGTTTTTTGAGAAATCCACATAAAAATCTTCCCAGTTTATAGTGAATTTACTTGCACGGTCTTTATCCTGTGCAAATAAATCCTTCATGTGAAGATTGTGAACATCATTATAATGTGCTTGCAGCTGTTCCCAAGATTTTGTTGTTGTTGGATTTATGTTTGGTAATGCCATAAAGTTAGTTGTTGCTTGTAATAAGGTTGTTGTTATTGTTTATAGTGTCTTCAAATATTTCTTCTTCATAAGGAATACTGTCCAATTGTACTTTTATGGGTGCTATAAAATCCAGGTATTTCGCTTTTAAACTATCTGAAATAGGCTCGGCCTCCGGCAATTTTTGTCTAAATGGATCCACTTGTTTACCATTCTTCCAGAATCGATAACACACATGGGGGCCTCCGGTATTTCCGGTCATACCAACCCAGCCTATAACATCACCCTGCTTTACATGCTGTCCTACTTTTACCTTACGCTTTTTCATGTGAAGGTATTGGGTTTCGTAGGTGCTATTATGCCTGATCTTAACATAATTACCATTACCACCTGCATAGGTGGATTTCGTTACTGTCCCATTAGCCGTAGCCATAATTGGGGTTCCTACAGCCGCGGCAAAGTCGGTACCTTTGTGTGGACGTACTTTATATCCGTAATAGGCTATTCTACGTCGCAAATTATAGCGAGATGAAATTCGATATCTAAATTTAATCGGGGACTTTAAAAAAGCCCTACGCAAATTTTTAGCATTTTCGTCAAAATAGTCCATAATTCCTTTTACACTGTCGGTTACAAACTCAAAAGCATAAAAGGGTTCATTATTATGTTCAAAATAAGCTGCCTTTACATTGTCTAAACCTGCATAAATTGAGTCTTCTATATACTTATCTGTATATATTATTTTAAACTTGTCGCCTTTTTGCAACTTATAAAAATCTAATGTCCATGCATAAATATCTGCAACAGTATTTGTTAGTATTGGCGACAAATGCAGGCTATCCATAGTCACCGATAAATTGGAATATATGGTTCCTGAAATCTCTTTCTCGACAAACTTAATAGGTTTTTGCCGCTTATAGGCATGAATAGAATCTTGGAAATTAATAACAACATAATCTACCTTATTAGGCTGATAAATAAAACATGTAGGCCTTTGCAAAGAGTCTTTTGTACAGAGTAAGGTGTAGGGTTTGCCTACTTGAAGCCTTCTAATATCAAAAGTGTCTTTTGCTTTTTCGGCGATATGGAATATCTTAGGATAGCCTATTTTATTACGTTCTAGAATTTCCCCAAAACTATCTCCTTTTTTTATTGTATCTCTTTTTACAACAAAATCATTCAAGTTAAACCCAAATTCATAGACTTCGTCAGGTGCTTCTACAACCGCCAGTTCTTCTTCTACTAAAGGTTGTTGTTGCTTGTCTTCTTTACAGCCTAAAAACAGGCTTAGACTTAGCAAGCACGCTATTAAATATTTGATCCCCAATTTTGCAATTCTTCTTCTGTCCATAAGTCTGGAAAAAATATTCTTTTTTGATGTTTTGGATGCATATACTTTACCCATTCACTACCTCCGGTAGCTTCGGCGGTTTTGCCCCCAAGGTTTAAATAATGGTTTGCTGTATTGTAATGTGCCATGACCCACTTTATATTTACTGTGTAATCGTAATGGCGCATGGCTTTTATTAATTCTTTATTCTCTCTATGTTCCTGAGGTAAGGCCTTAAATTTTGTCCACAAATTGTGGGTATTATAAAACTCGGTAAACTTAATAAATTCGCCCTTATATTTTTCTTCAAAAACGCTTAAAGTATAACTCTTTTTACCTGTTTTATAATCTTTACCTGCTGCTTGCCAATACAAATGCTCAAAAGCATGTTCATAAGACGTATTCCTATCTATAGTTTCCCTATAGCGCTTGTCTATTAAATTGATAAGTTCGGTTGATGCGAATTCAATTTTTCGATACTGGGCACTTTGAAAACCACTGGCGGGTGTTAGTGTCGTTCTAAATTTGTTATATTGATCGACATCCATACCGTCCTTCATAATGGTAAACGAAGCGGTAAGCATATCGAAATAACGACTTATGCGCATGAGCTTCGAAGTAAAGACGGTAACGTCTGCAGTATCATTTTTAGCAACTTGTTCAATTTCAACAAGGATCATTTTAAAGAACAACTCGGTTATTTGATGGTACATAATAAATACCATCTCATCTGGTAACGTCGTTCGCTGTACCTGAAGATTTAATAAAGCATCGGTTTGAATGTAATCCCAATAAGTCATGGGTTTACCGTGAAGCAAACCTTCCAACTGAACATTTAGGTCCTGCCCTATTGCTTCATACTTTTTTTTAAGTTGGTCGGTTATTTTTGAGTCCAAAATTTATTTAATTATCAACAACAATTTTGAAAGGATGCTTAAGTCCCTTAAACGCTTCAAGGTCTGCTCTTAACGACCCTACAGCTAGATCTGCTTTAATTCGCAAAGGTACTTTATTTTTGTCTTTCGACACCCAAAGTGTCAAACTTTCTTCTTCTTTAAATACCCTACCCGCCATAACATAAGGCCTAAATTTTAAGGCTTCAACATCTCCAAAATCCGTACTTACTATTTCTTCTCCCAAAAACTGTAGTTTAAAGCCGTAGTTCTCCTTGTCAAAAAACATATCTACCCTTACTTCATCTCCTATTTTTAACGTCCCAACATCTAAATTATTACGCAAATAATAAAATGTAGAAACCATATCTTGAATATTAGGTCTGGTCTCAATTACCGTTTTCTTATTATGTTTTTTATCATTTATATAGGCTAGGTTTTTAGTTTGGTCGAAATCTATTTCAAGATCCTTTGTATAGCCTCCTTCATCAATATTCCTAATGAACTTATAGGGCATAATAGTCTCTTTATCAAAGTAGCTTTCATACCTATCTTTAACCTTAAAAAACCATTTTATCATACCTGTTGTCCATCCTTTACCCACAACATGGTATACATCCTTGTCATTAATCTTAGAATCCCTAACGGTGAGTGTCGCATTACCGGCCTTTAAAAACCCACTGTAGCTCATTTTAAATTTAAACCATTCGCCTACATCAAAAGCCGATTTTTCCTGAGAAAAAACAGGATTTAATGCCAGTAGTGCTATAAGTACTATAAATAGTTGTCTTTTCATTTGCAAAGGGATATCTGTGAATGTAATACCTATTCAACTTTAAATATTTGATTTTAGTATTACGATACAGGAATTACAATTACTGTTCCAAAAGTATTAAAACAATAAAACTCCATCAAAAATAAATGACAGAGTTTTATTGATATTTATAAGATTATGAAGCAAATATCCTTATAGTGTGCCTCTATTTGCTTGTTCTCTTTCAATAGATTCGAAAAGCGCCTTAAAGTTTCCAGCACCAAAACCGCGTGCTCCCATACGCTGAATGATCTCAAAGAACAGGGTTGGCCTATCTTCAACGGGTTTTGTAAAAATTTGAAGCAAATACCCTTCTTCATCTGCATCAACCAAAATCGATAATTTTTGAAGCTCCTTTATGTCTTCTTTCATCATATCCTTATGCTCTCCTAACCTACGTGGAATATCGTCGTAGTAAGCTTGCGGCGGTGGAGGCAAAAACTCAACACCTCTAGCTTTTAATTGGGACACTGTATTAATAATATCATCGGTTGCTACTGCGATATGTTGTACACCTGCGCCTTCATAAAAATCCAAATACTCTTCAATTTGCGAACGTTTCTTTCCTTTTGCCGGCTCATTAATTGGAAATTTTATACGCCCATTACCATTACTCATCACCTTACTCATTAATGCTGAATATTCGGTATGTATCTGTTTATCGTCGAACGACAAAAAGTTTTCAAAGCCCATAACATCCTCATACCATTTTACCCAGGTATTCATTTGTCCCCAGCCTACATTTCCTACCATATGGTCTATGTACTTAAGCCCAACTGGTTTGGGGTTATAATCCGACTCCCAGGCAACAAACCCTGGTAAAAAGGGACCTTTATAATCCTTTCGTTCAACGAACATATGAACTGTTTCTCCATAGGTATAAATACCAGCTCTAACGGCTTGGCCATGCTCATCTTTTTCCACTACCGGTTCCATATAAGACCTAGCACCTCTTTTTATAGTTTCCTCATATGCTTTTCTAGCATCTTCAACCCACAACGCTATAATTTTTACACCGTCTCCATGTTTTACTATATGATCATTAACTGGTGATTCACTGTTTAAAGGTGTCGTTAACACCAACTTGATCTTATCTTGCTTCAGCACATAGCTCACAGTATCTTTTGATCCTGTTTCCAAGCCTTTGTATGCATAGGATTGAAAACCGAATGCTGTCTTGTAAAAGTGCGCTGATTGTTTGGCATTCCCAACGTAAAATTCTACATAATCCGTCCCTAGAAGTGGCAAAAAATCTTGCGCTCCTTCGAATATCTTTTCTAAACCGTAGTCTACTGATTTAACTTCTTTACTCATAACAATAGTGTTTATTTTTTATTCGTTGAATCGTTTAATTAACAACAAATGTTTATGCTTTACTCCTGATTGAAGTGGCTTTCTTTTTGATTTTTATAAAAAAGACATATCAAGAGCAGGAAACAGCTTCAGATTAATAATTTACTCTAACCAAGATTTATAGTAATCTTCATCCGCAATTTTCATTGCTTCTTCTGTTAGCTTTAGTGGTTTAAAAGTATCTACCATTACAGCTAATTCATCAGTTTTTGTTTTCCCTATACTTCGCTCGGCCGCTCCTGGATGTGGACCGTGTGGAATACCTGCCGGGTGCAAGGAAATGTGTCCGACTTCTACATCGTTTCTACTCATAAAATCACCATCAACATAGTACAGCACTTCATCACTATCTATATTACTATGATTATATGGCGCTGGAATGGATTGAGGGTGGTAATCGTATAATCGTGGCACAAAGCTACACACCACAAAGGCATCGGTTTCAAACGTTTGATGCACTGGTGGCGGTTGGTGGATTCGACCGGTAATAGGTTCAAAATCGTGAATAGAAAACGCATACGGATAATTATATCCATCGTACCCTACCACATCAAAAGGATGCGATGCATAGACCATTTCAATAATATCACCTTGCTTCTTTACTTTTATTAAAAACACCCCTTTTTCATTATGAGTTTCCAATGTCTCTGGTTTGCGTATATCGCGCTCACAAAAAGGGGCATGTTCCAATAATTGCCCAAACCAGTTTCTATATCGCTTTGGCGTATATATTGGCCGATGTGACTCTATAATAAAAAGTCTATTCTCTTCGGTATCGAAATCTATTTTATAAATGACTCCCCTTGGGATTAACAGATAATCGCCATACTTAAAATCAAGATTCCCAAGCATGGTACGCAACGTCCCTGAGCCCTTATGAACAAACAGCAACTCATCGGCATCTGTATTCTTGTAAAAGTAGTTTTGTGTAGATTCTTGTGGTGCTGCCAATACAATGGCGCAATCACTATTAACAAGCACCGTTTTTCTACTCTCTAAATAATCCTGTTCTGGTTTTACCTGAAATCCTTTTAACCGATATGATTTAATATTGTTTTCAATAGCAATTTTTGGCTTAACACTGTATTGGTTTTTTATTTCTTTTACCTGCGTTGGGCGCTGTTCATGGTAACTATTTGTATACATCCCATCGAAACCGATGGTTCCAAATAATTGTTCGTAATATAAACTCCCGTCTGGTTTTCTGAATTGAATATGACGTTTGCGAGGAATCGTTCCTAATTTATGATAAAATGGCATTTTTGTAAAATATTAAAATTAAATACTAAAAAAGTAACTTGTATTTATAAACAAGGTTACATTTAACTGTAAGTCAGTATATATAAAGATACAAAAATGCTTGCTTATTCAGGATTTCTCTTGATAAGGTAATGAAGAAATTGCAATAAGTCTTTCCAAAACAACTGCATAACGTTACAAATATCGTAAAAATTTACAGGATACTAAAACCAAAAACCAAGACTAAAAAACCAAATACTTTTTTTAATTTCGGGTGACCATGTATACTTCGCTTCTATAGGCCCAAGAAGTGTTTCGAGGGCATATCCAATAGCATAACCTGTGTAATCTGGTTCAGAAAACCATTCGCCGGTTTCAAAAATGTTGTCTTCTACATTTGCAATATTCGCAGCAATATTTATATGGTTATTCTTAAAAAACTCATAATCCAAAGTTAGTGTCGACTTAACAAAACTATTGCCCGTAAGGGACAGAAAATCATACCCAAAAAACGGAGTATAGTTATTAATTAATTGCGCTCCATAACCTCCTAGAGAAAAATTAAGGTATGGACTTAAATCCTCTCCTATTCTAAAACCTCCTTGTGCCGTTAGGTTTGCTGTAAACTTTGTAGAAAAATCTTGTGAGTAACCTATAGTCGCCTTGGCAATTGATGTCCCTGAGAAATCTTTATTAAGTCCTGATGCGTAAAGGTAACTATGTAAATCTCCCTCAAACAAAAACCCCTTTTTAGGCAAGTATTTATCATCATAGGTGTCAAACTTCAATTTACCAAATAAACTTAAATAATCACTTTTTTCAAAAAACGTTTCTTCATTTGAATTATTGGCGACAATCGTTTCGGAGGCGATCGTTAAATGTTTATGCTCTGCCCCGAGGGTTAAAGCAAAATCCTTTCTAAAAAGCGTCTGTAAATACAACTGATTGGTAAAATCCCCTATTTCAAGCGACAGTTTATTTACATTTATCAAAGCTAATTCTTCTGATGTTAAAATAGTATTTGCCGCTACATTCTGGTTAAATCCATCGAATCGCGACTTAAAACCAACACTCCAGTAAAATCCCCTGTCGACATAATACTCTAAATTGTACCTTACATTATCGCCAAGAATCAAATCGAAAGACAATACATCATTTTTAGTAAAGGTTCTTTTTTTGGTAAAATTGATCAGCGCAGAGCTTTTGTATAAATCATCAAAATGCACCCCTAATTTAAAAAACATAGTTTTTGAGCTTTCTTCTAAAGAAGCATACATGTCGTAGCCTTCTTCACTTTTTGAGGACTCCAAATGGTACAAAAAATTATCAAAATTATTGGTTGCTACCAAATTATTCACCCCTTTATAAAAATGATCGTAACTAACTTTTTCTCTCGCTTTAAATTTTAACTTACCCAACACATAGGATCGTGTATAATTTTTATTTCCTTTAAGCGTTACCGAATTAATTTTTATGCTATCTACCCGTTTTATTTCTGGTCGCTTAATAGTATTGGTTTGATCCTGATTTGAATGTATTTCTTTAAACACCTCAGCATATTTTAAAGCTGCAATGTGCCCTTGCTTCATAAGCTGTTCACTTGAATCAAAAGAAACCACAGTAAAATCCTTAACTTCCGGTTTTATATAAACATCTGTTTTTTTTGACTTCAAGCGCATATCGTTAATCGTTCGGTAATTATTAATTTGAAGTAAAATCTCAGGAGCTGATGTGAGTTCTTTTCTAGTTGCTAAACTGTCCTGTACATCGGCTCCAACAATAATATCAACCCCTTTTTGCTTAACCTCATCTATAGGGTAATTATTTACTACGCCACCGTCAACCAAAAGCTGGTCATTGACAATAACCGGTTGAAATAATGAGGGAAAGGCACCACTCGCCATTATGGATTGTGCCAAATTCCCTTTATCCAAAATTACTGCCTTACCGGTTTCTATATTAGTAGCAACGCAAAAAAATGGAATTGGTAAATCATTAAAGTCTTCGATATCGTTTACATGTAACAATAATCTTGAAAGCATTCCATAGGCATTTTGACCTCTTGAAAGCGCCGAAGGCAACTTAATCTTGAAATTATCAAAAGGCAAGACAATGGCATATTTCTCTGAATTCTCACGTTCATAGAATGTTTTAGAAGCTCTTGGCAAATTATCGTTCAATATATCATCGAAGTTAGCATTCTTAAAAATAGCTTCAATTTGTTTCCCTGAATAGCCTGAAGCATACAAAGCTCCTATAATAGCCCCCATACTGGTTCCGCCTATGTAATCTATACGTACCCCTAAGCTATCTATAACTTTAAGCACACCTACATGAGCCAAACCTTTTGCGCCTCCACCACTAAGCACCAAACCTACTTTTATATCCTTTTTATCTGTCTCCTGAGCAAAGCCAGAAACACAAATAAAATATAAGATTATAGCTAGTGCGTATTTCATTTTTTATGGTAATGGTTATAAATTTTTTCTGCTCTTGAAACGCCTACCACAGCTTCTAGTTCATCCAACTTGGCATTTACAATTCGTTTTACGGATTTAAAGTGCTTTAGTAAAACCACTATTGTTTTTTCTCCTACTCCGGGAATCGTTTCTAGCTCTGTATTTAACGCACTTTTACTTCGTTTATTTCTATGATGTTCTATCCCAAACCTATGTGCTTCATTACGCAGTTGTTGAATTACTTTTAAGGTTTCACTTTTCTTATCTAAATATAAAGGAATTGGATCATTTGGGTAAAATAATTCTTCCAAACGTTTCGCAATTCCGACAATTGCAATCTTCCCTCTTAAGTTAAGCGCATCCAAGCTCTTTAAAGCAGAGGACAATTGCCCTTTTCCGCCATCAATAATAATAAGCTGAGGTAATGGCTGCTCCTCTTCAAGCAATCGTTTGTAGCGCCTGTATACTACCTCTTCCATAGATGCAAAATCATCGGGACCAACTACTGTTTTAATATTAAAATGACGATAGTCCTTCTTACTTGGTCTTCCATCTTTAAAAACCACACATGCTGCTACGGGATTAGTACCTTGAATATTGGAATTATCAAAACATTCAATATGCCTAGGCTCTTCCGAAAGCCTTAAATCTGCTTTCATTTGTGCCATAATCCTATTAACATGCCTGTCTGGATCGGTTATTTTTATTTGTTTAAACCGCTCCATTCTATAATACTTGGCATTGCGAAGTGACAAATCCAAAATATGCTTCTTATCTCCCAATTTAGGAATGGTTACCTTAACATCGTTTCCCAAATCAATTTTAAAAGGCACGTAAATTTCTTTGGATTTAGAATTGAAACGCTGCCTTATTTCTGTTACGGCCAATTCTAACAACTCTCGATCGCTTTCATCTAATTTCTTTTTTACCTCTAAGGTATGTGATCGGATAATGGATCCGTAAGACAATTGTAAAAAATTAATATAACCATAACTTTCGTCACTGGTTATTGAAAACACATCCACATTACTAATTTTAGGATTTACAATAGTAGAACGCGCTTGATAGTTCTCTAATACCTCAATCTTTTCTTTTATTTTTTGCGCTTCTTCAAACTGCATATCTGCTGCCAATTGTTTCATCTGTAATTTGAATTGCGACAGCGAGTCTTTAAAATTCCCTTTTAATATTTCTTTAATTGCTTTGACGTTTTCATTGTATTCCTGTTCGGTTTCCAAACCTTCACAGGCACCTCTACAGTTTCCCAAATGATACTCTAAGCAGACTTTATACTTTCCTGCTTCAATTTTAGATTCAGACAAATGGTAATTACATGTTCTTAAACTGTACAAGCCTTTAATCAGGCCTAACAAAGTCGATACGGTTTTCATACTAGTATAAGGCCCAAAATATTCGCTTCCATCCTTAATAACACGTCGTGTGGAAAACACTCTTGGGAAACGTTCATTTTTAATACAAATCCACGGATACGATTTGTCATCTTTCAGCATGACGTTATAACGCGGTTGGTATTTTTTTATCAGGTTATTTTCCAACAGCAAAGCATCTGTTTCGGTATCGACAACAATATGCTTGATACTCGCTATTTTTTTTACTAGTACTCTGGTCTTACCACTATCGTGTATCTTTGTAAAATAGGAACTAACACGCTTTTTTAAATTCTTAGCTTTTCCAACATAGAGAATAGTACCTTCTGCGTCGTAATATTGATATACACCAGGGGCATTTGGCAAGGTTTTTAATTGTATGTCCAAAGTTGGTTTATCCATTCAACCAAAGGTAATTATTTTAATTTTTTATCGCTTAAATACAATCTTATAATTCTATTAAAAGAATTTCTTGAAACGAACTATCCCCGAGACGGAGCCTTGGGGAATTCTTTTCGATTAAACTTTTAATGTTAAATACGTTTTTGAATTAACTAATTTGCTACATTGCGCCACTTTTAAAAACACTAAATGAGCAAACAAATAATAGGAAGAGTCGATAAGATTGACTTTCCTAAGCTTAATTTATTCAATATAGATGTCAAAATAGATACCGGTGCCTATACATCGGCAATTCATTGCTCGAAAATTATTGAAGAAAACAACACTTTGCGGTGTACTTTTTACAGCAAAGGACACCCTAATTTTAGTGGTAAGGAGGTTGTTTTTAATACCTTTTCACGTACAAACGTAAAAAGCAGTAATGGTTTAAAGGAAAATAGGTATAAAATAAAATCTGAAGCCATATTTTTTGGAAAAACATATAAGATTAACTTAACTTTAAGCACACGCGACGATATGAAATTTCCTGTACTTATAGGCAGGCAATTTTTAAAACGAAAATTTATTGTAGATGTGGATTTAGAAAATATATCCTACAATCTTAAGACCTTATGAATATAGTAATCCTTTCTAGAAACCAGCATTTATACTCAACCAACCGTCTAAGGTTTGAAGGCGAAAAACGAGGGCATAAAATTGAAATTATTGATCCCTTAAAATGCGACATCATTATTGAAAAGGAAAAGCCAACTATTTTTTATAAAGACCGTTATTTAGACTATGTAGATGCCGTTATACCTAGAATTGGTGCTTCTGTCACGTTTTATGGTTGTGCCGTTGTAAGGCAATTTGAAATGATGAACGTGTTTACCATAGCAAGATCTGAAGCTATCCAGCGCTCTAGGGACAAACTTAGAAGCTTACAAAGCCTTAGTAAAGCTGGTATAGGCATGCCTAAAACGGTATTCACAAATTATTCTCGCGATGTAGAAGAAGTTATTGAACATGTTGGAGGTGTACCGGTAATCATTAAGCTTTTAGAGGGCACACAAGGCCTAGGTGTTGTTTTGGCCGAAACCAAAAATGCTGCCGAATCTGTACTGGAAGCTTTTAATGGCCTTGAAGCAAGAGTAATTGTTCAGGAGTTCATAAAGGAGGCTGGTGGTGCCGATTTGAGAGCTTTAATCGTGGATGGTCAAGTTGTTGGTGCTATGAAACGACAAGGAAAGGATGGGGAATTCCGATCTAACTTGCACCGAGGGGGCTCTGCCAATATTATAAAGCTAAACGAATCCGAATTACGATTAGCGATTAATGCAGCACGTGCCCTAAAATTGCCTGTATGTGGTGTTGACATGCTGCAATCTTCCAGAGGGCCATTACTTTTGGAAGTAAACTCAACCCCAGGACTAGAAGGTATTGAAGCTGCTACTGGTAAAAACATAGCCAAAAGCATTATAACTTATATTGAAAGAAACAGAAGATAACATTCTAGATGGCTAAAACCAATAACAACATTTTAACAATCCTAGGTATAGATATTGAACCTGGGGCAAGTAAGGAAGCAAGTTTTGATGTTGCCAAACTGCACACGTCTTCTTCGGTAAATGTTCCTGTTATTATAGAGCGCTCTAAAAAACCTGGCCCAACTGTATTATTCACCGCTGGAATCCACGGCGATGAAGTTAACGGTGTAGAGATTGTAAGGCAACTTATAGCCAAGGGGATTAACAAACCTAAATGCGGCACCATTATTTGTATTCCGGTAATCAATATCTTTGGTTTTATTAATTTAAAACGTGAGTTCCCGGACGGCAGGGATTTAAACCGTTCATTTCCTGGTTCGGCCGAAGGCTCTTTAGCCAGCAGGGTGGCCCACAAGTTAATTCACGAAATAGTTCCGTACGTTGACTATATAATTGATTTCCATACTGGAGGTTCTGGGCGGTTTAACGCACCTCAATTACGCATTGTAAAAGACGATAAACCCCTAAACGACCTAGCTAAAGTATTTGGTGCGCCTTTTGTTTTATACTCAAAAAATTTAAACAAATCGTTTCGAAACACTTGCTATAAATTAGGCAAACCCTTATTGCTTTTTGAAGGCGGCAAATCATTTCACATCGATCCAATTGTAACAAATTATGGGGTGAATGGTTCTAAACGGATATTGCACCACTTAGGGATGTTAAACTCAAAATTCAAGGTGTCAGCTCCCAAAAAAGATTGTGTTTATGTCGATGAAAGTCGTTGGCAACGTGCTCACTTATCAGGCATGTTCAAGGCATCTATTAAAATTGGAGCTAATGTAAAAAAAGGCGATGTTATTGGAAACATTACCGACCCTTAT
Source organism: Snuella sedimenti (assembly GCF_016428595.1). Taxonomy (GTDB): domain Bacteria; phylum Bacteroidota; class Bacteroidia; order Flavobacteriales; family Flavobacteriaceae; genus Snuella; species Snuella sedimenti. Next base: position 63,953 of record NZ_JAELVQ010000005.1, on the reverse strand, counting down.
GGCAAACTTAATTATTTTGTAAAAGCCGAATCCTCGGGCTATATTATTAATGTTAACGAATCACCCATCGTTTACCAAGGTGATGCATTGTTCCATATAACTACTAAATTAAAATTCTAAATTGGTTTATGAATAAATCGCAATTGCGAAAAACATATAAAGCGCTTCGTAATAAATTGTCTACCAACCAGATTCATGATTTAAGTGTATCAGTAGCCAATCAGGTCTTAAAATTACCTATCTGGACTTATGATTTTTACCATATATTCCTTTCTATTGAAGAACATAAAGAAGTAAACACAGAATACATAATGAGTATACTGTCTGGCAAGGACAAACATATTGTAGTTCCAAAAAGTGACTTTAAAACAGGCTCCATGAGTCATTATTTACTAACAGACAACACCCCAATAAAGAAAAATAATTATAACATTCCCGAACCTGTTAATGGCATTGAAATTGAACCCAATAAAATTGACGTTGTTTTTGTTCCACTTTTAGCCTTCGACGAAACAGGGAATCGAGTAGGTTATGGCAAAGGATTTTACGATCGGTTTTTAGCTGACTGTAAACCAGAAACTATTAAAATAGGGCTTTCTTTTTTTGAAGCTGAAACTAAAATTACAGATGTTTTTGAAAGCGATGTTACATTAGATTTCTGTGTGACCCCTGAAAAGATTTATAAATTTTAATCCTCACAACTCTCACAATAGGCTTTTCTCAAATATTCATCTTCCAATAGCTGGAACGTCACGCCTCCATTTTCTACAGAATTAAACAATTTGCAAAATCGCTGTTGATTCATATTGATAGCATTTAACATAATTGTTCTATAATTTGGGTCTCGCGTAAGTTGTTTGTTTATTAACGTTAAGTTTAAATAGTAAAACAATAAATCTTCATCAACATCAATACTTCTTACCTTTCTATCTAACAGTTCTACCGCCATATCATGACTGGCATAATAACTAAAAAACTGAGCTAAACTTAAATAATCGTAATCAGATAAAGGAAACTTTTTATAATTATTGTGTATGAATGTAATGGATTGGTCTTTATTAGTATAATCTTTTTTCTCCATTAAATTTTCTGCTTTAATGATATGATAATTTACCATCATTCTTGCGATAAGGGAACTCGGTAAGACATAATTTTTTAAAGCTAAGATTTGTTTTTGTAACGCTTCTTCATCCACATCTATCGCTTTAAAACGCCATAAAACTATTTTAAGAGCGGCCAAATTATATTTTATTTCTCTATCTCTAGGCACTAACTTTTCAAGTGCTAATAGTTCGTTATAAACAATTAAAGCCTGTCTAAAATCCAACATATACTTATAGGCAGCATTCTTATTCAATATTTTAGCAAATTTGACCTCCTTTGGAATAGTCATCTTTTGCAAAATATCTGCAGAGGCTTCCTTTATTTTTATTTTTTCAAAAATTGAATTTTGAATTTCTTTGGCTTCACCTACCTTTCCTAAAGCCACAGCTTTATTAAATATTGCGAGCAATGCGTTAGCAGACTCGGCACTGTACTTGTCCTTTTTTTCTAACTCTAGTTCTAATACAGCTTTTCTATGGTTTTTAAAAATAGGCTCCATTTCCCTAGATAATGCCCCCGCTATTTTTTCTCTAACACCTTCTTTAGTTAACGACGACAAAAACTCATATTTAGTCCCCTTAATATCGTTGAAAAACTCAACCCAGTTTTCAGACGAAGACACCTGTGTTTTAATGGTCGATTTCTGAAATGACTGTAACGCAGAAACAATACTATTCGCCCTTAGTTGCTGCAATTCTATATTACGATGCGCAACTCCTTCTATTGAAGCGTATGCTTTAATATTTATAGTTTTAATATTAAAATCTGTTAATCGTAAGGAGTCATAAATTGGTTTTATATCTGCTTGTGAATAACTGGATTTGTTCTTTTTAAAAGGAATCTTAAATTTTAGTGTTTTGTTACGAATCACATAATCTTTATCCGCCGATGCTTTTATTTCTTTTGGGCTGTAGGTCAAAGAATCCAAATACATGCCCATATCTAACAAATCCCACGCATAAAATTCCAGATCATAAATAACATAATATCGACACAAGTTTTTATTACTTAAAAACAAAATGTTAAACTCTAATTTGTCATTAAGTAACCCATCTGGTATTTTTCCAACCAATACTCTAAATCTATTGTCGTCATAGGTCTTTAACCCACTTTTCAGTTCTTTAGAATAAACTGGTTTAAGTAAATCCCCTTTAATTTGAGTATTGTTTATCGGCTCCGATTCACAGGCATAGCGATCTTTCATAACAATATCTACTGCCACACCATCACCTGCATTATTAAACAATAAATTGAACCAATTTCTATCGTTTACTTCAAAAAAAAGCTTGTCGTTTTCTCTCTTGATAGAAAACTTAACCTCTGAAGGTTTCTGGTTAAAGATCTGGAAACATAATTTACACTTTTGATCCCTATCTGTGCCTGGAAAAACAATATCATAGGTATTTTGAGACAACACATAACTTGCTGAAAGCAATAGGAATAATGACAAGATGAGAGGTTTACCTTTCATTAACTGAGGGAAATTAAATTGGGTATTTAATAATAGCAATTAAAGATAACAAATTAACTTGACGTGAAAAAAAACTTACTTGTTAAGTTATTACTAAAAGATTAAGAGGGTGTTTAAAATTGATTTTTGGAATTTATGATCGACAGCCCTCCGAAGATTGACTTAAGACCCCTACGCCTTTAGATTAAAGAAAGTAGACTGGTCTATTTTAAGAGTTGCTTTTATTCTCAAAAAATAAACTCTTTAAAGGTTTTCTGTCATGCAAAACAGGAAAATGTAAAGTACTTATATTCAATTTACCATTATTCTTTATATAGCAGTGAAACGATCTTGCTTCAAACGTTTAGGATGCTAATGGTTTATTATAAGAATAGATAGTGCAATAAACTTGAAAGATATAATTTACAGCAGGTACAAATTCTATTTCAAGCTTAAAATGGTAAAGCTTATTTTTTTGGAAATGCTTTCTTATTAAATACAATAAGCATAATAAACCCTGTGCTTATTGCCATGTCTGCTATATTAAAAACGGGCTCGAAAAAATTAAAACGTTTACCACCATAAAATGGAACCCAACTAGGCAAATCGATCTCAAATAAAGGAAAATACAGCATATCTACAACGCGTCCATGTAATAGCGCATCGTAACCTCCGGATTCTGGTAAAAAAGTAGCTACCTGACTTGAGCTTCCATCAAATAGAACACCATAAAATACGGAATCTATAATATTACCTAAAGCACCTGCAAAAATTAAGGCAATAGCCAAAATTAATACCTTAGGGCTTTGTTTCCTCGTCGCATCATATAACCAATAACCTATACCAAATATCGCTACTATTCTAAAAAGTGTTAAGGCCACTTTAGCCGTTCTATCGGAGATAAATGACACAAAATCACTAATTTTTGTTCCCCAAGCCATGCCATCATTTTCTATAAAATAGATTTGAAACCATTCAAACACTTTAACACTCTCCTGAAGCGTAAAATGTGTTTTAATGTATACCTTGCTTATTTGGTCAATAAGCAAAACAACAACAATTATAAATACAGACTTTTTTAACGACATAACACTAACTAAATAACTGGTAGTACTTTTTATTTAAGAGCATAAATTTACAATTAGCAAAAAAATTGCCGTTGTTGCTCCGTTCCAAAAAGTTTAAAACGTTTCATAAAAAACGCCTCAAAATATGAGACGTTTATATATTGTTTATTTTTTATAATTTTAAATATACAACACCCAAACTCGTCTTTTTAAAACTTAAAATTATGGATGCCATATATGGTATTAACAATGTCTATTGCATATTCTTAGCTTCAATACTTAGAGTTGCATGAGGTACTAGTTCTAATCTTTTTTTATTAATTAATTTTCCTGTAACGCGGCATACACCATAGGTCTTGTTCTCTATTCTGATAAGCGCATTCTTTAAATCTCGAATAAACTTTTCTTGCCTAATGGCTAATTGCGAATTCGATTCTTTGCTCATCACCTCACTGCCTTCATCAAATGCTTTAAAAGTAGGCGATGTATCTTCGGTGCCGTTATTATGATCATTCATATAGGCACTTTTAATAAGCTCTAAATCGTGTTGCGCCTTCTTAATCTTTTCTTGAATCAACACTTTGAATTCAGCTAATTCCTTATCTGAATATCTTACATTGGTATCTAAGGCCATAACTTTAATGTTTTAGTATAAACAATTTGGTATTTACATCATCGAAAGCAATTTCTATACCGTTATCTAATTTATCAATAATTTCAAGTTCGTCTGTTAATGTTTCTGTTTTTATGTACGCTATATTAGCATCAACAGCATTAACAATATGTTCATCTTTTTGAAGCTTAACATCTATTCTATCTGTCACTTCAAAGCCTGAATCCTTACGCAAATTCTGAATACGATTCACCAATTCCCTAGCAATTCCTTCCCTTCTTAATGCATCAGTAATCGTAACATCCAGAGCTACTGTTAAGGCGCCTTCATTAGCAACAAGCCACCCTTCAATATCTTGCGAGGTAATCTCTACATCCTCAATGTCTAAAGTAATATTTTTTCCATTAATATCAAGCTCTAAAGAGCCATTTTGTTCAATTTTTTTGATATCTTGGGCACCTAACTGACTTATAGCACTAGAAATCAACCTCATATCTTTACCAAAGCGCGGCCCTAACACTTTAAAATTAGGTTTAATTTGCTTAACCAAAATATCTGAAGCATCCTCCAAAAGCTCAACCTCCTTAACATTTACTTCATGCTTTATCAAATCTGAAACTGCCAGAATCTCTTCTTTTTGTTGCTGACTGTCAATTGGTATCATGATTTTTTGAAGCGGTTGACGTACTTTTATCTTTTCTTTAGCCCTTAACGACAAAACTAAAGACGATATTGTTTGGGCACTTTCCATTTTTCGTTCCAAACTTTTATCTACAAAAGCTTCATTATAAACAGGAAAATTAGCCAAATGCACACTTTCGAACGCTTCTTTCTTTGTTACCGAATTTAAATCCAAATACAGCCTATCCATAAAGAATGGTGCTATTGGCGCACCTAACTTAGCAATAGTAACCATACAGGTATACAGTGTTTGATAAGCTGAAATTTTATCTTCTTGGTAATCTCCTTTCCAAAAACGCCTTCTACTTAAACGCACAAACCAATTACTTAAATAGTCTTGTGTAAAATCGGAAATAACCCTTGCTGCCTTTGTTGGCTCATAATCGGCATAATAGGCATCTACCTTTTTAATTAAGGTATGTAATTCTGATAAAATCCAACGATCGATTTCTGGGCGTTCCTCTAAAGGAATATCAGCTTCGCTATATGTAAACTTGTCAAGATTAGTATATAGTTGAAAGAATGAATAGGTATTATATAAAGTTCCAAAAAACTTACGCTTCACTTCCTCTACACCCTCAGCATCAAACTTTAAGTTATCCCAAGGGTTGGCATTGGAAATCATATACCAACGCGTTGCATCGGCACCATAAGTCCCAAGCGTTTCAAAAGGATCGACGGCGTTCCCTAAACGCTTTGACATTTTTTGTCCGCTCTTATCTAAAACCAAACCGTTTGACACCACATTTTTATAGGCAACAGAATCGAAAACCATGGTTCCAATAGCATGCAAGGTATAAAACCAACCACGTGTTTGGTCTACGCCCTCAGCAATAAAATCGGCTGGATACGTTGTGCCTTTATCAATTAAATCGGCGTTCTCGAACGGATAATGCCATTGTGCATATGGCATAGATCCCGAATCGAACCAAACATCAATTAAGTCACTCTCTCGACGCATCGGCTGCCCCAAAGGAGACACCAATACAATCTCATCTACTATATTTTTATGAAGATCTATTTTGGCGTAGTTATCTTCTGAGTTGTTGCCAACTTCAAAATCTTCAAAGATATCTTTATCTAAAACACCTGCTGACACCGCTTTGGCCATTTCTACTTTCAACTCTTCAACCGAGCCAATGCAAATCTCTTCTTTACCATCTTCGGTACGCCAAATTGGTAACGGAATACCCCAATAACGCGAACGCGATAAATTCCAATCGTTGGCATTAGCCAACCAGTTACCAAATCGTCCAGTACCCGTTGCTTTTGGTTTCCAGTTAATGGTTTCGTTCAGTTCGAACATACGTTCTTTAACGTCCGTCACTTTTACAAACCACGAATCTAACGGATAGTATAAAATAGGCTTATCGGTTCTCCAACAATTAGGATAACTGTGCTTGTATTTTTCAACCTTAAAGGCTTTATTTTCTTCTTTTAATTTGATGGCCAACTCAACATCAACCGAACGCTCTGGCGCTTCGCCTTCATTGTAATATTCATTCTTTACATACTTACCTGCCAGCTCCCCCATTTCGGGTCTAAAACGCCCTTGCAAATCTACTAACGGCACTAAATTCCCGTTTTCGTCTTTTACCAACATTGGTGGCACTTCTGGAGTTGCTTGTTTAGCAACCAAAGCATCATCTGCTCCAAAGGTTGGTGCCGTATGTACAATTCCGGTACCATCTTCAGTCGTTACAAAATCACCAGAAATGATTCTAAAAGCATTTTCGGGATTATCATTTGGCAAGGCATATGGCAATAACTGTTCGTAAGTTGCTCCTACTAGTTCACTTCCTTTGAATTCCTTAACAACATAAAAAGGAATCTTCTTGTCGCCTGCTTTATAGTCTTGTAATGCCGATTGTTCTTCAACTGGTTTAAACTTACCATCAAATTGTTTAGAAAGTAATGGTTTTGCCAAAACAACCTTTATAGGCTCGAATGTATACTGATTATACGTCTCGACCAATACGTAATCAATTTTTGCCCCTACGGTTAGTGCCGTATTACTTGGAAGCGTCCAAGGCGTAGTCGTCCATGCCAGAAAATGAATATCACCTTCGTTCTGCAAAAAGTCTGGTAACGAAGCCTTGTTTGCCTTAAATTGCGCCACAACAGTAGTATCGGTAACATCTTGATAGGTCCCTGGTTGATTTAACTCGTGTGAGCTTAATCCGGTACCTGCTTTTGGCGAATAGGGCTGTATCGTGTAGCCTTTGTAAAGCAAGTCTTTATTATAAATTTGCTTTAATAGCCACCAAACACTCTCCATATATTTAGGCTCGTAAGTAATATATGGATCGTCCATATCTACCCAATAGCCCATTTTTTCGGTTAAATCATTCCAAATACCTGTATAACGCATCACTGCTTTTCTACATGCAGCATTGTACGCCTCAACCGAAATGGTTTTCCCAATATCTTCCTTTGTTATGCCTAACTCCTTTTCTACACCTAATTCAATTGGCAAACCATGCGTATCCCAACCTGCTTTACGCTTTACTTGATACCCTTTTTGTGTTTTATAACGACAGAAAATATCTTTTATGGCTCGTGCCATAACATGGTGTATTCCCGGAAGGCCATTTGCAGATGGAGGCCCTTCAAAAAACACAAAAGATTGGTTGCCCTCTCGTGACGTTACACTTTTTTCAAATATATTATTCTCTTGCCAATACTTTAGAATTTCTTCAGATGTTTTTGACAAGTCAAGTCCTTTATACTCAGGAAATTTAGCACTCATGGTATCAATATTCTAATCGAGCTGCGAAATTAATGAATTTTGACAAAATAGCGCGTATCGATCACTATAATTTAACATCATTGCAAAGGGCTTAACTCCCGAGTAATTTTTGGGATTTGTTCTTTTATTGATAAGCACTGCCATAACACCTCATGGCAGCAATAAAACAGGGAGATTACTTTGCAGAACACAACGACAAACATGACACTACTACACCCTAAACTATAAACCCTACCAGATCCTCTATTTTAGAGACCAATTGAATTTTAATTGCAGTATTTTTAAGAGATATTTTATTGTATTTAGATACAAAAATAGTGGAGAATCCAAGTTTTTCTGCTTCCAAAATGCGCTGTTCTACGCGTTGCACAGGACGAATTTCTCCCGAGAGACCAACTTCGGCTGCAAAGCAAACATCTTTTTGAAGCGCAACATCTTCATTCGAGGATAAAATGGAAGCGACCACAGCCAAATCGATTGCCGGATCATCAACGGTAATACCCCCGGTGATATTCAAGAATACATCTTTAGCACCTAACCTAAAACCAGCTCGTTTTTCTAAAACAGCCAGTAACATATTTAATCGTTTTACATTAAAACCGGTAGCACTGCGTTGCGGCATACCATAAACGGCCGTACTTACTAAAGCCTGCACCTCTATCATTAAAGGACGCATGCCTTCAAGTGTTGCCGCAATAGCATTCCCAGACAATTCTTCATCCTTTTTGGACACAAGAAGTTCTGATGGGTTTGTTACTTCCCGCAATCCTGAACCCCGCATCTCATAAATACCTAGCTCGTTAGTAGATCCAAATCGGTTTTTATGTGCCCTTAAAATGCGAAACACATGGTTACGATCACCTTCAAATTGCAAGACCGTATCGACCATATGCTCCAATATTTTAGGTCCTGCAATATGCCCATCTTTAGTAATATGTCCGATTAACAAAACCGGTGTTGCGGTTTCTTTGGCAAACTTAATAAGCTCGGCTGTACACTCTTTTATTTGGGAAATACTTCCAGACGATGACTCGATATAATCACTGTGCAAGGTCTGTATAGAGTCCACAATAACAATATCCGGTTCTAAAGCTTCAATTTGCTTAAATATATTTTGTGTTTTTGTTTCTGTTAAAATGTAACAATTATTGTTATCGGGATTAATGCGTTCGGCTCGCATTTTTATTTGCTTCTGACTTTCTTCACCTGAAACATACAAGGTTTTATACGGCAACTTTAATGAAATTTGAAGCAACAGCGTACTTTTCCCAATTCCAGGCTCCCCTCCTAACAATGTTAAAGATCCTGGCACAATTCCCCCTCCTAAAACACGATTGAACTCACCATCCAGTGTATCCATTCTTGGTTCCTGGGACAAGTCGATGTCTTTAATTCGCAAAGGAACAGCCGCTTGTTTTACTGTTGATGTTGGTGATTTCCAATCATTCTTTTCTGCTTTTTGGATCACTTCTTCAACAATGGTGTTCCACGCCTTACAGGCATTGCATTGCCCTTGCCACTTTGCATATTGCGTACCACAACTTTGACAAAAAAAAGTCGTTTTTACTTTTGCCATTTACTTCGCTTTATATTTTATATATAGGCTATAGCTCTCATCTTCTTAAAATTAATTCAACACTATATACCCAAACAACCTATTTACTTACCAACATATTTAAAAGTTAAAAGTATAACTTTTAGTCTTCCAATAATCTTTTTTCATAATCATATTTAAAGACTTCCACTTTTCTTCTTTAACCATCATAAATGAATCCTTATTTGGGTTTCTTATAAACCCTAGTTGCTCATAACACTTTATGGCTCCAACATTCCAATCAAATACATTAAGTTCGGCTTTTTCTTTTTTAAGTTCGTAAAACGCTATATTTAAAAGTTGATATATTATTCTTTTACCATAGCCCTTTCCCCTGTTTTCTTTGTCTCCAATTAAAACCCTACAAATCTTAACAGTATCAACATCTTCTGACGGAGAAATTTCTGCGTGCCCAATTACTAAATTAGTATGCTCCTCAATAACTTTAAAAGCTAATATTTCCTTATTATCAACATAGGTGTTTAATTCCTTTTCTGTTAATGGAAACTTAAATATTGATCCTGCAAATTGAACCAACATATATTCATCAGCAACCCAATTTATAAGCCTTTCAAAATCTCTTTTTTCAAATGATTGAAGTTTAACAATCTTAGGCATCATGTTTCAACTGCAAGTATTTTTCTTTGATAATTTTGCAATGATGTGAAGAATGCCCAGAAATTTTCCACCCAATAATTCTTGGAGTTAATTCTTGCTTATTACCTTTTCCAAGGTAATCAAAAGATTCTGGATTCAAAGACATAAAAAGTTGGATTGTTGAATTTCTAACGGCTATGAATTCATCTTTTATTTGCTCAAGACTTAAATTATCCGTGTTGTCCAACTTTGCATATTCATTTTCATCATAACCTGGCAGGTCGGTTTTGTCATTTTTACTAAACCTCAAAGCTCTGTAAGAATGCACTCTTTCTGAATCACAAATATGCTTCAACACTTGTTTTATAGTCCACTTTCCTTCTTCGTATCTGTGGTCGGACATTGAATTATCCAATGCATCTACCAAGTCAATAACTTCATTTTTTGAAATTATTAAAGATTCAATTAAATCTACCCCTTTCGCTATAGAAAGGAATGGACTAAAATATAATTCAGGATCTACACTATTAGGTTTTTCTATGCTTTTCATAACAAACAACTAGGTGCATTTAGTACCCGAAATCTTCTTTAATTAAGTCTGCTTTTTCTAACATTAAGTCCTTTGTAATACCTCCTACTTCATTAAGCGCATAAGCCGACTGATAGGTTCTCATGGCCTTTTTAGGCTCGCCCGTTTCCTCATAAAAACGCGCCAGGTAGTAATTCCCCAAAAGAGTCTCTGGATAAGCCTTTCTTGCCATCTTGCCAAGCTCTTCAAAATATTCAAACTCCTCAAGCTTCTCAATAGCAGCTGCAATGGCTTTAAAATCATTGACAAGAATTTGCTTATCAATCCCAAATAACTCTTCTATCGTTTGATATTTTTCCTGAAGATAGGCCACAGGCGAAGTATCTAAATTAAGAATCGTCTCTTTATATTCCTTTTTACTGATTGGCTGAAACACATAAAAAATACTCTCTATAGCTTTAGGTATAGCATGTGCAGGCACAGAATAATGCGAAGCCCCTTCAAAACTGTCAAAGTTGTACAATACACTTTTATTACCTAAATCGACCAAACTTTTGTTTAAACTCTCTACATCCTCTTTTATAAACTTTACATCATTAGAACAGGTTGCCAAATAGTAAAATACCTTCGACTGCATTGCACTTAAACGCTCAACAAGATAGTCTTGCATTTTAGGCGCCAATTCGGGGCTAACCGCCACATAACCTTGAAATATAGGCTGCGATTTAAGCAAAAAGTAGTTGATAAAATTTGCCGTCACCCCATGTCCAACGGCAACTCTGAAACTCTCAGTTCTATAAGTACGTTCAATGTATGGTATGAGCTCCATACCAACGAACTCAAAGAAACGTGCCCCTTTTTCTATAGGCAATGAATTTTGGTCGGAATAGATACAATCGTCATCACGATCACCTAATTGGTTAACACCAACAACTATAGCTTCGGGCATATCTTCCCAATACGAGTAATAATCTACATTACCGGCAACGGCTTCAAACATATAATCGCCATCAAATACAACAAATAGCGGATACTTTTTATCTTTATCGTCATGATAGCCTCTTGGCAATTGGATTTTAAGCTCGCGGGATTTCCCTAACCTAACAGATTCGATAGACTCGTATACAACCTGAGCCTCAGTTAAATTAAAAAAACAGAACAACAACAAAAAGCAGGCAATTGATTTCATGTCTAATAAATTTGAGATTTGTAATGCAAGGTATAAAATTAAGCCAACCTTTAAAAATAAAGCTTTGAAACCTTAGACGAACTAATCGGATTTTAAGCGCTTCATTCGGTTATAAACAGGCAAGTAAACTAAAGACAAACCTCCAAAAACAATAATCATTAACGTTTGCGATGCCCACATAATCCATCCAAATGCAATACTGGGGTCTTCTGCAATGCCAAAAATAGAAAACGCCAAAAAGACGGCTACTGGATACGAACCAATACCTCCATTTGTGGCTGCAATACTAAAACTTGCAGATATGAACCCTACCAACACAACACCTAACGTAATGCCCTTTAACTCGACAATCGCAAATGACGTTACATAAAACATAAGCAGATACATAGCCCAAATAAACAGGGTATGAAATATAAAAGGCCACTTCTTTTTCATCTTAAAAACACTTAAAACACCTTCTACCAAACCATTTACAAAGCCCCGTATTTTAACTGCTATTTTTGAATCACCTGTCTTTATATACCGCAAAAATAAAACTATTGAAACAGTAAGCAAAATAGCCACTACACCTATTTTTATTGGGTTAAATCTTTCATTAAAAAAATTATAAATAAAATCGAACTGAAGAAATAGAGCCACCACAATAATAATGAACATAACCATTAAATCGGCAATGCGTTCGGCAACAATGGTTCCAAATCCTTTTTCGAAAGGCACCTCCTCGTAATTCGTTAATATAGACGCTCTTGCTACTTCTCCAGCCCGTGGAATTGTATAGTTTATTAAATAGGCTGCAAAAACTGCCATCACACTGTTTCCTAATCTAATCTTATACCCCATTGGCTCCAACATAAATAACCAACGGTACGCTCTCGACAAATGACTAAGAAACCCAAAAAACACACCTAAAACGATCCATTTATAATCGGCTTTTTTTAGATATACGTACAATTCTTCCAACGAAACCTTAGATAGGGAATACCACACTAAAAAAACGCCCAAAAGTAATGGGAGTATAATTTTTAATGTTCTTTTTATCTTCGGATTCAAAAAATTATTTTAACAAATTTGTCGCTTCATCTGGGAAGACCAGAGACGGCTTAAACACCTTAGCCTTTTCAATATCCATAAATGCATAGGTTATTAAAATTAAGGTATCTCCAACCGAAACTTTTCTTGCTGCTGCCCCATTAAGTGTTATTTCCCCACTATTTCGAGGTCCAGGTATACAGTACGTTTCCAAGCGCTCTCCATTGTCGTTATTGACAATTTGAACCTTTTCTCCTTGAATAATATTGGCTGCATCCATCAAATCCTCATCAATAGTAATACTACCAATGTAATTCAACTCCGCTCCAGTACATTTTACTCTGTGAATCTTAGATTTTACTACTTGAATTTGCATATGGCAAAGATAATTAATTTAAAGCGATATTATCTATTAGTCTAATATCATCAGCATATACCGCTATAAAGGCTCTGTATGATTTTTTACTTGTTTTTTCATCTACTGGTTTTAAAGTATTTGTATCGGCCACAACAAAATACTCCAACCTCAACAACTCATGGCTAGAAAACTGATTTTCAACCCATTCTACCACCTCACTAACACTTTTTATGCCAAATTTATCCTTGGCAGCCATTAAAGTCTCATATATAAAAGGCGCTGCTTCCCTGTACTCCGGCTTTAGCCTCGTATTACGAGAGCTCATGGCCAAGCCATTAGCCTCACGATATATTTCACAACCAATTACGGTAACGGGAATATTGTATTTTTCAACCAGCTTATTTATTATTTGCAACTGCTGGAAGTCTTTCTCTCCAAAATAGGCTTTATGAGGCTTTATAATTTCAAAAAAACGTTTTACAATGGTTCCAACACCGTCAAAATGTCCTGATCTAAATTTACCTTCCATTTCATACTCCAGTCCATCGAAATCAAATTTTTGGGACATGGTATTACCTTCATAAATATCCTCTACACTAGGGGCATAGACTAAAATGCGTTCACTATCAACTTCCTCCAACAATGCAACGTCGTGCTTTAAAGTCCTAGGATATTTTTCTAAATCGTCTATATTGTCAAACTGTGTAGGGTTTACAAAAACACTCACAACAACCATATCGTTATCACCCAAAGCCTTTCTCACTAAAGCCAAATGGCCTTCATGCAAAGCTCCCATGGTAGGCACCAACCCAATTGTTTGCCTCTTAGCCTTTAACGAACTAACAACATTGCTAATATGCTGTTTCTCTGAGTAAACTTCCACTTTTTAATAAAAAATTAACGGGTGCAAACTTAATATATTAAGGTGACTCTGCATAAAATTTTGTACTTTTGCGTGTTTTTTATTGAGAATTTTACTGAATCGACGCATTTATGTAACATGTAAAATAGTATGAATTCGAAAAAAATAAATAGAAAAACATGTTACATACGACAATAAAAGTCAACAAAATCTAACATATGAAAGATAAGAGGATATTATACGTATCATCTGAAGTAGTTCCTTATTTACCTGAAACCGAAATTTCATCTATGTCGTTTGAAGCGCCTAGATTGGTAAATCAACAAGGGGGCCAAATAAGGATATTTATGCCTCGATACGGAAATATTAATGAACGTAGACACCAACTGCATGAAGTCATAAGACTATCAGGCATCAACTTAGTGATCAACGATTTAGACATGCCCTTAATCATTAAAGTAGCTTCAATTCCCAAGGAACGCATTCAGGTTTATTTTATTGACAATGACGAGTACTTCAAAAGAAAAGCAACTTTAACCGATGAAGATGGCTCTTTGTTTTCCGATAATGACGAACGTGCTATTTTCTTTGCCAAAGGTGTAATAGAGACCGTAAAGAAACTAAACTGGGCACCAGACGTTATCCATATCCATGGTTGGTTGGCTTCCTTACTACCACTTTATCTCAAGGAATACTATAATGGCGAGCCTTTGTTTAATGAAAGCAAAATTGTCACCTCTATATACAATCAAAGTTTTGAAGACACGTTAAACAAGGACATGTTTAACAAAATTAAATTTGATAATATTGACGAAACAGCTTTTAAAGATTTAACAGAACCATCGTATAACAACTTAATGAAAGTTGCTATTGACTATTCTGATGCCTTAACAATTGGCTCGGAAGTTATTCCAGACACTCTAAAAACCTATTTAGAAACATCTAAAAAACCTGTTTTGGAATACAAAAGCCAAGATGAATTTGGCGACGCTTATACAGATTTTTTAAACACTCAAGTTTTGAGCTAAGCCCATTTTTGCGATACTTTTAAAATATGAAACGAATATTAATAAAATTTAAGCATTTTTTCACAAAAGGAAATGTTTAAAATTTTTAATGAGAGAACGAGTGTAAGGAGTGGTTGCACACGTTCTTAATTTTATAATTACAATAAAATCAATTAATTACTAAAATTTAAACGTGTGAAAAAGACATTTAAAGCCCTTAAATTTACCTGCTTGTCACTCTTTACAGCATTGTGTTTTATAGCTTGTGATAAAGAATTTGTTAATATAAAAAGCAATGTTATTGGAGAAGAAAATGCAAATTTCGATGCAGACAACGATACTATCCCCATACTTGCTTATAACAAAAAACTCAGTGCGTTACAGATAAATAATTTATCTGCTAACCTGTTGGGATTTTATAACGATCTTGCCTACGGGCAGACTACTGCGAGTATTATTACCCAAGTAGTTCCCAATTCCTTTAACCCTGATTTTGGAGAGAACCCAGAAATTGAATCGGTTATTTTAAGGATTCCTTACTTTAGTAAACCCGATGGCACGGACGAAGAAGGCAATACTACATACAGCATTAAAGACTCTTTGTTTGGCGATGCAAACGCTCCCATCAAACTATTAGTTTACCAAAACAACTATTTCTTAAGAGACTTTAATCCAGATTCGGAAGGGGCACAAAACTATTTTTCAAATGGAAATAACGGTAATGGAGCAGATGATTTTGCACTTACGGAAAACGCAACTATTAATTTTGACGAGCACAAAGGAGAGCTTCTATATGAAAATGAAAACTTCACCCCAAGCAGTGAGGTAATTGTAGTAACAACTGGAGAAGGAGATGACGAAACTTCCGAAAGACTAACTCCTTCAATACGCGTTCCTTTAAAGAATGAGTTTTGGAAAACACTAATACTTGACAAAGAAGGCCAACCAGAATTAAGCAATCCCAATAACTTTAAAAATCATTTCAGGGGTCTTTACATAAAAGCAGAAGCCATAGATAACAATGGTAACATGGTGCTTTTAGACTTAGGGTCAACCGACAGCAGCATTACCATTAATTACACTAAAGACTCTACAGTAGAAGGCGAAAGAGTTGATGCCACTTATGTCTTAAAGTTTTCAGAAAATCGCTTGAACACGATTATTAATAAATACGATCAGGTTACACTAACCAATGGCAATACAGAAACAGGGGATGATACGCTTTATTTAAAAGGTGCAGAAGGCAGCATGGCTGTGGTTGATTTATTTAGCGGCGACGTGGAATATGAAGACGAAGATGGAAACACTTCTATTATTCCGGCTTTAGAAGCCTTTAAAAAGACCTATAGAGAATTAGATGAAAACGGCGATTATATTAAAGAGAATGACGACTACTTATTAAAAAGATTGATCAACGACGTACAACTGGTTATTTATGAAGATGAAACCATGCCGACACCTCCACCTGTTGACGGTAAAGATTACCATCATGCCGATAGAATTTATGCTTACGACGTAAAAAACAATATGCCCATTATAGATTATCTTATAGATCCTACCGAAAATAAAGCCGATCCGTTTAACTCCAGAGTTATTAGCTTAGGACAACGTCGTAAAGACAACAATGGAAACGCAAAATATAAAATCCACGTAACCGAACATATAAAAAACATCTTATTAAGAGACTCTACCAATACAAAAATAGGTTTAGTACTCTCTACAAATGTAAATGTAAGCCAAAATGCAAAAATTCTAAACAGTGAGGATGATGTAACAAACATCCCTGCAGCAGCCATTTTAACACCTAGAGGCACTATTTTACACGGAACCAAAGAAAGTGTCCCTCAAGATAAAAGAATGCGATTAGAAATCTTTTTTACAAAACCCAAATAAAAATACAACTTACTTATGTGTGGAATTGTTGGATACATAGGTCACAGAGAGGCCTACCCTATCATTATTGAAGGCTTGAAACGTTTAGAATACCGCGGTTACGACAGTGCCGGCATCGCTTTGTTTGATGGCTCGGATCTTAAGATATCAAAAACCAAAGGTAAAGTAGCCGACTTAGAAAACCGTTCGAACGAAACAATAAGCACGAATGGCCACATAGGTATAGGACATACCCGATGGGCAACCCATGGTATTCCTAACGATGTTAATTCCCATCCACACAGTTCCAACACAGGAGAACTGGCTATTATCCATAATGGCATTATAGAAAATTACGAATCCCTAAAAAAAGAGCTAATCTCCAGAGGTTACACTTTTCAATCGGACACAGATACAGAAGTACTTGTTAACCTCATTGAAGATGTTAAACAAAAGGAAAACGTCAAGCTTGGTAAAGCCGTTCAAATAGCCCTAAACCAAGTAATAGGCGCCTATGCCATTGCTGTATTCGATAAAAGCAGACCAGAAGAAGTTGTCGTAGCCCGTTTAGGTAGTCCGTTAGCGATAGGCATTGGTGATAATGAATTTTTTATTGCCAGTGACGCCTCACCTTTTATAGAATATACTAAAAATGCCATTTATTTAGAAGATGAAGAAATGGCCATTGTTAGAATAGGCAAAGACATAAAAGTTCGAAAAATAAAAGACGACTCCTTAGTGGATCCTTATATACAAGAACTACAGATTAACCTTGAGCAAATAGAAAAGGGAGGCTATGACCACTTTATGCTTAAGGAAATACACGAGCAGCCTAAAGCTATAACCGACACCTATAGAGGACGCCTTTTAAGGAATGAAGCCCTTATAAAAATGGCAGGCATTGAAGATAACCTGAACAAATTGCTAAATGCCAACCGCATCATTATTGTTGCTTGTGGTACGTCTTGGCATGCAGGATTGGTAGCTGAATATATTTTTGAAGATTTGGCAAGAATCCCTGTTGAAGTCGAATATGCATCAGAGTTTAGATACCGAAACCCTGTTATTACAGAAAACGACGTTCTTATCGCCATTTCCCAGTCGGGCGAAACAGCCGATACGCTTGCTGCCATAAAATTAGCTAAGTCTAAAGGTGCCTTTGTGTTTGGTGTTTGTAATGTTGTTGGCTCTTCTATTGCTAGAGAAACCCATGCAGGAGCTTACACCCATGCTGGCCCCGAAATTGGAGTTGCTTCAACTAAGGCATTTACAACCCAAGTTACAGTTTTAACCTTAATGGCATTACGCCTCGCCAAAGCTAAAGGCTCTATTTCCAACTCCGATTTTCATCGTCATTTGTTAGAGTTAGAACTCATTCCACAGCATGTAGAAAACGTGTTAAAATCGGACAGTCATATCAAATCAATTGCCAACACCTACAAACATTCCAACAACTGCCTCTATTTAGGAAGAGGCTATAATTTCCCTGTTGCCTTAGAAGGCGCTTTAAAACTTAAAGAAATCTCTTATATACATGCTGAAGGATACCCTGCTGCCGAAATGAAGCACGGTCCGATTGCTCTTATTGATGAAAACATGCCTATTGTTGTAATAGCAACAAAAAAAGGACACTACGAAAAAGTTGTGAGCAACATACAGGAGATCAAATCCCGTAAAGGGAAAATCATTGCTATTGTTACCCAGGGAGACACAACGGTTAAAGCGCTTGCGGACCATGTAATTGAAGTCCCTGAAACCTTGGAAGCACTATCCCCTTTGTTAAATACGATTCCGCTTCAGCTATTATCTTACCACATAGCAGTGCTATTGGGCAAGAATGTAGATCAGCCTCGTAATTTGGCAAAGTCTGTTACCGTAGAGTAGTTTAGTTCCAAGCATACACAAATTATTTTTAAGTTAAGTTATCTATAAACGTAAACAATATCTTACTTTTTGTATTTTTGTTAACGCAAACTAATTGATTTATATCAATTTTACTATGCGCGCATAATTTTTTTTATATTTTTATATGCACTATTAAGTGTACATCATTTTTTTGAAATTGACTAATTCTATAATAAATGAAAACAATTCTCCCAATTTTAGCATTTTTTTTTAGCGGATTTTGCTTGTCGCAAACTACCGTAAAAGGTTCTGTTGTCGACGACAACAACCAACCAATTCCCGGTGTTAATATCGTAATAATTGGAACCTCAACAGGTACTGTTTCGGATTTTGACGGAAACTTTATACTTACAACAAATGAAACCCCTCCCTTTTCAGTTCAAGCAAGTAGTGTTGGATTCGAAACTGCAATTCAAGAAGTAACCGCAAATAACCAGACTGTGGATTTCATATTAAATGAAGGAAACAAACTTGATGAAATAGTTATTTCGGCATCAAGAACACCAGAAAGTGTTAGAGAATCTCCTGTAACTATTGAACGGTTCGACATTAAAGATATTAAATTTGCTTCCTCACCCAACTTCTATACAAGTTTAGAAAACTTAAAAGGTGTAGATGTTCATCAAGGCAGTTTAACTTTTAACTCAGTAAATACACGAGGATTTGCAACCTATGCCAATACCCGTTTTGTTCAGTTAGTAGACGGCATGGATAATGCATTGCCCGGATTAAACTTTGCATTAGGCAACATTCTTGGTCTTAGTGAGCTTGATATTAATAGTGTTGAAATATTACCAGGAGCTTCTTCTGCTCTTTATGGTGCCAATGCCTTTAATGGTATTCTATTTATGACTAGCAAGAACCCTTTTGATTATCATGGCGTAAGTGCCTACTATAAAACAGGATTGACCGTACAGGACGAAGCAGGTGACAATCAATTTCACGATTTTGGCGTTCGAGCAGCACATGTTTTTAGTGATAAATTTGCCGCAAAAGCTTCATTCTCTTATATGAGAGGTACCGATTGGTATGCTTCAGACAACAACCAATATACATTGGGACCTGTTGGGACTGCAGATGCCATACAACCTTTTAGGTCGGGACCAGCGCATGACGGACTAAACATATATGGAGACGAAGTCTCTTTAGCAGCCAATGGCCTTAACTTAAACCAAGTGGCTCAACAATTGGAAGCTGGAGGCATACTCCCTCCTGGTGCCAGTATGTTAGTTCCAGAAGTTAATGTTGCCCGCACCGGATACAGAGAATCCGATTTAACAGACTATAAGGCAGAAAGTATAAAAGCATATTTCACTCTAAACTACAGACCCTTTGGCGACAACACAGAAATTGTTTTAAGCTCAAAAATAGGTAAAGGCTCTTCTATTTACCAAGGTGCAAATAGATATGCTATTAAGGACTTTGATTTACAGCAGCACAAATTAGAGTTTAAAGGTGATAACTTTTTTCTAAGAGGTTACACAACAATTGAAAACGCGGGTAACTCATACGATATGCGTTTTACTGGTATTAACATGAATAAGGTTGGGGCTACTCAGTGGTTTGGAGCTTACGCCGCTGCTTATGCACAAGGGGCTGGACAAATACTTGCCGGAGGCGGGAACCCAAATGACCCCGCTACACAATCCCAAATCCATGCTGGCGCAAGGGTTTTTGCAGACACAAACTTTACGCCACAACCGGGAAGTCCCGAATTTAAAGCACTTTTCAACAAGGTAACTTCTGATCCCGATGTAACCACTGGTTCGAAATTAGTAGACAACACCAAAATGCATATTGGAGAAGGCAACTACAACTTTAAAGACCTGTTAAACAATGTTATGGATTTACAAATTGGAGGTTCTTATAGAGAATATTCGTTAAACTCAAGCGGTAGTGTCTTCACAGATTATGATGGATCTATAGATTACCATGAATATGGTGCTTATATTCAAGGTATAAAAAAATTAATGGACGATCGGTTAAAAATTACAGCCTCACTTCGTCTTGACAAAAATGAATTTTTTGACCCAAGGCATTCACCAAGGCTTTCTTTAGGATATTCAGCAGGTGAGAACAAAGAACATAACTTTAGAGCATCCTTCCAAACAGGTTTTAGAAACCCACACACACAAGCGCTATTTATTGGCTTTGATGTAAGCAGGGCTATTTTGGTAGGTGCTGCTCCAGACAATCTAGACAGAGACTTGCCTAATACAGATTTAACGGGAAGAGATGCCTACTTTAATTCTTACACCCTGTCTTCTGTACTTGCTTTTCAGGCGAGTGGTGGCACAACACAATTAATGCCTGTACGTGGTACTGGTATAACACCATTGGTAGAACAAGAAAAAGTTACCGCTTTTGATGTTGGATATCGTGGTAAACTGGGAATTTTTACCGTAGATTTTAATGCTTACTACAGTACCTATAACAATTTTATAGCAGAAAAACTTGTTGTTACTCCAAAAACGGGATCTGTGAATGATGCGACTGGTGTACTGGATGTTGCAGGAGGAAATGTTCAAATTTTCAACGTATTTACAAACTCATCAGCAGATGTTAATTCTTACGGAGGTGTTGTAGGTCTTTCAACAAAAATAGCCAAAGACTACGATTTTGGAGTTAACTATACTTATGCCAAACTAGATTTCGACCAAGCTTCAGATCCTGATTTTAGTGCTGGATTCAATACACCAGAACACAAAATAAAAGTGTCTCTAGGAAACTCCCAATTATTCAAAAATTTTGGTTTTAACATTAACGCTCGCTGGAGCGATGAATACTTATGGCAAGCAAGTATCGCCAATGCGGTCATTCCATCGAGAACAGTTGTTGATGCTCAAATAAACTATACAATACCATCTATGAAGTCGGTATTTAAAGTTGGAGGAACTAATTTAGGAGGAAAAGAATTTCAAAGCGCAATAGGTTCGCCGTTTATTGGCTCTCAATATTTTATTTCCTGGACGATCAACAATTAACTTAATTTTCTCTAATTAATTAACAATCATAAAACGCCTTGAATTTCAAGGTGTTTTTTTATATCAAAAAAGCTTTAAAACAACTTTCTTTTTAAATTAAAAAATATATCTTTGCACGCGAAAACCAAAACTGTTTTCGTACAATTAAATTGCATAATATTAAACACATAAGTAATGTCTAAAGTTACAGGTAAAGTTGCACAAATAGTAGGTCCGGTTATCGATGTTGAATTCGGCTCTGGTTCTGAACTTCCAAAAATTTACGATTCATTAGAAATTAAAAGACCCGACGGTTCTGTTCTAGTACTAGAAGTACAATCTCATATTGGTGAGGATACTGTTCGTACTATCGCTATGGACTCATCTGATGGTTTGAGTAGAGGCACCGAAGTTACAGCAACTGGTGCGCCTATACAAATGCCTATTGGTGATGATATTTACGGTCGTTTGTTTAATGTTATTGGAGATGCTATTGATGGTCTTGGAAATTTACCAAAAGCTGGAGAAGCTGGTTTACCAATTCACCGTCAAGCTCCTAAATTTGAAGACTTATCAACTTCAACAGAAGTTTTATTTACAGGTATTAAAGTAATCGACCTTATTGAGCCTTATGCTAAAGGAGGTAAAATTGGATTATTTGGTGGTGCTGGAGTAGGTAAAACAGTATTAATTCAAGAGTTGATCAACAATATTGCAAAAGGTCACGGTGGTTTATCTGTATTTGCAGGTGTTGGAGAAAGAACGCGTGAAGGAAATGACCTTTTAAGAGAAATGCTTGAGTCGGGTATTATTAGATATGGTGATGACTTTATGCACTCTATGGAAGAAGGCGGATGGGATTTATCTAAAGTTGATAAATCTAAGATGAAAGATTCGAAAGCTACTTTCGTATTCGGACAAATGAACGAACCTCCTGGAGCACGTGCACGTGTAGCCCTATCTGGTTTAACAATTGCGGAATATTTCCGTGATGGTGCTGGAGACGGACAAGGAAAAGATGTTCTTTTCTTCGTAGATAACATTTTCCGTTTTACACAAGCAGGATCTGAGGTATCGGCATTATTAGGACGTATGCCTTCTGCGGTAGGATACCAACCTACGTTGGCAACAGAGATGGGTGCTATGCAGGAACGTATTACTTCTACCAAAAAAGGTTCGATTACATCTGTACAAGCGGTTTATGTACCTGCTGATGATTTAACCGACCCTGCACCGGCAACAACATTTGCTCACTTAGATGCTACAACAGTATTATCCCGTAAAATTGCCGAGCTCGGTATTTATCCTGCGGTAGATCCGTTAGATTCTACCTCTCGTATTTTAACTGCCGATATCTTAGGAAATGAGCATTACGATTGCGCACAACGCGTAAAAGAGTTATTGCAACGTTATAAAGAACTACAAGACATTATCGCTATCCTTGGTATGGAAGAGCTTTCTGAAGAGGATAAAATGGCTGTAGGTCGTGCGAGACGTGTGCAACGTTTCTTATCGCAACCTTTCCACGTTGCAGAGCAATTTACAGGTATCCCAGGAGTATTAGTAGATATTAAAGAAACGATAAAAGGATTTAACATGATTATGGACGGTGAATTAGATCACTTACCTGAAGCAGCGTTTAACCTTAAAGGAACTATCGAAGAAGCTATTGAGGCTGGAGAAAAAATGTTAGCTGAAGCTTAAAATAGTATACAGTTTGCAGTAGCAGTTTGCAGTAATGCAACTGTGTACTGATACTGAATACTTAATACTGATAAAATATGTATTTAGAAATTGTATCACCAGAAGCAACTTTATTTAGTTCGGAAGTAGATTCTCTGGTTGTCCCTGGAGTTAATGGCGAGTTTGAAATGTTAAATAATCACGCTCCCATTGTATCGCTTCTAAAATCAGGAACAATTAAAATAAAAACGCACAATCAAAGTCATTTGGAGTTTGACGATTTACATGCAAGATTAGTTCCTCTTAAAGAGGACAAAAAAATATTGACGGTTAAGATCGATTCTGGAACCATTGAGATGAAAGATAATAAAGTTATTGTTTTAGCCGACTAAAATTTTAAACATAGAATATAAAAAATCGTCTAGAAATAACTTTCTAGACGATTTTCTTTTTTTGGCCACCCAGACTTATTTCACATCAAGTTTAACCGTTTAAAAAGCACCTCTTTATAACGGTTACCAATGGCTATTTTTTGACCATCAATGTAAACATGGTTGTTTTCAATTTTATTAATTTCAGAAATATTAACCATAAAGGATTGATGCACTCTTACAAACTGTGATGCCGGTAATTTAGCAACTAACTCCATAAAGGTCATACGCGGTGAAAACACCTTGTCTTTAGTAGTAATATCTAAATAATTACCAGCTCCTTTAACAAATAAAATAGTTTCAAATTCAACTTTTATGTTTTTAAAGCCATCTCTTATAAAAAAGAATTGATTTTGTTGCTTTAAACTCGCTAAACGCGCTTCCACTTTATGGATTGCTATCTGAAAACGATCAAATTCAAACGGTTTTAATAGATAATCAACCGCATTGTAAGCATAGCTGTCCACAGCAAACTCACTATAGGCTGTGGTAAAAACAATCTGGGGCTTAGATTGTAAACCATCCAGTAATTCCAGACCGGACATGTGCGGCATATTGATATCCAAGAACATCAAGTCGACAGGGTTTTGCCTTAAGAATTGTAGAGCATCCCGCGCATTGTAAAAATGGGCAATAAGCTCTAAACTATCAATTTTTGACACATGGTGTTGAATGACCTGTACGGCCTTGGGTTCGTCGTCTATGGCAATGGCTGTTATCATTAGTTGTTCATTTGTCATTGCGAGGAGGAACGACGCGGCAATCTCTGGCATAAGCTTCATATCTAACAGATTACTTCAGTCGTCCCTCCTTCGTAATGACGTTTATATTTTTGGTTAAACATTATTTTGTTTTAATACTAATTTTCACAGAAAATACATTACTCTCTTTAACCAATTCAAAAGTATGCTTTTTGGGATAAACCAACCCCAGGCGTTGTCGGGCATTTTTAATGCCAATACCAAAACCTTGTTCTTTATAATAGGTTTTAAAAGCATCATTATAACTGTTTACACATTCGAAATTAATGGTATTTTCATTACAAATAACCGATACTTTTAAAGATGATGGCGCAGATGGATCTATTCCATATTTAAACGCATTTTCCACAAAGGGAATCAACAACCCCGGACTTATTTCATGATTTTCTATATTGGTAAATTGGGTGTCTATTTGCGGTTCTACGGCACAACGCAGCTTTTGAATAGCAATATAATCTTTTAAATAGCCTATTTCATGTTCCAACGGAATAAAAGCTTTATTAATATCTTCTTGCATATACCTTATTAGACTTGCCAACTTTGCAGTGCTTTCAGCAGTTCTATCTGCCTTTTCCTCCAGAGCAGTCGCATACAAAGTGTTTAAGGTATTAAACAAAAAATGCGGATTGACCTGTGATTTTAAGAGTTGGAGTTCGGAGTCTTTGGCTCCGAGTTTTATATCCTGGTTTTTGATTTTAATTCTGATGTACCCGTAAATAAATGATATTAAAAAAATTGGAGCTAAAAGAATAACAATCATTCTAAAGGCATGAGAAGGTGATAAAAAAGTTCTATCTACAAACTCTTTCCCTAATGAATTTGAAGCAAGATAAAGAATTAAAAAAAACATACTGTACAACATCAAAAACCATAAAAGTGAAGCGGCTAAAAACTTTTGTTTCTTTTTATCCTTAATCAAAATAGGTGTGATAAAAAAAGTATTGATATAGAAAAAAATTATAAAAGCTGTAATATATAGTACTTCTTCACTACTGTCTCCTTGGGGCATAATGGAAGTATATGTTATAATCAAAATAACAACGGTGATATTAACTGTCCTTTCAATATTCTCTTTAAAAAAAGAAGCTTTTAATTTTTCCCAATCCATAACAAACATGAAATATAACCACGATAAAACTCCCATCGGTATGATGGTCATAAATGAACGAAACGTGTAGTCAAAGTCTAGGTATTTCAGTGGTATACTTGAAAAAATGTCTTTGAAGTAAGTTACTCCACTTAAAGATAAAGCTCTTAACCAGCCTAGGGTAAAGGAATAAACGATCAAAAAAACAACAGCTAAAATAACATATTTCTTCCAATTTTTAACTAATAAAGGGAATAGTATAAATGCCAAAAAATAAATTGCCATATTAAACACTAATGTTGCAATTAAGTTTATACATAAAGGACTTGCTTCCTCTGTTCTTTCACAACCTTCAAGTGTTACAACAATACTCATAATTGTAGCAGCAATAGCTATTAGATGAATTGCAATCTTATACTTGGGTCTAAAAAATGTTGAGATATCCATAAGTTTATAATTTTAAAGCAAACCTATAGTCCCTTTAAGACTTAAAAAAAACTATGTTACAATTTAGCCTATTGGCGTTATAAAACGAACTTTTAAAGTTAAATTTATAAGACAACGCTACACGTTTATTAGGCATAATACTTACTTTTGCTAAAAATTTATCTGAGTATGAGCGCAACAAGACATAACTGGACCAAAGAAGAAATTCTGGAAATATACAACAAACCTTTTATGGAATTGCTTTACGAAGCAGCAACCGTACACAGGCTACACCACGACCCTAATGTGGTCCAAGTAAGTACTTTATTGTCCATTAAAACCGGTGGCTGTTCGGAAGACTGTGGGTATTGTCCGCAAGCAGCGCGTTACCATACCAATATTGAAGGTAACGACCTCATGTCTCTACAACAAGTAAAAGCCCAGGCCCTACGTGCCAAAGAAAGTGGAAGTTCCCGTGTATGTATGGGAGCGGCTTGGCGTAATGTAAAAGATGGTGAAGAGTTCGATCAGGTACTCGAAATGGTACGCTCCATTAACAAATTGGATATGGAAGTATGCTGTACATTGGGCATGCTTACAGAGAACCAGGCCAAACGTTTGGCCGAGGCCGGACTGTATGCTTATAACCACAACTTAGATTCATCGGAAGAATATTATAAAGAAGTTATCTCCACGCGAGGGTATCAAGATCGTTTGGATACTATCGACAACGTACGCAAAACAAATGTAACGGTTTGCAGTGGTGGTATTATTGGTATGGGAGAAAAAACAGAAGACCGCGCTGGCATGCTAGTTGCTTTGTCAACCTTAAACCCACAACCAGAATCGGTACCCATTAATGCTTTGGTTGCAGTAGAAGGAACACCTTTAGAAGACCAGGAACCGGTATCTATTTGGGACATGGTACGCATGGTAGCTACCACGCGTATTGTTATGCCAGAAACACAGGTAAGATTGAGCGCCGGACGTACCCAAATGACCCGTGAGGGACAGGCTATGTGCTTTTTTGCTGGTGCTAACTCCATCTTTGCAGGCGATAAACTGTTAACAACACCTAATCCTGATGTTAACGAAGACATGAAAATGTTTGAGTTATTAGGTTTGAATCCGCAAAAACCTTTTACAAAGAAAGTGCAACCACAAACAATAGAGGCCAACGATTCTCAATACCAAGCTCTGGGTGAAAAACCTAAATGGACACGCCCAGATCATACCATTGAGCGTAATGAACTTGCAAAAGAGAAAGCAAAAGCAATTAAGTAAATGTGTGTTCAATAAGGCAAGAATCTTATTGATTTAAACAGAATTACTTTTTTGCGTTAGGGATTGCAGTGACATCCTTTTAATTGGTAGCTGAAGTTCTCGAAGCTGCCAATTAAAAGATATAACGGAAAGCCCGACCTAAAAGGGAACGCCAAAATACTATTTTAAATTACATAACGTTTTCTTAACTTTGGTTAACTAAATAACATCCATATTGCCTCTAAACTTACAAGATATTCCTCGTGTTAAAACCATTACAAAAGAGGATTTTACAAAACACTACTTTAAACCACAAAAACCTGTGGTGATTGAGCGTTTTATTGAAGACTGGCCTGCATATTCCAAATGGAATTTGGATTACATAAAGGCTATTGCAGGGAAAAAAATTGTTCCGCTGTACGACGACAGACCTGTAGATTATAAAGATGGCTTTAACGAACCCCATTTTAAAATGAAAATGGCCGAGTATATTGATCTGTTAAAAAGTGAACCTACCAAATACCGCATTTTCCTTTGGAACATTCTTAAGGAAGTACCACAACTTCAAAACGATTTTTCCTTTCCCGATTTTGGTTTAAAACTCATGAAAGGTTTGCCCATGTTATTCTTTGGAGGTCGCGATTCGCATACTTTTATGCACTACGATATTGACCTGGCCAATATTTTCCATTTTCATTTTGAAGGCACAAAGCAATGTATCCTTTTCGATCAGAATCAAAATGATTATTTATACAAAATACCCCACTCATTAATTACGCGTGAAGATATTGACTTTAACAATCCTGATTTTGAAAAATGGCCCTTATTAAAAAATGCCAGAGGTTACAAAACAGAACTCAAGCACGGAGAAGTACTGTACATGCCCGAAGGTTATTGGCATTATATGCGCTATATAACACCAGGTTTTTCCATGAGCTTACGTGCCATTGCAAGAAACCCAAAACGTTTTGCTATGGCTATTTATAACATTGTTATTATGAGAAACTATGATAATGCCATGCGCCGTTTAAAAGGTCAGAAATGGATAGATTGGAAAAACGAACAGGCTATTATTAGAGCGCATAAGACCTTCAAATAAAAACTTAACTTTTAAAAATTAAAACACGTGAAAAAGCTAATCTTAATAATTTCTTTACTTATTGTATCAATCGGTAATGCCCAAGTTTTTATTGGAAGTGGCGACAACAAATTTCAAGTTGGAGCCAATTTTCAAAATACAGCTACGGGAGTAAATGTAAGTTATGATTTTGGTATGGGAGAAAATATTTCCTTTGGATTTTCTTCTACGTATGCCTTAAATATAGATGAGGGTTTGGAAGCTAATTTTATTGATCGTTTTGACATTAAGGCACGCTTTAATGCTAATCTGGGTAATGTTATCACTATTGATGAAAACTTTGATATTTATCCTGGATTAAATATTAGTCTTAAAAACTTTGGAGGCCATTTAGGGATGCGTTACTTTTTTACTGATGGTTTTGGCATTTACACCGAATTAAATACACCCTTTGCTAAATATAAAACCGAGACCCTAACGCCTGCCGAAAAATTACACAATCAGTTTACGATTAATCTTGGAGCTTGTTTTAACTTATAAGCATTGCACTGAAGTATTTTAATACCTTTTCCTTTGCTTGAAAAATATTGAAAACCCTCATACTCTTTATCCCTATAATTCACCCAATAAGTTCATTCGCTTTTTCGTATACCAAATACGACTCCCAACCTCTATATAATAAATAATCTACCAGTTTCTTTTTTTTCTTTAAAACGTTCGTTTCTTTTATGGTCGAAACATACTTTTTAGCTAAATCATTAAATCTTTCATGATATACGCTATCATCTATTTCGCTAATCGCTAATTCTATATTTCGGTTTGTTATATCCCTTTTCTTTAACTCTAAAATTAAGCGTCGTTTTCCCCAATTTTTTATTCGAAATTTTCCCTGTACATAAGCCTTGGCATAACGTTCTTCGTTTAAGAAATTATGATTAATTAAATGGACCATAATATGGTCGATAACTTCTGGAATCATACGCATATCTTTTAACTTTTGCCTAACCTCTTTATGACAGCGCTCCTGATAAGCACAATAATGTTCCAACTTCTTGATAGCCTCCTCTAACGTGTATGTTCTTTTTTGTTGCATTAGCCAAAAATATAAACAAATTACAGATTACCAATCAATTTCATAAATAGCTGACTTTCAATCAAAATCACACAATATGTAGGATTTAAATTATATTATTAATATATTTATCCTACAATGAAGAGATTGCAGATCTATATATCAACCTTATTTATATTTTTCTTTTCAATTCTTAAAGGACAAAGTATTTATACAAACCCAATTACAGATACAGATCCAAGCAACAATAATCCATACACAACAGGAGAAACCATAGATACCAATATTACGGGATCTGGTATTGGTCGAGGATCAGGTTTAAATCCACCTGGGGTTACAACCAATGACAGATACAATGCAAGAAGCTGGGAACTCCTTTATAACGCAAACGATTATTTTTATATTACTATTTCTCCCAATGCTTGTTATGAAATAGATTTTACAAGCTTTGTATTTAATAGTCAAACCTCGCTCTTAGGCCCCTTGTCTATTGAGGTTAGAAGCAGTATTGATGGCTATACTTCCAGTATCGGATCTCCTACAACAGGATTAACAGAAACCTTATCTACAATAGATTTAACAGGATCTGAGTTCCAAAACATCAACGCTACTATAACTTTTAGAATATATGCATGGGGGGCAACTAACGGTAATGGCACATACAGTATTAATGATTTCACTTTTAACGGCAGCGTTTCACCGTCGACCACAACCACTTGGGGCGGATCGTCATGGGACAATGGAGCTCCGGATATTTCTACAACGACTATAATGGATGGCGACTATAACACTTCAGTTAACGGTAATTTTAGTGCCTGTAACCTTACTGTTAATTCAGGTTCAACACTTACGGTCAACAACTCCACTTATATAGAAGTCGAAAACGATATTACTGTAGATGGTAACATTATAGTAAAATCGCAGGGCGCTGTTATACAAAACAACAGTGATGGCAATGTTACGGTAACCGGCTCTGTTAAAGTAGAAAAAGAAACGGCACCTATAAATGCATGGTACGAATACACTTATTGGAGCGCCCCCGTATCTGGAGAAACCATAGGTGCGGCATTGGGTGGTTCCCAGCCAGACAGACGCTTTTATTTCAATGCCCAAAACTATCTGGATGCCACCAAGGAAACAAACAATGATAATTCAGCAACAAGTGGTCAAGATGATATTGATGATAACGGGGATGATTGGCAACTGGCAACCGATTCAACCAATATGACCCCTGGGGTTGGCTATATTAGCACACATTCCAAAACACTTTTTGACTCAGAAATGTCGTCCCCACCGCACCAGTTTGAATATGAATTCTCCGGGCCTTTTAATAATGGCAATATAACCGTTCCCATTTACAGAAACGATTCTGAATTAAGCGACACGAATTGGAATTTGGTCGGAAACCCCTATCCTTCGGCCATTGATGCCGATTCCTTTTTAGCAGCAAACAGCAGTATTGACGGTGCTGTTTATCTTTGGTCGCAAAATACCGCGCCCTCTTCAACCAACAATGGCAATCAAGCGTTTAACTTTTCTAATTCAGATTATGCCATCATAAACGGCAGTGGGGAAACGGCTGGTGGCGATGGCGTGGCTCCCAACCGCACTATACCGTCTTGTCAAGGTTTCTTTGTTAGCTATTCAAACTCAGGAACAGTAATCAATACGAACGGTAATATTAAAGAAGGAGAAATTAACTTTAACAATACCATGCGAATTGCTAATGGGAGCAGTAACGGCCAATTCTTTAAAACATCGAACAAGAAAAACAAGGACAGACCAAACAAATTATGGATTGACCTAACCTCTGATAGTGGTATTTTCAGCCAAGTGCTTGTAAGTTACTTAAATGGCGCATCCGACTATGATGACGGCTCCTATTATGATGCTCCTAAATTCTCTTCTAAACGAGCTCCCGCCACATTATATACCACCATTAAAAACTGCAATAAAAGATTTACCATTCAAGGTAAAGCGCTTAAAAGTTTAAACAGAAACGAAATAATTGCTTTAGGTTTTAGCACAAACATTAATACAACTACACTTTACAAACTATCCATTACCAAATTGAAAGGTGCCTTTTTACAGAACCATAACATTTACTTGAAAGATAAGCTGCTTAACAAACTACATAACCTATCGGAGTCCAATTACCTATTTACATCCGAAAAGGGCGTATTTAATAAGCGCTTTGAAATTGTATTTAAGTCCAGGCCAAAAAGGAACAGTTCACCCCATAACGGCAAAGCCGCAATTAAGGTGCTATCATCAGGCAACGGTCGGTTTTCCTTTAACACACCTGAATCCATTACTATAAGATCGATGCAAATTTTCGATCTTCATGGACGCCAATTATACCACTTAAAAGATCCCATGGCCCTTAGGTCACGTAATGTCCAATTAAACAAAAAGACTATTTATGTTGTTAAACTTGAACTTTCCAACGGCGATATCGTTACTAAAAAAATAGTGAAAAACTAAACTACACCTATGCGATTTTAAATTTGAACTCAGGTATTTATTAATCAGATTAAATTCCTGAACAACCAGAAATTGCGTTAACACTATTTCTAACTTAAAATTATTCCCCGGAAAAATCTGCTTTCCGTTTTTCCAAAAAAGCAGTAGTCCCCTCCTTAAAGTCGGCCGTTCCAAAACTTTTTCCAAAAGCTTCAATCTCAATTTTAAAGCCATCTATGCCATCTTTATAATTTGCATTAATTGCTTTAATTGCGGCACCTATAGCCACCGAAGAATTACGCATTATTTTAGCTGCAATTTTTTCACAAAGCGGCAAAAGTGCTTCCTGTGTTGTTACATAATTAACCAAACCATAGTTTAGTGCCTGATTAGCATCTATCATTCCTGCAGTCATAATGAGTTCCATAGCACGCCCTTTACCTATTAGCTGTGGTAAACGCTGCGTACCACCATAACCAGGAATAACCCCCAAAGACACCTCTGGAAGTCCCATTTTAGCATTATCGCTCGCCACTCTAAAATGACACGCCATAGCTAATTCCAGGCCACCACCAAGCGCAAAACCATTAATGGCCGCTATAACCGGTGTTGTCAAATTCTCAATATAATCGAACAGCATTGCTTGCCCCTTAGCGGCAAGCTCTGCCCCTTGAGCCGTGCTAAAATTTGCAAACTCGCTAATATCGGCACCGGCAACAAAGGCTTTTTCACCACTTCCCGTGATAATAACAACTTTAACATTTTTATCAAGATTAGCATACTCTATCGCGCTTCTGAGTTCTTCTATTGTGAGCTTGTTTAAAGCATTTAACTTATTTGATCTATTAATCGTTATAATAACGACTCCTTCTTCTTCTTGATATATAATATTATTGTAGTCCATAATTTCAATTTAAACATTCAATGAAGCTAAATTACTCCTTGGGAAACCTTACTTTAAAAGTAGCTCCTTTATCCTTTTGAGATACAAACGAAATAGTACCGTTATAAGTTTCAACAATATTCTTAACCATAGCAAGCCCCAATCCCATTCCGCTAGTCTTCGTTGTAAATTTAGGCTCAAATATCTTATGCTTATTCTCTTCAGATACCCCAGTCCCGTTATCTGCCACGGTAATCATCACATCTTTCTGATTAGCTTCTACAGTAATAACAATTCGAGGAATTATATTATCAGGCATGGATTGAATACTGTTTTTAACAAGATTGGTAACAACTCGTATAAGCTGTGTTCTATCAAATTTTGCTATGATATCATCTGATGCCGCATTAAATACAATATAGTCTTCATTAAAAATATCCAACGCCAGTTTTACAATTTCAACCACGTTTAAAGTTTCATTCTTTTGCGCAGGCATTTTTGCAAATGTTGAAAAAGCCGATGCTATAGAACTCATGGTATCGATTTGCTGAATTAAGGTTTTGCTATATTCTTCTAGCTTTTGGTGAATACTTTCATCGTTTGGATCAAACTTTCGCTGAAAATTTTGCACAGTTAAACGCATGGGAGTCAACGGGTTCTTGATCTCATGGGCTACCTGTTTTGCCATTTCCCTCCAAGCTTGTTCCCTTTCACTTGTCGCTAATTTTACAGCACTTTCTTCAAGTTCATCAATCATACTGTTATAGGAATTAACCAAGGCGGTAATCTCTTCACTTGTATCGTTAATATCTATTTTCTCATTACTCTTTTCCAATCGCGTGGCATTAATTTTATCACTAATGGTCTTTAATGATTTGGTAATGTATTTAGACAGCAAAAAGGCAATAACAATCGCCATGATTAAAACCAGTAGAAAAGCATAACCTATACGCTTTAAAAACTCCTCTAATTCTTTAACAAGAAAATCATCCTTTTCTAAGTAGGGCAAATTTAATATGGCTAAGTTCTTCGACTTTTGATCGGTGATATACGTATACGACGACTGGAATGTTTCTCCATTTTTTTCATGCTTATCTACAAAGCGATGTTCGGCAGTATTGGAAATATCGTTTAACACCTCGGCATCCAGACATTGATTTTCAATGTCCTTATTCAAATCTGCTTGTGTTGAAATTAACAAGCCCCCTTCCAAATCATATAAATTAATTTGAAGCTTATGAATATCTGCTATGGTATAAATGGCTTCCTTAAAAATTATTGGAATATTCTCCGTTTTAACCTCCCAGGTGTTTTGCCTAGAGTTAAGAACACTTTTTATGTGAGTTTGAATATTTTCCTCTTTACGCTTTAATCGATCCTTATGATAATCTTCGCGTTCTTCCTTATATTGGTAAATAGCTACGGCAGAGATAAGGATGGAGGCCAGCAATACCAGCAATATCATCGCTAAAAAAATACGATTACGTAAAGATAGCTTTCTAATTTTCATTGCGTTCCAAACATTTAAGGACAGGCTAAATATAGCAATAATCAAACCAAACAGCCTAAGGCAGATTTAAAAAAGCAAACCCAGAAATTAGAGTAAACTCTATTGGATTTTAGAATTGGACTTTTATACTTCCGGATTTTTTGCTCGAATATTTTTATATATTTTAAAGCCAAGCACGATAAGCACTCCCAAAACCAAAATCCCCACAATACCATATATCCAGTTAATAGCACTCTTTAAAATAACCAAAAATACAACCGCAAATAAAATAAATGTGGCTCCTTCGTTCCAGATGCGCATAAAACTGGATGATTTTTTAACCACTCCCGCTTGCAACTGTTTAAAATATTGGTGTGTTTTTAAATGATAAATTAACAACAACAACACAAAACCCAATTTTACTTGCATCCAAGCCTGTTCTAAAAAATAAGGTTGCAAAATAAGTAACCAAACAGCAAACAGGGTTGCCAGTATGGCCGAAGGCCATGTGATAATATACCACAACCGCTTAGCCATTAACTTTAACTGTTTTCCTAAAATTTCCTTATCTGGCGATGGCTTATGAAAAGCTTCAATTTGATACACAAATAACCTAGGAATATAAAACAATCCTGCAAACCATGTAATAACAAAAATTAGGTGAAAGGCTTTAATGTAGTAATAATAGGCCATAATTTAAAAAGTTTTTAATCCAACAAATCTATTTTTGGTTTTAGGTTTTTTACTATTTCCCTATTCAAAAAATAGGCAGTTACCACTGTTGCAAGAATATCGGATATTGGAAACGACATCCACACGCCCAGCTCACCGCAAAACATGGGCAAAATTAAAATAAGCGGAATAAAGAAAACACCTTGTCTTAGTAAAGTTAACAAAAGTGCAGGCTTAGCCTTACCAATCGCCTGAAAATATGCGGCACCTATAAGTTGAACCGCTATAATAGGCGTGGCAGCAAACACCCAACGCATATCACTCGGCGTTTGTTCAATAACAGCAGGATCGGTAGTAAATAAACGCGTTATAGCTTCTGGAAAAACCATCAACACAACAAAAACAAAAGTTGCTAAAACCGCTGCATACTTTATGGCCGTATTGATAATTTCCCGAACCCTTTTAAAATTTCCTGCGCCATAATTATAGCCCGCAATAGGCAAAAAGCCTTGGGTAATTCCTAGAACTGGAAACATAGCAAACATGAGCATCCTACCAACAATTGCATAAGCCGTTACCGATGTTTCTCCTCCTAGGTTAAATAAAATATTGTTCATAAACAAGTAGGTAATACTAACAACTGCCTGCCTTGCTAGTGTAACAAAACCTAAAGAACTTATTTCTTTTACAATGGACACATTAAGCCCAAAATGATTGAAATTTAGCTTTAACTCTGAATGTTTCGAAGAAAAAAACCAAACTATAAAAATAAAACAAATAAGATAGGACACCGTTGTTGCCCAAGCGGCCCCTTCCATTCCAAAATCCAAAACCTTTATTAGAATATAGTCTAGCAACAAATTACTAACCGATGGAATCATCATAGCGTACATAGCAAATTTAGGCTTGCCCTCTGCCCTAATAACCGTATTACCCATCATGCACAAGGCTAAAAAAGGTACACCATACAATACAATAACATAGTATATCTTAGCTGGTTTAAAAATAGCGCCTTTCCCTCCAAATAGCGGGATGAGCGAATCAACAAACCACAAACCTAAAACAACCATCGCCACCGTTAACAGCAACGTTAGAGTAAGCTGATTTCCAAACGTTTTAAGCGCTTTCTTTTTATTATCTGCTCCCAGTGCCCTCGAAATAATTGAAGACCCTCCAACACCAATAGCCATTCCCAAAGCAGCGATAAAGAAAGATACCGGTAACACGACATTAATCGCCGCAATAGCTACCGAACCTATCCACCTACCTACAAAAATAGTATCGATTAAGATATTTAGGGACATGACCAAAATACCAATGGAAGCAGGCACTGCTTGCTTTACAAGCAGCTTTCCTATAGGCTGTGTTCCAAGATCTTGCGACGAAACTTTAGCCATTACACAGTAATTGTTTCTTTTACTGCCCAGTCATTTATCCATTTAGACAATAAAGCAACCCACTCACTATCATCGTTTAAGCAAGGAATGGTAATAAAGTTTTCACCTCCCATTTCATGAAAAATTTCCTGCCCTTCCATAGCGATCTCTTCCAAAGTTTCTAAGCAATCACTAACAAATGCTGGCGTTACGATTGCCATGTTTTTTACACCTTGCTTACCTAAGCGCTCTATCGTTCTATCTGTATAGGGTTGCAACCAAGGATCGAACCCTAAACGCGACTGAAAGGATGTAGAAAACGAGCCTTCTTTAAACTGGAGCTTTTCTGCCACTAATTTGGTTACTTCCAAACACTGATGCCTATAACAAAACTCATGCGCTTTTGATGGTGTTATACAGCAACTGTTGTCGATCTTACAATGTGACTTGGTAATATCGCTTTTACGAATGTGCCGCTCTGGCACACCATGGTATGAAAACAGCAAATGCTCGTAGTCTTTACCTTCTAAATACTTCTTTATGGAGTTGGAAAGCACTTCAATATAATCTGCTTTATTGTAAAATGCTGGCACCGATGTTATTTTCAAACCAGGAAAACAATCTTGTCTAAGCTCTTCTGCCAACACCGTAATGGTTTCGGTTGTAGCCATAGCAAATTGAGGATACAAAGGAAACAACAATACCTCATCTACACCTTTATCAACCAACTGCTGAAGCCCTTTTTTAATGGTCATACTGCCATAACGCATGGCCAAAGCCACGGGCACATCTACTTGTTTTTGAATTTTATCCCTGAGCCTTTCAGAAAGTACAATAAGCGGAGAGCCTTCTTCCCACCATATCTTTTTATAGGCAGCTGCCGATGCTTTGGGTCGCGTTTTTAAAATAATCCCCTTAACAAGTGCCGTTCTGGCCACCAACGGTATATCAATAACACGCTCATCCATTAAAAACTCTCCCAGATATCGCTTAACATCTTTTGGCTCTGGACTATCTGGAGACCCGAGGTTTACAAGTAAAATTCCTTTCATTTAATTATTTTAAATAATATAACACAAACCGATTGAACTGTAACTCAAAAGGTTCCTATATAAATCCGCTTATGATAACGACATTATATATTTTTTAGGTGTCGTCCCGTATTTCTTTTTAAATGCTGCTATAAAATGGCTTGCCGTACTATATCCCACTTTATGCCCAACTTCGTTTACATTATTTTCTCCCGATTCCAATAATTTTCGAGCAACTTCCATTTTGTAATCAAACAAAAAACTGAATACCGAATCGCCATAAATTTGCTTGAAACCCTCTTTTAACTTCTTGATATTCAAGCCAATTTCATCGGCAAGCTCTTGTAGGCTTGGAGGCTCTGCCATACGGGCTACTACAATATCTTTTGCTTTCCTAATTTTAATCACATTGGTCTCATCTACTAAAAATGGGCACTGCTCAATATCGGCATCCTCACTTCTGTTAAAATAAAGGCTCAACAACTCGTACGCTTTTCCCTTAAAATAAATAGGCTTTATAGATTGATTTAAATTGTAGTTGATTAACTGATTCAAAACAATAGCCATCGAAGGCGAAATTGTGCCTTCTTTATAATATTTTTTGTCCCTATTGTCTTCATTTAGGAACGAAATATAATCTGCTTCTTGCGAAAATAATCCATGGAACTTTTTTATGGATATTAAAATAGATACAACCCAAGAATTAGGGCTCACTTCCAGATTAATAGGCAAATCACGTTGCGGATTGTATAGTAGTAGTGAATTTTCTTCTTGTATCTTCAAAGTATAACGTCCTTCATTAAAAACAAAAGCACTCAACCCTTTTACACAAAAATGAAATTGAATATAATCGCTATTTATATCTCTAACAATGCCTTGCGGCTTGTCTCTTTCATTTTTAAAGGTAAAGACCAAAAACCCATCGTCAACCTGAGTTTCCTCAAAAGAACTTTGAGCGACATTTTTTGAAGTACCACCTGCAGCTTTCATACACTAATTATTTAGATTTATTCTAAATTGATTGGTTTAAAACACTTGGATTTAGTGCAAAAATATGACTTTTATCATATATTATTTAAAAAAACCCTTAAAAAACCACAAACGACACTAAAAGTTCTTCTAGCGTTATTTTTTTCACGACTATCCCTATATTTTTGTTTTTGCAATTCCAATTTACAATGCAAAAGTACAACATATCAAGAAGTAACTACTTTTACGCCATAGGTTTAAGCTATAAAAAGGCCGATGCTGAAATTAGAGGTCATTTTAGTTTAGATGAAGACGCCAAACGCGCTTTACTTAACCAAGCTAAAGAAAACGACATTGAAAGTTTAGTAGTCACTTCTACCTGTAACCGAACAGAGATTTACGGTTTTGCACAACACCCGTTTCAATTAATCCAATTACTGTGTGACAATACAAGGGGGACCATTGAAGAATTTCAAAAAGTTGCCTACATATACAAAAACAAAGATGCTATTGCTCACATGTTTCGTGTTGGTTCTGGATTGGACAGTCAGATTCTTGGTGATTTCGAAATTATAAGTCAGCTAAAATCGAGTGCCAAGGCATCTAAAAAGAATGGCTTATTAAACCCATTCACAGAGCGTTTGGTAAATGCTGTTATTCAAGCCAGTAAACGCATTAAAACAGAAACCAATATTTCTTCGGGAGCAACCTCGGTATCCTTTGCTTCGGTACAATATATTTTTAACACCATCGATAATATATCGGATAAAAACATTTTACTTTTTGGTACGGGAAAAATAGGAAGAAACACTTGTGAAAACTTGGTAAAACACACCAAGAACGAACACATTACACTAATTAACAGAACTAAAGACAAGGCCGAAAAAATTGCTGGAAAATTTAACCTAGTGGTTAAAGACTATGCCAATTTACAAGAAGAAATAAGCAAGTCCGACATCCTAATTGTCGCCACTGGAGCACAACACCCTACTATAGACAAACATATTATTCAAACCAAAAAGCCACTTCTAATTTTAGATCTTTCAATTCCTAAAAATGTGGATTCCAATGTTGAAGAACTTAACAATATATCGTTAGTTCATTTAGATCATTTATCAAAAATAACCGATAAAACTTTAGAAGATCGCAAAAAGCATATTCCCTTAGCTGAAGCTATAATTGAAGACGTAAAAAGTGAATTCGGCGATTGGTTGGAAACCCGTAAATTTGCACCAACGATAAAGGCTTTAAAGCACAAGCTTACTGATTTTGCCTTAGCCGAACTGGATATACAACGTAAAAAAAATACAGACTTTAATGAAGCACAAGCAACGTTAATAAGCAATAATATCATTCAAAAGATTACCAATCATTTTGCGCATCATTTAAAAGATGACAATATCTCTACCGACGAGAGTCTCGAACTTATAAAAAAAGTGTTTCAGTTAGAAGAAGAAACCCCAACAAATGTCTAAAACCATAAGAATTGGCACGCGCGATAGCGAATTAGCGCTATGGCAAGCCAAAATAGTACAACAACAACTCGAAAAATTAGGTCATAAAACACAATTAATCCCAGTAAAATCTACAGGCGATTTAGTTTTAGACAAACCCTTATACGAACTGGGGATAACCGGCATATTTACAAGAACCTTGGATATTGCCATGCTAAACCACGATATTGACATCGCTGTACACTCTCTAAAAGATGTTCCCACTATTCTACCTAAGGGCATTGTGCAAGCAGCCGTTTT
Organism: Snuella sedimenti; assembly: GCF_016428595.1. Classification (GTDB taxonomy): domain Bacteria; phylum Bacteroidota; class Bacteroidia; order Flavobacteriales; family Flavobacteriaceae; genus Snuella; species Snuella sedimenti. The sequence continues at coordinate 23,946 of NZ_JAELVQ010000005.1, read as the reverse complement.
AAAACGCGGCAATGTAAACGACACCTTGGTTTTTAAAAATAATGAAGAGTTTTTAAGCGCTCCACATGCCGTTGTTGCGACTGGTAGTTTACGCCGACGTGCACAATGGCTAAACAGATACCCAACACATACTATTGAGGATTTGAGAGGGAACGTAAACTCCCGATTGCAAAAACTTAATGATAACGAACACTGGAACGGGGCTATTTTTGCTGCGGCTGGCATAGGGCGTATTGGTATTCGTCCAGATGAAGCCATTAATTTGGACTGGATGATTCCTGCCCCAGCGCAAGGCGCCATCATGATTACCGCTCTCGAGGAAGACGAAGAAACAAGAACTGCTTGTCACGAACTCAATCATGAAGAAACAGAAATATGTACGACCATTGAACGTGAATTCTTAAACAAACTTGAAGGCGGTTGTACAGCTCCTATTGGGGCCCTTGCTAAAATTAAAGATGACGAAATCACCTTTAAAGGAGTACTGTTAAGTACTGATGGTTCTAAGCGAATTGATGTAACCCGCGCTGAAAAACTAGGCAAGCATCACGATATTGCTACATTTTGCGCTAACTATATTATTGACCGTGGCGGCAAACGTCTTATGGACGACATAAAGCACTCCAATCGTAAAACAAATATTTACTCAACAAAGTCCTTTACCGAAGACCAACGCCTTTTATTCCATGAAAAAATAACCGCCGAAAGTTCTGATTTTGTAAAAATAAGTTTGAATAGAATTCCGCCTTACTTTTTGAAATCCGAAATACAAAATGTTGTTATAACAAGCAAAAATGCTGTTGAATCGTTAGTTACAAATTACTCGGCCACAGAACTACAATTTAAAAACATCTATTGTGTTGGTCGCCGAACAAAACGATTGATAGAAAACAAAATAGGTAAAGTTAAACACGCTGAGAAGAACGCTCTAAAATTAGCCAACTATCTCGTTGAATACATTGAAGGCAACGAAGTTACCTATTTTTGCAGTGATTTAAGGCTTGATGATTTACCCTCAATTTTAACCGAAAACAATATAAAAGTTAACGAAGTTGAAGCTTATCAAACCAAGTATGATGGTATAAAAGTAGAAGACTCAGTAGAAGGCGTCATGTTTTACAGCCCATCAACAGTTGAAAGTTTTGCTCAAAAGAACAACAAAGAGGTAATCGCCTTTTGTATTGGTGAAACCACAGCAAAAGAAGCCAGAAAGCATTTTAAAGACGTTAGAATAGCCAAAGTACCAACCGTAGAAAGTGTAATTGAATTAGTAAATGAACATTATATATAGCAGTTAATGGTTTTTGGGTTGTTGGTTATTAGTTTTCCAACAACTTAAAACTAATAACCAGCAACTAAATAATTATGATAAAAAACGATTTATTTTTAAAGGCCTTAAAAGGGGAAACAGTAAACCGTCCACCAGTTTGGATGATGCGCCAAGCAGGACGATACCTACCGGAATTTATGGCCATTCGTGAAAAATACGATTTCTTTACGCGCTGTCGCACCCCAGAATTAGCAAGTGAAATTACGGTGCAGCCCATTCGCAGATACGGTATGGATGCCGCAATCTTATTTAGCGACATTTTAGTAATTCCACAGGCTATGAATATAGAGGTGCAAATGAAACCCAACTTTGGACCTTATCTTCCAAACCCTATACGAAACCAAAAAGATGTCGATAATGTTATTGTGCCAGACGTTACCGTGGAACTAGACTATGTCTATCAAGCGATTAAAGCCACTAAAGAATTACTAAACAACGAGGTCCCACTTATTGGTTTCGCAGGTTCTCCCTGGACCATTTTATGCTATTGCGTGCAAGGTCAAGGCAGCAAGACCTTCGATAAAGCCAAGGAGTTTTGCTTTACAAACCCAGTAGCAGCCCACCAACTACTTCAAAAAATAACCGACACGACCATTGCCTATTTAAAAGAAAAAGTAAAAGCGGGCGTAAATGCTGTCCAGGTCTTTGATTCTTGGGGCGGTATGTTATCGCCAACCGATTACCAAGAATTCTCATGGCAGTACATTAACCAAATTATCGAAGCCCTAAAAGATGATGCTCCCGTTATTGCCTTTGGAAAAGGGTGCTGGTTTGCGCTTGGAGAAATGGCAAAATCGAATGCTTCTGCATTAGGTATTGATTGGACTTGTTCGGCTCAAAACGCTCGTTATTTAACTGGAGGGAACATCACCTTACAAGGTAATTTCGATCCAACTCGATTATTATCACCTCCAACTGAAATCAAAAAGATGGTGCGCCAAATGATTAATGATTTCGGAAAAGACAAATATATTGTTAACCTAGGCCATGGTATTTTACCCAACATTCCGTTAGACCATGCCAAAGCCTTTATTGATGCTGTAAAAGAATACAATGCTTAAAAACATTGCAAAAGGAATGAGTGCATATTTTGAGGCATTTACTTTAATGTCTAAGCTCAAATTATGGAAATTTTTCACCATTCCTATTGCTATAAGCATTATAACCGCCTTATTAATTGGTATTTCGGCATACGGACTATCCGATAATATCGGTTTTTACATTTCAAAAATATGGATTTGGGAATGGGGCAAAGAAACCTTTACTGCCATTGGCAATGTTATTGGTGGCTTCTTTATTATAATCCTAGGACTTATTGTTTATAAGCACATCATTATGGCGCTGTCGGCACCATTTATGAGTCCTGTATCTGAAAGGATTGAAAACCATTTTTCAGGAGTAGATTCCAAATTAAAACACCAGCACAGAAACACAACTTTTAGCCAACAACTATGGCGTGGTATTCGAATCAATATAAGAAACTTAGCTATGGAACTCTTATTAACCATTCCTATTTTGGTAATAAGTTTTGTTCCCGTAGTTGGTATATTTTCAACACTCCTGCTTTTTTTGGTGCAAGCCTACTATGCTGGTTTTGGCAATATGGACTATACGTTAGAGCGCCATTTAAAATACAATGAAAGCTTAGCTTTTGTACGCAACCATCGAGGGCTGGCCATTGGAAACGGCATCATATTCATGTTGTTTTTATTAATTCCGATAATTGGTGTTATATTAGTACTACCCTTATCGGTTACAGCTGCGTCCAAAAACACTATTGAAGCCCTTCAATTAAAAAACAACTAAATCATGATTGAAAACCCGATCCTTTCTCCTTTTCAAAAGTTTGTTAAAATAGAAGGTTTTAGTGGCATTCTTTTGTTGTTAGCAACTACCATAGCCTTAATTTGGGCTAACTCTTCTTTTTCGGAGAGCTATAATGCTCTTTGGCAATACAAAATAGGTGTTAGTACAGAGAGTTTTGAACTATATAAACCATTAATTCTCTGGATTAATGATGGTTTAATGGCCGTATTCTTTTTCTTGATAGGATTAGAAATTAAAAGAGAGTTCCTCATTGGCGAATTGAACACAACTAAAAAACTGGCATTCCCCCTTTTTGGCGCACTAGGAGGTATGATTATTCCAGTAATATTGTTTGTTTTTATTAACCAAAACCCCGACACTCTTAAAGGCTGGGGCATTCCCATGGCTACAGACATCGCTTTCTCTTTAGCTATTTTAAATGCTTTAGGAAAAAGAGTTCCTTTAAGCCTTAAAATATTTTTAACAGCATTTGCTATTGTAGACGACCTAGGAGCGGTACTCGTTATTGCCCTATTTTATAGTGGCACTATTAAAGTAAGCTTGTTAGGCATAGCTATCGCTTTGCTAATTGTATTGTATTTTTTATCCTTTAAAGGCTTTTATTCCAAATTCTTAACAATTACTCTTGGGGTTGTTATTTGGACACTATTCCTTAAAGCGGGTATCCACCCTACATTGGCCGGGATTTTACTAGCTTTTTCCATTCCTATTAGGCAAAAAATAAAAACGCCTGAGTTTATAGACAATCTCGTAAAAATAACGAACAACATTAAGCAAGCGGCTATTTCCAAAAAACCAATCCTGTCTAAAGAACAAATACACGAGATTGATGATTTGGAAGACTGGACAAACAAATACCAGTCGCCACTTCAACACTTAGAACATAACTTGCACGATTGGGTAGCTTACTTTATCATTCCATTTTTTGCCTTGGCCAATGCGGGCGTGATCCTTAATAGTGATGTGCCTTTGGAAATGCCATTGGTTATAAACATCGTCATCTGCTTGGTTTTAGGTAAAAGTGTCGGTATTTCGGCAGTGGTTTTACTAGCAAAAAAGTTAAAGCTTATAGACATCCCTTCAGACATTAACAATCTTCAAATACTGGGCGTTTCATTTTTAGCAGGCATCGGTTTTACCATGGCTATTTTTATTGCTGGGCTTGCATTTAGCTCCAGTCCGATATACATCGATTCAGCCAAAATAGGCATCCTGATAGGTTCATTGATTTCAGCCGTTATCGGTTACCTTATTTTAAGATTTCAAAAACAAAAGATAACATAACTAAACATTCAGACCTGTCAGGTTTTCAAAACCTGACAGGTCTATTAACATGATTAAAGCAAACGCTTAGTAGAAAGATGTTAGATAAAATAGAAAAAGATCATTACTACCATATCTTCAATCGCGGCATAAACAGTACAATTATTTTTGCGACAGAAGATAATATGACCTATTTCTTAAAACTTGTAAAAAAGCATCTAACCGACAAGGTAGACATTATCGCTTATTGCCTCATGAATAATCACTTTCATTTCATTGTTAAAATTATTGAAGACAACAATAAAGCAACACAAGCATTCTCCAATCTTTTTAATGCATATGCCAAAGCGTTTAACAAACAACAAAATAGAACAGGCACCCTTTTTGAACGACCATATAAACGCATTAGAATTGATAACGAAAGCTATTTAAAAAACCTTATACTCTATGTTCATAGAAATCCTGAAAACCATAATCTGATTAAAAACTTTCAGGACTATCGATTTTCATCATTCAATGCCTATTTAAAGAATAAAGAGAGTATCATTTCAAAAACAAAGGATTACATACTAAGCATGTTTGAGGATATTGATAATTTTAAACATGCACACCATACATATCAGTCAGGTTTTGAAAACCTGGCAGATCTAAACTCAAGACATTAAACACTATGAAAGACAAATTCTATCAATACATACAAACCCTTCAAGACCAGATCACGTCTAAACTAGAAGCCATTGATGGCAAGGTCAAATTCCGGGAAGACCTTTGGAAACGTCCCGAAGGTGGAGGCGGCAGGACGCGCGTTATTGAAAACGGTGACATTTTTGAAAAAGGAGGCGTTAATATTTCGGCAGTACACGGAAAACTCCCCCAATCCATGCAATCCTATTTTAAAGTTGGAGAAGTCGACTTTTTTGCCTGCGGACTAAGCCTCGTGCTTCATCCCAAAAACCCTATGGCACCAACAGTTCATGCCAATTGGCGTTATTTTGAAATGTATGATCAGGAAGGTGCCATCATTGACAGTTGGTTTGGAGGCGGACAAGATTTAACCCCTTACTATTTGTTTGACGAAGATGCCAAACATTTTCACCAAACCTGCAAAACGGTGTGCGACAGACATCACCCTGATTTTTATGAACATTACAAAAAGAAATGTGATGACTATTTCTATAACACACACCGTAGTGAAGCACGCGGTATAGGGGGATTGTTTTTTGATTACTGTAAAGCGTCAAAAGACATGACCATGCAACAATGGTATGACTTCGTAACCGATGTTGGCGATAGTTTTTTAGAAGCCTACGTTCCTATCGTTGAAAAACGAAAAGGACTCCCATATACCAAAACGCAACGCACTTGGCAGGAAATAAGGCGCGGTCGTTATGTGGAATTTAATTTGGTTCACGATAAAGGCACCCTATTCGGACTAAAAACGAATGGCCGGATAGAAAGCATTTTAATGAGTTTACCGCCCCATGTACAATGGGTTTACGATCATCACCCAGAAAAAGGCAGTGACGAAGAAAAACTATTAAACGTATTAAGACAGCCTAAAGATTGGGCTATTTAAGCTAAAAACGCCAAGTTAAAAGTTATAAGCGTATGGTAGATTATAAAAACTATAACGTTTGGCAAAAGGCCCACCAACTTGTTTTATCAATTTACAAGATAACTGCTCAGTTTCCTAAATCGGAGCAATTCAATCTTGTTTCCCAAATCAATCGTGCCTGCCTGTCAATTCCAACAAACATTGTTGAAGTCTGTGGCAGAGAAACACAAAAAGAACTCGTAAGGTTTCTTTATATTTCTTCAGGTTCAACTCATGAATTAGAATATTTAATATTAGTATCAAAAGAGTTAAAATTTATACCGGAAGAAGACTCAGAAAAGCTTCTTAAAAAAATAGGTGAAATCAAAAAATGCTGTTTTCATTAATCAAAACAATAAAAAAAACACTTTAAGCTTTAAGCCAATCTACTTTTAGCTTTGTACTTTTAACTTTACACTTTTAACTTAACAACATGTTCCCATTAAGACGCAATAGAAGACTAAGAAGCAACGAAGCCATCCGCTCGCTGGTTCGTGAGACCATTATTAGCCCAAACGATTTTTTAGTACCCCTGTTTGTAGTAGAAGGAAAGGGTATTAAAGAGGAAATTACATCCATGCCAAATTACTATCGTTACAGCCTGGATCTATTACAAAACGAGGTAAAAGAGCTCTGGAAATTAGGCTTAAAGTCGGTATTGTTATTTGTTAAAGTACCCGATAATTTAAAGGACAACAAAGGCACGGAAGCTTTAAACCCTAACGGATTGATGCAACGTGCTATTAAAACGGTTAAAAATACCTGTCCGGATATGTTGGTCATGACCGATGTGGCCTTGGATCCTTATTCGGCATATGGGCATGATGGCATTATTGAAAACGGACAAGTACTAAACGATGAAACCGCCAAAGTATTGTCGGACATGAGCTTGTCGCATGCACAGGCAGGTGCTAATTTTGTAGCGCCTAGTGACATGATGGACGGCCGTATTCTATCCATTCGTGAAGCGTTGGAACAAAGCGGTTTTAAAAACACAGGTATTATGAGTTATTCGGCAAAATACGCTTCGGCCTTTTATGGCCCCTTCCGCGATGCTTTAGACTCTGCACCTGTTGATATGGTTGACGTACCAAAAGACAAAAAAACCTACCAGATGGATTATGGTAATCGTATTGAAGCCATAAGGGAAACCTTGATGGACATTGATGAAGGAGCCGATATTGTAATGGTAAAACCCGGTTTGTGCTATTTGGATATTGTCCGAGATATTAAAAACGAGGTAGACGTTCCTGTAGCTGTTTATCAGGTGTCCGGTGAATATGCCATGATCAAGGCGGCGGCTGAAAAAGGCTGGTTGGACCACAATGCCGTGATGCTGGAACAAACAACCGCTATTAAACGCGCCGGAGCCGATATTATAGCCAGCTATTTCGCTAAAGATGTGGTTACATTGCTTAATGGGTAATTTTATTATCTCTAAAATGATTTATAAAAACAAGAAAGGCTCTCAATCTCTTGAAAGCCTTTCATCCTTTACTGTGGAGAAGATCGGATTCGAACCGACGACCTCTTGACTGCCAGACGGGGTTTAGAAACTCATGCCTAACCCCTGTAATCTCCCATATTTTCTATGTTTACAAAGCTTTTCAAGTGTTTCATGGTTTAATATTCTATCCTGCATTTACCTGCAAAATGATGCATTTAGGTGCATTTGAGTGCAAAAACCCACCACTAAAACCCACCACCATTTTTGATTTTTATTCTCTAGGGCAACAGAATTTATTATGATAATTGCAACGTAGGAGTTATCTTTAAAAAGTATAAAACAAACATAATCTAATAACCATATTTCAGGACAAGACAATTTATGAAGAATATAATGATAATAATGTTTTTACTAAGCTGTCTACACATAAATGCTCAAGAACAGGAACCAAATTTTTATTCTGAAATTTATGATAAATATTCACCACGAAATCACTATGTGGTGAAAAAGGGAAAACCAAGTTCTATTAAAGTTAATGACACAATCTATCTTGGAAATTCTGAAAAATGGATTGAATATAACGTTTACACTTTTGAAAAACCTAACAAAATTCTAGTAAAAAAATTTAGAAATGATTCTTTAGCTAAAGATGAAAAATATAATCTCGACTCTAAAGGCAGAATCATAAAATATGAAGGAAACATAAAATATAGTAAAGGAGAATGGTACGTGACAAGACTCAATTTCTCTTATGAACCCAACAAAAAAATAATTGAAAAGATTAATCGATTTGGTAAGATTTATATGCGTTATGAAGTGGGCTATGATAGTATTAAAAACCCAATATATATCAAAAGCACTATCGTTGGTGGACCAAACAGCTCAAGATTAGAAAGCATAAACTATGATTACTTAAATGGAATTTTTGTTCGTTCCGAATTCAATTTTGATGGAAACATGCGCAATGAGGAAGAAGGATTTATAAATACGGACTATGTTATAGATAGAAATGAGTATGATGATATTACCAAAATGTTTTGGGTAACTTCAAATAAAAAAGATAAAGTTATTTATGATATAGAATATGAGTATGATGATTTTGGAAATTGGATAAAAATCATTAAATCGTATAGTGAAAGAGAGGAACCAAAAAAAGTGTATTCAAAAACATATAGACATATTAAATATAACTTGTAGCCATATTTCAAGACATAATATTTTAAAAAAAGAGCTTCCAAATGAAATTTGAAATACCTTTTGATGAAAACATTTACAGAGAACAGATGATTCTGAATTTCAATATTGCGTGGAATGAAAATCTGAAAAAAAATAAGAGAAATCTCTATTGGAGTATTCCAATAATTATTATTGGCGGATTAATTGTTTATGGTCAAGATTATATTGGATTTATATTCATTGCCATTGGAACTCACTTTGCAATTAATGGTTTTAAATATTATTCATTTTATAAAAAAACCAAAAAAAAATATTTTGATTTAATAGAATCGGAAATACAAGGACAAAAGATTGCCAATGAAAATAGCCTTTGGGAATTTAACAAAGACTATTTCAGGTACAAATATTATAAGTATGATGCAAAAATAAAATGGGAAGCTTTTAAAAGTTATCGAGTTATAGATAAAAATCTTTTTCTTGACCTTGAAGTTGGAAATAATTCATCATACATAATTGGGGAAAAAGAAATCGGAAATACTGAATTGAAAAAAGTAATTGACTTTGCCAACGAAAAAATCAGATAAAGAACTAGTGTCTAATAAAGAATCTTGTTAAAAAAATATACCCTATAGCTATCTTTCAGGAATAGACATGCAAAGAAACATAATACATAAATGATAGAATGGATTAAAAACTTACTTGAAAACAAAAAGGAATTCAAGGTTACTAAATGGCAAACTGACGATTCCATCTTACGGTTTTTAAGCGAAAACATTGAAGGTGATGGAACTCTAAAAACGTCTGCGAATGATTTACCTGATGAAAAAAAAACTGATGAAAGCGGAATTAGATTTGCCCCAGGCTTAATGGACTCAATGTTTGGAGTCGATGATTCTTCGGAATCAAAAATTAAAATCAAAGAACTTTCAAGCCTTATAAAATCTATAGCAAAAAATGGTGATGCTGGAAGTAAATCAGAGTTTTATAAGAAAATAACTGAAAGTGATGGAGTAATTGGAATAATAGATGAGTTTCTTCAGAAAGTAGTAAATCTGTCCTTACCTATTGAACCTTATCTTTTCAGCTTTGCTAAAAATTTAGCTACGAAAACAAGTCATAGGAATAGCGTAAAAATGGGAATCGCAATTTTAGGTCTTTGCCAAAACAAAACAGTTATGAATGAAATTAAGGTACTCGGCTTGCATGATGAATTTACTGTTTTCTCTACTGTTGCTATTTCTAATTTATCAGACAATCCAGTTCAGGACCTATGGAAGTTGGCTAGTAAAGTTGATGGCTGGGGAAAAATTCAACTTGTGGATAGAATAGCTAATATGGAATTATCAGAAGAATTAAAAGATTGGTTAATTCTCGATGGCTACAAAAATAGCATAATGAATGAATATTTGGCTTGTACGTGTGCCGTGAATGGTGAATTACATAAAAAAATTCAAAATGAGAACATAGATAATAAACTATTCAAATCTACAGGAGAAATTATTGAAGCTCTTATTTCTGGCGGACCAGCAGAAGATATATCTGATTATGAATTTGCGCATGAAACAGTCGAGAATTTTATTCGACATGGAAAAATTCACGTAAAAGATATTACAGATTTTAATACATTAAATTCCATTAAAGATTTTCTTATTGAAATTCAAGATGACATAGGAGAACATAAAGAAAATGGCTGGACTCAAGATATAGTTTCGAATTGTCTCATAGATATAAACGAAATATTAAAAAGTAAAGACTGGAAAGAACAAGCTGAAATAGCATTAAAAAGTGATGATAATATTCTATATTGGAATGGAAAACAAGCTGCTCAAAAACTTGGTCTTGAATTTTGGGATGTTCTCTGGAGTAAACTTCTAAAGAACCCATTAGATAGTTCTGCTTGGCATGACGTTACAGCTTATGCCAAAGAACAAAATGTAAATGACATAATTGATTTCGCAAAAAACAACCTTCCATTAGAAGAATTAGGAACAGGACCTAAAGATTGGATGGGGTTAGGTGAGGATTATCAAAAACATTCTTCCCTCGATAGTGTAATAACTTTTTTGGAAAACTATCCAACAAAAGGAGAAGAGCTTATCCTTGTTGGTTTAGATAGTCCTGTTACACGAAACAGAAATATGACTATAAGAGCATTGAGTAAATGGAAACCTGAAAATTGGTCTGACGAAATTACCAAAAAGGTAAACCACCTTAAAGACATTGAACCAAATGATGACACCAAAAAGAATATTGGGCGACTTTTAAAAGGGTTAGAACTTGAATAAAGCACTAAAGCATAACAAAATCAACTTAAGAAAAACCGAATTAAAAATACAATAATAAACCAATCAAATGGAAAATGAGTTTAAACGGGTAATGTCAGAACGGACTGATGAAGAATTAATCAAAATTGTAACAGTTGAAAGGGAAAGATACAACCCCATAGCTATAGAAGCTGCTGAATCTGAAATAGAAAAACGTAAATTAAACATTAGCGAGTTTGGAGAAATTATAGAAGAAGCGACAATAGAAAAAGAGCAAAAACAGAAAGTTGACTCAAATGTTGTTAGTTCTGGAATTAGATTTTTGAATTTTTTAATTGATTTCATTATTTGGTTAATTATTGCCACAATTCTAACTATGCCTTTAGGTGCGAATAATGGAAGCCAAATGTTATTGGGTTATGTGATTATGTTTCTAGTTTTTATTGGGTATTATGGAATAATGGAAGTCAAATTTCAAAAAACAGTTGGAAAGTTTATTACTAAAACTAAAGTTGTGAAACTCAATGGAGAAAAACCTGAAAAAGGAGATATTATTACTAGAACTTTTTGCCGACTAATTCCATTTGACCGACTTTCTTTTCTATTCGTAAAAAATGGATTTCACGATTCGTTATCTAAAACTAAAGTAATCAAAGACCAAACTAAGTGAATTACCAACACTAACAATGAACTCAGTTGAAACAAAATATGTCCTACAATCTAATTTCAGGGCTAGACATTTAAAAATGACATTAGAAGAATTAAGATTAAATATAAAATGGTGGGAATCCAAAAGATGGATATATAACGTTTTGGTTGGATTATTTGGTATAGTTACAATTTTCAATGTACTCGCTGAAAGCCCATATCAATGGACGTTTGAAGATACGTTAGGAATAATTATATGGGGAATTGGTGCAAATATATTTTATTCTTTAGGAACTTTATTCGAACTGTTTGATTGGTATTATTTAAATAGCAAAATCGGAATTAAAAAATTTAGATTGTTCTTTTTTATTTGTGGGACATTTTTAAGCTGCATCTATACGTGCTGGTGCGTTTTGGTATATTTCATTGGTTTTGTCTGGTAAAAACTATTACAACAAAGAACAGAGTTAAAATAAAAAAAAAGCTATAGCCATATTTAACGACAAAACATTCAAAAAAAATCACGCTGAATTGAAAAAGTACAAATCTAATTTTAGTATTGACCGAATTGGACGCTTCCGATTTTATATCGGAATTGTGGTCGGAATTGGATACTCAATTATTTTGAGTTTTTTATTTCAAATGTTATCTAAAACGAATAATGTCGTAACAGCTATGAATGATGGGAATTGGGATAATCTTATCAACTCAAAACTTGGTTTTTATTACACATCATTTTTCGGATTATTATCTGTTAGTCTTGGATTTTGTTTCACCACATATTTATGGATGAGCAAACTGAATTTTGGAAAACGAAGCGAAGCTCGGAAATTGAGATTTGCGCAAACGAATTCTTTCTTTATGTTCGGAGTAATAATGCTTGTTTTAACAAGATTTTTTACAATTTATATGGGGTTTAATTACGATGGCTTTTATCTTGATTTAAAAGAATATTTTGGGTTTATAGCATTTTTTCTTCCGATATCTATATTTTTATATTGTTGGTCATTAATTTCAAAACTTTACCAATCAAAAAAAGTTTTGCTGATTTCATTACTGATTTTTGGGGTTTTAGGATTAACATTAAGTGGAATAAGAACATGAGACAACAAAGAATTAAAAAATTAACCTGTAACCATATTTGGGAGAAAACAATTGAATGAATAAGCTAATTGAAAAACCTCATATCATTTTTTTTCTTGGAATTCCAGTATTAATTCTTGTTGGAATTTTATGTGGTGATGCAGCTTTAGATGTAAATATTCATGATACTTATTATATAATAGCTTATATTCATTTAACATCATTTATCTCGATTCTTTTTGGAATAGTGGGTTTGGGTACTGGGTTATGAACAAAACGAATAAAACGCTATCAAAATGGCTTAGTTGGACTCACGTCACGCTAACTTTTGGTGGAACTCTAGCCGTAATGGTTTTAGCTCAGTTTTTTAGAGAAGAGTTTATGGAATATGAATTTAATAACAATTTGACCTTAATCATTACCATAATACTCCTAATTATGGTTTTAGGACAAATAGTTTTTCCAATTAACATAGTTTACGGGCTATTAAAAAAGAATAATAAACATGATAGTTTATAACTACATAATCTGTAATCATATACATTTGAAGGACACTAAACAACCATATGAAATGCCTATAACTGTTTGCTCAAAACATAGTAAAAAATCACTTGTTGAAGTTTATCAAGAACTTGGGGGATATGACAATAATCCTGTTTGGGAAATAAGGTCAAAAGCGATGACTGACTTTATAAAATTGATAAATGAAATTTTCAAGAAAACTCAAATTTGGGGATTAACTTCTCACGATAGATTGGTACTACTAACTGAAGATAACTGGGAGTCAAATTGGTATGTCATAATAAATAATATTGGAAATAATGAATACTATTTTGAATATCTGATTCCTGAAAAGAAAAGTCCGTGGCGGAATGGAATGGTACAAGGTGTAGCTCAATCACTTGAAGAAGCGAAAAAATATCTATTAATTGCTATGAATGAATCAGAAGGATGGAAAGGAAATATGGAATTGGAAAATTTATTAAAAGATTATTGAGCAAAAATGTTTTGCAAAAAAACTGAGTTAAATACAAATATACCCTGTAATAATATTTCAGGACAAGACACTTGAATCAAACTTATGAGAATACGATATTGTTGGAGATGTAAAATGGAAGTTCCAATGTTGGAAGGTGAAGAAAGTATCATCGCTTCTAAACTATATTCAGAGGGGTTCAAAACTCTTGAAAAGGACAGGCAAAAACGTTTTAAAAAACTTCTTGATTTTTATAACGACTTAACTGGGTTTGGAGAAACTGAACCGAATGCAATAATTCACCATTTTGCAGACATGTATGGTCCAGACTGTGAGAGTTGTGGAAAACCATACAGAACTCATAAAGCATCATTCTGTGCTGCTTGTGGAAATAAAAGAAAATAAAAAGACTCTTTTTAGATGATGTTCGAACTATAGAAATGGTCTATGACAAATCACTGGAATCTGAATTTGATATTGTCCGAACCTATTCGGAATTTGTTGAATATATAAAAACTAACGGTTTACCAAATTATATAAGTTTTGATAATGACCTTGGGCTTGGAGAAGATGGAAATATTGCACCTGATGGATTGTCTGCTGCTAAATGGCTTGTGTATGATTCTGGACTTGATTTACGGAATTTGGAATTTAAAGTACATTCGGCAAACCCTGTTGCTGCCGAACAAATAAAAGGACTCTTGAATAATTATATAAAACATTTAAAAACAGAGAAATCATAATCAAACCACTTGCATACACTTGAAATGACACTTTCCGAAGTATATTTTTATATGATAATTATATTTTACCAACTCTTTAGTTTGGTAATTATAACATTTACAGAAGATTTAAAAGAGAACAAATACTATATGAGATATTTGAAAATTACATTCCTAATAGGATTTCTTGGAATCATCATGGAATTACTGAATTGGAATTATTTCTGCCAATTTAATTGCACTCTCCTGACCTTCTCCCCTTTTCTGACTTTATTAATCTCAAAAGGAATTATTGAATTTTATAAAAAAGTATTCAAAAAAGAAGCTTTTCAAATGCAATGGGGGAAGTTATCTGACGGAATTTGGACAAGGAATATGGGTGATTTAAAATATAAAGGTTACTATAGCTGGTATACTGTAAATATTGGGAGCTTTCCTATTTTTATAATTACAGCTATCTTTTTATTGATAGAAAAAAACATATGCTAACAAAGAAGGGGAATTAATTAGAAGGAGTTCACAAAAAGATAAGTCGAAAAAACAAATATAATTATAGAGATTATTATACCTAAAGTTTTATCAAATCTAGAGTAAGGAATACCTTTTTGCCAATGTTTTTTGGAGTGCTCCCATTCATAAAAATATGATAGAAATATATAAACTGAGAATATAAAGATTACTATAGACAATATTAACATGTTCTAAATATAGAAATTTAAAAATAACTAAGGTCTTCTAGAACAGAGTTAAAATGCATTTAAATGCAAAAACCCACCACCAAAACCCACCACCATTTTTGATTTTATTCTCTATAGCAACAGAATTTATTATGATAATTGCAACGTAGGAGTTATCTTTAAAAAGTATTCGATAACCCCATAGGAGTGTTTATTCGTTTTCTATATAACATTTGAATGAAAAGATTCTTAACTGTCATAGTCTTAATTCTAATTGGTCATTTTTCAAATGCTCAACATACGCCTCGGTTTCTCGAAATTGTAAAAGATTTAGAAAAAATCAGCTGTAAAAAGGATACTACATATTACAAAAATGGGAAGATATGGTGGAGCACCTGTTGGACTACGTATGAATATAACTCAGAAAACTATTCCACCAGAACTGGCAGAATGATTCAATACTACAAAAACGGACAGATAGCAAACCAATATTCTTTGGACAATTATGGCAATATTAAATCGGTTAAGAGGTTTGACCGAAAAGGAAACAAAACCTTAGAATATGTAACTACTGAAATAGATACTAATGCAAAATCATTAAATGAGTTTCTTGAATCTCAAGACCATATGAGTTTTAAAACATACAATACGATTTACAAATGTTCCAATAAACTCGGAGCTTATTATTTATACAAAGAAGGTCAAAGAATCAATGATAAGAAAAATGGTGTTTGGACAACTTATTATGAAAACGGAGCCTTCTATTTCTGTTTTAGGAATTCGGCAATCACATTTGACTGAAATTCCAATTCTAGATTATAATGTTCAGGTTGTCTCAAAAAATTTGACTACAAGTATTATTTCCATTTTTGGAATCACAATAATTACATTACTTTGGATTTATCAGTATTTTAAAAATAAAAGAAGTAAGAATGAGACAAACTAAAAATTTGAGAAAAGTAGTGACTAAAGAAGCGAACTTAATAGTATGAGGTATTTAAAGATAACATTCGTTAGAATTGTATTAAGCTTTTTCGGAGCAAACATGATAAACGAATTAAAGACTTTGGATTAGAAAAATATAATTTCATATGAAAATGTTCCACGAGATTTTAAAATTTATAGACGTGAATTTAATTTCTTGTTTATTTCCAATGATTTTGACGTTAATTGTAATCAGATTCATTTTTAAAAATAGATTTAAAACCAATGGGGTTTTTAGTTTAATTAGATGGATTATTATTTCCTATACTATTATTGCATTATTACACTTTCTAACAAGTATTACAATAGGTCCTGATGAACATGCTTCTACTTATGATAGAGCAACTGGACCATACAAATGGGCTTATTGGTTAATGTTACTATGTTCAACATTGTTTCCGCTTTCGTTATTTTTTAAAAGGTTAGCATCGAAACCTTACTATTTACTAGTCGTTGCATTCTTTATGAAAATTGGTTGGTACTTTGAACTATTTGTAATAACGCTAACAAGTTATCATAGAGATTATGTGCCAGATGAATCAAACATTGATTGGACAATACCCATAGGAATTCAAATAATGTATTTACAAGGCTTTATCTTAGCGTTTATATTGTTAGGTGTCTTTGAATTACTAGGACGGAGAAAACAAGCTGTATCAAATCAATAAAGCCATCAGTTCTTAGAGTTTATTTACCATGAAAAGGAATTTGTCAAAAAATAGAAAGCTAAAAAAGGAAATTCTAAAAGAATATATTCTACTCAATTGGTTACTATCTCTAATTGGTGTCGTATTACTATTTGCAGGAATTTACAGGTTTTTCTTTCTTGAGCCTTCTATAGGTATTAATGCCAGATATTTACAACCAACTGTCAGCAATGGTGGTGTAATGATAATTGCGGGATTAGCAATGGTTTTATCTGTTATTTATAGAATAAGGAAGAAATCAAGAGTTCTCAAAGACACTTTAGACTTAGAAAAGGAAAAAGAATTAAAATAAAATCAATATGAAATTGAAATCTGTAATATTTAAAATTGCTACTATTTTCATAGTAGGTTTCTTAATTTCTTACATGTCTCCAAAAATAGAATCTGGTTCAACAACATTTAGCGGAGACACTCTTAATTATAATGACCCTGAAAACATAAAGAATACTCAATCCAAAGACAAAACCGAAATAATTTGCTCCAATAGTGGTTGTGAAGGATTTTATAAAGGACCTGAATTTATAAATGGGTCAGATATAGCTCATCAGTTTTCGAATAAAATGTCTGGTGCTGTTGGTGATAAATTGAAAGAACTTTATAAGAAAGGTGAATACTCTAAAGTTGATTTTTCAAAAATCATAATGGCTACCGAAGGCATGGGTTCAGGTAATGTCACTTACAGATTATCAATACCATTTATAGCTGTTAAAGAAAGATGTGATGCCTATACGTCGTTTGACCATGTTGGTGGATGGAATCATATACCTTCTTTATCCAAAAGGAAAGCTGAATTAAGTAAAGCTTTGATGAAAGGACAGTCTTTAGACATAAGTGATTTAAAAATCACACCTGAAGGATTGCAAGAATACTGGATTCAATGGAAAAATAAAATAGTCCAATCTGATTGTAAATAAA
The DNA here is from genome assembly GCF_016428595.1 of Snuella sedimenti. Classification (GTDB taxonomy): domain Bacteria; phylum Bacteroidota; class Bacteroidia; order Flavobacteriales; family Flavobacteriaceae; genus Snuella; species Snuella sedimenti. The sequence continues at coordinate 6,333 of NZ_JAELVQ010000005.1, read as the reverse complement.
TAAGCTAATAATTTTAAATTAGTTTGATATTCATAACCGCTAGCAAACATTTAATAAAATGGGATACGAATTAAATATTCAAAAAGAAGAAGAAAATAATAAAATTAGCAAACAAGAGTGGATAGATTATATGGAATCTGACCCTGAATTTGAGCGAATAGAAGAGATATCTGCTGACCTTGGAGACAATGAAGTGTTGACCATTGCTACCCCAGGTGGGCTCTGGAAATCAGACAAAGGAGAGATTCCTTTTACCTTCTCAGAAAAATATGGAGAGATAACCGTTAAGAGTCCTGAACATTGGATTATTGAAAAAATGATTTCAATTGCTCAAAACTTAAATGCTGAAGTCATAGGAGAAGAGGGAGAAAAATATGATGAAGAATATCTTAATGACCCGTTTGGAAACCCATTTGAAAACGAAAGTTCGAGTAATGAAAAAAAATGGTGGCAATTCTGGAAATAAAACAATGTGTTACATTTAAACAAAATCTTATAAATTAATGAAGCATCCTTTTAAACTGTCAAAGTCAAATATTGTTTTTTCTATAATAGTAAGTCTGATTATAATCTTCCTAAATATCAGAATTTATGGGTTTGATGCTTACACATTTGGTCTTAGCTTTGGTTCAATAATAGGTGCAATCATTTTCCCTGCTCTTATTGCTTTACTAGTGTGGTTTATCAAAGGAAAAAAAGAATATGGTGGCACAACTACATTTAATATTGTTTTAGCATTAATGCTTCTTGGTTCAATAAGTGAATTTGGACAAGTTATAAATGAACGCAAGAAACCAATGGAAGACATGCAGAAAGCCGTTTCAAAATACAAAGAAAGGACATTGGCTAATCCCGATTCAACTGATGCAAATTACTCCGAATTATCTAATGGTATAAAAAATTCTATTGATGGCTTGCTTAAAACTAGTGTTGGAGAAGAAAGAAAAGTATATTTAGCTTTAAAAGAATATTTTAAAAAATCCGATAGCGTAAATGTTCAATGGAATAGTGCATATAATGCATTTGCAGAACCTCGTATTTTAGACTTTTCTTTGCTGAATGAAATGGAAGAATTTAAATTTCAAAAAAATGTTATTCAGAAATATATTGATGAGTCTGAGTATTTTAAATCCTTTATAATAAATAGAGTCGAATTCCTAAAACACAAAACAAAAAATATTGACAAGGATAACAAAGCATATAAGGGTTTTTTAAAAGGTATGACAAATAAAGACTCAATCCAAAAACCTATTTTTATTAAGTATATAAATGGTCATATAGATTATGGGAAAGGAATGAAAAGTATCCTTGAACTTTTAGAAAAAGAAAATGGTAAGTGGCAATATGAAAATGAAGTGATTACATTTCAAGATTTAGAAACTCAAAATGCTTATGAAAAGATTTTCAACCATGCCATCCTCAACGAAGAAATTGTAAATGAATTATCAGATAAATTGGTAGAGTTATTGTAAAGATAACACCCAACTTCAAATAAATCCTAAACATGATAATATTTAATCAGTTGTAACAAAAACATATTATCCATATACAAACACATTGTATATCACATGAAGAATGACTTATAATAATCTAATAATAATTAAGGGTGGTTCCTATATTAATATAAAAAAGGCATTACAGCAATGGATTGATTTATATTCGGAAAATTTTTCAAACAATCTTCAATTTGAATTATACAAAAATGGTCGTGGGAATCACATCATAAAAGCAGACGATAGACTGGATAACAATAGATTTTTTTATTTGGTTAATTATATGGATTATCCGGAAAACATAAATTATAATGTTGATATAAAAGGATATACAAAAGCTAGGGAACTCGATAAACAATTAGACAATCAAGAATTGTTAATTTACATTCCAAAATCAGATACTGAATATGACAATGTCTATGCTGTTACAAAAGATAACAGGCATTTTAAAATTGATTTTGGTGGCAAAATAAAAGAGATGACTGGTGATATAACTTTTTCTTCACATAATATCGAAAAGCTTGAAAACCCAGAAACCTTAAAAGCGTCCCTACATAAAAGAAAAAAAAGAGAGGAAGATTCTGTTGATAGTATCAAAAAGCGATTTAATATCATCTTCATTATTTTTATAATCGTTTTGTTTCTAAATCTCATAGTTCCACACTTAAAAGTTGATGTTGAAGTTTTTCAAAAAACAACATTATTTACAGGTATGGGAGTTGGTCTTTGGTTTTTTATGGATTATGAAATGTTAAGGCATAATTCCTTCTACCTCAAAAGTTTTTTAATTGCATTAGGATTTTACTATTACGGTTTATTTCTAGAACACCATTATTCGTCATATTTCTCCAATATGACAGCTGGTAATTTTTTATATCCGCTAACGCTATTAATTGTTCAATACCCAACTAGAAGAATTTATAAATTAATTTTTAATAGAGAACCCGAAGTAGATAAGCATGGGAAAATTGCAGATTTAATCTATACAATGATTCTGTTTTTTTCATTCGCTATATTACCTTTTCTAATTGCGGATTATTTAAAATAAAATGGGATACACTTTAAAGGCATATTTAGGAAAAACCGAAAACTTAAACTCCATTTTAGAAAGGTTCAGTGAAGCTCAAATTGTAGATTTAAAACATGGCTTTTCTTTAATTCCTATGACTGAAGAATTGTTTGATGAAATCAATAATGATGAAGCTAGTGCGGGAATATCAACATTCGAGTTTCTTGACAAAAAAATGGAGCAAAAGACCATTGAATTAGTTGGAGATAAAGAAATTGCCTATGTTGAATCCGATTTTTTTGGTGGAAAAGGTGGGCATATTGGAATCATTTGGAAAAATAAACAATGTGTATTTCTTGGAAAGTTTAAAAAAGGAACAATGAACAAAGTTTTAAAAAAGTTGGGAGTAATTCGAACTTTGCTAAAAGACGAATTTGAAACTGTTGGATTAGATAAAAACAGACATACTGAAGATTGGATTGAATAATATTTTACTAACTAGAAACTATGTTTCACTCATTTTCGTTTTCGTTAACTAGAACTCTGCTATATTTTAGAACGAAACTATAAATTATGAAAAAAATAATCATAACTACAATTTGGCTTTTTATTTCCCAACTTATTATTAGTCAAGATTGTTTAGATGTTAAATTCAAATTACGTGGATATTTCTATGCTGGTACAAGCCAAACTGATTCAACAGCTGCCGGGGGGTTTTATGAAGACCAAAATTCTCCTAAAACTATTGATAACAAAATTAATAGGCTTTCGTCTGACGAGAAGTTTCAGATTATTGCAAAAAATGACTCTATTTCAGAGTTTTCTACAGATATAAAAGGATTTAAAGTTTTCGTAATAAACAAAACCGATTCTATAGTTAAGCTACCAGCACAAGACAGTAGGTTATACTTAAAAAGGCAAGTGTTTTATAATGATAAATGGAGAGATATAGAATACCTACCTAGCAGTTGGTGCGGAAATAGTTATCACTCTGTTTTTATAAAACCAAATGAATACTGGGATTTTAACGCTCCATGCCTAACTGGGAAAATAGAAGCGAAATTTAGATTTGAATTGTATGTCAATGAAAATTTAATTATTTATTCCAATGAATTTAGTGGTAACTTTAACAAAAAGCAACTAATAAAAGAACAGGGACATAAACCAGTTGGATTAATGGACCCTTACAATAATTAAGGTCGTATACAATAAATAAAGGCCTTACAAATAACCGTAATCATACTTCAAAACTGTGTACATTAGAGCATCATTGATTTTAATCTTCTTAACCTTATGTAATTTCACCTTTGGGCAAAACACTATAAGAGTTGCAGGAAAAGTACTTTCTGAAGAAGGAGTCGTCCCCGAGGCATTTGTCATGATTGGTTCTCAGGGTTCAATAACAAATGAAAAAGGTGTTTTTAAATTTCAATATACTTCTGAAACTTCTCCACTTGAATTAAAAATTGAAGTTTCTGCGCTTGGATATAAAGCTCAGGAGTTAATCTTTTCAGTTAAAGAGACGAACTTTGAAGAACTTTCAATTACTTTAAGTCTATTTCCTAATGTTAATGCTAAAACAGCTTTAGAAGACATCAAAAAAGGAAAAGTTCAATTTTTGTTATCTGGCGGTATTGCTCCTGTAATTTATAGTTCAGACAAGAACTTCACTCTAAAGTATGGTGTTTCATTTTACGAATTTGGCTGTGAAGCTATTTCAAATAAATCATTAAAAAAATACAATGCTGTCATTGCAGAATATTTAGACAAAAAATTCGGTAAAAAATGGAGAAAAGAAGTTCGAGATGATATCATTGGGATAAAATAAAAGGATTAGACATTATATAATTTTAAAATAATGAAATACCCGATTTACTTTCTGCTATTGTTTACAATTTGGAGCTGTAAACAAAATCAAATTGAAGGAATTGAGATTGGACATACACTTTATACAAACCAATCACTAAAACAAAACAAAGAACTAACTGATTTAATAGCTCGAATAATTAAAAAAGATTCGAAAGCTCTTGAAGAGCTAACCGAGTTTTGGTGTGGTGGTGGAGCTGGTTGTTATGATTTAGGAATCATCACTTCTGAAATTGTTTATAAAATTGGAGAGGATAATTTTATAAAAATGACATCCAAATTAAACACAAAACAAAAAAATAATTTAGAAGGACTTTTGAATGCTGGATTAGAATATGGATACGAACCAGACAGGAATTTAAATGTAGAGTTTCCTAATTTGTATAAATTCTTGAATACTCAAGAACTTGAAAATTTACAGCTCAACAAACCAAATACATTTGAATTTATAGACCTAAATAAAATTCCAGATTCACTGGAACTAATAATTAATAAAAGTTTGAAGGGTGATTTCAATGGGGACGATGTAGTAGATTTTTTCTCATTAGTAAATAACAAGAAGACAAACGAAAAAGGAGTATTAATAATACATAATTTAGCATTTCAGGAAACTTTTATTTATGGTGCTGGAAAAGAAGTTCATGGAATGACAAACTTGAATTGGATTGAGGTTCTTGAAATTATACCAAAAGGCGAAATTGTTGCGCCAGATTTAGTTGATAAGGAAACTGGAGATATACTTGGACCAGACCAAACTCAAAATTTTAAATTAATTGGAAACGGAATATCTATGAGTGTTGAAGAATCTCATGGTGGCGGAATTCTATTTTGGAACGGTAACGATTATCAATGGTATCATATAGAATAAAACCCACCACAACACCCCACCACCATAAAAAACAAAAAAGCCCTAGCATCTGCTAAGGCTTATTAATACTAGTGGAGAAGAGCGGACTCGAACCGCCGACCTCTTGACTGCCAGTCAAGCGCTCTAGCCAACTGAGCTACATCCCCTTTGCCTTTATTTATAGTGTTTGCAAGCCTTTACAAACGGTTATAGCTTTTATGCTATGTTACCATTAACCTGAAAAACTGCGCAAATATATGCATTTTAATGCAAAAACCCACCACCAAAATCCACCACGTTTTTAAAATATTTTTTAATAAAGGTAAGGCTTTGCTTTCTCAATTGCACTGTAGGAACTATCTTTAAATCTTGAATAGATAAAGATTAAAAAATGAGATATTTATCAATACTAATTGCCGCAATCCTACTTGTACCACATTCCACTTTAGCGTGTAGCATGTACAAAATAACAAGAAACGGAAAAACAATAGTTGGAAATAATGAAGATTGGTTTAGTGCTAATACTCAAATTTGGTTTGTCCCTAAAGGTAACAACCCATATGGTGTTATGAATGTTGGATTTGAAAATGGGTTCCCACAAGGAGCCATTAACGAAGCGGGATTGGTCTTTGACGGTTTCGCTATGCCATTTCTAGAAATTAAGAATACCAAGGATAAAATCAAAGTTCCCGTTACGGAACTTTTACCATCCATAATGCATAATTATTCGACTGTTAAAGAAGTTAAAGAATATCTGTCTAAAATCGACTTAAGTTATTTGTCCACCAGTATGTTGGTTTTTGTAGATAGAGGTGGCGAATATTTAATTGTTGAGGGTGATGAGCTGATTCTAGGAAATAATGCTGAACAGTCATTTTCTAATTTCTATCCTTCACAAATTTCCAACCCAGAGAAAGTTAATATCGATTTTTACCAAAACGGATTGAAACACTTAAAAGCATCAGAAGCTCAATCCAACTTTGATTATTGTAGTTCTGTTAGTAGTGATGCGTTTGTTAAAGTTTAATTCTCTAAAAATGCAGTAAATACAACATATACGATACGTTCTTTGATTTTTTGATTTGATTTACAGAATAACTTTGGTCAAAACCAAGGTT
>NZ_JAELVQ010000049.1 GCF_016428595.1 Snuella sedimenti | reverse complement strand
CATTGCTTCAGATGGTTGGTCTTTACCAATTTTAGTAAAGGAATTAGAGACTATTTATACGCAAAAATTATCAGGTCAAACAATAGCTCTTCCAGAACTAACAGTTCAATATGCAGATTACAGTATTTGGCAACGTAATTATTTATCCGGTGAAACATTACAGAAAAAAATATCCTACTGGCGTGAATCATTACAAAATAGCATACCATTAGAATTACCAATAGACTTTACAAGACCTGCCGTACAATCAACTGAAGGAAAAATATATAATTTCAGTCTGGACAAAACTGTAACAGAGGCATTGAATGCCATTTCGCAAAAAAATGGAGCAACATTATATATGACCTTACTAAGTATCTACAAAGTATTTTTATATCGTTATACAGGGCAAACAGATATCAGTATTGGAACTCCAATTGCAAATAGAGGACAGAAAGAAATAGAAGGACTTATAGGGTTCTTTGTTAATACGATTGTTTTACGAGATGAAATTGAAGCGGATATAGATTTCACTACATTATTATCACAGGTAAAAGAGACCTGTTTGAATGCATACGAACATCAAGATGTTCCTTTTGAGCAAATTGTTGATGATTTGGAGCTAGAACGCGATCAAAGTAGAACGCCATTATTCCAAACTCTATTTATACTTCAAAACAATGAGGAAATAGAAGGATTTACTCTCGGGAAAAGTTCGGCAACTACGGTGAGAACTAAGCATACAACGGCCAAGTTTGATCTTACATTTAGTTTGAGAGAGACAACAGATGGAATTTTACTAGATATAGAATATGTAACCGATTTATTTAGGGAAGAGACGATTGCTCGAATGGCACGGCACTTCGCCAACATTGCAGAATCAATAGCTTATGATACAACGCAAGCGCTTGAAGTCATTGAAATGTTGGATACATCTGAAAAAGTACATTTGTTAGAGACTTTCAATAACACAACTGTTGATTATCCAGTGGATAAGACGTTAGTGGATTTGTTTGAGGTTCAGGCAAAAAAGACACCGGGGTCTACAGCGGTAGTCTATGAAGGCAAAGAATTAAGCTATGCGGAATTGGATGAAAGGTCCAATCAGTTGGCTAGATATTTAAGGGATTGTGGAGTGCGGCCAGATGCTTTAGTAGGAATTTGTTTAGATCGTAGCCTGGAGATGATCATAGGTATTCTAGGGATTTTAAAATCAGGAGGCGCTTATGTTCCTATAGATCCGGATTATCCAAGAGAGCGAATTGATTATATGCTTGATGATGGAGCTATAGATTTAATATTGAGTATGGAGTCGAGTGCTGACGCTCTAAAAGAGCGAGAGGATATATCTGTTTTGCTCTTAGATAGTTCATGGGATATTGTATCAAAATATCCAAAAAGGAAATTGAGTAGCGTATTATCGCCTGATAATTTAGCTTATATCATCTATACATCAGGTAGTACAGGTAGACCAAAAGGCGTATTAATAACACATGAAAACGTAGTACGATTATTCTATAATGACACTTCATTATTTGACTTTAATGAAAATGATGTTTGGAGTATGTTCCATTCATTTAGTTTTGATTTTTCTGTATGGGAGATGTATGGCGCTTTATTATTTGGGGGAAAACTGGTTGTAGTTCCAAAATCCTATACCAAAGATCCAGAACTTTTTGGAAGCTTATTGGCCAATGAAGGCGTTACGATCTTAAATCAAACACCGTCATCATTTAGTGTATTACAGGAACGAGTATTACAAAACAATCCAGACTTACAGGTTCGTTATGTGATTTTTGGAGGGGAAGCCTTGCATCCACAAATTGTAAAAGATTGGAAGGAAAGATATACAGCTTGTAAGATGGTCAATATGTATGGAATTACAGAAACCACCGTGCATGTCACTTACAAGGAAATCACGGAGAAAGAAATCGCATCCAATCAAAGTAACATTGGAGTTCCAATTCCAACATTGGGGTGTGTGATTTTAGACGATTCACAGAAATTAGTGCCAACGGGTGTACAAGGAGAGTTATATGTTACAGGAGCAGGATTGGCACGAGGATATTTAAACAGGGAAGATCTTACCAAAGAACGATTTGTAACCTTAGAGATAGGCAACGAATCAAGGAGATACTATAGAAGTGGGGATTTGGTAAAGATCAACACAGATGGAGAGTTAGAGTACTTGGGCAGAAAGGACGATCAGGTAAAGATCCGAGGCTATCGGATAGAACTAGGTGAAATTACGGCAGCTTTAGATCAAATAGAGGGTATCAAACAATCGGTTGTTTTAGCCAAAGAGGACGTAGGAGGAAATAAACGTTTGGTTGGATATGTAGTGGTAGAAGGGGCATTTGACAAGGACAAGGTCCAGGAAATCTTAAAAAACAGTTTGCCGGAGTATATGGTTCCCATGGTTTGGGTAGGAATGGAATCGATGCCCTTAACATCGAGCGGGAAGTTAGATAAAAGGGGGTTGCCGGACCCGGACGGTTCACAATTATTGACTCAAGAGTATGTGGCCCCGAGAAGTGAAATAGAAGAGCAACTAGCCGGGATTTGGGAGGAGTTGCTAGGATTGGACCGGGTAGGTGTTTATGATAATTTCTTTGAGTTAGGAGGACATAGTTTATTGGTTGTTCAATTTATCTCCCGTTTACAGAAACTAGGTTATCATATAGCAGTAAAAGATATTTTTACAAATCCAACTATTGCCGCAATTATAGGGAAAGTACTTGATGAAACATTAGTATATAAAGTTCCTTCCAATGGAATAACAGTTTCCAGTACGCGTATAACCCCATCGATGGTTCCATTGTTGGATTTGGAACAGGAAGAATTGGATGTCATAGTAAAGGCTATTCCAGGAGGCGTTTCCAATATTCAGGATATGTATCCATTATCTCCTTTACAAGCGGGAATACATTTTCATTATTTGATGAGCGATTCTGGCCAAGGGGATCCTTATGTTCTTTCTAATTTAATAACCTTTTCAGATACAGAAAAACGATCATCTTTTATCGAAGCGTTACAATTTGTGGTCAATCGCCATGATGTTTTACGAACATGTATATTGAGTACAGGTTTATCTAGTGCTGTTCAAGTGGTATTACGATCGGCGAAGTTGGAATTTGAAGTATTGGATTTTGATGGTTCTGAGGATATATTGTCAGAGTTGCAATTGTTAACCGCGCCGGGGACCCAGCGGATGGATATCTCTAAAGGTCCTTTATTGAAATTAAGGGTCGTAGACGATGTTATAAACGGAGCTTACTATTTACAGGTTAACTTACACCATTTGGTAATGGACCATTTAGGAATGGAGAAGATTATATCCGAGGTTACGATGTATTTATCAGGAAAGGGGTCCACTCTACCAACCCCGGTTTTATATCGAGAGTTTATAGGCCATACATTGCATATGCAATTCATTAATGATGGGGAGTCTTATTTCAGGACTTTGCTAGGTTCTATAGAAACGCCTACCTATCCATTTGACTTATCAAATACTTTAGAAACAGGCGGAGGCATAGAAGAGTCGCATCGAGTTTTGCCCACTGGTTTAAGTTTAGAGCTTCGAGAAGTTTGTAGTAGTATGGGAATTCGTCCGGCAGTCCTCTTTCATGCGGCTTATGGAATAGTTGTAGGTAGGTGTAGCAATACGGATCATGTCATTTTCGGATCTTTATTTTCAGGTCGATTACAAGGCTCTGTAGGCTCAGCAGATTCTTTGGGGTTATTTATAAATACGTTGCCAATATTTTTAAAATTAGAAGGAAGTGTAAAAGATTATTTATATGATGTAAAGTTAGTTTTAGAAGAATTGTTACCCTACGAGCAGACACCTTTGTCAAGTATTCATGACTGGAGTGGTGTTTCAAATGAAGTACCATTGTTTAGTGCATTGTTTAATTATCGTCATTCAGATCATGTGTCAGAAGCAACTAATGAAGATAGTATGGGGTTAGGTATCAGTAATATAGAATATTATGAACGCACAAACTATCCTTTTAATATAAGTGTAGATGATTTTGGAGATGATTTTAAACTAACTGTTCAAGTAGATAGAGCTATTGAATCTGACCGTATACTGGCTTATATGGAACAAGCTTTGGTAGGTCTTATAGATGGGGTTAAGGCAATAGACATTAAGGTTGAAAATGTAAATATCCTAACAAGGGAAGAGAAAACCGATCTATTAGACGTATTTAGTGGCACAACTGTTGATTATCCAGTGGATAAGACGTTAGTGGATTTGTTTGAAAATCAAGTAAATAAGACGTCAGAAGCTATTGCGTTAGTTTATAAAGAAAAACAATTAACATATAAAGAACTGGATGAATTATCGAATCAGTTAGCTCATTACTTGGTGGCGAATTATACGATAGCTATTGAAAATTCTATTGCAGTGATTTTAGAACGTAGCGATTGGTTGATAATTTCATTTTTAGCAATATTAAAAGCAGGGGGAACGTACGTGCCAATTGATCCTTCATATCCAGAAGTTAGAAAAAAATACATTCTGAATGATAGTGGAAGTATTTTTAGTATTGATGATGCATTTATAAGGATGTTTAAGAAACTAAGAACTGAATATACAACAAGTGTAATTAATAGTAATATACAAGCAGAAAATCTGGCATATATTATTTATACTTCAGGAAGTACTGGTAAGCCGAAAGGTGTCCTCATTGAACATCGAAGTATTATCAACACGATTTTATCTCAAATAGAAGTATTCTCAATTGATTCTGAATCTCATTGCTTACAATTTGCGAGCCAATCTTTTGATGCTTCCATTTCAGAAATTTTCACGGCACTTTTAAAAGGAGCTAGTCTACATATTATAGAAGAAGAGAAAAAGTTAGATGTTCTATTCTTTAAAGAATTTATAAGGAACAATTCAATTACTGTAGCAACATTACCACCTGCATTTTTACAATTATTGGACGTTGAAGATTTACAAGGATTTTCCACATTAGTAACTGCAGGAGAAGCAATTTCTGTAACATTAGCTAAGGATTTTGCTAATGAATACAACTATATAAATGCTTATGGTCCAACAGAAGCAAGTATTTGTGCTACTACATTCCATGGGGTAATAGAGAGTTTTGTGCCGATAGGAAAGCCTATTCACAATATACAGATTTACATTTTAAATGAAGCTAATGAATTACTTCCTATAGGAGTAGTTGGGCAATTATGCATAGGAGGGAAGGGAGTTGCCAGAGGATATTTAAATAAAGAAACGCTCACTCAAGAAAAGTTTATAGATAACCCATTTAAAGAAGGAGAAAGAATCTATAAAACGGGAGACTTAGCAAGATGTTTACCAGATGGCAATATTGAGTTTTTAGGAAGAAAAGACGATCAAGTGAAAGTTCGAGGTTATAGAATTGAATTGGGAGAAGTCGAGAATGCATTAAGATCCCTTCTTTCAGTATATCAAAGTTGTGTGTTAGCAAAAACAGATACATTTGGAAATAAACGCTTGGTGGGATATGTAGTTCCACATGAAGCATTTAATAAAGAGGCAATTCAAAAAGAGTTAAAAGAAATTTTACCAGAGTATATGGTTCCAACATTATGGATTGTATTAGATGAAATGCCAGTAACCAGTAATGGAAAAATAGCAAGAAAATTGCTGCCAAACCCAGAAGACTCTGAATTATGCAGTAGAGAATATGTAGCTCCTAGAAGCGAAGTAGAAGAAAAATTAGTAGTTATTTGGCAAAAGTTATTAGATGTAGAAAAGATTGGAATACATGATAACTTCTTCGAATTAGGAGGGCATAGTTTACTAGCAACTCGATTGGTTGCAATGATTCACAAAGAACTAAAAATAGAAATTTTTATTCAAGAGATTTTTGAGTTCAGTACAATAGAAGAAATGTCATCTTACATAAATTATAAGGTAGTCAACTTTACAGATGCCGTCGATGATTATAGTATGAGTGTTGATATATAATTTTTAATAATATGGATTTATTAAGTTTTTTTCAAAGACTAAACAAGCAAGGTGTAAAGTTGGTATTAAATAATGGATCACTAAATGTTAAATCGAATAAGAGAGTTGATCAACAATTACTTTTGGAAATAAAAAGTAACAAGAGATCCATTATTGAGTATTTAAAAAAATACCAAGGTGAGAATGCCGCTGAATTACAAGAAAAGTATCAATGTAAAAATACTAGTAGAACACTATTAGAAAAGTTAAGTCCGTTCAATAAAAATAATGTTGAAAAAATTCCTTTATCATTTAATCAAGATCGTTTATGGTTTTTAGACCAGTTAGAAGGGACTCTAGCTTATCATCTTCCTACAGTTATTAGTTTAGAAGGGAGTTTAGATATAGCTACGCTAGAAAAATCGTTAAAAACGATAGTTTCTCGACATGAAGTATTACGAACCAATCTAAAGGCTGCTGAAGGAATCGGATATCAACAAATAGTAAGTGAAGAAAATTGGTCGTTAGACCAGATTAAAGTAACGGAAGAAACAATAAAAACTACGTTACAGGATTATATTAATATTCCATTTGATTTATCTAATGATTATAAACTAAGAGCTTGTTTATACCATTTAAGGGATGAAAAATATGTCTTGGCATGTGTTTTCCATCATATCGCTAGTGATGGATGGTCTTCTAATATTTTAGTTGGAGAACTTGTTGAACTATACGGTTCTATACGTTTTGAAAGAAAAACTGAGCTTCCAGAATTAACTTTACAATATTCGGATTATTCTATTTGGCAGCGTAAGTATATAAAAGGTGATGTATTAGAATCTCAGTTATCGTATTGGGAAGAGAAATTAAAAGGAGTAAGTACCTTGTCTTTACCTACAGATTACCCTCGTTCATCAATCCAAAGTATAGAAGGGTCTAGTATTTTTTTAGAATTGGATTTAGAACTAAGTAGTACAATCCGGTCAATATGTCAGAAGGAAGGAGTAACATTATTTATGTTTATGTTATCAGTATTTAAGGTTTTGTTATCTCGATATAGTGGTCAAGATGATATTAGTGTGGGGACTCCTATAGCAAATCGTACGCAATCAGATTTGGAAGGGATGATTGGTTTTTTTGCCAATACATTAGTTCTTCGTAGTGATTTGGGAGGTAGTCCAAGTTTTATAGAATTATTATCTAGAATTAAAGAGACTACACTTGAAGGCTATGATCATCAATTAGTGCCTTTTGATAAGGTAGTTGAACGAGTGGTTTCAAGACGAGATATTGGTATTAACCCATTATTTCAGGTAATGTTTGTTTTACAGAATGCTTCGATAATGTCTATGTTGAATGAAGAAAAATTAGATGGAATTGCTATATCTAATTATGAGCTTGATGTGTTTACCTCTCAATTTGATCTAATGTTTAGTGCGAAAGAACACAGCGAAGGGATTGCTATTCATATTGAATATCGTACGGCCTTATTTAAAGAAGAGACGATTGCGCGTATCGCGGGACATTTT
>NZ_JAELVQ010000048.1 GCF_016428595.1 Snuella sedimenti | reverse complement strand
GAGAAAAAAATTAAAAAAGAATCACTAATTTTAACACTCAAATAAAACGATTTTTGGCACTTCATTTACACTGCTCACTTTCATCCGGCACGGGTGGTTCACTTTAACCGAATTTTCCAAGATGATAATACTCCATTAAGTCATGAGCGCTTAATGAAAACCCATTCTAATAAAAATAACTCGAATTAAAACCCTAGCCCCGTTAGTATTTATTAGTGGCAAAGAAAATAAAAAGCTTTTACAGAGATGTAAAGGCTTTTTTTAGTTATAAGCCAATCTAGTTTTGGCATCACGTAATAGTGCATCAAGATTATATAAAATAGCTTGTCTGTCCTTTTCAGGAAGCTCGCTAATATCTTTTAATCTACGCAACATATCAGAGTTTTTAAACAACTCATTAGTATCTGTTTCACCAACCAAATAAGCTACCGTAGTATCCAGTAGTTCTGCCAAACGTTTTACGGCATCAATAGAAGGATTTACATCATCACGTTCGTACTTGCCAATAACAGAATGATTGGTATTAAGAAGTTTGGCCACTTCATTTTGAGATAACCCTTTTTCTTTTCTACAATCACGTAAACGCTTGCCAAATGTACTCATACGACTAGTTATAATGCTTATTTAAACAGATTTAGCAAATATACTGTTCAAAAATGGAATAAAAAAGTGTAATATGATTTTGTAAAATAATTTATATATAGTAGTTTTGATGCTGATATGAACAAGTAATTATTTTTAAATAATGTTAGATACTCAAAATCCAAACAATTATTGCTACAAAACAAAAGATATAGAACTCCACATTTTAGGCGGTTTACAGCTTAACAAGTTAGAGAGCTTACGAGTAACATTAAGTATAGAAAAACTAACCAAGACTAAAGCAGTATTAAATATATTAAGGCAAAGCATCGATTTATATAACGATAACCAAGTAGAAAAGTTGGTACGCAAATGTGCAGAACGTTTAGAAATTGGAACAAGCGTCATTAGAAAGACATTACAAGAACTCACAAAGGAACTGGAAAACTATCGTTTTTTGCTCGCATCAAAGCAAGCAGAATCACAAAAACCATTTAGCAAACACTTAACAAAACTAGAAGAACAAGAAGCGATAAACTTCCTTAAAAGTAAAAACCTATTAGAAAAAACAAACGAGCTTATTGGAAAAAGCGGAGTTATAGGTGAAGTCGATAACAGACTATTAATGTACTTAATCTTCACGAGCAGAAAAACGAACAACCCATTACACTGCATCAGTTTAGGAAGTAGTGGTGTTGGAAAAACACATTTACAATCCAAAGTATCGGAACTCATTCCAGAAGAAGATAAAATAGAAATAACAGTTTTATCAGCCAACGCCTTTTATTACTTCAATCGCACAGAATTACAACATAAATTAATATTAATCGAGGATTTAGATGGCGCAGAAAGCGTACTCTATCCACTTCGAGAACTGCAATCTAAAAAACGTATTACAAAAACCGTAGTACACAAAGACCGAAAAGGCAATACAAAAACCATCCATCTAACGGTTGAAGGCCCTGTAAGCGTTGCAGGTTGTACCACCCAAGAAAGTATTTACGAGGATAACAGTAATAGAAGTTTCCTTTTGTACATCGATGAAAGCGAACAGCAAGACAGCAGGATAATGCAATACCAGCGTTTTTTAAGTGCAGGGAAATTGAATGAGCAAGAGCAATTAACAGCAGCGGAGCTTCTCCGCAATGTACAGCGAACCCTTAAGCCAATAAAAGTAGTGAACCCTTACGCAATGAGGCTTAGCCTCCCACAATCCGTATTTAAACCGAGACGAACCAACGCACATTATTTACAGTTTATAGAAGCCATCACATTTTACAAACAGTGGCAGCGCCACAGGCAATATGACGAGCATACTGGAGAGGAGTACATAGAGACAGAAATCGAAGATATAAAAGAAGCCAACGAACTGATTAAAGAAGTTTTATTGCGTAAAAGTGATTTGTTAAATGGAGCTTGTCGAAACTTTTTTGAAAGCCTCAAAGCATATTTAAAAAAGGAAAATCAAAGCATCTTTACCAATGCAGAAATCCGCAGAGTATTACGCATCAATCCAAGTAATCAAAAACGGTATATGTTACAATTGCAATTAGCCAATTTAGTACAGAAAGCAAAAGGCGATAAAAGAAAAGGTTACCAATACGAAGTCGTTACCTATGATGATTATGAAGCGACACACAAACAAATAGAACAAGTATTGGAAAAGACCATTATAGGATTACAGAATGAAATCCCTGTCGGTGGCGACTCGCCACTGGTTCAAGAAGTTTACAATGGTTCAAAGGTCGAAATGGACGAATAGCATATCTGAAAATCAATAAGTTAATCAAGTAGTTCACTAAAGTTCCAAAAAGACATACCCAATGAAAAATTTACCCATAAAAAACCACAGTTATAAAGAACTGTTAACCGCCTTTAAAGCGTGGTTGGATATTTTGGGCTATGCAGAAACTACCGTTTATAACCTGCCCATACACTTACGAGAGTTCTTTAATTACTTGGAAAGCAAAAACATCAATCAAATCAACCATATAACCACCCAGACCGTTACAGATTACTACAAACATTTAAAAGAACGCCCCAACCAACGACGCACGGGCGCACTCTCCAAAGGACACCTAAACAAGCACCAACAAGCGCTGTACAAGTTCAGGGAATACCTAAAACAGCACAACCACAAGGGCATCAATATCCACCTAAAACACGAAGAAAAAAACGATAAGGACAGCTTAAATGTACTAACGCAAATCGAAATAAAAGAACTCTTTGAAGCCACCAATAGCAGTAATCCAGACCACAAAATACGTTACAGGGACAAAGCCATATTAGTATGCTGTTACAGTTGCGGGTTGCGCAGAAACGAGTTAGTACATTTAGATGTTAGCGATATAATTTTTGATAAACAACGCTTGTTTGTACGACAGGGCAAAAACTATAAAGAACGCTTTGTACCACTTAACAGGCACAGCTTGGATATACTGGAAACCTATATCTATGATTATAGGACACAGTTTTACAACTACAAAAAAACCGAAAGCCTATTCATTAATTACAGGGGAGGCAGGTTACTAGGAATGAGTTTTGCCAACCGTTTAAAGGCGATAATCAAAGCCACAGAAAATAATGATATACAGGAGCGTAACATCACGTTACACAGCTTACGCCATAGTATTGCTACCCATTTACTGGAACAAGGCGCAGACATTGAGCAGATAAGTAAATTTTTAGGACATACCTCATTAGAAAGTACACAGATTTATACACATTTTTTAGAACTCACAGGCAATGAACAAGTACGAACATTACTTAGAGAGGGCAGAGCGTAAAGAAAATGTACAGTGTACATTTTTAGCGAATGAGCCAGCTGGCGCAAGGGAAAATATGATAAAGGAATACACACACTATCTTGAGAAGAATGGCTATAATGATAAAAGCATAGCCACCTATCAAAGAAGCGTAACAAGGTTTAACGATTGGTGCGAAAGCTATGGAACACATGCAGAGACCATAGATTATAAAACCTTTTTACAATATATAGCATACTTACGAGCATCGCAATTAAAACCAAGAACCCTACAAACCTATATAGGCAATTTAAAAATTTATTTTAATTACCTAACAGAAGAAAACTACAGAGAAAAGAATGATATAAAAGACCTGAATATAAAAGGCGTAAAGCGCCATATTATACATGACACTTTAGAGTTTGAGGAACTGGAGGATCTATATTATAGTTACCCAACAAATAAAGGAAAACTAATTGCAAGAAAACGAAATAAAATCATCATTGGCTTACTTGTTTATCAAGGTTTAAACACCAGAGATTTACAATTATTGGAAGTAGAACACATTAAGCTTTATCAAGGTAAGATTACAGTTCCAGGAACACGGAAAAGTAACACGAGAGATATTGAATTAAAACCCTTCCAGCTCATGGAGTTTATGGAATACATAAATGATGTTAGACCAAGGATTTTAAGGGAAACCAATAAAGCAACCGAACAATTATTACTACCAATCGGAAGGAGTTACAAGCTTCATAATACGATACACAAATTAGCTAAAGAACTAAAGGAAATCAATAACAGTTTTACCGATGTAAAACAAATAAGAACAAGTGTTATCATCCATTGGTTAAAACAAAACGGACTGCGAAAAACCCAATATCTGGCAGGACATAAATATATAAGTTCTACAGAACGCTACCAGCAAGACGACTTGGAAAGTCTGCACGAAACGATTAACACCTTCCACCCGTTTAGCTAAAAAATAAGAGATATGAAAACACATAACAGAAGTCCTTAAAGGTAGATTCTCAATAAATATTTAATCCTTAAAATGTACAATAACATAACAAAGTGTATTTTTACAACTCAAATCCCGTTATGCTTGCGAGAAGGGAAACCCTCGCGCTGTATGTACATACAGTAGGAAAGCTAAGACGGGTATTTTAATCCTAAAAATGTACATTATGAATCCACAGGAATTTAAGACAAGGTATTGTTATACCCTGCAAACAGACCCAGAAACAAAACAGAATTATATAAAACTACCTATTGCTGATTTAAGTGAACTTATCTATATGCAAGAATCGTTACTAGAAAATATATTGCTGTTAACCCAATTAGAAAAAAGACATTATAAAACCGAACAAATGCAAAGTACCATATATTGGCTGTGTAAAATACTTCTTGTTAGTTATCCTCATAGCGAACTTGACGGATTATCTGAATGGCTAAAAACTTGATAGAATCAATACGTTAAATATTAACAAAAAAGTACTTAATTAAGTACTTTTTTGTTATCTTTGTATCATGGAAACAGTAAATTATACAGACTTTCGTTCAAATTTAAAGCATTGGTTCGATAAAGTAGTCAATGATGTAAGCGATATCATTATCAAGCGTAAAAGCGGTAAAGACCTCGTATTAATATCATTGGACGAATACAATTCATTAAAAGAAACCACTTATCTGCTAACAGGAAAAAATAGAGATATTTTATTGAACTCTATCAAAGAATTAGAAGCAGGTAATGGTGTTCAACAAGATTTAATAGAAGAATGAAATTAACTTGGTCTACGTCTTCTTGGGAAGATTATTTGTATTGGCAAAAAGTCGATAAGAAACTAGTAAAGCGAATTAACGAACTCATTAAAAGTTGTATGCGAACCCCTTTTGAAGGCATTGGAAAACCCGAAGCTTTAAAAGGCGATTTACAAGGGTATTGGTCAAGACGAATAACATCAGAACATCGATTGGTCTATAAATACGAAAAAGAACAGTTATTGATAGCAGCTTGCCGTTACCATTACGGGAAATAATATCCCCACAAAACAAAACCCAGTATTTTGCGAAAAGCAAAAACCCTCTGTCTTTTGTTTTGTTCCGCGCGCCACCGCATCACCCAAGCCAAGTTACATAATAGAAGTTATAATACCTGCTCGCGCCACCAATGCCGTAGTTATAACTGCTATTATGTAAAATGGCCGCTCACCCAACGCTCGCATCGGAACTAAACAAGAAACTTCATAGCACAAAAGCTGACGCACTATCGCTTGTCTCATTTTAAAAAGCTGAAGATTGATTAAGGAGGTTTTTTAACCCCGAAATTACAGGCTTTTAAATCTTCATCTTTTTAAAACGTTCGGTGCTTCTGAAAACGTTCCGATAAATGAACAATCTATGAAAATGGCTTTATGCGGTTGGGATTGTTCATTTATTGGAATGGAACAACTGAAAGGCGTTAGTATTCATGATCTTATCCAATAAAGACTAAAAACATCGATCGAAGTTCAAAACCGAGCATCGGAAGTCAGGCGTGGAACGGGAGTATTTTACATAGTTGACATTATAACTACGGCTTTGGTTTTTAAGAGAGGACGGAGTCGGCAGTATTATAATGCCAATTATGTAACATACCGGGGCAAGGGGAGCAGGTAAAAGACAGAGGGTTTTTGCAGACAAAAAACTGGGTTTTACCTGCGTGGGATCTATAAGAAAATACTATATTTACAGGTAATATACGTTCTTTAAAATACTTTTTTGAGCAGCTTTTTAAGCCAAGGTATGCGCTGAAAAACGGGCTTTTTTGCAAAAAAACGCAATGACTACTATCCATTTGGTCAATTGCTACCTAATAGACATGGAAGTAGTGATTCTTATAGGTATGGCTTCCAAGGGCAAGAGAAAGATGATGAAGTTAAAGGAGAGGGAAATAGCTTAAACTACAAGTACAGGATGCACGACCCACGTGTAGGAAGGTTCTTTGCTGTTGACCCGTTGACTTATAAATACCCTCATTATTCACCTTACAGTTTTAGCGGTAATAAAGTAATAAAATTTATAGAACTTGAAGGGTTAGAAGAAGGCTCTAATCTTTACGATTTTAATCCACGAGATTATGGATTAACTCTTGACCAAATATGGGATAAAGCAGTAGATGGAGCAGGAAATATATTGATAAGCTCACTTTTAGTTCCTATGGGTGATACTCAAGAAGGGGAATTGATTCGTAAATTTATAAGTAAGAATCATAAACTGAATATACCTGAAGCTGTTACAGATAAACAGATAGGAGAAAGCTTTAATTTTAAGAAAAGGGATAGAAAAGTTGTAGTTGAAGCTGATAAAGGTATTTTAGGAGAATTGATTGACCTAACTGCTAGCGGTTTGGATGTTGCTGGTGTAATTCCGGGTAAAGGGGGTGTGTTTATGGCTGTTAAAGTATCTCCATTAACTGCAAATTCTTTATCTAGTATTTTAAGAGGTTTAAAAATTAGTTCAAGAACTAGGCAAATTTTAGATGAATTTAAAGATGTTGGTGGTCAAGGAACTTTTAGACAAGTAGAGGCGGAAGGAATAGCAATTTTTGAGGAAACTTTCAAAACAACAGCTAGAGCTATAAAAAACACTGATACAAAAGCAGGGGATTTTATTGTAACATCAGGGAAATATCAAGGTAAATCAGTAGATTTGGTGAGTGCAGTTGACCACCCAAAATTTGATACAAAGAGATTTATAAAATCAATTGATGAGCATTTTGATAAAGATGGTGTTGATTTTATCAATGTGGATATAAGAAACCTTGATGATGCTGGAAAAGAATTGGTGAAAAAACATATAAGTAATTTAAGCGAGGCTAATAAAGCAAAGACGATATTAACGGAATAAATAATGGCTACGAGTATAATTGGATTTAAAGAAAAGCGAATAGATATTGATGATAATTTTTTATTATTAGGGTTGTCATATATTAAGCAAAGTTCAGAGAGTAAAAATAATCCTGATTGGTTTAAGGATTATGTTAATAATATTATTGATGTGATGTTAGATGTAAAACCTGTAGGATGGGGGTATATGGAATTAGATGATTACATCATAGATGATGAGAGAAAAGTATTCTTTAATGATTTAATTGATAAAACTATTGATGGATTAAAAAACAGAGATTCTAATATAATAGATTTTAAAGAGGTAAATTATCTTCTCGATTTAAAAGGGTTAGAACTTTGGAAAGAAAAACATTTTGTAGATGTAGAGTATGTATTACGTTTTTTAGACGATTTAAAAATTCTTTTAGATGATAATACTCCATTAAGTCATGAGCGCTTAATGAAAACCCATTCTAATAAAAATAACTCGAATTAAAACCCTAGCCCCGTTAGTATTTATTAGTGGCAAAGAAAATAAAAAGCTTT
>NZ_JAELVQ010000047.1 GCF_016428595.1 Snuella sedimenti | reverse complement strand
TCTTCTTTTTTCGTAAATTGTAGTTCTTTCATGTCAGGTGGTATTATTTAAGTTAATTTTATCTTTAACAAGTTAATAATACCTCCTGGTTTTAGAACGACGCTTTAAACATACAAACTCAATTATTATCCAAGTGTTTAATAATAATCGTAAATAACTGTTTTTTTAGATGTTTGTTATTTCGACAGAGAGAGGGACGAACTAGGCCTGCACTGAGCGAAGTGGAAGTGAGAAATCTCATAATGATGAGATTCTTCCTCAAACAAACATGGGATGACATAGTTTGCATAATAAAATTAAAGAGAAGCGAGCCATGGCATATCTATTAAAATCTTAAAAATCAAAGAAGCAGGTCGGGCAAGAGGATGAAAAACTTGTTTGACCCCGAAGTAATGAGGGGGAGGTATTTTTATCCGTGGGAGCGGATACCGTAGCATTTTTTTAGGTTTTTATCGTGAGCCTAGACTTTTTTGTTACCTATCCTGAGCCCAGACGAAGGGTTGGACAATGCAAAAAAGTAAGAATCTTAGCTTCTGTGTTAAAAAGCAAATAAGGAGGCATTTTTTTGATGTTTTATGGCATAAAAAGTTTTCAGAATTTTACAGAAGCGACATCTTGAACTCCTAAACGGGGTTCACGTTAAAATAAAAATCCCAGAGCTTCTCATCCCTTATTTTTAAAGCCTTGGGATATCCCAACATCCATTTTGGGACATGTTCGGCCGTACTATATAAAGTGAAATTGATTTGCCTTTGTAATTTTAAAGCAGAAATGGTACATGTCAATAGTAAATATTTTAAAATATGGCTGATAATAAAAATACATGCGACCCCTCTACAGGGTGCTGTACACCGGATAGTTCAACAAATGAACCATTAGAAAAGCTTAAAATGCAAAATAAAGTTGTAGAGACTTGTTGTGAAACAGACACGTGTTGTGACTCGTCCGATGAATTTTTAAATACCGATGTACAGCGTAGGGATTTTATGAAAGTCATGGGACTTGGTATAGCAGGTTTGACCATGGGATTGACTCATCCTTTAAGAGCATCCGAAATATTTCAGGATTCCTATAAAATACCGATCAATAAAAATCTGGATCCCGATTGGATTAAAACCTTATATGAAAGAGGAAAGGCAGAAATTTATACTGGAAGTGAGTTGGTGTATATAGGAATGCCAGTTGGTGGTATTTGTGCCGGTCAAGTATATCTGGGAGGAGATGGCAAATTTTGGCTATGGGATATTTTTAATGATACCAAAGAAGGCGTTATAGGTAAAACACATCATTTAAAAGGAAGAACCGTAAGACCTCGCGATGGTGCGAATTACATAGTACCCGTAACCCCCGAGTATCCATTCGATCAGGGCTTTGCAATCAAAGTAAGCCAAAGCAATACCTCTTGGACAAAGCAACTGAATTACAAAGGCTTTAATGATATTGCATTTAAAGGACAATATCCCGTTGCTGAGGTGACTTATAAAAAGCAGAACTTGCCTGTAAATGTTACTCTAAATGCATATTCTCCTTTTATACCTCTTGATGTGTCATCCTCTAGTTATCCGGCAACCGTTATGAATTTTACTGTGGTTAATACCAGTAATGAAGAGGTGCATTGTGAATTGTCCGGATGGCTGGAAAACCCGGTACTTTACAAGAATGGCGTAGCTACTGAAGTGCGTTTAAAGAATACAATTACAGAGGATGATATGTCTTCGTTCTTGTTTTGCGAAGCGCTTATAGATGAAAATGGTTCAGAATTGGACTTTCAGCATAAACAGCAACGCGACTATGGAAATATGAGCTTAATGCTACTAAATGATGGTTCAAATGTTGAGTCTACTGCTCAGGAGGATTATCATTCAGAGATGTTATTTCCAAGTGAGCATGATTCCAAAACATCGGCAATAGAAACTTTTGGAAATAGTTTACGCGGGGGACTTAGTAAAACAGTAACCCTACAACCTGGAGAGGAAAAAGATATAACTTTCGTAATTAGTTGGTATTTTCCAAATTTAAGTGCAGACGGCAACCGGTTTAAAGGGCGTTCCTATAGCAATCGCTTTAATGACGCTTTGGGAGTAGCACGGGAGATAGCCGTTAATTTTGAAAAGTTGCACAGTCAAACATTGTTGTTTAGAGATACCTTTTATAACCAATCTACTTTACCTTATTGGCTGTTGAACAGAACCTTTGCAAACACCTCTATTCTGGCCACTGAAACCTGTTACTTATTGGAAGACGGGCGCTTTTGGGGTTGGGAAGGTATTGGTTGTTGCCCTGGTACCTGTACCCATGTATGGCACTATGCACAAGCTGTTGGACGCGTATTCCCTGAATTAGAACGCAACCTTAGGGAGCGTACCGATTTTGCAGTTATGGATGAACATGGCAAAATCGATTTCAGGGGAGGTAGAGCCAACCGTGACGCGGCTGACGGTCAGGCAGGTATTGTGCTGCGATCGTACAGGGAACACCAAATGATGCCTGACAACAGTTTTTTGAATAAGAATTGGAAGCATATTAAATTGGCATTACAGTATTTAATAGCTATGGATGAAGAAGACGGTGAAGCCAATGGAATGATTTATGGCGAACAGCATAATACCTTAGATGCCGAATGGTATGGTAACATTCCCGTAATAACCTCGTTGTATCTGGCAGCATTGTCTGCAGGAAGTACCATGGCCGAAGAAGCCAATGATAAGCTGTTTGCCAGAGAATGCAAAGCCATTCTTGAAAAAGGGCAAAAAAATATTGAAAACCTGTTTAATGGAGAGTTTTTTGTTCAGAATGAAGACCCTAAACATAAAGATGCTATAGGTATTGGTATTGGTTGTTATATCGATCAGGTATTCGGACAAAGTTGGGCATTTCAGTTGGGGTTAGGAAGATTGTATAATGAGGAGATGATACAAAAATCACTGGAATCCTTATGGAAATACAATTTTGTTCCCCATATGGGAAAATTCAGGGCTTCACTTCCCGAAAAATTAGCTGGAAGACCGTATGCAATAGATAGCGATATGGGATTGGTGATGTGTACTTGGCCAAAAGGAGGGAAACGAGACGATTGGGAAAAGCATTGGCAGTTTGGTTACTTTAATGAGTGTATGACAGGGTTTGAGTACGAAGTTGCCGGACACATGATATGGGAAGGTAAACTTATGGAAGGATTGGCAATTACCAAAGCCATACACGATCGTTACCATGCCTCTAAACGTAATCCTTATAACGAAGTAGAATGTAGCGACCATTATGCGCGTGCCATGGCAAGTTATGGCGTTTATCTGGCTGTTTGCGGCTTCAAATATCATGGTCCTAAAAAACAAATTGCGTTTGCTCCAAAGCTTACTCCTGAAGATTTTAAAGCAGCGTTTATTGTCTCCAGTGGTTGGGGCAGTTATTCCCAAACACAAGCCGATGATAAGCAAACGATGACCGTACATATGGCTTCAGGCAATATGCAATTAAAACAACTATCGGTAGTCATACCGAAAAACAAAAAGGTTGGATCGGTTGTTTTGAAACTCAATGGTAAACGGGTTAAAAACAGCTATCAGCAGCAGAAAGAGTTCGTTGCTATTACTTTTAAAGATGTCACAATTATTGAAGATCAGGACTTAGTGACCGTTATAAATTACTAATAAGCAAAGGACTTTCAATACTGTGTTAAAAACGCGTACAGGTTAATTACATAAACTATGAAATGCCCATTAACAAAAGTTGGAAACCCATCAAAATGATAATAAGGGCATTGCATCTGACCTTTGAAAAACAAATAAATGTTAACAGATGAAAAAAAATAAAACATCATGTTGCAATCCTAACTCAGGATGTTGTAGCCCCAATACTGATGAGCAGTACCTCGCTCGAAGGAATTTTATAAAACAAACCGCTTTGGGAGTTGGTTTTTTGGCCTTTCCAAACCCCTCAATTTTTGCAGGGCCATTTAATTTTGATCAAGAACCACATCTCATCCCTCAAGATAAGAAGCTGTCCCCGGCATGGGTAAAATCTTTATTCGAACGTGGGCAACCAGAAATTTATACAAAGGGACAATTAAAGTATGTGGGAATGCCTATTGGCGGTATCGCTTGCGGTCAGTTGTATCTTGGAGGCGATGGTAAATTATGGTTATGGCATATTTTTAAAACAGAATACAGTAGGGAAAAGGATCACGGACAACGTTTTGATGCCATGACCTTAGGGGGACATTACAAAGATCCTGATAAAGTGTTTGCAAGGGAAAAAAGGCCATTGGAACAAGGAGCCGCCATAAGAGTAAAAATGGACGACGGTCACTTAATAAGGACCTTAGATGTTAAAGGGTTTCCAGATGTATCCTTTAGAGGCGAATATCCTATCGGTAAAGTAACTTACCATGATAAGGATTTCCCTTTGGATATTAGCCTGGAAGCGTTTTCTCCGTTCATACCTATCAATGAGGAAGACTCAGCCCTGCCAGCTACAATAATGAATTATAAAGTATCCAACAACACTAGTTCTACGGTTGAATTGGAATTGATTTCCTGGTTGGAGAATGCCGTTTGTCCTTTCGAGGATATAGATGAAAAAGGTGAAAGGAAAAGTACTTATATCGGATCTAATAATTTAGAAAGTTTAAACTATACCGTTTCAGATGATTTAAAAGAGAAGCACGGATATGGATCGATGGCTTTGTCTGTTTTAAAGGATACTAATAATACCATTGTAGACTTAGCAACAGATTCTTTAAGTGATATTGAAAGTGTATTTGGTAGAATGAAAGAAGAGGCTCCTAACAGGGTTGAAACAAGTAGTTTTAGTGAGGAAGCGATAGGTGTTTTAGGAAAGGTCTTAAGCTTAGAACCGGGAGAAACCAAAGAGATTTCTTTTGTAATCTCATGGTGTTTTCCCCATTTAAATCAACAGGAACATGAGACTGGACAGTTGTTGGCATTAGAGGGTGTCAAAAACTTAAAACGACATTATTACAATAAGTTTAAATCAGCTGGAGCAGTATCGGAATACATAGGAGATCATTTTAAAAGATTAATAGAAACAACACGCCTATGGAATAAAACATGGTATGATTCTACGTTGCCTTATTGGTTGTTGGACAGAAGTTTTATTTCCCTTGATTGTTTAGCTACCAACACTGTACTATGGTTTGATAATGGCCGTTTTTGGGGCTGGGAAGGTGTTGAATGTTGTCCGGGAACCTGTCAGCACGTTTGGCAATATGCTCAAGGGATGGCTCATGTATTTCCAAAACTGGAAAGGAAATTGCGTGAAGAAACCGATTATGGACGCATGTTCAATGAAGATGGTTCCTTAGGTCATCGGGATGAGACGGCCGGAAGATACGGTTCACAAGTAGCACACGATGGCCATTGTGGTACCATTATGAGAGCTTACAGGGAGCATAAAATGAGTAAAGATGATGCCTTTTTAAAAAGAAATTATTCAAAAATCAAGAAGTCCGTGGCTTTCATTATAAGTGAAGACAAAGACCAAGATGGTTTATTGGAAGGCGGGCAGCATAACACATTGGATGCGTCTTGGTATGGTCCGATGGGTTGGATCAGTTCATTGTATTTAGGGGCGTTGGCGGCAGGAAAAGAAATGGCATTGGAAGCTGAAGATTACAATTTTGCAAGCGCTTGTGATACATTGTTGAAGCGGGGGCAGAAGAATATAGTAGAAAAACTATACAACGGTGAGTATTTTATACATAAACCCGACCCGAATCATCCAAATGCCATAAATACTAATATAGGATGCCACATCGATCAGGTTTTAGGACAGAGTTTTGGTTGGCAAATAGGTCTTCCAGAAAGGGTTATCCCCGAATCTGAAACACGATCTGCTCTAAGATCCATATGGAAATACAACTTTGCACCCGATGCTTTTTTATATCAAAAGCAAAACAAACCCATTAAAGGCGCACGCATCTATGCTACCGAAGGAGAAGCAGGAACCATTATGTGTACTTGGCCCAAAGGCGGTGTGGAAAAAGCCGTTCCTGGAATGGATAAGCGACCCAATGAATCTGAAACTTGGTTAGGGCCCGGCGGCTATTTCGATGAGGCTATGAATGGTTTTGAATACCAAGTGGCAGCACATATGGTATACGAGGGACTGTTATTGGAAGGCTTAGCCACAATGAGGGCTGTTCACGATCGGTATCATCCTTTGGCAAGAAATCCTTTTAATGAAATAGAATGCAGCGATCATTACAGTCGTTCAATGGCAAGTTATGGGGTATTTCTCGCCGTTTGTGGGTTCGATTATCATGGTCCCAAAGGACACCTTTCATTTAATCCGAAATTAACACCAACAGATTTTAAAGCACCGTTTACCGTTGCTGAAGGGTGGGGAACTTTTGAACAAAAGAGAACGCAGAAAGAACAAATAAATAGTTTAACAATGCTGAATGGTCAGCTCAAGCTTAATAAGCTTTCACTTGGGGTGGAAAGCAGAGCAGTGAAAGTCAGACTGTTTTTCAATGGCAAACGCATAAAAACGGATAAAACTACTTTTGGAAATACATGCCATATTGAGTTTGAGAAACAAATACTTAAATTAGGAGATAAACTAATAGTAGATATAAAATATTACTAAACTTTGATATAAAACGTAAAGATGAGAACACAATTTACAATCTTACTTTCGGGATTGCTTATTTTTTTCAGTTGTAAAAATAATAAGCCAGAGAAGGTTGCCGAACACAATACTGATGCACCTGTTGTTTATGGGTATACAAACATTAAAGGCATAGGCTATGAAGCGGGTGTAACACGAAGGGACCCCAGTGATGTTATTAAAGTTGAAAACACGTACTACGTGTACTATACGAAAGTTTTGGGCCAAGCGCCAGGCTATTGGGGGACTATTTGGTACGCTACTTCTAACGATGAAGGATATACCTGGCAGGAACAAGGAGAAGCCTTAGGTGTTGGTTCACAAGGAGATTTTGATTCCCATGCTGTATTTACGCCCAACATCATTATGGCCAACGGAAAGTATTATCTGTTTTATACAGGAGTAAAACCAACACTGGGCAGAACCGATAGCGTTTTCGAAAACAATTCTTCTACTGATATAACAGCGCTAGGTTTGGCAGAGTCTAATAATCCTAATGGTCCTTTTATAAGGTTAAATTCCAATCCTGTACTTAAAATTAGTGATAACCCTGAAGATTTTGACAGCTATAGGATTGATGATGCGGCTTTGCTTTATAGGGAAGGGAAATACCTTTTGTATTATAAGGGAAGAAGCAGATTTCATGGATCGGCTGGCCCTGCTCACACACATATGGGAGTTGCAGTTTCAGACCTACCGGAAGGCCCATATGTGAAAAATGATAAAAACCCACTCCTTGATAAGAGCCATGAAGTTATGGTATGGAAACAGGGTTCTGGAGTTGGGGCATTGGCATCGATCTCATCTACAGTTGCCTATTCAGAAACCGGATTCGACTTTATGTCTAATACGCATTTGGTTAAAGCTATTAATAGACCAAATGCCCCTGGTGCTTATCGACCTGATTTGACAGGAAATGAATCTAATGAATTGAAATGGGGAATTAGTATGGTGCATAATGGTAATGATTGTTATTTGAGGCGTTTTGAGGTAACAACAAAAAAAGAGGAAAAAACACATCTCAAAGGAAGTTATGGGTATGATAGAAAACTGTTGCAACAGTATTATCAAGATGCGACGGTTTTGGAAAACCCCTCAGAAAAATCAGGAATTGTAGTTGTACCTGAGTTGCAAGGTCGTGTTATGACTAGCACATTGGATGGCGACGAAGGGATGAGCTTTGGTTGGATTAACCATGATCTAATTGTCTCAGGAAAGATTAATTCCCAATTCAACGCTTTTGGAGGAGAAGAACGCTTTTGGTTAGGACCGGAAGGGGGACAGTTTTCCCTATTTTTTCCAAAAGGCAAAGGATTTGATTTTCCGGATTGGAAAGTGCCTACAATAATAGATTCAGAGTCGTTTCAAACAGTTTCCCGTAACAAGACATCGGTCGTTTTTAATAAGAAAGCCTCCTTAACAAACTATTCGGGAACTACCTTCGATTTTAGTACATGACAAAAATATAATTCATTGACTATCAGCAAATTAAGCGTTTGAATATTAGGTTAAAGCATTGATTTTCAGTATATTAGAATAATAATTCGACCTATTTATCTAATGAAG
>NZ_JAELVQ010000046.1 GCF_016428595.1 Snuella sedimenti | reverse complement strand
AGAAAAAAATTAAAAAAGAATCACTAATTTTAACACTCAAATAAAACGATTTTTGGCACTTCATTTACACTGCTCACTTTCATCCGGCACGGGTGGTTCACTTTAACCGAATTTTCCAATCTAATACAAATATAGTAAAAAAATTAAATATTCGGATTTGAATCCGAAATAATTCATTGAACTCTGATTTTATTTGTAAAAATGACAGATAGAAATCGAAAAATAGTTGAGTTTATTGCTGCTAAATGGGTTAGAGAGGTAGTTAACAATAGTGATTTTGCTAAAAATCATAATTTGGACGAGAAAACAGTTCGCAGGATAAAAGATGATGAATCTTATAGAACGAGTTATGAAACTATTGAAAGCATATGTGAAGGAGAGAATATAAATTTATCAGAATTCTTCAAAGAAGCTGAGGCAATGTTTCCTGAAATAAGAATTAGGAAATAATCAATACAATCCCATTGCAGCCCATTCCCCTTCATTCCGTTATCCTCCATTTCGGGAAAAGCGCTTCATTATAAAAAGTCTTGAACACAAGTATAAAATGCAAAAGGGCATTTTAAACTTAAGTTCGCTAGAGCAGAACTTCGGTACAACATCCAGTAGATCTTCATGCGCTTTATAGAAGCTATAGTTGTTTTGAAGAAGGTATAATACTCATCCAATATTTTTCGAAAAGTAAACGTCGCAAAATATTTGCGTTCAAATTTGTCGGCGTAAAAAATCGGCACCCCCATGGGTTCCCCCAATTTTTCACTTGAAAATTTGAGACAAAATTTTGCCTTCCGTTTGTGTTGTCCTCAAATATTGTTTAACTAAAAAATTTCATTATCATGGAAACAAAAACAAAGCAAAACGGAACGGTAAAAAGGACAACAACCGTAAAAAAGGACGTAAAAGAGCAACTGGCCAAACAAGCCATGGGACAAGATGCTCAAGAGGTAAAACAGCCCCTTGTGAGCAAAGCAACGATTGACCTTGCCGACCGCATCCAAAGGTTCGAGAAGCTCAGGGGACTAGCCACCCAACGGGAACGCTTGGTACAGACCCTGAGCGAGCTAACGAAGTTCAACTACAACCAAGGGGATTCCGCATCCTTTTACATCAGGGATTCGCACAATCTGGAGTTCAAGACCACCAACACCAACCTGATCAAGTTGGTAACGACCCACTTGCAGTCCACCTTGGAAGCCAGAAAGACAGAAATCGAACAGGAGATCATCCAGTTTGAACTGTAACGTACATTCCATCCAAACAAGAAAGCCTATTCAATAAGAATAGGTTTTTTTATGGTCTGAACAAACGGGATTGAACAGGGATATTTTCAAAATCTGACGTTCAAATTTGCAACATAGGTAAAATTCATATTTTTTGGTATCAAAGCGAACCATTTGAGACCAATCCGCATTTCGATTTTAAAACCTAAAACAATAACTTTAGAAGAGTAAGAATACAGTAAAAAGCAACTGACTTTTTTAGTCAGGATGTATAAATTTTGCCCCGAGGTTTCGGGGCAGAAGGAATAGCAAGAGGGCAATGCGCTAAAGCGACATTGCGTTAATTAAAACCTTTGGCAACCCTTGTAAATAAAGGGTTTGTAGCGTTTTTTAGTCATTTTAGGTACTAGTGATAAACACCAAAATTATGTTAATGTCCTTGAAAAGCCTTATAAACACTGGAATGCATTAACATAATAGAGGAAATAATAAAGAAATGAAACGTCGATTTTTGAGCATCAATTTCCATAAGGACACCGTAGAACGGTTCAAGGGTTTTTGTGCCAAAATGGGAGGGTCCTATACAGATACCCTAGAGCACATGATGGATTTTTTTGATACTTACCAATTGTCGCCCATGGAAGATCTGGGTCCGAACATGCGGGGCATGGAGGCCAATATCAAAAAGCGGATAAATGCGCTCACCTCAATTGTTAAGGATATTGAAAAGAACCAAACAAAGCCCACCACGGCCATGCTCCAATTGCTGTTCGAACAATCACCATCCAAACCAAAACAGCCCCGTTTGGTGGAGGTCAAACAAGGCAACAATACCTCCAAAGATCCTTTTTTTGCCACCTCCATGGAGGCCATCGAGCTGAGAAAAGAAAAGAACGCACTCAAGCGTGACTTAAATGAAACCAAACAACAGTTCGAGGACATCCTGTTTTCCAAGGTACATATTGTAAAAAGCAGTTTTGGAAAACCCAGGCTCCAATTGGATATGGCATTGGAAGACTATGTGGCCCTTAAAGAAAAAATCAAAAACAGTTAATTATGTACATCTCCATTACCAAACAACATCTGGACACTACTTTTTCAAAAAGCTGTGGTGATTTTGTGGATTATCTGGAAAAGGAAAACAGGGACAAGTCCCCTGAACTCCAGGAGCACTTTTTTGACCAGCACAATGACCATGTATCCCCGAAGCATGTCGTCAAGGATATCGATGGCAATACCGCCAAGCTCAGAAAAAATGAGCCTAAATTTTATTCCCTCACTATAAGCCCAAGCCAAAGGGAACTGAAACATATTGGCAATGACCCGGATAAATTACGACAGTACGTCCGTGAGACCATGAAAGCTTACGCCAGTTCCTTTTACAGGGATTTCCCGGTATCGGTGGACAGTATAAAATACTATGCCAAGATAGAGTACGAACGTACCTATAAAGGTTTTGACAGGGAAATCAAGGAGAATCAACCTTACAGGGCCAAGATTGTCAAACTGGAACACGACCTTGTGAAGATCAACAGAGGAGAGCTAAAGGGTAATACCAAAGCGATCCAAAAGACCATTGACAGGCTGAGGGCCGAGGCTCCGCACCACATGGACGGCAAGATGATCGAGCAGGGCATGAAAAAACAAGGGTTCCAGACCCATGTGCACATTATTGTCAGCCGTAAGGACGTGACCAACCAACTGAGCCTGTCCCCAGGGAGTTCACATAAGGCCTCAGAAGTCATTTTGAACGGCAATCCCGTAAAACGGGGCTTTGACCGGGACGCGTTTTTTGAAAAGGCAGAAAAGACCTTTGATACCCTGTTCAAATACGACCGGAACTTTGTGGAGCGCTATTCTGCCCATAAAATGTACAAAAAGGACACTTACAAATTCTTTGCACACCTGATGGCACTTCCAACAAACGAAAAAAGTATAGCCTTTAAGATTATGGGCAAATCCGGAATGCACATCCCTGACCTTAATATCCCAACCAACCAAGTCCAATTGGCCCTAAAGGCCTTCAAACAATTAAAAAGAACCATCGATGTGGCCAAAGGCACAGGTTCCATCGGTATTTAAAAAAAAGCAATCCTATGACAACACATGTTTTAACAATCAGTATCTATGTAACCCTGGCCGTTTTGATGGCCTTTGGCTTTCGTTATGTGCGGTATGGCTATGGCATCCATACCACATTACTGCTAATAATTTGCTCTCTGCTTTATCTCATTTACCCTGACATGTATATGAAACTATTGGGGTACTGGCTATTGCCCTTAATATTTATCAATAGCCTCCTTTTTATTGTGGTCATCCCGGTTTGGGAAAAGTCCAGAAAAGAACGGAAGTATACCATGAAGATCAAGGTAAAGAACGGATCGATAAAGCTCCAGAATATTCGCAGGGGTATCTCCGTTATTGGGTCTGCCGGTAGTGGCAAGACCGAATCGGTGGTCTACAATATGTTAAAGCATTTTAGGCAGCATCAATTTTGTGGGCTCATCCATGATTACAAGCATTTTGAGATTACGGAAATGGCGTACCCGCTCTTTAAGGAATCCGACCGCCCTTTCCATATCATTTCCTTTGATGATATCTATGCCAAGGTGAACCCCATTGCCCCAAGGTACATGCAGGATGAGGAAAGTGTCAACGAAGTATCAAGGGTACTGTTGGAAAACCTATTGGAACAACGGGAATCCGTGGCAACAGGGGCTTCCAAGTTCTTCAACGATGCCGTGGAAGGCCTTTTGGGAGGGCTTATCTGGAAACTGAAGACAGCCTATCCAGAATACTGTACGCTTCCCCATTTGATCGCTACCTACCAATATTTGGATACCGATAGCCTTATGGATTTTTTAAGCTCCGATTATACCTCCAAGGCCATGGCCGATTCCTTTATCTCGGGAAGGGACTCGGAACGCCAAACGGCGGGAGTGAAAAGCTCACTGGCGAACGCCCTCAAGAAGATCAGTACACAGCGTATCTTTATGGCCCTTTCCGCAGATGAAGTGCCCTTGGATATCAATAACCCCAACAATCCTGCCGTTGTATCCATTGTGAACAACCCAAAATTTGAAACGGCGTACTCTCCCGTGGTTGCCACGATCATCCATACAATAACCAAACAGATGAGCATCCGCCATCGGGAATCCTCCTTTCTCCTTATAGAGGAAGCACCCACTATCAGGTTGCTCAATATGCACCGCATCCCCGCAACCTTGAGGAGCTATGATATTTCAACGGTCTATGTGATGCAGGACAAGACCCAGAACGATATGATGTACGGGGATAAGGCAAGCCGTGCCATCCTGAGCAACCTGTCCTACCAGTTCTTTGGAAAGGTCAACGACCCAGACACTGCCAAGTATTATGAACGTTTTTTTGAGATCGTCAAAAAGCCAACGACCACGATCAGCAAAAGCCAAAACAGTTTGAATTTTGATTCCAGGATCAGTACAGGAGAAAAGGAAGTCAGTAAAATACGTTCCGATGTGTTCTTCAGGTTAAAGGAAGGGGAGTTCATCTCCTTTGCAGATGGAAAGGATCGTAAGGTACGGTTTAAAATGCCCAGCATTATTAGGGAATTACCACCGCCGAGACATCGTTACAATGATGCAGAGATACAGGCGAACTTTGAACGGATCCATCTGGAGATAAGACAACTATTTCAATTGAAATCTTAAATCAAAATCTATCAAAATTCAAAGTACTAAAAAGGGAATCGTTTAAAACAATTCCCTTTTTAGTAGCATATTTTATTAAGGAAATTTATTTTTCTTTCAAAAGCTTTTCTAAATAAGCAATTTTGTCTTTTTCAGCTTGTAATAAGCGTTCATATAAGTCTACTATTTTTTCAACAGTATTAAAATTAGGTTGGTAGTTTACTGAACTAGCAAAGGTGGAACTAACCAAAATTTGAATTTATCGGATTACAAAAGGGATGTTCTGGGATAGAAAATACTACTGACACCGAATTAGCTCCTTTTTATGAAAACTTTAACATTTTAACGAAAATTACCCCTGTTTCTGACAATTTGAATAGAAACCAATTGCGTTTCATTTGTTTTACAAACTTGTAAAGTTGTTGGTTAATTTGTGAAAGAAGTTTTAGTGTTCTATAATTGACGAAATTTACTGTTAGACCAAAATTATGTGAATAATTCTATAGTATCTGCACCTGCTTATTTCGGAAATGCAAATCTCAATTTTTCAAATGCTTACTTAATATGGTTAATACATATCAAACCTAGAAGTTACACAAATAACAACTCCATTTAAATTCTCTATTAGGGTATTACGTTCTTAATCCTTTTTAGTGATTATTTCAATAGCTTTTTCTAATAATTCATCTCTACCTTCTTTTATCCCTTTAATAGTTGGTTTAATTTCAATATCTGGGATTATACCAACTCTTTGGGTTTCAGTACCGTCTGGATAATAAATCCCAATACCAGAAATTCTAGTCAATAATCCACCAGGTAAATATATAGACGAAACATTTCCATCAGCCCCAGCAGTGGTGCTACCAACAATTGTTGTATTATTCCCTGCTCTAAATGCCATAGCAGTATATTCAGATTGACTTTGTGAATCCTCATTTACTAATACAACTAAATTGCCTTTATAAGATTCATTATCATTTTTAATTTCTAAGGCTTTTGTAAAAGAGAACTCTCCAGGGTTATCAATATTAAATTTGAGAAATTTAACAAATGGAGTGGAATTTGAAACAAAATAGGACCCTAACAAAAAAGGAACAAATGCTGAAGGATAGTTTCTAATATCCACAATAATGCCCTTGGTGTCTTTAAAAATTTCTTTTATAATAGGGATATCTTCTTTTTTAATAAATTCTAAAGTTATATAACCGATATTGTCATTCAGTAGCTTATAGCATTTTTCACCAGTCCATTTATACCACTTCATGTTCACGTTATTTTTTTCATAAAGAGGCAATAAGGTTTGTTTCTTTATATTGTCCGAAATATAATCTATTCTGATTTCCTTTTTATTAGAACGTAAAAGGTCTTTAGAAATATCTCTCAATTTTGCAACTTTATTTGAAGCTGGATAATATGGAGTAATACTGTCTAGAATATATTTTATAGATTTTCCATTAATATGAGTTATAATATCTCCAACATTAATTTTTGAAACCTGCTTTAATTCAGGATTATAATAATCTGTAACTACTAATTTATCTTCAACAAACTGACTCTTAAATGGTGGAAAAAACTCTCCTCTAATATTTTGTAAGTTATTAAAGCCTACTGTAGTTGTTGCATGTGTATCATTAATTTCGCTTATCAGTCTAAGGCAGTTCAATTCATATTCCAATTTATTTTTTGTACTTATAAACTTTGGGATATATTCTTTCAGCACATGATTCCAGTTTTTATCTGTTAGATACTTATTTGGGTAAAAATAATGAATCATGTTCCAATATCTGTAAAGTGCTAACAGACTATATCCATTGTCATTAAATGATATACTATAATATTTTTTTTCATTTATAAATTTTGGGTTACCACTATTATTGCCACTTAAATAAAAATGTTTTCCTTGATATCTATTTTGATAGACGTGTTTTAATAGGCCTTTTAACTCTATATTTAGTTCAAAATCATTAACCCATGTTATATCTGGCTTTAAAAATGAGTTAGGGGAAGTTTCTTTACATTTAATACATTTCTTAATTTCACCATACTTTTTAATCCACTTAATAAGAGCCTGATCTCTTTCATATTTATTTCCCACACTTAAATACTTTGGCAATACACGAAACAATTCGTAATCCCAATTATAATTTCCTTTACCAACTTCAGGGTGATAGTATTTTAAAAATCCCCAGACCTTACCTAATAATTCTAAATTAGAAATGAGTTCCTTATTAAGTTTTGGAATATTAATCTTAGAATTTAAATCAAACTCGTTATCCAATTTAGCCTTGTAAGTGGGTTTATTCTTTTCTTTAAGTGTTTGAATATCCTTTCCATCAATTGTTATAACAAAATCATCAAACCAAGCTTCCCCATTACCAGTCATTATTCCTGCAACAAAAATGGTTTCCGCATTTTTAGGATATGGTAATGAGATTGAATATTTTTGCCAATCTTTAGTGCCGTGAACATTTTGCCTTTCCATATTATCAAATGCTAACATTTTGCCATCACCATTTATTCTCAAAAGTAATCCCCCAAACCCGCCTTCAATGTTTTTGATTTTCATATAGCCATCTAGCCGAATAGTGTCACCCTTGTAATTGGCTGGGATTTTATATGCTATACTGCCAAAGGAGTCTCCATTATTTGTTGATGTGATTTTTGATGCAAACTTTCCAGAATAAGCAAAAATAGTATCAGCACTTAACTGATAGTCTCCCCATTCCATCCAACCTTTAGGGAACAAATAAAGAGAATCATATGTTTCGAAGTCTAAATTAAACTTTTTAATTTTTTGGCAATAGCAGCTAATTGAAAGTAAGCTAATTATAATCAATTTTAGATTTGTCATCTTTACTATTTTAATATTCGTTTGAAAAAGAAAAACAAGTTAGTTAGTAAAAGTAAAAGATTATTTTCTTTTGAAGGGATTTACTTATATATTTAAGAAAAAATTTAACAATAATTAATCCAACGTAAAATAAATGAATAAAACAATATTAGAAATAAAACTTAAAGAGATTAGTAATATCATTGAGTCAAAATATAAAAGTGAAAACCATATAGGTGTACTTGCAGGTCTTTCTGGAATATCGTTGTTTCAATTTTATTACTCAAAATATTTAGGCAAGGACTGTCATATAGATATTGGTATTGAAATAATTGACAGATCTATTGTCAAGATTAATGAAGGTTATAGTAAGTCGTCTTGTAGGCTCACCCATATTAGAACTGTCTAATTTTCTAAAATTTCAACAAAGTTATTGTTTTTAATTGTAATGGAGCTAGCTCCATTACAATTGACTTCTGCATATTTTATCGGGGACAT
>NZ_JAELVQ010000045.1 GCF_016428595.1 Snuella sedimenti | reverse complement strand
GAAAACATTGCCTACTGGAAAAATACACTTCAAGATTACAAACGACTTGATATTTTAACAGAAGAGCGTTATGACTATCAGACAAGCAAAGTATATACAGATGAATTTCTTGAAGCATTAGTTACTAAAAGTGAAAAAGATCAAATTGAAGTAAGACATTTATTCTTAGCAGCGTATTTGTATGCAATTAGTTTGTTATCACCTGAAAAAGATATTACGATAGGAATTGTTTCACACAGAAGACCAATTGCTGAAGATGGAGATAAACTATTAGGTTGTTTTCTAAATACATTACCATTTCGATATAATGTTAATACTGATAAAAAGACATGGGTATCTTTTATAAAATCAGTAGCATCTGCATCTCAAGAATTAAGAAGTAAAGACAGGCTTTCATTATTAGAAATTGCAAAACTCCATAAAGAAAGTTCCGATAGGAACCCATTTTTTGATGTAATATTTAGTTATATGGACTTTTATGTAGTTAATGAACTATTAGAAAGTTCGGCATTTGAAAATCATATAGAAGCAACAGAATTAGAAAGTTTAGGTGTAAGCGGATTTGAAAGAACAAATACGTACTTAGATTTCACAACTAACATGACAAACAATCAATTGATTGTTAGTGCAAACCAAACAAGAGGATTTAAGTCTGGACTTACAGTTGACAATATTTTGGAGTATTTTAACAATTTCCTTCATAATTATTTATATCACGGAACGGAAATAATAAATAATCGTAAACTGCTTTCACAAGAAGAAGAAGAACGATTAATATATTCATTTAATAATACACAAATTGAAGTTTTATTACAAGAAACTATTGTAGAAATATTTGAAACACAAGTTAAAACGACTCCAAATTCACTTGCAATTGTTGATGATAATCGGAAATTAACCTATGTTGAATTAGATAAAAAGTCAAATCAATTAGCACATTACTTACGTAAAAATGGAGTCTATGAAGGGAGTTTAGTGCCAATATGTTTGGAGCGTTCCTTGGAATTTGTTGTTGGAATTATGGCTGTTTTAAAAGCTGGCGGTGCATATGTGCCAATTGATCCATCATATCCACAAGCACGTATTGATTTTATACTTGAAGATACTTCTGCAAAAATTATTCTGACGCAAAGACTATTAGCTTCTATCTTCCTAAAAACAAGCGACGAACAACAAGTTGTATATTTAGATGGTTTGGAAATTTCTAAGGAAGAACCAAAAACGGTTGTTGAAACAAATAGTTTGTCAACATCACTAGCATACATCATTTACACATCTGGAACCACAGGGAGTCCAAAAGGTGTAATGATTTCTAATAAAAATCTACGTAATTTAATTGCTTGGCATCAACGAGCATATGAGCTTAAAAATACAAGTAAAGCCCTATTATTCTCAGGAATAAGTTTTGATGCTTCGGTATGGGAATTATTTCCATATTTACTTTCTGGCGGCTGTATATATCCTGTAGAAGAATCTATTCGGTTAAACCCAGATTATATTGTCGGTTTTATCAACAAGAATAAGATTACACATGCTTACATACCCACAGCGTTTTACCCTAGTATTAAAAATGTAAAAACTCCTTTAAAAGGTGTAAAATTACTACTTGGAGGTGAGGCTTTGAAAATGAGTGAACTTCCAGAAAATGTTGAAATTTACAACAATTATGGACCTACAGAAAATACAGTGGTATCAACATATCACAAAGTAACGGAACTCAATGGAAAAATTTTAATAGGAAAACCAATTGACAATACACAAGCCTACATTTTAAACGCTGATTTGCAATTAGTTCCTATAGGAGTTTCTGGAGAGCTTTGTTTATCGGGTAAAAGTCTTTCTAGCGGTTATTTAAATCGAAAGGAATTAACGGCTGAAAAATTTGTAGCGCATCCTTTCAAAGAAGATGAGCGTCTTTACAAAACAGGAGATTTAGCACGTTGGTTACCAGATGGAAACATTGAGTTTATTGGACGAAAAGACAATCAAATAAAAATTCGTGGATATCGTGTAGAATTGGGCGAAATAGAATCTGCGCTAGAACAGCTAGACAATGTGCAGCAGTCAGTAGTTATTGTACGAGAAAACGAAATAGGGATCAAAGAACTAATAGCTTATATAACTGTAATAAATGAGGTAGAAGTTGACAATCTAAAATCAGCACTATATGAGTTATTACCGGAATATATGGTTCCTAAAATATATGTGAAATTACAATCATTTCCACTAACGCCAAACGGGAAAATAGATCGTAAAGGCTTGCCAGATCCTGATACTTCGGCCTATACAACGGCAGCTTACATTGCTC
This sequence comes from Snuella sedimenti, assembly GCF_016428595.1. Taxonomy (GTDB): domain Bacteria; phylum Bacteroidota; class Bacteroidia; order Flavobacteriales; family Flavobacteriaceae; genus Snuella; species Snuella sedimenti. The sequence continues at coordinate 6,134 of NZ_JAELVQ010000045.1, read as the reverse complement.
CAAAAACACAAGAAGAACTTCAATTAGTTACTATTTGGCAAGAATTATTGCATATTGAAAAGATAGGAATTCACGATAACTTTTTCGAATTAGGTGGTCATTCAGTATTGGCTATTCAATTGGTATCTCACGTTCAATCAAAATTCAGAGTAGCCTTCAACGTGAAAGATGTATTTGATGCACCAACGCTTTCTGAGATGGCAGTTACAATTTTGAGAGGAAAGTCTTTAGAAGTTACGCCAATTGTGGTAAGTGACAGACCAAAATACATTCCATTATCATATGCTCAAGAGCGTTTATGGTTTATAGATCAATTACAAGGAAGTGTGGCATATCATATACCAAGTGTTTTGCGTCTGAAAAATTCACTTAAAAGTACAACACTAAAGAAAGCTGTACGAGCCCTTATCAAACGTCATGAATCCTTACGTACCATTTTTAAAGAAGAAAACGGAAACGTATATCAGGAAATAAAAAATTACGAGGATTTTTCTGTGGATTACGTAGAAATGCTTGGGTCAGAAATGTCTCTGGAAACATTCATCAATGAAGAAACGATGCGTCCATTTGATTTATCAAATGATTATATGTTGCGTATAACATTAATAGAAGATACAGATGAAAGTCAAGTATTAATACTAGTAATACATCATATTGCCTCCGATGGTTGGTCAACGCCAATATTAATAAACGAATTACAAGCTTTATATAAAGAATATACCACAGGGTTAAAAGCTAATTTACCAATACTGCCAATTCAATATGCAGATTACAGTATTTGGCAACGTAATCATTTATCAGGAAAAGCCTTAGAAGAAAAATTATCCTACTGGCGTGAAATCTTGCAAAATAGCACACCATTGGAATTACCAATAGACTTTGCAAGACCTGCAGTACAATCTACAGAAGGAAAAATATATGGTTTTTATCTAAATAAAGCCATCGCAGGCAAACTAGATGAAGTAGCAAAAGGCCATGGTGCAACGTTATTTATGACTTTATTGAGTATCTACAAGGTATTATTATATCGTTATACAGGACAAACAGATATTAGTGTAGGAACACCAATTGCAAATCGTGGACAGCAAGAAATACAAGGACTCATCGGATTCTTTGTAAATACAATTGTATTAAGAGATGAAATACATAGTAAGTCTTCATTTATAGACTTGTTAGCTCAGGTAAAAGAAACCTGTTTGACAGGATATGACCATCAAGATGTTCCATTTGAGAAAATTGTTGACGATTTATTATTAGATAGAGATCAAAGTAGAACGCCATTATTCCAAACCTTTTTCGTATTTCAAAAAGAAGAGGAAACTCTGGAAGTTGGATTGGGAGACAACCCGGTTACAGTTGAAGAATCTGTTCACGCTACGGCCAAGTTTGATCTTACATTCAGTTTGACAGAAACACCAAATGGAATTTATGTTGCAGTAGAATATGTAACAGCTTTATTCAAAGAAGAGACGATTGCCCGAATGGCACGGCACTTTGTCAACATTGCAGAATCAGTAGCTTATGATACAACACAAGCTATTGAAGCCATTGAAATGTTGGATGCTTTTGAAAAGAATAGTTTACTTCATGATTTAAATCAAACGGAAACTGACTATCCAAAGGATAAAAATGTGGTGGTTTTGTTTGAGGAACAAGCAAAAGCAACGCCAAATTTGATTGCAGTGAAGTTTGAAGGCGAGTCATTAACGTATCAGCAACTGAATGAGCGTGCGAATCAATTAGCAAACTATTTAGTAGCAAACTCAATTTCTCAAGGAGATCAAGTTGTTTTCTATATGAATCGCGGCATTGATTATTTGGTGGGAATGTTAGGTGTTTGGAAGGTAGGTGCATGTTTCATTCCACTGAGCACAGATTTCCCGATGGAGCGAAATCAGCAAATATTATCTGAAGCCAATCGTGGAATTGTCTTGTCAACGAATGATTTACAGGAAAGTATTCAAGGATTAACGGAAGGCAAAAATATTCTCTATGTAAATGTTTCTGAAAGTGATAAATACAGTACTGAAAACATCAATATTTCCCTTTCGGGAGATATGGTAAGTTACATCATTTTCACTTCCGGATCAACAGGGAAACCAAAAGGAGCAATGTTGGAGCACCAAGGAATGTTGAATCACTTATATGCAAAAATCAATGATTTTAACATTAATGAAAGCTCAAATATTGCACAAACAGCTACGCAAGTTTTTGATGTGAGTATTTGGCAATATATGGTGGCTTTACTAGTTGGTGGAACAACGACAGTCTTGGTAGGAGATGACGCTTGGGATCCAAAACGATTATTATCAAATGTTGAAAAGGAAGAAATTACAGTATTAGAAAGTGTTCCTGCGCATTTTTCAATCTTACTGGATTATATAGAATCAGAAGCAACAAAGCCAAATCTTTCGAGTTTAGTTATGTTAATGATGAACGGAGAAGGCTTACCTCCAGCGTATTGTGAACGTTGGTTTAAATTATACCCGGAAATAGCCATGAGTAATGTATACGGACCAACAGAATGTTCGGATGATATTACACACTACATTTTCAATGAAATGTCAAAGGATTGGACTGGTTATGTTCCAATTGGAAAGCCAATCCAAAACATGAAAATGTACATTGTAGATGAAGACATACAACTAGTTCCCAAAGGCATCATAGGAGAACTATGCGCAAGCGGAGATGGCGTAGGACAGGGTTATTTGGGCAGAGAAGCCTTAACAGCAGAAAAATTTATCGACAATCCATTCGAATCAGGTACGAAGCTTTACAAAACGGGTGATTTGGTAAAATGGCTGCCAGATGGCACGATAGAATTCATTGGCAGAAAAGATGCACAGGTAAAAATCAGCGGAAATAGAATAGAGCTAGGCGAAATAGAAGTTGTAATACAAGAAGCGCCGCAAGTTATTTTAGGAGCTGTATTAGTCAAAGATGAAGGTAATACAGGTAAACGTTTGGTTGGTTACATAGAAGTGAATGAATCTTATACAAAAGAAGACCTTAATGAGTACTTAGAAGCACGTTTACCAGCTCATATGATTCCATCCATTTTTATAGAAATGGAGGCCATGCCACTCATGCCAAGTGGAAAAATAGATAGAAAGGCATTACCGCATGTAGATATTTCAGGGTTATTACAAGAAAATTACATAGCACCAAGAAACGAATTAGAATCGGGATTGGCAACTCTTTGGGAAAACTTACTCAATATTCCAAAAATAGGAATTAATGATAATTTCTTTGAGCTTGGTGGACATTCATTACTTGCCATTCGACTAGTCTCACATATCAAATCAGAATTTAGAGTTATCGTAAGCGTGCGCGATATATTTGCTACACCAACAATTGCTAGTTTAGTTGAAACAATTAAGAACGCTACTGTTTCAAATGTTCCGGAAATTGTTGTTCGAGAACGACCAGCTCATATTCCCTTATCATACGCACAAGAACGTTTATGGTTTATTGATAAACTTCATGGAAGTAATGCATTTCATATTCCAGGAGTATTACGACTTAAAGGTGAATTTAATATAAAGCTATTCACAAAAGCCATTAAAGTTTTGGTAAAACGCCATGAATCATTACGAACAATTTTTAAAGATTATGAAGGTGTGGGTTATCAGTATATTATGGGTAAAGATGAGTATGAGGTTACTTATATTCCAGAATTACCAAAAAAAGAAACAATAACTAAATTAATTGATGATACAATATTTAAAGCATTCGATTTAGCTAAGGACTATATGTTGCGAACAGTAGTTGTAAAAGAATCACCAACAAACCATGTGTTAATTTTGGTAGTACATCATATTGCTTCTGATGGTTGGTCGCTGCCAATCTTAGTAAAAGAATTAGAAGTTACGTATCAAAGTTTGCTAAAAGGAGAAGAAGTACTTTTAGATCCGCTTCCTGTTCAATATGCAGACTATAGTATATGGCAACGAGAATATTTATCGGGTGATGTTTTAAAAATGAAGCTAGCGTATTGGTTAGAAAAACTAAAAGGAGCCGCTGTTTTAGAATTGCCAACTGATTTTCCGCGTCCGGAAGTACAATCAATGGAAGGATCCATGCACCATTTCTCAATAAATAAAGAGTTATTAGATGGATTACATGAATTATCTAAAGATAATGATGCTACGTTATTCATGACACTTCTTAGTATTTATAAAGTTTTGTTATACCGTTATACGGGTCAAACGGATATAAGTGTAGGAACTCCGATTGCAAACAGAGAACAATTAGAAATTTCAAAACTCATAGGTTTTTTTGCTAACACAATAGTATTACGAGATACATTCACAAGTGATGTGCCTTTTATAAACTTATTAGCGCAAGTAAAACAAACCTGTTTAGAATCTTACACATATCAAGATGTTCCTTTTGAGCGGATTGTAGATCATTTAGGAATAGAAAGAGACCAAAGTCGTAGTACATTATTTCAAACAGAATTTGTGTTTCAAAATAATGAGAAGGTCTCAGGAATGAATTTAGGTAAAAGTGAATTAGAAATGTTACAAACTGAACACACAAGTTCTCAGTTTGACATTTTGATGAATGTTGCAGAAACACCTTTTGGTTTGGCTATCGGATTTGAATATGCAACTACTTTATTCAAAAAAGAAACCATTGTTCAAATGGCATTGCATTTTGAACAATTAATTCGTTCTATTCTAAAAGATGCGAATCAATCTATAAGTTCATTAGAAATCTTTACAGCTGATACAAAACAACAATTATTAGAAACTTTTAATACAACGAAAGTTGTATATGAAAAAGAACAAACAGTAGTTGACTTATTTGAAGCACAAGTCCAAAAACATCCAAATGCGGTGGCATTAATTCATGAAAATAAAACACTAACTTATAAAGAACTGAACGAAAAATCGAATCAACTTGCGCAGTATTTAAGAAGTGAATATGATATAAAATCAAATGATTTAGTTGGAGTAATGATGAGTCGCTCTGAATGGGTAATTATTTCTATTTTAGGAATATTAAAAGCTGGAGCGGCCTATGTGCCGATTGATATTGGATTCCCTGAATCGCGTAAGCAATTCATTGTAGAAGAATCGAGCTTAAAAGTACTTATCATCAATTCAGATAGTTTATTTGATGTATTAGAATTCAATACAAAAATTATTTCAATTGATATAGAATTTGATAGTTTTTCAGAAGATGAAACAAGAAAAACAAATCTAGAAATAAAAAGGTCTTTTTCTGATTTAGCATATGTAATTTATACTTCAGGTTCTACAGGAGATCCAAAAGGCGTGATGGTAGGTCACAAGAGTTTTACAAACATGGTGCTAGATCATAGCAGACGATTTGAAATCACAGAAAAAGATTGTGTATCACAATTTACTTCGTTCTCTTTTGATGTGTCTGCCAGTGAAATATTTATGAGCTTAATTTCAGGTTCTTGTTTGTTAATGCTTAATAAATCATTCATAGAAGATGGAGAATTGTTTGTGTCTTATTTAAAAGAAAAAAATGTAACAATTGCTCACATTCCACCATCATATTTAATCAGTTTAGATGTACAAAAACTTGCATTTGTAAAAGTATTGGTTGTTGGAGGAGAGTCACCAAATTTAGATGTAATTTTAGAATGTGCAAAAAATAGTGATGTATACAATGCTTATGGACCAACAGAATGTACAGTATGTTCTACTATTTATAAGGTAGAACCAAACGCTATATACAATTCACAATTACCAATAGGAAAACCAATAACAAACACACAGGTTTATATTCTTAATGAAGAAGAGCAAATAGTACCTATAGGAGTTGTTGGCGAATTATGTATTGGAGGATACGGATTGGCCCAAGGTTATTTAAATCGCCCCGAATTAACTGCAGAAAAATTTATTCCTAATCCATTTAAAGATGGCGAACGTTTATACAAAACGGGCGATTTGGCAAAATGGAATAGTGATGGAAACCTTGAGTTTATAGGTAGAAAAGATTATCAAGTAAAAATAAGGGGATATCGTATAGAACTAGGCGAAATAGAATCTGCGCTAGAACAGCTAGACAATGTGCAGCAGTCAGTAGTTATTGTACGAGAAAACGAAATAGGGATCAAAGAACTAATAGCTTATATAACTGTAATAAATGAGGTA
>NZ_JAELVQ010000044.1 GCF_016428595.1 Snuella sedimenti | reverse complement strand
CCTGTGCCACCTCCTTTTGGTACTTCTTTTCCAACCGGGCTATGATGAGTGCCTTGGATAGGTTCACCACTCCTTTTAGGAAGAGTTTCTTCCATTCGGCATTCAGGTTGTTCAAGCTCAGGCGTTGGAGGATGAAGGTTTCCGATCTGGCAATCTTTGTGGCGATATCCCCAATATTGTAATTGCCCTGCTCCAACATCAGTTTGAAAGTTTCGGCTTCGTCAATTGGGTGCACATCCTCCCTTTCGAGGTTCTCCACGATCTGGGCCTCTAGGGCTTCTTGGTCGTTCAGTTCCTTGACCTGTGCGGGGACGGATTCCAAATTAATGAGCCTACATGCCCTTAGTCGTCTTTCGCCACATACCAGTTCATAGCCCTTGGCCGTAGGTCGTACCAGTATTGGTTGCAGCAGTCCTTTTTTCCTGATGCTCTCCGATAGCTCCCCTATGGATGCATCATTGAACTCCCTCCTTGGATTGGTCTTGCCGATGGATATTTCGGCCAATCCCACTTCCTTTAAATGTTCGGTAATTGTTTCCATAATTATTGATTTTGATTAAACAATATTTATGGGCAGACCAAACGGAAGACAAAATTTTGGAGTGGAAAGGAAACGGAATAAATAGGCACGGCAAAGCAATGGCTTTATGCCGTCCCTTTTCCGATAAATATTTTGCGACGTTTAACTTTCGAGAATATTGTGTGAGTCTATTTTATACTATTTTTAGATGGTCATACGCTGTTTTCCTTTGCTCAATCTTTCTTTTTGGATGTTTCAATTTTTCCCTTAGCTGCATCATATCCCTACTAATCTTTTTTTCAACGACCCTAGCATATTTTTGTGTCGTTGATAATTTCTTATGTCCAAGCATCTTCGAGACCGTTTCTATGGGAACTTCATTCAATAAGGTTATTGTTGTGGCAAAAGTGTGTCTTGCCACATGAAAGGTAAGGTTCTTATTGATATGGCAAAGCTTAGCTATTTCCTTCAGGTATTCATTGATTTTTTGATTACTCAATACAGGTAAAAGTGAATAATTATTTTCTGCCATTGCATGATTCGGGTATTTTTCCAAAATCTCTTGAGCTTCATCCAGCAAGGGCAATCTTACTGGAGTTTTGGATTTTTGACGCCTGACCATGATCCATTGTCCATCATCTATTCCATTAACGATATCATTTTTGTTTAAATTCTTGATTTCAACATAACAAAGTCCTGTATAGCATGAGAAAACAAATAAATCCCTGACTAAGCACATACTAGGGTTCTCTAAGTATAGACTGGAAATTGAATCAACTTCGAACTGTTCCAAATAGGGACAATCAAACTCTTCAAATTTTAATTGGTATAAGGCAAATGGGTTTGCCTTTATCCAACTATGCTTCAATGCCAGAGTGGTAAACTTCTGTAACCTTTCCATGTGCTTCATGATTCCGTTGTTACCAAGCGGTTGGGATTTCCGAAGTGGCGGGCAGGTTCGAAGATAGTCTTCAAACTTAACGACAAACGAATACCCTATTTGTGACAAATGAATATCTTTTGACTTGAATTCCTTTTTGAGAAAACGATAAATGTATTTTTCGGTAGCGCCATAATTCTTAATCGTTCCCTGTGTGAGCTTTTTAAACTCATTGTCCCTGTGATACTCTATAAGGTCTTTTATTGTTGAGACTATCTTGTCCTTTCCCAGGTAACGCAGCTTTACAGCTAGAGATGAAATGGGTCTTCCCTCTTCTTTGAGCTGTCTATAAGCGGCTTTGATCTTGGAGTATACATCATCAAGTGCATTATTGATGTATTTTGCATTTTTAGTTCTTAATTTGGCTCGATTGCTAGTAGTGCACCAATTAACCTCCAGGACAGATTCTTTTGCACTAACATCAATCGGTGAGCTATCTATCCAAATTCGGGCATAGATTGGTAGTGTTCCGTCCTTTTTGATTGATGATTTTTTTAACCAAAAATGGACATTTAAAGTGTGTGTGTTTGTCATTACTTTCGTTTAGGTTAAACATTTCCTTGAACGAAAGCCAAATCGCCCCGAAAGTTATATACGGGTTCCAGACCATAAATTTAGAAATTTATTTTCTAAAAAAATAGGACACTAAATAGGACACTAATGAATCTGTATTTAAATGATTACAAAAAAAACCAGTAAAAATGTATTTCACTGGTTTTCATTTAATTACATATTAAAAATTTTCTTTTAATACCCTCTTAGTCGGGATGACAGGATTTGAACCTGCGACCACACGGCCCCCAGCCGTGTACGCTAACCGGACTGCGCCACATCCCGTTTAATGCTATATAGCAAAAACTGCTACGAAAATAAATACATTTTTTCTATAAATGAAATTTGAAATACACAAAAACAGCCTAATTTTTATATCAGACTGTTTTATAAATATTTACATCTTACGTTTTATTGCACAACAGCTTCCTTAGCAGCCAAATACCGTTCTGCATCCAATGCCGCCATACAACCGGTACCTGCCGCCGTAACTGCCTGACGGTATACGTGGTCGGCCGCATCGCCCGAGACAAACACGCCCTCTACGTTGGTCCTTGATGTCCCCGGTACGTTAATGATGTACCCGGTCTCGTCCAAGTCCAGGTAATCCTTAAAGATATCGGTGTTGGGCTTGTGGCCTATTGCCACAAAAAAGCCGGTGGCCGGAATCTCCGTAAGTGCCCCCGTTATGTTGTTCTTTGCGCGAACAGCGGTTACCACTTGGCCGTCCCCAAGCACTTCATCGGTATTGGTATTGAAAAGGATCTCGATGTTCTCGGTATTCCTTACCCTGGCTTCCATAATCTTGGACGCCCTAAACTCATCACGACGTACCAACATGGTCACTTTTTTACAGAGCTTGGATAGGTAATGGGCCTCCTCACAGGCCGAGTCACCCGCCCCTACGATCACGACTTCCTGGTTGCGGTAGAAAAAACCGTCACAAACGGCACAGGCCGACACACCGCCGCCCAACTTCAAATACTTTTGTTCGGACTCCAGGCCTAAGTACTTTGCCGTTGCACCCGTAGAGATGATCACCGTATCGCAGTGGATCTCCTTGGTGCCGTTTACCCACACCTTATGCACGGGACCCGAAAAGTCCACCTTGGTAACCCAACCATCGCGCACGTCGGTATCGAAACGCTCTGCCTGCCTTTGTAACTCCAGCATCATCTCGGGACCGGTAATCCCGTCGGGGTAACCGGGAAAGTTCTCGACCTCGTTCGTCGTTGTTAACTGTCCGCCCGGTTGCGTCCCTTGGTACAATACCGGTGCCATGTTAGCCCGCGCCGCATAGATCGCCGCGGTATAGCCCGCTGGACCGGACCCTATGATCAAACATTTTACATGTTCTATTGTTTCTGACATAACTGCTATTAATTTTAATAAAGCAAAAGTAGAATTTTTGCTATAAAACTTACGCTTAAGTTATCAAAAGATATTATCACATCATAATTGCTTATTATTAATATAGTTAATTACTTCATTTTTTTGTAACTTGTAGTAGTTAGATTGTTAATTTATTCCTTTTAAGCTTATGAAACCTCTTTTATTTCTCCTCTGCATTACACTTTCTTTTTCCTGTAAAAATGAATCAAAACCTGTTACCGAAATTAGCGAAACCATAACTCCTGAAGAAACTCCTACTATTGAAGGTGCTTGGGAACTGGTTAGTTACTTAAATTATAGAAGTGACGGAGCCGTTGACACTATTAAAACATCCAACACAAACAAACAAGTTAAAATGTATTCTGCATCAAAAGTCATGTGGACCAGATTGCGTGTTTCTGACTCTTTGGATTGGTTTGGATATGGAGATTATACAGTCAAAGACGGCTTGTTAACCGAAGTGCTGGATTACGGCTCTAAAGCCATGAACAATGTTATAAAAGAACAAAAAGAGTTTGTTTTCAATATTGTTCTGGAAAAGAATAAGTTTAGTCAAATTCAAGTAGATGATGAGGGCACTCCGCTTTATGCTGAAAATTATATCAGAATAGAGTAACACCAATTACCTTGTTAATGAGTGGTAATTGGTATTACAGCTTTTTTAATTTACAGAAGTTCTCTGAGCCTTTGTGTCGCGATCTCCGCAGTTATATCACGTTGAGGCGAACCAAACATTTCGTAACCTACCATAAACTTCTTAACTGTAGCGCTACGTAACAACGGTGGATAAAAACTCATATGCCAATGCCAGTGTTTATTAACTTCTCCGTTTGTTGGTGCTTGATGTATACCACTTGAATATGGAAATGAGGTATTAAATAGTTTATCATAAGCCTTAGTCAACACTGAAATGGCTTCGGCATAAAGCAAAGCCTCTTCCGTATCCATACTTAAGATATTCGATTGGTGCTTTTTGGGAACGATCATAGCTTCAAAAGGCCACACTGCCCAAAATGGGATTAAGACAACAAAAGCGTCATTCTGAAAAATAATGCGTTCATCTTTTTCTAACTCCTGTTTAAGATAATCCCCCAACAAACTGCTACGATGTTTCTTGTAATAGTTTAGCTGTTGAATGTTCTTTTTATCAACTTCATTGGGAAGCGTCGATTGGCTCCATATCTGTCCATGGGGATGCGGATTGCTACATCCCATAACGGCGCCTTTATTTTCAAATATCTGAACATAATTAATCAAATCATTGTCTCCGAGTTCTTTATATTCCTTTTGCCATGCGAACACTACCTTTTGAATTTCATTAGGTGTCATATCAGCTAAACTTTTGGAATGGTCAGGACTAAAGCAAACCACTTTGCAAATTCCTTTTTCGCTTTGTGCAACTAACAAACCATCCTCTACTGAAAACGAAGGAGAATCGCCCTGTAGTGCCGCAAAATCGTTAGTAAAAATAAAAACATCGGCATACTTTGGATTTACCTCTCCATTAATTCGTGTGTTTCCGGCACATAAATAGCATGATTCATCATACGATGGACGTACCTCGTTAGAAACCGTTTCATTTTGTCCTTGCCATGGTCTTTTAGCGCGATGCGGAGACACCAATACCCATTCTCCTGTTAAAACATTATATCGTTTATGTGAATAGTCCTGTAAATCTGTGTTCATCTTTTAAAAAATCTAATTTAAATTTTATGATATTAAATGTGTACCGTCAGAAAGTTCAATGAAATATACTGAACAGGCCTTATTGAACTTCTTCAAATAGGCTTTTGACACAGTTTCTCCAAATGCTTTTACTTGATCTTTTGCTATCAAATTAATAGTGCAGCCTCCAAAGCCTCCTCCCATCATTCTAGCTCCTAATACATGAGGATTTTGCTTTGCTTGTTCAACTAAAAAATCTAGCTCCTCGCAACTTACTTTGTATTGATTTTGCAACCCATTGTGAGATGCGTAAATTAAAGCTCCCAAGGTTGTCAAATCGCCTTTCTCTATTGCTTTTGACGCCTTAATAGCCCTATCATTTTCCTGAATTACGTAAAGTGCTTTTTGATAATTTTCTGGGGTAACCTTATCTTTCACACGCTCCAAGTCGGCTTCTGTAGCGTCCCTTAATGCCTTAACACCGAGCAATTCAGCTATATTTTCACATACTGAACGCCTGTCATTATATGCACTATCCGATAAACTATGTTTTACATTTGTGTTAATTAATAGCAACTGATGGTCTTTAAAATCAATCTCGTAAGGTCTAGCTTCCACCGTTCTACAATCTAACAACAAAGCATTATTCTCTATACCAAACATACTCGCATATTGATCCATAATACCACATTTAACACCAACGTAATTGTGCTCTGCTTTTTGGGAGATTAAAATCATTTCTTCTTTGGATAGTCCGAGATCAAAAAGTTCATTTAGTCCAAATACTACACTGTTTTCTAATGCTGCAGAAGAGGACATTCCTGCTCCTCCAGGAATATCACCACCAAATGCTATATTAAAATTACCAATAACCTTACTTCTATTTTTTATTTCCGCAATGACTCCGAAAACATAATTTTCCCATCTGCCTTCTGCCAATGGTTTTATAGCATTCAAAGAAAACTCTATACTTTCATCCTTATCTACCGCATAAGCCACACAATTAATCGCATCACTTTTCTGGATTGCAGCAACAATTCCTTTGTTAACAGCTGCAGGAAAAACAAAACCATCATTATAATCGGTATGCTCTCCAATAATGTTTATACGTCCTGGAGAAAATATTAGTAAAGGCTCTTCTCCATACATATCTATAAAACTTGTCCTTACATCATTTATTAAAGTTGTATTCATTTTAATTTATTTTACTGAGTACTTTATATCATTCTATTTTAAGATCCCAACTAATATTATAAATTTGTTTAGGCTGTAAGGTTTGTAACCCCATTCCATTATTAAAACTATCTGAAACACCTGTTGTTGGTTCAATAGCTATGGTGTTGGCATGTGGAGGCGTATATAATTGTAAAAAATTACCCTTGTCGGAAGATGAAATGACTGTAAACTTATATTTTGGAGTGTTAAATACTATTTTGTTTGTATTAAGTACAAAACAATCGTCCAAACTTTTGTCTTCAACCTTAAACACCTCATTTTTTGCTATATCCTTTAACCCTATAGTTATGTTTCTTTCATCAAAAACACAAGTCTTATCTGCATCAAAATTTAAAGTACTCTCGTATAAGTTATCACTCAAAAAATAAGGGTGCCAACCAAGAGTAAAAGGAAATGGTTTAATGTCTTCGTTCTTTACAGAAATCTTTAAGCCTAAACCATCCTTAGACAGACTATAAGTTAATTGAATGGTATACTTGTATGGAAATCCGTTAACACGATCTGCTTCAGTATACAGCAATATAACTTCAGCTCCATTTTGAGTAACATGCTGTTTTACTAATTTAAAAGTCTTGTTATACACTAATCCATGCAAAGCATTGTTTAATGGTTTTTCATTTATTTTGAAAGCATAGGATTTTCCTTGAAATGTATATGCGCCATCTTTTATTCTATTTGCGAACGGAAATAAAATAGATGAAGCATAAGTATCCTCATAAGTTAAAGGATGTAAATCTTTAATTAAATGATGACCATTTAAAATTAACTCCTGTAAACTGGCTCCTAAATTCAAAAATATTTTAGCGTAAACCGTTTTTTCTGAATTTTCAACCTCTATATAATCTACATTATCATCCAGTTTCTGTGTATGCGATATTTTATACAATTATTTAATTATTAAAGGGTTAATCTTAAAGCTAAACTATTTATCACCAAAAGCACCAATTAAAAGCAAACTTCAACAACTTGTAGTTTTTTGAGATTCCAAAAATAGCAAAAAAACCAACTAGTAGCTACTAGTTGTTGATAACTTTTAAAAGTTATTTAAATAGAAATTGCTATATTTCGCCGTTTGAAAAGAATTCATGTAAGAAATTCAATAATAATTTTAACTATCTAAACTAAATACAAAAATTATGACATCAGGATTTGAATTTTGGGATTATGCAGTTTTTATTGCTTATGCCATTTTAATTTTAGGGGTAGGACTTTGGGTCTCTCGCGATAAAGAAGGTCACCAAAAAAATGCTGAAGACTATTTCTTGGCAAGTAAATCACTACCATGGTGGGCAATAGGTACTTCATTAATTGCAGCAAACATTTCTGCCGAACAATTTATAGGTATGTCCGGATCTGGCTTTGCTCTTGGTCTCGCTATCGCTTCTTATGAATGGATGGCTGCTTTAACCCTTATTATTGTTGGTAAATATTTCCTGCCCATCTTTATTGAAAAAGGACTTTACACCATTCCTGAATTTGTCGAAAAACGATTTTCAACCAATCTTAAAACAATTCTGGCGGTATTCTGGATCGGGCTCTATATATTTGTTAACCTAGCATCTGTGTTATACCTGGGCGGATTAGCTATAGAAACCATAATGGGTGTTGATATGATGTACGCCATTATAGGTTTGGCCTTATTTGCCGCTGCTTATTCCTTATATGGTGGATTATCTGCCGTTGCCTGGACAGATGTGATTCAAGTAATCTTCTTAGTTTTAGGTGGTTTGATCACCACGTATTTAGCTTTAAATGCCGTATCGGGCGGCGAAGGGATATTAGCTGGTTTCTCTAAAGTTGTAGACGCAGCCCCTGAAAAATTCCATATGGTACTTGATGAGTTTAATAGTGATGGGTCTGAAAACAGTAATTATTTAGACTTACCTGGAATTTGGGTACTAATTGGTGGTTTGTGGGTTGCCAACATATATTATTGGGGATTTAATCAATATATTATCCAAAGAACCTTGGCTGCTAAATCTTTAAAAGAATCCCAAAAAGGAATCCTTTTAGCTGCTTTCTTAAAAATAATCATCCCTCTAATTGTTGTAGTTCCTGGTATAGCGGCATATGTCATGGTTAACGATCCATCAATTATGGCTAGTCTTGGCGAAACGGCTCAATTAAACATGCCCAGCGCCGAGCAAGCAGACAAAGCTTACCCATGGTTATTACAGTTCTTACCAACAGGTCTTAAAGGTATTGCTTTTGCTGCCTTAGCAGCAGCTATTGTATCGTCTTTGGCTTCTATGCTAAATTCTACATCTACCATTTTTACAATGGATATCTATAAACAATATATCAATAAAAATGCGAGCGATAAGGCTACTGTAAATGTAGGACGGATTTCTGCGGCTATAGCCTTAATTATTGGTACTGTAATGGCTCCTCTACTGGGAGGTATCGATCAAGCGTTTCAATTTATTCAAGAATATACAGGTATTGTAAGCCCAGGCATCTTAGCCGTATTTATTTTAGGCTTGTTCTGGAAGAAAACAACCAATAATGCTGCCATTTGGGGTGCATTGGCATCGATTCCTATTGCATTGGCATTAAAATTCATCCCTATTCCTGGTCTTGAACCTTGGATGCATCAAATGGGTATTACTGCCTTGCTTACCATGCTAGTAATCATCATTGTTAGTTATCTTCAAAACAAAGGAATTGATGATGAAAAAGGCATTCCATTATCTAAAAAATTATTCGCAACTTCTCCACTATTCAACATCGGGGCATTTGTTATCATGATAATCCTTACCGTATTGTACAGCTTATTTTGGTAAGTAATAAATATAAGGTATAAGAAATCAAAAGAGCGCCCTTGAAATTAAAACTTCAAGGGCGCTCTTTTTAAACCCAAAATTGTCGAAGTGGTTTAAACTTTTTGGGTTGAAGCGAAAATTGATGGGTTTGTAACCAGATGAAAGCTTATTTGAGTCGCATAGCAAGGCTACGTGACGATAAAAAGACAAAATATGGATGCAAACCGGCAATTTTTTAGCCAATTTGTAAAAGTTCAAATCACTTCTTCTATAATGATTTTCTTAAAATAAGATTGTTGGGGTTTTCTATTCTTGCTTGCTCTTTATTAATAATCATCTGTGCTAAACGCGCTCCCATCTTATTAAAATCGGTTGAAATAGTTGTAATACCGCCTTCAACTATTTCTTTAAGCATCGTATCGTTATAAGATATAATACCAATACTCTTACCCAATCGTAACTTTTCTTCTTTTATTTTCTTGATGATTCTTATTAAGTTTCTATCATCTGGAATAATATAAACCTCTCCTTCTTTTGGCATTCTATCACGAATCGAACTAATCACTTCAAAATCCAAATTATTCTCGGATACAAATCGCTTAAACCCCTTTAGCATGCCTTGGGGCTGTTTGTCTTCTGAGAACAGTAAAATTAACTTTTTGTAATTTTTAATAAGCCGCATCCCTTTTGTCAAGTTATTAAAAATATCATGCTCGAAGTTTTGGTATATAGCCGAATAACCATCCAATTCACCGTGTATTTGATCTAATATACATACCTTTTCAATTGGTAGTTTTTCAATAGCTTGATTGGTATTCTTTAAATTGGCCGGCATGATGACATAGTAATTATAGTTACCAATATTATCATAGATCAATTTATTAAACAGATCATGATTAAAATGATGAAAAAAAATATCAACATGAATATTCTCACCAAGTGCATTTAGAAATGAACTGTACAAATCTTCCTTAAAAGCATTGAGCTCATCAAATAATAAAAATACTTTTTGATTTACGTTAACAGATTCACTTGACACATAATACCCTTTTCCAGCAATAGACTGAACAATACCTCTTGTTTTGAGTTCATTAAAAGCACTTAATACAGTATCTCTAGACACTTCATGTTTATCTCTTATACTGTTGATTGACGGCAACTTATCACCTTTTTTAATGACCCCATCAGCTATGGCATTTTCGATAGATGTTACTATTTGCTTGTACTTAGGTACTCCCGATTTATTTTGTATTGCAACAATGCCCATAAAGCAAATATAGATAAATAAGCTTAATTCCTTACCAGTAGGTATCAGTAGGGTTTACTATTCCATAAAAGAACCTTTCTAACACACACTTCTGTTTACTTTTTATTTTTTATTAACATAGTCTATTAGCTCTTGCTCCGTATATTCATTTCCACTCTTAGGCTTTTTACTCCGTAGCACTTTTACCTCATTAGTACTTAAGCTTTGTGGTTTAGCAGAAAAAGCATTATTTACATATGATATGATATCTGCAATATCCTCATCGCTTATATTTTGATTATGAATAAGCCCGGGCATGACCAAACCTAGTTCATATAATTTTCCATTAACATGTACCGGTCCTTCCAAACCATGTAAAATAATAAGCCCCAATCGTTCGATGGGCTTGGAAACAAACTCCGAATGCATTAGTGGTGGCGCCAAACCTTCAATCCCTTCACCATCCATTCCATGGCATGCACTACACATTTGTCGAAACAGCTTAGCTCCCTTGGTTCGGGAATCTTCTCTTACCGAGGTTTTTGTAAATATCCAGTTTACCTTATTAGAAACTTCTTGCTTAACCACCTCCTCTAAATGCTCATAAAAATCACTCTTTATTAAAGTCCGATCTTGCTGTAAACTCAATTTAAATGTCTGAGAGCTCTCACTTAAACCACTTAATATCGCTTCAACCATTCTGGGATTGGTTTTATACTCTTGTATTAACGATTTAAGCAACGGAAAAAAAGTGTCTTTAGAAACTGCCATCCATACACCAACTGTGGATCCCAAATATAAATCTATGGATTTATCATGCTTCTTCATCAATACATCAAATAGTACTTTTATGCTGTTTACATTTTCTTTTAAAGCAAATGCTTCCAATAAAATCAAACTATGCGAAGTTACTTCTGGTGTTCCTTTTTCTGCAACTTCCACCAATAAATCGAACGTTAACGCTCCAAGCCCCTTTAATGTATACAGGGCGTGGATTTGTCCAAGTGGATCTTTTAACTCCTTAGCTAGTAATCTTAGCTGTGGGATAACATTTTTTTCTTCCTTATAAACAATATGGTGCTGTGCGCGATCTCTAATCCAGCCGTTTTTGTGCTTTAAAAGTGCAACCAACTGCTCTGCTTTTAATGCCTCAATATCTGGAACCGTATAAGGTTCAACTAGCTGATTTTTAATTTTGAGTATGCGACCAGCATTAATTATTGTATCTAATTGCTTTTCAATTGCTTTCTTTTTTAAATAAGGACTTAAGTAAGCTTGGTGCTGAATTACACCACGGTGCATATCGACAACATAAAGACTTCCATCTGGTCCAGTATTCAAATTAACGGGACGAAAGCCCTCGTCGGTGGACGCTAAAAACTCTTTTCCCTCCCATGCCTGACGGGCTGCTATACTATCGCCGTAAAACTCTAGTATGTTTCGCTTTACCAAATTGGCCTCTGGTACACAAACAAAAGCATTCTCTTCGTAACCCTTGGGGAAAAGCCCCCCTCGATATATGGTCGGTCCACAGGCCGCTGTTACATTGACCAATAAACTATCTTTATCCAAAACACCCTTGGCGTAGCCCCTATTAACGTAGGC
>NZ_JAELVQ010000043.1 GCF_016428595.1 Snuella sedimenti | reverse complement strand
ACAAACAACTCGCTTTGTTTTAATGACCCCCTTGCTATTGGAGAATACTGTATAGTAAACGCTTTTATTGGAAGAAATTGACCTTTCTCGATAAATCCGTATTTTAGTCGGACACTAATGTAAAAAATACTATATTTTTGATGATAAGTTTTTTAGTATTTTTCGACTTAAAACAAAATTCAAAATTAAATATAATTATGAAGAAACTCACAATTCTATTACTTACTATTTTTTTATTTAATTGTAATGGCAATGCCCAAAAAAAGAAACAAGAAACTTTTAAGGTTGTAAAAACTGAAAGTGAGTGGCAAGCACAATTAACCGATATGGAATTTTACGTTTTAAGGAAGCATGGGACTGAAAGGGCTTTTTCAAGCCCACTAAATAATAATCATGAAAAAGGGATTTATGTTTGTAAGGGCTGTAATACCCCACTTTTTAAAAGTGAGCATAAGTACGATTCAGGAACGGGTTGGCCCAGTTTCGATAGAGAAATTAAGGGGAATGTTGCTTACTCTACCGATAACGATTTAGGTTACAATAGAACCGAAGAGCATTGTGCTACCTGCGGAGGGCATTTAGGTCATGTGTTTAACGATGGTCCAAGAAATACTACTGGAATGCGCCACTGCATAAATGGCGTTTCTCTTAAATTCATCCCTAAAGAATAAACTATGGAAAGTTATCTGACAAGTGCCATTAAGCAATTTCAATATTATAAGAGCCTAGGTGATAAAACTTTTGAGCAATTAGACTTTGATGAACTAAACAAAGAATTTGCCCAAGATGCTAATTCCATTTCAATTATTGTGAAACACCTTGTTGGCAATATGTTAAGCCGATGGACTAACTTTCTAACTGAAGATGGTGAAAAAGAATGGCGACAACGTGATCTTGAATTTGAAGCTACTTTCACCTCTAAAGATGAACTGATTAAAAACTGGAATACGGGTTGGAATTGCTTATTTAATGCACTCGAACCTTTAACAACATCTGATCTTGAACGTGTTATCTACATTAGAAATCAAGGGCATACCGTTATTGAGGCCATTAACAGACAGTTGATGCACTATGCCTATCACGTAGGACAAATTGTTTTTATAGGCAAACTTATAAAAGGAGATCAATGGCAATCATTATCTATACCTAAAGGCCATTCGACAACATATAACGATAAGAAATTTAAACAAACTAAATCGAAAAAACATTTTACGGATGATTTATAATTTCGTTCTTAGTTAATGGTTATTTGTTAATAGTTATTAAGGAAACACCTTACCACATCTACTGCTTTCTCATTTCATAGCAATGCGAACTGTACACAAGAACCCCTCGAAATCGAGCCTACTTAAACTTTAGTTTTTTGCCTAGTTTCAAATGGCCTAATGATCAATCGTGCTTCCCTATCGAACCTTATATAATTATAAACCCAATTTATAAACACAACCATCCTGTTTCTAAAGCCTATTAGAAAAAAGAGGTGTACAAACATCCACACATACCAGGCGAAAACGCCCTGAAATTTAAAACGAGGAAGATCAACTACCGCCTTATTGCGTCCTATGGTCGCCATCGCTCCTTTGTCTTTGTACAAAAATGGTTTCATTGGCATTCCCTCTAGTAGCCGAAGAATGTTATCTCCCAACTGATCTCCCTGCTGAATGGCTGGCTTGGCCATCATTGGCAAACCTTTAGGAAAACTATCGGTAATCATATTAGCAACATCACCAACCGCAAAAATATGTTCAAAACCTTTAACCTGATTAATACATTAACCAAAAGTCTATTGCCTTTCGTCACCATATACGCTGCGTCCAAACCTTTAATAGTAGCACCCTTTACACCAGCTGCCCATATTAATGTGGCTGTTTCAAAGCTTAAATCGGTATTTGTTGTGACGGTCTTTCCATCATAATTGGTAACCCTTACATTTTTCCAGATATTTACGCCCAGTTTTTCTAAAAACTCTTCTGCTTTTTCAGAGGCCTTCTTACTCATGCCCTTCAAAATACAGTCGCTCGATTGGACAATATGAATTTGTGCCAAGCGTGTATCTAAATCGGGATAATCCTTAGGTAAAATGCCTTTCTTTATTTCGGCAAGTGCACCCGCCAACTCAACGCCTGTAGGCCCACCACCTACAATCACAAAATTCATTAGAGCATTGCGTTCATTAAGATCGGATGTTAACAACGCATCTTCAAAATTCTCTAATATTAAACTCCTTAAGTTGAGCGATTGTGGTATGGTTTTCATTGCCATGCTGTGCGCTTCTATCACTGTATTGCCAAAATAATTGGTCTTAGATCCCGAAGCAACTACCAAATAATCAAACTTAAGCTTGCCAATGTTGGTAATTACCTTGTTCTTTTTAGTATCTATTTCTTCAACATCAGCAAGTCTAAAATAAAAATTAGGGAAGTCCTTGAGTATTTTCCGAATAGGGTAAGCAATCGAATCTGGCTCTAAACCACCTGTAGACACTTGGTATAAAAGTGGCTGAAAAGTATGGTAATTATTCTTGTCCAATAAAACTACTTGAACTTCTTGTTTCGACAGTTTCTTGGCTAGGGCAACTCCAGCAAAACCGCCTCCAATAATTACAATTCGTGGGTAACTCGTTCTTGGTATGTTCATATACTAATACTTACATTACAAAGGTAGTATAAAGATGTAAATTAAAAGCGATGTAAATTCTTTATTCAAATTCGATTTCGTAAATTCGTAGCCTAAAAATTAACACATGAGTAAATACGATATTATTGTTCTTGGAAGTGGTCCTGGTGGTTATGTAACAGCCATTAGAGCATCACAATTAGGATTTAAAACAGCTATAGTTGAAAAAGAAAGTCTTGGTGGTGTATGTTTAAATTGGGGATGTATTCCTACTAAGGCATTATTAAAATCAGCTCAAGTATTTGAATATCTAAAACATGCAAATGATTACGGATTATCTGTTAAAGACTTTGACAAAGATTTTGACGCTGTTGTAAAACGTAGCCGTGGTGTGGCAGATGGTATGAGCAAAGGCATCGAGTTTTTAATGAAGAAAAATAAAATTGATGTTATTAAAGGCTATGGCAAATTAAAGCCGGGTAAAAAGATTGATGTTGACGGAACGGTATATAGTGCCGACCATATTATAATAGCTACGGGAGCGCGCTCTCGCGAACTACCAAGCTTGCCTCAAGATGGTAAAAAGGTAATTGGATATAGAGAAGCCATGACCTTACCGACCCAACCTAAAAAAATGATCGTAGTTGGATCTGGTGCCATTGGCGTTGAGTTTGCTTATTTCTATAATTCTATGGGAACAGATGTAACCATTGTTGAATTTTTACCCAATGTAGTTCCTGTTGAAGATGAAGACGTATCTAAGCAACTTGAACGCTCTTTCAAGAAAAATGGTATTAAGATTATGACATCGGCCGAAGTTACTCATGTAGATACCTCTGGTGATGGTGTAAAAGCAACAGTTAAAACAAAAAAAGGAGAAGAAGTTATAGAAGCCGATATTGTACTGTCTGCTGTAGGTATAAAAACCAATATTGAAAACATTGGACTAGAAGATGTAGGTATTGCTGTAGATAGAGACAAAATACTGGTAAATGATTATTACCAAACAAATATTCCTGGCTATTATGCCATAGGCGATGTTACGCCTGGTCAGGCACTAGCTCATGTTGCTTCGGCTGAGGGTATATTGTGTGTTGAAAAAATTGCAGGACAGCATGTTACCCCTTTAGACTATGGTAACATTCCGGGATGTACCTATTGTTCTCCTGAAGTTGCAAGTGTTGGTCTAACTGAAAAACAAGCAAAAGAAAAAGGCTTTGATATTAAAGTAGGTAAATTTCCGTTCTCAGCATCAGGTAAAGCAAGTGCTGGCGGTAACAAAGATGGCTTTGTTAAGGTTATTTTTGATGCTAAATACGGAGAGTGGTTAGGTTGCCACATGATTGGTGCAGGCGTAACCGATATGATTGCTGAAGCTGTTTTAGGTAGAAAACTTGAAACTACCGGTCATGAAGTATTAAAAGCCGTTCACCCCCATCCAACAATGAGTGAAGCGGTTATGGAAGCTGTAGCCGATGCGTACGATGAAGTAATTCATTTGTAGTATTTTAAAATATTTCTGAAATTAAAAAAGCTCCTAACATGATGTTGGGAGCTTTTTTTACCTAAAGCTAAATTCAATAACAATAATACATGCTATCAATAATAATCTATACCACTTAAAATAAAATGGTTAAAGATTAAGTTTTAATTGTATTAATTCTATAATACAATTCTATTTTTTTATGAATATATTAGTATAATACCACTTACCATCTTCATTCTTCTCTGCTGAAATATCGAAATTTGAGAAATCGCCCTCAATATTCTTTTTGTGACCCTCGCTCTTAATCCATGCGTTTACTACAGATTGTGCAGAAGTATAACCATAAGCTACATTTTCGGATACTTTAATGGCACCTGCATTGGATTTTAAATAATTACTTCTTTTATAAAAGTTGTCATGAGATACAATGTTGTTCTCTACCATGTAATCGGTATGGGTATAAGCTTGTGACTTAATAATATTCATATTATTTAAAGGGTTTAAGCCTTTTGATAACCGATGATTATTAATAAGTTCTAATATTTCAACCTCAATTGGTTTTGGGTCTGGAACAACAAGGTTTTTGGCAATAGCTTCGGCTTGATCGTCTAAGTTATCCGTGGAACAAGAAAAAGATAACACAGCAAGCAATGTCAATAATGACAGTTTAGTTAACAACTTCATGGTTAAGTAAATTTAGATTTGGTTCAGTAAAATTAGAAGCCTAACCCGAAGTAACTGTTAAAGAAATGTTAAAATCGATCAAAAACATGTATTTTATCGTCTTTTTATGTTTTTAATCGATTAAGTGTCAATTTGAAATGTATTTCATCGGAATTTTATGGAGATAATCGATTAATCAGCCAACTGTAATCTTCCTGAAGCTTGTATCGTATTCTATCATGTAATCGGTTGGCTCTTCCTTGCCAAAACTCTATTTCCACAGGTTTAACAATGTAGCCTCCCCAAGTATCAGGTCTTGGGATCTCTTTTCCTTCGTAGGCTTTCTCTAAGGCCAAAAGTCTTTGCTCTAGTTCCTCCCTATCCTTTACTATCTCACTTTGATTTGAGACAAGGGCTCCTAATTGACTACCTCTTGGACGCGATTCAAAATAACCATCACTTAAATTTTCAGCGATTTTTTCGGCTTTTCCCTTAATAATTATTTGACGTTCTGCCCCATGCCAAAAAAAAGATAAACATACATTTGGATTTGCAGCTATAGCCTTTCCTTTTTCACTTGTATAATTGGTGTAAAATATAAAACCTTCATAAGTATAGCGCTTTAATAAAACCACCCTGCTCTTAGGAAAACCATCCAAACCTATTGTTGAAACGGTCATGGCATTGGTTTCATCTTCTGGAAAAAAGGCATCTACCTCATGAAACCATGTTTGAAATAACTCCATAGGGTTCTCTGGTACGTCTTTTAAACGCAACTCATGCTTTTCATAAGATTTTCTATAACCACTTAAATCTGCATTCATTTTTAAATAATATTGTATTTATTTCTTAGCAAAAGCTACCATAAAATTAAACATTAATTTATAGTAATCCATTTTAAAACGAATTACACCATATAATATGAAGTCTTTTATATTGAAATAGACTATCACAAAAACGCTTATATAAATTATTTTGAAGGAAACTCAAAGGTTTTACCATCATCGCACAACGTAACAAATTCAAAGACTTCCCGGGCTTCTTCCTTAAACGCCTCTAGGCTATCGTAACGTGTTGAATAATGCCCTAAAAGTAACATGCCTGCATTGGCTTTTTTGGCAATAGTAGCTGCTTGCTTTGCAGTAGAATGCTTTGTTTTTGGAGCTAGATCAGCATGCTTTTCTAAAAAAGTAGACTCATGATATAGCACGTCTACATTCTTAATAATAGGAACGATGTCTTCTTTGTAGGCTGTATCACTGCAAAACGCATAACTCATAGTAGGCTCTGGCGGACTGGTTACTTTTTCATTATCGATAAGCACTCCGTCTTCGTTTACCACATCAAATCCTTGCTTAAGTTTTCGGTAATACGCTACATTTATATTAGCCTGTTCTGCTGCCTTAACATCTAACTTGCGTTCTCCGGGCTTTTCTTTAAAAAGATAACCATTAGTATATACTCGATGGTCTAGAGGGATGGTGTACACCTCCACACTGTCATCTTCAAAAATCAATTGTGATTCATTAGAGCTTAATTCATGAAAGATAAGCTTATAATTGGTCCAAGAATCGGCCAGTTTCATTTGTAGGGTTACAATTTCCTTTATACCCTTAGGGCCATAAATATGAAGGTCGGCTTCTCTTGTAAGCAATCTGAATGTTGATATCAATCCTACCAAACCAAAAAAATGATCGCCATGTAAATGAGAAATAAAAATATGTTTAATCCGGTTAAACTTTATTTTGTGCTTGCGTAGTTGTACTTGCGTGCCCTCTCCACAGTCTATTAAAAACATGTGATTGTTCATTTCTAAAACTTGGGAAGTAGTATTCGTTAAGGCTCGGGGTGTGGCACTATAGCAGCCTAATATAGAAAGCTTCATACTACGGCAGGTTTATAGTTTAATAAATCGGTGACAGTATAGGTCTTTTTAAATGTAAAAGCGTAAGGCGTCTCACCGTGGGTTTTTAGGTAATCCAAGCGTATTTTGGCCTCTGTTAACGTAGGCTCATGCCCTATTGGGATGTACCAAAAAGCCATGTGTTTCATTTTTAACTTTGAGAACCATTCTTTACGGCGTTTAAAAACGGCTACATGCAAGGAGTTATAAGTGTATTCAAATAGCGATTCTACATCATTCCAAACCGACATGTTAATAAGCAATGAATCATCTTTAAACACATTTGAAGTAATAGCTTTGTCTTCATCCTTCAGTCTCCAAACAAATCCCTTGCTAGCCTCGGCAACCGCATTGATTTTGTCAATATTATTAACAAAGTCCTTCATGATAGGGTCTTCCAAAGGCGCTAGCTTCTTTGCAATATTAACCTGTGCAAGATGAAACTTGTTCATATTAAAACCCTAAATCGCGTTCCATTTCTTCCATTTCAATAATATCGTATGCTTCTTGAATTGTTGGCACTACTATTATTTGATCCGGTGTACTATCTAAATCAATCTTGTTCGATACAATGACGAAAGAATGTTTATTTGCTCTATGTTTATTTGATATTTCTAGAAATTCAATAATATCGTTCACACTTAACTCTATTAAAGATGTTAATACAATAATGATATTATCGTGCTTAAATTTGGGATAAACAACCTGTAGTTTTTTAACCAACTCTACTACTGTCGCTTTTTCTTGTGTAATTATTGACGTATTGCCATCTTGATCGAAAATCATAACCTATTGTTTTATTTTTGATGCTAATAAGTAAATTACTGCCATACGTATCGCAACACCATTTTGAACTTGATCCAATATAATAGCTTGCTTTGAATCGGCCACATCACTGGTTATCTCAACTCCCCTATTAATAGGTCCTGGGTGCATAATAACAATTTCTTTATTTAATGAGTCTAGTAAGGCTTTGTCGACCCCGAATTGTTGGGTGTATTCTCTGGTAGATGGAAAATAATTTATGTCCATACGTTCGTTCTGCACACGTAACATATTGGCCACGTCGCACCAATTTAAAGCAGCTCGTAAGTTTGTCTCCACTTTAACACCCAATTCACCTATATATTTAGGTATTAATGTTTTGGGTCCACATACCATCACTTCTGCTCCTTGTAACTTTAAAGCAAAAATATTTGACAATGCTACACGACTGTGCAATATATCGCCAACTATAACCACTTTTTTACCATGTACATCGCCTAACCTTTCTCTAATTGAATACGAATCCAACAAGGCTTGTGTAGGGTGCTCGTGAGCACCATCTCCTGCATTTACAATACTTGCCTTTACATGCTTTGATAAAAAGATACCTGCTCCTGGATTTGGGTGGCGCATAACGACCATATCCACTTTCATTGAGAGGATGTTGTTTACTGTATCAATAAGCGTTTCTCCTTTTTTAACCGAAGATTGTGCTGAAGAAAAATTAATAACGTCGGCCGACAATCTTTTTTCTGCCAACTCAAACGACAATTTGGTTCGCGTAGAGTTTTCAAAAAAGAGATTGGCTATGGTTATATCACGTAGTGAGGGTACTTTTTTAATTGGTCTATTGATCACTTCTTTAAAATGATCGGCAGTTTCAAAAATAAGTTGAATATCTTGTGGGTTAAGATACTTGATTCCTAATAAGTGATCAACACTTAATTCGCTCATTGTAAAAGTTAAAAGTTAAAAGTCAAAAATTAAAAGTTGCTATATTCCTTTTAATTTAAACTTTAGTTATCATTTTATTTTTCAATTAAGTACACGGCATCTTCATTTTCATATTCTTTCCAATGTACTTTTACTTTTTCATTATTAATAACATCCACTTGCCTTCCTCTATAATCTGGCTGAATGGGCAAATGCCTACTAAAACGCCTGTCTATTAAGGTCAATAACTCTATTTCGTTAGGTCTACCAAACGACTGTATAGCCGTTAGAGCAGCTCTAATACTACGCCCTGTATATAATACATCGTCTATAAATACAATGTTCTTGTCTTCGACCAGAAAATCTATTTTAGTAGAATTGGCTGATAATGGCTTTTCTCCCCGGCGAAAATCATCCCTAAAAAATGTAATGTCCAAATAACCTAATTGCACATTTTGAACCTTGTAGTCGTCCTTCAATATTTTGGCTATACGATCTGCCAAGAATACACCCCTAGGTTGTAATCCTATTAAAACGGTATTAGAAAAATCGTTATGTTTCTCAATAAGTTGACAAGCCAATCGGTGAAGAATGATGTTTACCTCTTTTGCGTTAAGTAAAACTTTTTGACTCATATACTATCCAAACATGTTTGGAACGCAAAGTTAGTTAAAAAAATGTTGTACACAATATGAAATGCTACTGTATTGGTGCAATTATTTTATTAAAAGACTAAACCTTCCAAAACATAAAAAGGGAAGATCATTACAATCTTCCTTTTTACTTAAATATATTACTGTTTGATAAATTTATAAACTTTAGTTTCGGATGTACCAATTAGATTTAGCACATATAATCCTTTTTTTAAAATTGAAATATGTATGCTATTAGACTTTATAATTGATTTTTTTACTTGTTGACCATTCATATTATAAATTGTATAACTAGAATAATCGACATTATTATTTAACAATTTAATAACATTAGTTGTTGTTAGAATTTTTAGAGATTCAATGTTTTTAACGTTTGTTGATAATGTGGCATCAAACTCACTTACCATTGTTATTGAGGTTCCATTAATTAAATCTGTTAACACACCTCCTAAACCAGCTGGTTTGTATATTCTCAAATAATAGTCATCTGTACCATTAATTCCTTCTATTACTTGTTCAAAGCTACCGCCTGCTACTAATACAACATTATAAGAACTACAAGTAATAACTTGCAAACTATTTATATTTCCATTAGGTGCTTTTAATATTTGATAATTTACAGACGTAGCCAAAGAGACACCAGCGCTTATCATACCAATAGTAATTTTATTATCCCCAGAAGAAACATCGTGCTTATAGAAGACATCTTCTGTTGTACCACAAGCCGGTGAAAGACCTGATTGGGTTGCAGAGTTAAAGTCTGAAATATTTAAACCTACTTCTGTTCCATCAACAACAATTGCATCATTAATAGTGTTTCCAGATTGCGACCAAGTAATCGAAATACTAAAAAAGGCGACAAATAGTATAGTTTTTCTCATAATATATAAATTTGGTTTATAATCAAACTTTAATGTGAGAGACTACACTTAATTGAAATACTTAGTATATATAAATATTGAGAGGAAAATTATATTTCAATACTCTATAAAAGTATCACGCAAACTAAATATAATCTAATATACGCAATACTATATATTTTTTCTTACAAATAGAATACTATTCTATGAAATACAGGAAAATTTAACATATAGAACAACAAAAGCCTTCAATTTCTTGAAGGCTTTTTAATATTTAAAAGAGTTGGTAATTATATTTTACCGTCCATTTTATCTTTAAGCGCTTGTAGTGCATCGTTAGCATCACCAAGTGTTGGCTTAGCTTCTGCAGCTGCATTAGCGGCTTTCTTAGCAGCAGCTTTAACATTGGCAGCTTCTTCAGCCTTATATACTGCTGTATGGGAAGCAACTACACGTTTGAATTCTTTGTTAAATTCAATAATTTTGAATTCGGCAGATTCCCCTTTCTTAAGCTTACCGCCATCTTCCTTTTCAAGATGACGTGTAGGCACGAATGCTAAGATGTCTTCATTAAACTGAACTGTTGCTCCTTTATCAACTATCTCAGCTATTTCAGCTGTATGAACAGTTTCTAATGCAAAGTCCTTTTCGTAAACATCCCAAGGGTTATCTGTTGTTTGCTTGTGACCTAAACTTAATTTACGTCCTTCTACATCCAGCTCTAATACGATAACGTCTAATTTATCACCTACAGCACAGAATTCACTTGGGTGCTTGATTTTCTTAGTCCAAGATAAGTCTGAGATATAAATCAACCCATCAATACCTTCTTCTAATTCAACAAATACACCAAAGTTTGTAAAGTTACGTACAACACCTACATGCTTAGAACCTAGTGGGTATTTACCTGTAATATCTGTCCATGGGTCTGGTGTTAATTGCTTAATACCAAGTGACATTTTACGCTCTTCTCTATCTAAGGTCAAGATAACTGCTTCAACTTCATCTCCAACAGAAACAAAATCTTGTGCAGATCTTAAATGTGTAGACCAAGACATTTCAGAAACGTGGATAAGTCCTTCAACACCATCAGCAACTTCAATAAACGCTCCGTAATCTGCTATAACAACTACTTTACCTTTTACCTTATCGCCAACTTTAACCTCTTCTGCAAGTGCTTCCCAAGGGTGTTTGCTTAATTGTTTTAAACCTAATTGGATTCTTGATTTGTTTTCATCAAAATCAAGTATTACCACATTAAGTTTTTGATCTAATTCTACGATCTCATTTGGATGGTTAATTCTAGACCATGATAAATCCGTAATGTGAATTAATCCATCAACTCCACCAAGGTCAATAAATACACCATAAGAAGTAATGTTTTTAACAACACCTTCTAATACTTGACCTTTTTCTAATTGACCAATAATTTCTTTCTTTTGTTCTTCTATATCAGCCTCGATAAGTGCTTTATGAGAAACAACTACGTTTTTAAATTCATGGTTGATTTTAACAACTTTGAATTCCATCGTTTTGTTTACATACTGATCGTAATCTCTAATTGGCTTAACGTCGATTTGAGAACCTGGCAAGAATGCTTCAATACCAAATACATCTACAATCATACCACCTTTAGTACGACATTTAACAAAACCATTAACAATTTCACCTGAATCGTGGGCTGCATTAACGCGATCCCATGCTTTGATTACACGTGCTTTTCTATGAGACAATACTAACTGACCTGTTGCATCTTCGCGTACATCAATTAATACCTCTACCTTATCTCCTACTTTTAAGTTTGGATTGTAGCGAAACTCATTTAAAGAAATAACACCTTCAGATTTTGCATTGATATCAATAATCGCATCACGATCAGAGATATGTACTACAGTACCTTCAACCACCTCATCGTTAAGGGTGTCTACAAAGTTTTCTGCTACTAGTTTTTCAAATTCTTGTAATTGTTTGTCATCAACTTCGTCAATACCTTCTTGGTAATTGTGCCAGTTAAACTCTTTTAAGAATTTTTCAGGATTTGCTTGTGCTTCTGATACTACAGGAGCTTCAGCTGTTTTTGCTTCAGTTGCTTCAACTTCAGCTTTGTTTGCATTTTCAGCCATGTGCTGATAATAATTTTGTATTCTGTATGTTTTGGAAGATTTAAGCGATTAACACACAGAAGTGTTAAAATATTTTTTGTTTTCATTCCTCTTATCTTTCCAACGACTCGCTAAAAGGAGTGCAAAATTAATGTTTTTTTAACTAAACACCTAATGTATTATGCTTAAAATTAGATTAATAATCATTAGTGTCCGACTAAAATACGGATTTATCGAGAAAGGTCAATTTCTTCCAATAAAAGCGTTTACTATACAGTATTCTCCAATAGCAAGGGGGTCATTAAAACAAAGCGAGTTGTT
>NZ_JAELVQ010000042.1 GCF_016428595.1 Snuella sedimenti | reverse complement strand
GTTTGTTTCGAATCCATTTATTGAAGGGGAGCGGATCTATAAGACAGGAGATTTGGCAAGATGGCTTCCGGATGGAGAGTTAGAATATTTGGGCAGGAAAGACGATCAGGTAAAGATCCGTGGTTACCGGATTGAATTAGGGGAGATCGAGAATGTGTTGTCACAGATAGAAGGAGTCAAGGGCTGCTGTGTGTTGGCCAAAGAGGACACAAGCGGAAGCAAACGTTTGGTTGGTTATGTAGTAGCATCAGGAGCGTTTGATAAGGATAGAATACAGGAAAGTTTAAAAAACAGCTTACCAGAGTATATGGTTCCTATGGTTTGGGTAGAAATGGAATCGATGCCATTGACATCGAGTGGGAAATTGGATAAAAAAGATTTACCGGATCCTGATGGTTCTCAACTATCAACGAAAGTGTATGTTGCACCTCGGAATGAAATAGAAGCTATACTTGCTGTGATTTGGGAGACATTGTTAGGCGTAGGGCGGGTAGGTGTTTATGATAATTTCTTTGAGTTAGGTGGACATAGTTTATTAGCAGTACGAATGATATCAAGAATGAATAAAGACTTAGATATAAAATTGGATATAATAACTGTGTTTAAAATGACAACGATTTCACTAATAGCAGAACATATTGCTCTTAAGAAAAGAAACGTGAAGGACGAAACAAAAATGTACAGGCAAATAGAGATTTAAAAACATTAATCCAAAAATATACACTACACATGAAAATTATAGCATTTACATTTGCAGGTGGCAATAAATATTCATTCAATAACTTTTTTCAAAAAGAGTTAAATATTATTGTATTAGAATATGCAGGAAGAGGAACTCGTATGACAGAACCATTACTAACTAGAATGGATGATGTTATTGCTGATTTATATCCAAAAGTAAAAAAGGAAATTCTGATTGGTGAACCTTACATTATTTATGGTCACAGCATGGGGTCTTTGGTAGCATATCAAGTTTGTAAAAAGATTCAAAGGGAAGGATTGCCTTTGCCTATAAAACTAATCATTAATGGAGCCAAAGGCCCACAATATAGTAAAGAGAAAATCATATCTAATTTACCAGATAATGAGTTTTGGAAGGAAATTACAAAACTTGGTGGAGTGCCTGAAGAAATAGTAAATGAAACCGAATTGGTAAACTTCTTTATTCCAATCTTAAAGGCTGATTACAAATGTGTTGAAGATTATCATTTTGATGAAGAGTCACCAACAATAAAAATTCCTATAGATGTATTTTATGGTTCTGAAGAGGATATCACTAAAATAGAGGTGACAGGTTGGAAGGAAGTTTCGTCTAAAAACGTAAATATTACGCAGCTTAGAGGTAATCACTTTTTCTTCTTTGAGCATAAAGAATATTTTACTAAGTATATACAACAGCAAGTGTCTTACAATTATGAATAATACTAATGGAATATTAAAAAAAAAACGAAGCAGATGTAACCTAATGAAATACTCAAAGGAATCATTGAAGAAGGAGCTAAAGAAATGTTAGCCTATCCTGAAATCTGTAGCGTTTCAGTTGGGTTTTATAACAAAGGAGAAAAAAGTACCCATCATTTTGGAAAATTAACAAAAGGTAAAAATAACACAGCCACAAATAGCACCATTTTTGAGTTAGGTTCTGTATCCAAAATGTTTACCGGTACATTAGTTGCAAAAGTTATTTTGGAAGGAAAAATAAATCTGGAAGATGATATACGTAACTATTTACCAGGAAAATATGAAAATCTTGCATTTGAAGGAATTCCCATCCAAATAAAGCATTTACTTACTCATTCTAGTCGTTTACCACATTTTGTATCTCCAAAGTGGGAAAAAATACTCAAAAACGTAGTAATGATACACCAGAACAGTTTTATGAGTTGAGTAAAAGTTATTCAAAAGAACAATTTTTTAAAGATTTAAATAATTACAAACCCGATAGTGCCCCTGGTTCAAGATATTCATACTCTAATGTAGGTGTTGAGATATTAGGATATATCCTAGAAACAATAAATAGGAAAACAATTAGTGAGCTTATTCATGAGAATTTCATTGAAACTTATGGAATGAAGTATACAAAACTTGAACTGAATGAAGAAGATGAAAAACATTTAAGTTCAGGGTACTGGATGAAAAACTCAACAACTTCTCCAAATTTTGTAACACCATTATGGGGAACTTCTGGTTTTTTGTATTCTACACTACCAGATATGTTATGTTTTATAGAATTGCAATTTGATGCACATAATGAAGTTATAAAAGAGTCTCATAACCAATTACTTAAAAAAGGAAGAGACAGGTTTGCTTATATGTGGCGTATCATAGATGATCCTGATGGTTATACGGTCTATTTGCATCATGGACAAACACATAGTATGCAAAATTGGATTTATTTTAATCAGCATAGTAATTTCGGGTTATATATAGTTACGAATCAAAGTGGATTTAGAACAGGAGGCTATTTAATTAAGTTGTCTGAAACGAGTGTGTCTAAAGATAAAAAAGGAACTTAATGGAAAGATATTATTTCTTTACTTCTACAAAATGGATTATACTAAAATCTAAGATCATAGGGGAATAGTGATAAAACTTTCAACCAAAAAACCAACTTTATCAAAAAGCAGAGCGAATTTTTTTAGATAGAATTTAGTAAAAATATAATTGCTCTTTAAAACATCTTGAGGAGTCGAACAAAAAAGGGGCAATTGATAAAATTGTCTATAAATTATATGAATTTACCGAGCATATAATGCATTGTATATTAATGTTATGTGGAATTTAAATGCTAATATATTGAAAGTTATTGAAATTTTTTATACAAAATTTACTGAAGAATTACCAAAATCGTTATTCCATGATTATTTAAATCTTTTACCTAGAAACTTGCAAGAAAAAAATTCACGTATTTTAAGATGGCAGGATAAACACTCTAATTTATTTGGAAAAATTTTGTTAATGGAAGCTTTAAAAAGACATGACTTTAGAAGCTGTACTTTAAAGGAAATAAAATATAACAAGTACAAACGACCATATTTTGAGGCCGATTTTGACTTTAATATTTCCCATTCAGGAGAATATGTCGTTTGTGCTATGGGAGAAAATATTAAATTAGGAGTAGATATAGAAAAAATTGTAGATATAGATTTTAGCCATTTTAGTAAAACTATGACTCCCGATCAATGGAAGGAAATCCTCTTTTCTATTAACCCTAGTAAGACATTTTTTAAATACTGGACCCTTAAAGAAAGTATTATCAAAGCTGATGGGCGTGGGTTGTCAATTCCATTATTGGAAATAGTTGATCAAAATAATATAGTTCATTATGAAAATATCAATTGGTATATAAATAGAATTGAAATTGATAAAGAATATGCCATGTGTTTGGTTACAAATAATGAAAATCTTAAAATTTCTATGAGATATGTAGACTTTTATCAAAAAGAAATAATTCAATAATTTTCTCCTGGACCGATAAAGTCAATATATTATTACTGCTCCCAATTTCACGACAGTTGAAACTTAGGACTTCATAATGGTAAAAAATTATTTTACCTTAAACTCAATAAATTTTTAACATTAAAAATCAAATTAAAATGATCTCAGCAACAAACATAACAATGCAATACCCTATACCCAAAAGATATGTAGAGTATTTGACACAGCCATTTCAAACAAATTATTTTAAAGCCTTAAAAAAAATAAATATCGAAATACAATCTGGTGATAGAATTGCCTTTTTAGGCGTAAATGGCGCAGGGAAAACAACTTTTTTAAAAATTATAGGAGGTTTATTGTATCCTTCTTCAGGTTCACTTTGCATTAATGGTATCGATACTCAAAAACAAAATTTAAAAGCGAGAAAACGCGTTGGTTTCGTTTTAAATGAAGAGCGCAGTTTTTATTGGAGATTGACAGGAAAAAAGAACTTATTGTTTTTTGGAGCTTTGGATAACATAAAAGGTGAAGAATTACATAAAAAAGTGGAAGAATTGCTGAGAATGGTTGGATTAGAAGATTCAAAAGATAAGATTTTTGCAGGTTATTCTTCAGGTATGAAGCAAAGATTAGCAATTGCGCGAGGGTTGTTGTCTAACCCTGATATATTGATTTTGGATGAACCTACGCGAACGTTAGATCCACTTTCTGCAGAAGTAATTGGAACTATAATTTCTGAAAGAATACATAATAAAAAAGAGAGGACATTATTGATCGCGACACATAGTTTATCTGAAGCACAAATTCTATGTAATAAAATATGCTTTATGAAGAAAGGTCAGATTATAGATTATTCTTCCATTAAGAGTATTATTTCTGAATATGGTACATTAGAAAATTATTATAAAAAAATGATGAATGATGAAATGGTTT
Source organism: Snuella sedimenti (assembly GCF_016428595.1). Lineage (GTDB taxonomy): Bacteria > Bacteroidota > Bacteroidia > Flavobacteriales > Flavobacteriaceae > Snuella > Snuella sedimenti. The sequence continues at coordinate 9,331 of NZ_JAELVQ010000042.1, read as the reverse complement.
TAGATAAGGTTCAACAAAAAATAGTTCTGCAGTAAAATTATGATAAACACAAAAAAGATGAAATTATATAAATTATCCTATTTTATAAAAAGAGATTTTGCCATTTTTTTAAGTTATAAAATGGCATTAATAACTTCAACGTTAGGAACTGTTTTTCCTTTATTAACATATTTTTTTATATCTAAGTTAGTCCCTTCACAGGGGCAAAAAGGTCTTTCGGAGATTGGAGGTGATTATTTTTCTTTTGTTTTAATTGGAACGGCATTTACCACTTATTTTATGATGGCGATTCAAGAATTTTCAGCAACTACCCGGAGAGATCAAATGGCAGGATGTTTAGAAGCATTATTAAGTTCTCAAACAGACACCAAGACAATCATATTTATGTCTGCAATATTTAAGTTTATCCATAATGGTACAGTTTTAATATTTATGTTTATTGTGGCCACTCTATTTTTAGGGTTCGATTTATCCAATATAAATATACCTTCAGCTTTTTTAACTTTTATTTTATCTATTTTTGTATTTATTAGTTTAGGAATTTTTTCAGCAGGTGGTACCATTTTATTTAAAAGGGGAGAGCCTTTTAGTATTGTTTTTGGAACCATGAGCTCCTTATTAGGAGGTGCCATTTTTCCTGTTGCCATTTTACCAGATTATCTGCAAACAATTTCTTATCTCGTACCTATTAAATACTCTTTAGATGCCTTGAGATTATCTATATTACGAGGCTACCCTATTGAGATGTTATCAAATCAGTTAATTACTTTATTATGTATAGCTTTGGTGCTTTTTCCTTTGAGCCTAATTTTTTTTGAATGGGCAGTAGAGAAAGGAAAAAGATTAGGAACGCTAATGCAGTATTAAAAGTTAAGTATAAGCTATAGGTGTGAAACTTAAAATTGTCCGGTATTCTTATTTTTTAATCCTTGAATAGAATAATATTTATAAGTGTTAGAAGACTAATGTTTAAACAGTAGTTACAGAGAAAGAAAAGCCTTGCAAGATTGATATTGACATTTAATAAATTTGGTAAGGTAACAGGGAATAAATCATAAGTTGGTTTTGGTCGGTCAAAATAAATGGTTGGAAAAATAAATCGGATATAAGGCTATTTCAAAATATGATTTATAGGAGTACATTTTACTTATGGGGTATGTTCCGAAAAAGGATTTGCCTATTATCTATTCTATGACAGATCTATTTATGAAGGGTTTGAAATCCCTCTTTTAGAAGCTACGCGATGTGAGGTTCCGGTGTTAATTTCAAATCGAGGCGCATCACCGGAAATTTGTGGAAACGCATCTTTAGAAGTTAAATCCATATGATGTCAATGATATGGTCAAAGGCATTGAAACATTCCTTAAAAATGAATCACTGATAAGAAATAAAATAAAATTAGGATTGGAAAGAGTAAACAGTTTACAAGGTAAGAAGCAGTAAAAAAGGCATTAAAATTATTTAGAGAAGCCTTTAACATTTGACTTTTGAAAAATAACATACTGAAGTCTTCTTTCGAATTTTCACTAATTACTTTACTAGTTAAAATTCTTTTTTAAAAGAATAGTAATTAAAAATATAACATATGAAAAAAAAAAATCTCGTGAGTTTTTTATTGTTTCTAACAGTAATAATATCACACGCTATTAATTCTAAAAAAAACACAGATAAAGCAGGTGTTGTTTACGGTAAGGTGTTAGATGCCAATTTAAAACAACCCTTACCTTACGTAAATATTATTATTAAAAACGAACAGGGCAAAATTTTGACTGGAGGAATCACTACCGACGATGGCTCTTTTAAAATAGAGAAAATTAAGGAAGGCCATATCATTATAAACATTCAATATATAGGTTACAAAACGGTTAACAAAACACTACTTATAGGCAAAAACAATTACGATATAGATTTGGGAAACATATTTCTTGAGGAAGCTACCGAAGGGCTGGAAGAAGTTACTATAGTCGCAGAGGTTTCAACCATTCAGCAAAAAGTAGACCGAAAAGTGATAACCATTGGTAAGGATCTAGCTGCAACGGGCAGTGCTTCAGAGTTAATGATTGGCATCCCATCGGTTAGCATCGATCAGCAAACAGGTGATATTAGCCTACGTGGCAACCAAAACGTCCGGGTAATGGTTGACGGTAAACTATCCAACATCCCAACTGCACAACTACTAAAACAAATCCCTTCAACAGCTATCAAATCCATAGAGCTCATTACGAATCCTTCAGCAAAATACAACCCCGAAGGCATGAGTGGAATCATAAATATTGTACTCCACAAAAACACTATGGTTGGTTTTAACGGCAATATTTCGGTGGGGTTAACTCATGAAAAAGAGGCCAAGTTTAACAGTTTCCTAGGTTTAAATTACCGTAATAGAAAATTCAATTTCTACGGAAACTATAGTAACAACATTTCAAAAAACCGAAAAAAATGGCAAATATTAAGACCAGAAAACAACTCGGAACAGTTTTTTAAATTTTTGGACAAAGGACAATCTCACTTGTACAAAATTGGTGTGGACTATTACCTAAACGACAAAAATACCATCTCTATTTTCACAACTCAAAATACTTCAAATAATAGTGCTTTTGGAAAAATCGATGCCTTTTTTTACAACGATGATTCCTATAACCAAAAGCAACTGTTCACCTCTGTAAATAACAACTATTCCTCTCAATATAACTTTGATTATAAGTTAGATTTTGACAAAGAGGGACATAATATTGAATTTGAAGCCGATTACAACATTTTTGAAGATGAAGCTCCTACCGATTTTAAATTCCTTTTAGGCACCAATGAGGACTATCATGATTTTAATTTTACCGATATGGAAAGCATAACCCTAAACTTGGATTACATAAATCCACTATCGGAAACTACAAAATTAGAATTAGGGCTACAAGCCCGATTATTAAATTCAGATATTGCTTACATCTCAACAGGACAAACCTTAAACAACGAAGGGGTATTAAGGCCAACCCCTAGGACCAATTTCGATTATACCCGGGATATTTACTCGGCCTACGCCACTTATAGCAAAACCTTTGACGAATGGAATTGTCAAATAGGGCTACGTGCCGAAAATGTAAAAGAAGATGCTATAGCCTTATCATCGGAAGCCGAAAGTTCACAACGTTTTCAAAACGATTATTTTGAGCTGTACCCATCCGCATTCCTCTCCTATTCCCCTTCGGAAAAAAACGCCTATCAATTAAGTTATAGCCGCCGTGTAGACCGCCCCGGCATAAGTCAGGTTAACCCTATTAAAGAATGGAGCACACCATTAATTTCTTCCTATGGAAATATTAACTTAGAGCCCCAATTTACCAACTCAATAGAAGCCAATTACACCAGAACACTTAATAACAGGAAAGGAACAATAACAGGGGGTGTATTCTATCGGTTAATTACCAACGATATTAGCAGGGCTTTATTTATAGATAGAAGTGACGTTAATTCTGGACGCATTATATTAACTCATGATAATTTCGATGATTACTCGGCTTACGGTGTAGAGTTATCCAGTAATTATCGACCATTTAAATGTTGGAACATTAACTCCAGCTTTGATTTATATTCACAAACTCAAAAAGGTATTGCCGAAAGCTTAACGGCTCCTGTTGAAACCGCTACAATAAATGATATTGAAACAAATGTTGATGAAGTAGACAACGTCACGTGGAATTTAAGAATGTATAATAATTTTAGTTTAAATAAAACAGTAAGTCTAACCGCTTTTGGATTCTACAGGGGAAAGAATAGATCCATTCAATTTGAAACAAAGCCTATGTTTTTTGTAAATCTTGGGGCTCGAGTAGCATTTGCGCAAGGCAAAGGGATGTTCAGTTTTAACTACAATGATATTTTCAATACGATGGAATTTGCTTTTAACGGCACGAAACCATTTGTTCAAAACGGCGCTTTTAATTGGGAAAGCAATACATGGAACGTGAGCTTATCGTACCGCTTTGGAAGTGGAAAGTATAAAGCCAAATCCAGAAGAGTTCGTGATAAAAATATTGAATCAGAAGGTGGAGGATTTATGTAAGAAAGATGAAAGGTTTCATGACGGTAAGTATTTTCCTTTATTTAATAGTTGAAGATGGCTTCAACTTTATGCGATCTGGTTTTATAAAATAATGATTAACCTTAAGTTTTAAAATATTATGAAAAAATTAAAGATTACTTTTTTGTTCTAATAAGTTTGTTTTTTATAAATGAAACATATTTGCGTGTATTTCATTATGAAACTTTGAAGAAGTTTAAGCGTGATTTTGCTTATATTCCTGACCCTTTATATGGTTATAGGTATGAAACGAGTTTGGAGCAAGAATTTGTTTGGCCTGATGTTGAAAAGAAATTTAGGTTTAACAGTCATGGGTTTTATGGGCCTAATTTTTCAAAGATTAAAAAATCAAGGACTTATAGAATAGCTTTTGTAGGTAATTCGGTGACGTTAGGGATAAGAAATGACGGTGATGAAAATTTTGTAATGAAATTACAAAGTTTGTTTAACCAAGATAAATACAATGTTGAGGTAATAAATTGTTCCGTGGATGGAGTAGACAATGATCTTGGTAATTTAAATAGAATAAAATATCAAGTAGCAGAATTCAATCCAGATCTTATTATGTTCAAATATGTCTTTCCGTTAACAAAGCGCCAAATAGTTAGAGGTGTGTATAGGGATTTTATGCTCAAGTATGATTACGATATGAGAGATTCTCTACCTAAAATTTATTCGGAACTTGATAAGATTTACTCAGCTAAAATATTAACTTCTGTATATAATTATTCATATAATATTAGAGGTTTATGTCGCTGGTTACTTAATAACAAAAGTACAGAGTTTGCAAAGTTTTTGATAGAAATATTCATGAAATTAAATGGATATATACTTACGTCACAAAAGGAAAGAATTGGGGTGATTGGAAAAAAAAGAAGGAATACTTTTCATCTAATGAATCATATAATATGTATTTGGATGTAAAAAGATATCTAGACAGCTTAAACATCCAATTTGCTTATAGTTTTAATTCTTTACCTGCAGAATCTAGCCCCATTTATCCTGATTTTAATCTTGACATCAGATGGAATAAAGACTTAGTTCTTCCACATGAAGGTCATCCAAATAATAAAGCTCAAAAGATGATTGCTAATAAAATGTTTAATCTTTTGATAAATTCTTCAATTCCATTGAGTAAATATAAAGAAAATAATTAGTGAGGAAGGTTGTGATTATAAACTCATCCCCATTTTTAAGTGGTGCTGAAATAAGTATGCTCCAGTTGCTTGAAAAGATTGATGCAAAGCATGATTTAATGATAATATCTGGTAATATAGACCATTTCAAAAATATTAAATTGAGTCATGCAGTAGAGGTCTTAACCATTGTTAATAAAGTTCCTTGGTTAAAGTTTTTAAGAAAGACATTTAAGATAAATTTCAAAAGTGTTTTTCAAATAGTGAAGTTTAAACCGGATGTAATTTATTTCAACACAACAAATTCTTTCTTGAATTTTTTTTGGATTGGAATATTTTTTTTAAGAGTAAAGAACGTATGGCATGTTAGGGATAGTTTAAAGAATAAAAGGTGGGTTTTAAGAGTTCTTGAATTTTTTTCAAGTGTGATTGTTTGTAATTCAGAATTTATATCTAACCAATTTCATGATATAGCAAAAAAGAAAATAGTTTATGGAGGGATTGATGTAAACCACTATAAACCCCAATTAAGTATTTCAAATAGAAAAACCAATTATAAAGTGGTAGGTTGTGTAGCCCAATTTACACCTTGGAAAAATCAAATAGATTTCATTAAGGCTGCGGAGATCATTTATAAAAATAACAATAATGTAGAATTTCTTTTAGTGGGCGATATATTAAACCCAAAAGAAGCCACTTATAAAGAATATCTATTAAAAGAGGTATCTAGTCGAGGATTGAATGGTGTTATAAATTTTGTTGGCTTCCAAAAGGATATAATCAATATGCTATCAAGAATTGATGTGTTAATTCATCCTGCTATTGATGAACCTTTTGGACGTGTAGTAATAGAAGCTATGTCTATGGAGATTCCTGTAGTTGCTTACAATTCAGGGGGTATTAAGGAGATAGTCATTGATGAGGAAACAGGATATCTAGTACCTCCTTTTGCTTATGAAAAATTGGCTCTTCAGACCTCGAAATTGTTGAATTCCGATAAATTAAGAATAAAAATGGGAAGCATAGGAAGAAAAAGAGTTGTCGAAAGATTTTCATTGGAAAAACATGTAAAAGAGATGAAAATATTATTCGATAAGGACTAAAGAAATATGAAATGCCCATTAACAGAAATTACTAACCAACCGAAAATAATAATAAGGCATTCCATTCCTGTACTCAGCGCAGTTGAAGCGTGACATTTATAAGCAAATAAACATTAACAGATGAAAAAGGTTCTTATAAACGGGTTACAATTAGGAAGTAAGAATTCAGGAGTTCAGTATTATACGGAGTGTTTGTTTCAGGAAATGAAGCAGATAACCCCATTAAAGTATGAGGTTGAAATCTTAAATCGGGACGTTCTGAATTATGTGAGAAGTATAAGCTTTGTGAGGGTGTTGTTCGAATATTTCTTTTTAAAATCATATATTAAAAAGAACCATTTTGATTTATATCATTCTCCACATTACATTATTCCCAAAAGATTTAAAATTCCAACGGTGGTCACTATTCACGATCTCATAACGTTAGATTTTCCTGAATTATGTAAAAATCAGTCAGTGTTTTATTTTAAGCTCTTTTTAAGAAAAACGATTCGTAATGCAAATATTATAATTACCGTGTCCAATACTGTTAAGAAAGATATATTACGACATTTTGATATAGATGAAGGTAAAATTAGGGTGATTTATCCTGGGGTAAATCCCATTTTTAAAAAGAAGATAGATAATGATGTAGCGTCAAAGTATAATTTACCTAAAAAATACATTCTTTTTGTTGGAACCATAGAAGGAAAGAAAAATCTAACACGATTGGTATTAGCATTTAATAAATTGATAAGGCAACAGAGAATAAATCATAAACTTGTTATAACCGGTCAAAATGGATGGAAGAGTAAATCAGTTTATAAAGCTATTTCAAAATATGGTTTACTGGAGCACATTTTACTCACGGGATATGTTCCTAAAAAAGATTTGCCCATTATCTATTCTATGGCAGATCTATTTGTTTTCCCGTCTATTTATGAAGGGTTTGGAATTCCTCCTTTAGAAGCTATGCGATGTGGGGTGCCTGTGCTAATTTCAAATCGGGGTGCATCACCGGAAATTTGTGGAAGTGCTTCTTTGCAGGTGGATCCATATGATATCAATGACATAGCCAAAGGCATCGAAACATTGCTTAAAAATCAAGCACTGAGAAAGAATAAAATAAGGCTGGGCTTAGAAAGGGTGAAACAGTTTACATGGTCAAAAGCAGCAAAAGAGACATTACAAGTATATGAAGAAGTTTTTAGTATTTAACTTTCTGAAAAATAATATGCTGAAGTCTTCTTTTGGACTTTTAGCAATTACTTTAGTTGTTAAAGTTCTTGGATACGTTGAAAAATTATTATTGGCGAAGTATTTTGGTACTGGTTATGAAGTTGATGTCTACACTGTTGTTGTCACAGTAATATTGAGTTTCTTTTTCTTTTTTAGGGAAATCATTGAACCTGGATTTTTAAGGGTTTTTTTAGATGCCCGTTTAAAAGATAATAACGAGCAACAAGCTTGGAGTATTTTTAATTTAGGAATACGTATCATTCTGGGTATTACGCTTACAATTGCAATTTTAGGAATATTTTATTCAGGTGATTTTATGTCAATTTTTGCACCGGGGTTTGAAGGAGATAAATATTCCTTAGGAAAAGAATTGCTCCAAATGGCAATGCCAGCAACCGTGTTTTTGGCACTATCTACATTAACAAGTATTATACTTAATGCTCATAAAAAGTTTGTTTTTCCTGCTTCCGGTGAAATCGTTTTTAAAATAGCAATTGTGCTATCAATGGTATTTTTATATAGTACTTATGGTATTTTCGGAATTATCATTGGAGTTGTTTTGGGAGCCATTGGAAGACTCGCTGTACATTTGATTAAACTATATAAAAAGATTACTTTAAAGAAACTCAATGTTAAAGCAGTATATAAGAAACAAATATGGACTCTAACCTGGCCTTTACTATTAGGGGTGGGATTCTCCCAAATAAGCTCGTTTATTGATAACGGATTTGCTTCATTTATGCAAGAAGGTGCCATAGCAGCTCTCAGTTATTCAAAGAAAATAGCTGAACTACCGGTTCTTATGTTTCCTTACATATTGAGTATTGTGGCTTTTCCTTATTTTTCGCAGTTGTCAATTGAAAAGGAAAAAAAGAAATTACACAAGTTGTTTAAGGATTGCTTGAAGTGGATATTAATTGTTTTTATTCCAATTACTATTTTCTTTTTGGTTTACGCACATTTCATAATAGAAATTGTATTTCAACGTGGGGCATTTGACGAAACATCTACAATGTTAACGGCTCTTCCTTTTCAGGTGTATGCAGCAGGCTTGGTTTTTTTCGGAGTGGAAACTATTTTGGTGATCTATTACTTCGCAAATGCTGATACTAAAACACCGGTATTTGTTGGAATGGGATGTGTGCTTCTAAACATATTATTAACCTGGGTATTTGTAAAAAGCATTGGTTATGTTGGAATAGCGTTAGCTTTTGTTATTCAAAAAGGAGTCAAAAACAGTATCTTAATTCTTCTTTTAGAAAAAGAAGTAAATATCATTTCTATTAAAAAGATAAGGCCCCTTGTAAATCTCTTAGGGGCATCAATTTTATTTTGGGGACTTACTTTTTTTGGTAAAACTTTTATTTTCGAGAGTAACGACTATAGTCTTCTTCCTAAGATAAGTTTCATGTTATTTAACTTCATAGTTTCAATAACTGTATTTATATTTTTTCTGGTAATTACAGGTACAATAAGTCTGAATAAAAAAGCATTTGTTAGTCGATTTTGATTTTTAATAAGTGAATTCGATATCGAATTCATTTTGTTTTTTCTTTTAAGGTTTATCTCAGTACTCAAAGTTATATAGTTCTTGATAGTTCATGTTACTTTTTTAGCACTTATAGGAGAAAGGTGTTACTTATTCTGAAATATTTAGGTTACAGTTAATGTATTTAAAAAATCGACTTAGGCGTTTTGTAAATATTAATAATATGAGTAAATTCAAGGGATAAATACATAAACTTATGGAGCAAAGATTCAAAAGCCTATCCTTATTCGAATTTCAAGAGCGTTTTTCA
>NZ_JAELVQ010000041.1 GCF_016428595.1 Snuella sedimenti | reverse complement strand
ATGTCCCCGATAAAATATGCAGAAGTCAATTGTAATGGAGCTAGCTCCATTACAATTAAAAACAATAACTTTGTTGAAATTTTAGAAAATTAGACAGTTCTAATATGGGTGAGCCTACAGAGCCACCTGTAATGAGCTTGTCGAGATGCTCAAGATAAACTGTGGCATGTAATTTGAAAATCAAATGAAGTACATAATAATAGGCATAATCGCAATTGTAATTATTTTAATTCTTTTCAATCAATTTGGAGAAAAAAAAGAAAATAATGTAATCAGTCAAAGCGAAAATAGTTTTGAAACTAAAGACAATACTTCTGAAAAAGAAAAATCGACTCTCGGGACACTAAAGAAAATAAAGAGCCAAGATTACAGCAGATATATACTTACAAAAAGCACAACTGAAAGTTATATTCTCAAAGGAATTAAAGAATATGGAGAACTATCAGGAAATGAAGAATTTAATATATACAATTTGGGAATTGCGGAATACGGAGATTGGAAAATTATAAAAGTTGACCCATCGATTAGTTTTTATGTTTATCACAATCTTGTTGGTTGGTTAAGTGGGTATGAGGAAAATACAGCAATTCCCGAATTTTCAATTGGATTTTCTAAAAATAAAACTAATTCACAAGAAGATTACTTGTTCTTTTTAGACCCTGAAAACGAATATGGAGACTCGCAAATAGGAACTTTTGGGAACGGAAAATCATTTTCAATCTATTTACCAGAAGCCTATGAAGAATATGGAAATCTGACAATTAAAAAAGAAATTCAAGTTTCAATGAAAGAAAACGTGGACTATATTTCTGAACAAGGATTTAATATTTCGGACATTGAATCCTTGAAATATATTGAACACAAAATAAAAATGAACGAATAAAAAACTACCGCCAATAACCAAGTGTTCGTGTGGTCGGTACGGCCAAACATGAACACCGTGTTGACTAAACCGGTTTTGGTCGATTAGCCTACTATGGGAATGTAGCCTCTTACTTTTTCCATTGCCGAAAAAGTAAGCAAAAAGTCTAGGCTTACGATAAAAATCTAAGAAAATGCTACGGTACTCCCACCACGGATGAAAATACCTCCCCCTCATTCCTTCGGGGTCAAACAAGATTTTCATCCATATGCCCAGCCCCGCTACCTTGATTTTTAAGAGTTTTATCGGTAGGCCGCGGTCCATCTTCTCTTTCATCTTCTTTGTTATGCCTGCCATTCGTCTGAGCCACCTGTAATGAGCTTGTCGAGATGCTCAGGATAAACCAAGCGGGTCGCGTATACGGCGGTTCAAAAATGATATTGACCTTTGTAGTATGTTAGCATACTTAGGTAGCCTCTTTTATGAAGTTTTGATTGCGTTATCGTGGTTCGCAAAATAGGACTTTGAGCTACTGCCCGTCCGACCTCATAGCCTCGGTATATGGTTCGGGTTCCTCAGTACCGAAATTTGCAGTCTCGCTTCCTTCAGTCCCAGCTTCACAACTAGCGACCTTGCGACTTGCTAATGGTTCAAATAGCCTGTCCTGAGTGTAACCGAAGGGTTACCCCTGCCCATAAGGGACTTGCACCCTCTAGAAAAATTCGTACATTAGCACGAATGGATGTCCATGCTGGGCACACACAATGGCTAAAAAATCATAGCTGCCCTGCGGGACAGCAACGCTTTTTAGCCGGAACGTGGCTAATTCAGTTCGATTTGTGCCACCGATTTCGGAGTCATTGTGCCATTGATTTCGGTTCTATTTATGCCAATTATTAACCAATAATTTAAAAGCCAGCAGATAACAACGACAACTGTTGCACAACCCCATAGTTTTTATAAAAACACCCACTTAAAGAATGCTTGTTTATGTTGGATACCAATAGTGAAAGACAAAAATTCATTCTTAAAAAGATTTAAAGCCTTACCCCTCTTTACACGTAAGAATATTATTTATATTTGAGTAGATATAATGGAAATATGGTTGCCGGGGTAACTGTGTGTAATTGTAGGCTACAATATTAAAAACTGAACGCAAATTGACTTTTGGAATCGCACAATACACGAATTTGACCCGTCCTAAAATAAGACTACAGATTTGACATAAAACTTAAAATTAAAGACATCCTATGATTAACAAAAACAAACAATTATTTAAGACTGTAATATTTTTTTTATGTATGGCATCTTGTTTTGCCCAAAACAAAATCAGATATGGTGCAAAAGCAGGTATGAATTTATACGGCTTTGATAAAACATATTTTGCATTTGGTGAAGGTTTATTAGCAGGTGGATTTATAATATTAGAAACTCAAAATAATAAGTTAGATTACAGAGCAGATATTAGTTATAATCAAAAAGGTGGGGCTGTGAGCTATTGGACTAATAGTGTTCAGACCCAAATTAGCACAAAATTAGATTATATTGATATACCAATCCTAATAGAATATGAGTTCATAAATAATTTATCGCTTATTGGTGGGGTTCAAGTAGGATTTCTAATTAATGCAACTTCAAAAAATTCAAGAACTGGTTTTGAGATAAAATCTACTGAGGGTTTTAATACTCTTGACTTTTCAACAGCCGCTGGATTAAAATATGATTTACTTAAGAGATTCTTTATAGAAGCCAAATTAAGCTACGGCCTGACCAAAGTCCTGAAAGATTATGAAGAGAAAAATTTTCCAATATCATTTTCTCTAAATTATATAATAAACTGAATTAAACGCACCACAATCGAGTAGGCGGCCGTGAACGATAAGTCCACGGTGCGCCCTAGCCCCGCTCACCAATAGAAAGCTACAAGACCATTGGTATAACTTTTTGTTCTTAAAGAATTATAGTTTGTTAAAGCCTCTTTAATTGTAAGAATATTATTTATATTTGGGTATATGTAATGGAAATATAGTTGCCGGGGTAACTGTGTACAATTGTTGGCTATAATTAACCACTCATGCGAAACAAAGATTACAAAGAATACGCAAGTAAAAACTATGACGAATTAATCGAATCTCAAGAGGCTTTCAATTCAAAATTCAAATTAGAGTCTTATTCAAATTGGTTTTATGACCAAGAATCAGAATTGTTACGCGTTTACAATGATGACGATGATGAAATATTTTTCAAATATATTCCTATAGGTACTTATTCGTTAAAGTCTAATACTTGGTTATGGAGTTGGGAAAACGAACATTCTATTGAAAAAAACAAATTGAAAACTTTAGTGGTTAAACAACTCGGAGAAAAGCGCGATTACGAGAAACTGACCAATGGATTAATAGATTGTGACCAAGAAGAATGTTGGGATTTTGTAGCAATAAGCAAAAGTATGATTAACTCAATTGGTGTTTATTGTACGAATTCAAAAGACTTATTGACCTACAAACTACTTACTAACGTTTTCACTGATAAAGATTCAAGTTTAATTCGGATGATGAAGCAAAAAACGGTTGATTGTGGAAATCATGGTTTCAGAAGACCTGCTTTCGTTTGTAAACATCTGAACCATAAAGAAAAAATTGGATTTGAGGAAGCTTTTGACACACATAAAGGTATGGACTTGGACGATGAGGATTCTTTTGCTGCTTGGTGTGATGAATGTGAACAAGTACGATTAGAAGCTGATGGTTGGAACGAAGAATCGGAGAAGTTTGCTGACATTAAATTGGTTTGTGAAGAATGTTATTTCGAACTAAAAGAGTTTAATAAAAAATAGCCATGCCCAATAACTAAGAGCGTTCTTGTGGACGGTGCGGCCAAACAAATACAGACTACTAACTAATCCGTTCCCTTAACTTATTACACAGGTTAGCATATAGTTTTATATAGGTGGGTTTAACCAGAGAGGAACTGCAAAACCATTGATATAAATTTATTTTCAAGGATTTAAAACATATTAAAGCCCTTTTAATTGTAAGAATATTATTTATATTTGAGTAGATATAATGGAAATATGGTTGCCTGGCTAATTCGGTTCGGTTTGTGCCATCGATTTCGGAGTCATTGTGCCACATATTTCGGTTCGATTTATGCCAATTATTAACCAATACTTTAAAAGCCAGCAGATAACAACGTCAACTGTTGCACAACCCCATAGTTTTTATAAAAACACCCACTTAAAGAATGCTTGTTTATGTTGGGTTACCAATAGTGAAAGACAAAAATTCCTTCTTGATTAAAGATTTAAAGCCTTACCCCTCTTTACACGTAAGAATATTATTTATATTTGGGTAGATATAATTGAAATATGGTTGCTGAGGTAACTGTATGTAATTGTTGGGGAAAGCAGAAAAAATACATGAACGAAATAAAACAAAGAAAAGGATTGGAAACTCGGTCATATAAAGTAGACTCGAATTCTGAATTTGTAGAAGTTGAATACAATTCAATTAAGGACAAATTGAAATACAAAATTCATCTCACCGAAATTGGAAACGAAATTCAATATGAAGCGGACAATGTAATTGTAGGGAAAATTTTTGTTGGAATTACAAGTATTATAACTCTAATATGTATCGGAGTTTATTTTTTAGGGAGTCCCGAAAAACCAGGAACTTATGTTGCAAACGCAATAATTTGGGGAGCAATCTCAATTTTCGGAATTTTAAAACCTCATAAAGATGACATTCTAATTGTGAATGGAAATAAATTAATTCGACTTTTCCGAACAAAACCAAATGAAGTAGAAGTTATAGAATTTGCAAATAATTTAATCAAAATTGCGAACGACAAAAAGAAAGAAATGCTTATTAACTTTGACTTGAATGAGGAGCAATTTATGGGAAATATTCAATGGCTATTGAATATGAAACTAATTGACAAAACGGAATTGGAAGAGTTGAAATCCGAATATAAATTAAAGCAACTGATATAAAACCTGGACCTAACAGCGGTGCATGTAATTTAAGTGACCAGACAAAAAACAAATTAAATGGGAATATTTGGAAAACTTTTTGGGAGTAAAAAATTAAAAACCACTGACTCCGTCTTTGGAGAAATCGAGAGTTTTAGCATAAAAGGAAATGATGTTGGCTGGCAGATAACTACAAGGTATTTTAACTCTGATATTGAAATACTAATCGCAGGAGATAAAAACGGAATTAATGAAAACCAAAAACGGATTTTAATCAATGCTGTGAATAAGGAATCGCTTATCAAATCTGAATCGGAAAACGCTCTTAAGTGCCTACAACTTACTAAGGTGCATGGGGATATTGGGAAGCAAAGAGCTAAAAAGCAGACTTGACCTAATTGGCTCTAAAATGAATAGCATAATGGCCTCTTTTGCAGGCCTTCTAGCCTTCTTTTCTGGGAAAGACCATACACTCATAAAATACAAACATTCACATTTTAAGTCCCTACAACTTATCTAATTGAATTAATTCCCTTACTTTTATTTAAAAAAGAGACTTTTTGCGAGGTCTCCCGTTGTGCTTCATGCAAGAAATAATAAATATTTAATACAAACTGGGATATAAATTTTATAAAGAAGTTGATTAAATCATTCAAAAAATCTATCAACACAGAAGATATTGTTCAGGTAATAGTTGGGTCCTCTGCGTTGACTGTTCCCATAGCATTCTCAGAAGAATCTTGGAGACTTAGTGAAACGTTACCTTTACTTAACGTAATTGTGCTTATTTTTTTATCGTTATTATTTATTAGTCTATACTCTATTCAAGGAATATTTCAAGGAAAAATAAAGCACAGAATATCCCATTTCGTTTTTCGAATCATAATTGATTATGGTATTGCCCTTATTATCGTCTTTATTGTTCTATTTGCTCTTAACAGAATGCCAATTTTAGACGACCCTATAATTGCCATGAAAAGAATAATAATACTTGGTTTTCCTGCATCTATGGGAGGCGTCATTGTAGATGGGTTTGATAAAGAATAGCTAAAACCAGACAGCATATTTATAGGAAATTTGGCTTTTTCCAAAGAAACTTTCTTATATTGCTTAAACACTACGGGGTAACAATTTGAAATGACATACACGATTATAATTACGTTTTGCTCGCTACTACTCATTGCCTATATTTTTAACCTCACTGCTTCAAAAACCAGCATACCCTCTGTAATACTGTTGTTGTTATTAGGTTGGGGTATTAAACAATTCACCCTCCTTTTAAAATTTGAACTTCCTGACTTCACTATGCTATTACCCATATTAGCAACAATAGGCCTTGTTTTGATTGTACTGGAAGGGTCTTTAGAATTAGATCTCAATAAATCAAAGATCGGGCTTGTGAAAAAATCCCTTTTGGGAGCATTATTGCCAATGATAGGAATGGCATTATTACTCGCCTTCCTGTTTCAGTATTATGGCGATTATTCCTTTAAAATTAGCTTGATCAATGCAATTCCCTTTTGCATCATCAGTAGTGCAATCGCGATTCCAAGCGCCAGAAACCTGACAACATTCAATCGGGAATTCACTACCTATGAAAGCAGTTTGTCGGATATTTTAGGCGTGCTGATTTTCAATTTCATCGTGTTAAATGAAAGCATCGATTTATCTTCTTTCGGATTTTTTGGTTTGAAGTTCTTCATCATGATCGCTGTTTCTTTTATTGCAACAATTGGGCTTTCTCTTTTACTCAGCAAAATTGATCATCATGTAAAGTTTGTCCCCATAATTCTGCTTGTGATCCTGATCTACTCAGTTTCCAAAGTGTATCATCTTCCAGCGCTTATTTTTATCCTGATATTTGGCTTATCCATTGGTAATCTTGGTGAGTTTAGGCGTCTTAAATGGATAACAAAATTCAACACAGACGAAATAAGGGATGAAATCCAAAAATTTAAAGCTCTTACAATTGAAGGTGCCTTTCTAATTCGAGCATTGTTCTTTATCCTTTTTGGCTATATGCTAAAAACTTCTGATATCCTCAATACAAAAACTTTAATATGGTCGTTGTGCATTGTAACTATAATTTTCGTTCTTCGTGCCATTCAGCTTAAATTTTCAAAACTTGAATTGACTCCACTATTATTTGTAGCACCAAGAGGGCTTATTACTATCCTTTTGTTTTTGGCTATTGATCCCAGTGACAGCATCCTACTGGTTAATAAATCCTTAGTAATTCAAGTGATTATTCTCTCTGCATTAATTATGACATTTGGCATATTGATAAACACTAAAAAGGAGGAAAAGAACGAAGGCACAATCGAGTAGGCGGCCGTGAACGATAAGTCCACGGTGCACCTCTCACACCACCGTACGTACGGGTCGCGTATACGGCGGTTCAAAAATGATATTGACCTTTGTAGTATGTTAGCATACTTAGGTAGCCTCTTACTTTTTCCATTGCCGAAAAAGTAAGCAAAAAGTCTAGGCTTACGATAAAAATCTAAGAAAATGCTACGGTACTCCCACCACGGATGAAAATACCTCCCCCTCATTGCTTCGGGGTCAAACAAGATTTTCATCCATATGTCCAGCCCTGCTACCTTGATTTTTAAGAGTTTTATCGGTAGGCCGCGGTCCATCTTCTCTTTCATCTTCTTTGTTATGCCTGCCTTTCGTCTGAGCCACATGTAATGAGCTTGTCGAGATGCTCAGGATAAACCAAGCGGGTCGCGTATACGGCGGTTCAAAAATGATATTGACCTTTGTAGTATGTTAGCATACTTAGGTAGCCTCTTTTATGAAGTTTTGATTGCGTTATCGTGGTTCGCAAAATAGGACTTTGAGCTACTGCCCGTCCGACCTCATAGCCTCGGTATATGGTTCGTGTTCCTCAGTACCGAAATTTGCAGTTTCGCTTCCTTCAGTCCCAGCTTCACAACTAGCGACCTTGCGACTTGCTAATGGTTCAAATAGCCTGTCCTGAGTGTAACCGAAGGGTTACCCCTGCCCATAAGGGACTTGCACCTCTCTAGAAAAATTCGTACATTAGCACGAATGGATGCCCATGCTGGGCACACACATCGTTTAACAGCAAATAGCGGGCATTCTGGTGAAAAGTGTTATTTTAGAGACCAAGTAAAAAACAACTAAGCCGACAAGTTCGCGTCCCTACTCCACGCCACTTGCGTTAAACAAGACCGTTGTAAAACATTTGAGAAAAGCCAATGAATAAAATTTATGATTACGTTTTTTATAGTATTTATAGAAATACGAGTATAACAAATAAATCTATTCCTGACTGGTCAACAATTATTGTTATATCAATAATTTTGGCTCTTAATATTTTCTCTATTCTGATTTATGCTGAATATGATATTGAATCGATTGGAGAAGAAGGGTTTGGTGCAATTCCGCTGGTATTAGTTGGTATAAATTATTTATATTTTTTAAGAAACAATAGATATAAAAACATCTTAAACCGATTTAAAAACAATCAGAATAAATTGCTTTCGGACTCTATCGTTTTGACTTATGCTTGTGTTTCCGTTTTTACCTTGTTTTATGTTTTGAGAATTGAATTGAAAACGACATTGTTTGTGACTGGATTTATTGCATTGACTGGAATAATTCCTTACCTATTAATACCAAAAAAAGAATAAAAACGTTTTAACAACGGTAGCCGTTTTACAAGTCCTTGATGTTATAAGAATAAGATCTAAATAAGCCCTTTTAAGGGCTTTTATTTTGCCGTGTAAATTGCTTGCACCCTAAAATTATGAGGCTTAAAAAGACGTAAAATGTATTGTAGGGCAGCTTTAAAGGCAAAACGAACATTGGACAGGCTTGTCGCCCTGGCTAATTCGGTTCGGTTTGTGCCATCGATTTCGGAGTCATTGTGCCATTGATTTCGGTTTAAACCGTGCCACATATTTCGGTTCGACTTATGCCAATTATTAACCAATACTTTAAAAGCCAGCAGATAACAACGACAACTGTTGCACAACCCCATAGTTTTTATAAAAACACCCACTTAAAGAATGCTTGTTTATGTTGGATACCAATAGTGAAAGACAAAAATTCCTTCTTGATTAAAGATTTAAAGCCTTACCCCACTTTACACGTAAGAATATTATTTATATTTGGGTATGTATAATGGAAATATGGTTGCCGGGGTAACTGTGTACAATTGTTAGGTGCAATTTGAAAAACAGAACTAGCCATTGAAAACTAGAATAACAATTATCTTTTTAGTTGGTTTTATAAGTATTGGATTTGGGCAAAATCGAAAGGAAAGAGATTATGGACATTATAAATCTCTGAATCTCAATTTGGGATATAATTACAGCTTTGGCGACCCGTACGACAAAAATTTTCATTTAATTGATATCGGAATTAACAAAGCTATGTATGGAGGTGTACATGGTGGTGGGCTTCAATATGGACTCGGAACGGAAATCGGACTGAATACAGAAAAATTCACAATTGGACCCAAAATAAGTGGAGCTATAAATCTAATGGGTATTGTTATCGGAACAGAGTTAGTGACTTATACAGACTTTGATAATTGGACTTTAAGATTCATTCCTTTCTTTGGAATTGGTGGAGAAAAAGGTAGACTGACTATTAATCCGCACGTAATTTTAACAAACAAAAATTTTCAGCCAATCGACAAAGGACTTTTGAGCTTGACCATAAACTTGAGTTTGAATAGAAAAAAAATGGAATAAAAACTGCAACTACACCGTATATAAAAAATTGCTAGTTTTAGCTAAACCAATGTTAGTTGCTCGTTTGCTAACTTCTGATTTTCCTTCGGAAAATCCTCGCTCATAAATACGCAACTTTTCATATACATAAACGTTATGTGGAATAAATAAACATGAATCTTATGAACATTTTTAAGAATGTCTGGATTTTTTTTCTAATCATATTAACAATTTCTTGTGGTAAGGATGGGGAGGAAGATATGCCTCCAGAGATTCCAGCAACCCCTCCATTTGGTGGAACGATTTTCCTAGATCCTGATATAATTACGGATTCTGACAAAACCACATTTGTAAGTCTTTCCTATGCTGGACAAGCTACACGTACAATGTTTGATAGAAGAGTAGATAATTGGATTACTGTAAACCCATATCTTTTTAATTCTACATATGATGATGGGTTGTCTATAGAAATTCAGGTTAATCCTGAATTCCAAGATTCAGATGCCGCCGAAATAGAAGCATTGAAATATTCTGAGGTAATTGGCAGATTACCGACTGCTTTGCGCATTGACGTTGAAACCGTATGGATTCACAAGGGTACTGAACTATTTGGTGGAGGCAACAATAATATTCTTATTCATATAGGGCAGTCAACGTTGTATGAAAATGATGGAATACTAGAAGAAACATTAGTTCATGAAGCCTCCCATACCTCTCTCGATGCAAAACATTCAGCTTCATCAGGATGGGTCTCAGCACAAGAATCCGATGCTAATTTCATTTCTACATATGCACGTGATAACCCCACAAGAGAAGATATTGCTGAAACTTTTCTATTATACATGGCAATTCGATATCGGTCTGATAGAATCAATCAATCGCTTGAGGATAAAATTTTAGAAACGATACCAAATCGAATAATGTATCTTGATGACCAAAATTTTAATATGTATCCAATAGAATAGAACTAAAAAAACCACATAGTCAAGTAGGCGGCCGTGAACGATAAGTCCACGGTGCGCCTCTCACACCACCGTACCCTTCGTCCGAGCCTGTATCGAGCTTGTCGAGATGCTCAGGATAAACCAAGCGGGTCGCGTATACGGCGGTTCAAAAATGATATTGACCTTTGTAGTATGTTAGCATACTTAGGTAGCCTCTTTTCTGAAGTTTAGATTGCGTTATCGTGGTTCGCAAAATAGGACTTTGAGCTACTGCCCGTCCGACCTCATAGCCTCGGTATATGGTTCGTGTTCCTCAGTACCGACATTTGCAGTTTCGCTTCCTTCAGTCCCAGCTTCACAACTAGCGACCTTGCGACTTGCTAATGGTTCAAATAGCCTGTCCTGAGTGTAACCGAAGGGTTACCCCTGCCCATAAGGGACTTGCACCCTCTAAAAAATTCGTACATTAGCACGAATGGATGCCCATGCTGGGCACGCACAACGTGTATAATTAATTGCTTTGACAAGTGCTTATTTGGAAAATTCCTTCGGAATTTTCTCGCGTTCGTTTTTGTTTACTAAATTAGTTGCTGAAACACGCAACTAACCATACACAACAACGTTGGTAACAAGCTGAAAAAAGAAAATTTATTACCATTTTGGTAACTTTTTTATTATATTTGCGACAAATAAGTATAATGTGAGAGTAATAGCGAAACGAACTTTACGAGACTTTTGGGAAAAACACGCAGACTGTGAAGAACAATTAAAGTCTTGGTTTAGAGAAACTGAAAAATCCGAATGGAAAAATATTAATGAATTAAAAAACGATTATCCAAGTGCGAGTATATTAAAAGACAACCGAATTGTTTACAATATTAAAGGTAATAACTATAGATTGATTGTAAAATTCAACTTTGAATATCAAATATGCTGGATAAGATTCATCGGAACTCACGCAGAATATGACAAAATAGACGCAAATAATATCTGATTATGAAAATAACACCAATAAGAAACGAAAAAGACTATCAAAACGCTCTAAACAGACTTGAAGAGATTTTTGATGCAAAAAAAGGAACTGAACAAGGAGATGAATTGGAAATCCTTTCAATCTTAATTGACAGATATGAAAATGAAAACTTTCCAATTGGAATGCCTGACCCAATTGAAGCTATCAAATTCCGAATGGAGCAAATGGGAATGAAACAAAAGGATTTAGCCGAAGTTGTTGGATTTAAAAGTAGAGTTAGCGAAATTTTAAGCAAAAAACGTAAACTGACTTTAGGAATGATAAGAAAACTGAATTCAACACTTCATATTCCGACTGAAGTGTTAGTTCAAGATTATTAATAAAAAAACCAGTTGCCAACAATGGTAGCCGTTACACAAGCCCTTGATGTTATAAGAATAAGATCTAAATAAGCCCTTTTAAGGGCTTTTATTTTGCCGTGTAAATTGCTTGCACCCTAAAATTATGAGGCTTAAAAAGACGTAAAATGTATTGTAGGGTAGCTTTAAAGGCAAAACGAACATTGGACAGGCTTGTCGCCCTGGCTAATTCGGTTAGGTTTGTGCCATCGATTTCGGAGTCATTGTGCCATTGATTTCGGTTTAAACCGTGCCACATATTTCGGTTCGACTTATGCCAATTATTAACCAATACTTTAAAAGCCAGCAGATAACAACGACAACTGTTGCACAACCCCATAGTTTTTATAAAAACACCCACTTAAAGAATGCTTGTTTATGTTGGATTACCAATAGTGAAAGACAAAAATTCCTTCTTGATTACAGATTTAAAGCCTTACCCCTCTTTACACGTAAGAATATTATTTATATTTGGGTAGATATAATGGAGATAAAGTTACTAAGGTAACTGTATGCAATTGTTGTAGGCAATTGCTTAGCTTTATTCTCTAATTTTTAATTCGGATGTTGTTGCGCTTAATATAAGATAGCGGACAGTCCATGGGGTGCTAAAAAAAGTGCATAACTTTAGGGTTATACCCTTGGCAAGTTTTTTGGCGATAAAACGCCGTGAAAATGTATTTTCAAACGAGCTGTGTCGTTAAACAAAACTTGGTGTTAAGTTATAAAATTAAATTTAAAAAGTCAAGTAATTCCTACGTTAATTTTATGGGTTGATGGTTTTTAGCACCCCATGGACAAAACAGTTTCTTAAAAAGCGCCTAAATTAAACGACTCATACCACAATGTATAAATCATATAATTTATAAAAACATACGAATTTCTTAAAGAGGTATAAAGCTGATCAACTGGTGCTTTATATCATTTCATTAGTTCAATAATATCATGAAATGACCATTTTACCCCCTTTAAAAGCAGAGAGCGAGTGTTATGGGGTTAAAAATATAAAGCCTACAACACTATATATAAAAAATAAGGGATTCCGTGCCTAAAACAAAGTTAGGTCAAACCGGCACGTCGCCAATTTAGAAAATTAATATTTATCCTACATTTTAAACATTTATTTACTAAATTGGCTTTGGAAAAACCAAAGGGCATTGGCTTTTTAAATCCCTTACTTTTCATATACATTACGTTAGGCAATATAAAGACTGAATGATAAATACTTATTTACAATATGGCGTTTCGATTGATTTAGCAACTAAACTAGACGGACTAAATTTACCAAAGACCACGTTTGAAAAAACATCGAAGAAAAACCTGATAGATGTATATAAATTAAGTGAACAGGAAGTTGATACTATAAAAGACCTTATTAAAAGAGATCCCATTGAAGAAGATGTCATTCAACATTTACTAGAAAACTCTAACTATATCTGCTGTATTTGTAAAGGGGAAAAAAGTGATTCTTACATCATACATCACATTGAACATTATTCAAAATCACAGGACAATACTTACGGAAATTTAGCCGTTCTTTGTCCAAATGATCACGAATTAGCTCACAAGGAAGGGAAATCTTTAACCCTCAAACTTACACCTAAACAAATTTTAAAAACGAAAGAAAATTGGGAGAAAGAAGTTGAATCTCAAAAAGTTCAAAGGGCAGCAATTAATGGAAATATACATGAAGTAGAGTTCCTCAATGTCCCAAGAATTCTTGAAGTATGTAATGAACATTTTAATGAAATTCCTAAAACAAAGTATACAGATTCTTTGGTATATGATGAACTAATTAAAAATGATGGACATTTAAACATTGATAAAATTTCAACCATTGCCGACAATCCTAATACTCCTCTAATATTCTTTGCACCTTTGGGCTCTGCAAAACTTCGATTTTACTATTTTGAGCTTTTTAAGTCAATTCTTAACCGTTTTAACTTTAAAGATTTGGACGAGTTACTTAATCGTACAAGTATAAAAGAGGGCATAGTTGGTCAATATTGTTTCTACGTTGGAGGTCTTTATAGTAAAAAAGTAGACCAACCTATTACTGAAAATAGTGAGATGGTTAAGTTCTACTTTAAGAGAAAGCAGTTTCAAGTTGAATGGTTAGTTGACCCAAAATATTTTGCCTCGAGCTCTGCTAAACATAGAACATCTCAGAGAAATGTTTATTTAATCTATGGAAAGATAATGAACACTGATATAAAAGAAATAGAAGGTAAGAGAAAGATTGTGGTAGACATTCGACCTTATTGTTTTGGACTGCCATATGAAACGAAACATAGAAAACCTGACATTGCATATATTAAGGAATATGATGACCTATTTGATGAGTATGAAGATGAATAAAACATTGCCTAATAACTAAGATTCTGTTCGTGTGGTCGGTACGGCCAAACATGAACACCGAGCCTGTCCTGAGCAACTCGACAAGCTCGATACAGGCTCAATCGAAGGGTTGACTGAACCGGTAACTGTTGCTCAAATCTTTAATTTAAAAAAAGCAGCTATTTAACGCCAATTTTAACTGTGTTTGTTTATGTTGGTCTACCAATAGTGAAAGACAAAAATTCCTTCTTAAAAAGATTTAAAGCCTTACCCCTCTTTACACGTAAGAATTTTATATATATTTGGGTAGATATAATGGAAATATAGTTACTAAGGTAACTATATGCAATTGTTGTGTGCAAGCCAAAACCTACTAAAAATAGACAATATGAACTTTATAAAGGAATTTAAAATTATGAAGAAAGCGCTATTAATCTTGACAATCGCAATCTTAACAAGTTGTGCAGGTGCTTACAAACAAGCATCCTATGTATCGAATCAGTCTTATATCGGTATGACGATACAAGAGTTTAAATCAGTTGCAGGTAAAAAAGCCAGCCTTGAAGCAATGGAATCAGGATACACTGTTTATAGAATTAATGATTATGACGCTTGGACAGGAGCTAGGATTGATACAAAGTTTTATTATTTCGACTCTAATGGAAAGCTCGTTAAAATAGATGGTGGTGAGTTCAAACAAAAAAGATATCAAATTGAGTTTATAAATAATTAGCTATTCATTGGAAAAAACGGATAAAGTGAACCACTAGTAACGAAAAATTTTGAGCCACTTAAAAACACATTCTAATCTAAGCTACAAAAGGACTTACAAGAATTATTGCTATGCTCACTTCAATCCGCCGAAGGTGGCTCACTTTGACCGCCCGATCCAGAGTAATAGCGAAACGAACTTTACGAGACTTTTGGGAAAAACACGCAGACTGTGAAGAACAATTAAAGTCTTGGTTTAGAGAAACTGAAAAATCCGAATGGAAAAATATTAATGAATTA
>NZ_JAELVQ010000040.1 GCF_016428595.1 Snuella sedimenti | reverse complement strand
TCAAATAGAAACGATTTTTAGTGGCTCACTTTCGTCCGGCAAGCTATGCTCAATTTAGACCGGCAAGGGTGGCTCACTTTGCTCCGAAGTTAGTGGTATACTTTGTCCGAATTTTGCATCTTGTCCATCAAACTGTTTTTAAAGTGAATATTTGTTTTTTTTGCAACAATAAATTACAACTTTTTAAACAGTTTTCCTAGTTTTAAACCTTTGAAAATACCAGTAAAACCAACCCTTTAAACAAATGTTGTTTCATTTTTCGGGGGATGGCTAATTAAAAAATAATGACGGCCTTTTTGTAGCCATTTTATAATACAACTGTCACACTGAGCCTTTCGACTTCGCTAAAGACAGGCTCTATCGAAGTGCTTCATATAAATTTAAAAGGATTTACATTAACGTGAATCCTTTTTATTTGCAGATGGTAGCAGATAAACTCCAAATTTTGGTCACGAAATGGTCACTCCAAATTTTCCTCCCTAATTCAACGTAGGAATTCTGAAGCGAAATACGAATTTTCTTTATATTTGAGTAAATAAATATAATCCAGATAAACACAATTACATTTATTCGCTAGTTCTAAGCATTTGAACAGCGCATATGAAAGAACAATTCCTTGAAACTAAAAAGCTGATACTTTTTGAAGAAAAAGTTGGTGATAAAAAATAGTCTTCAGACAGCATAAAGAAGATGAAGAAAAGGAATTTGTAAAAATCCTAGGGCTAAAAACATACTAGATTCAATAAAAACTGATATGAAAAAAAAATTATTAATATTTATTATTCTTAGCTTTATAGGTATTACAGGAAGTACTCAATGCCCTAAGCCGTACCAAATAGATACAAATAATAAAACAACCAATTCCATAACATTAACTTGGAATTCAGGAAACAATTCATTGACAGGTAATTTTGAAATAGAATATGGCCTTAAAAACTTCAGCCTTGGAACTGGAACTAAAATTTCAAGCTCATTTGTATCTGTACAAATCAACAACTTAAACTCTAATACACAGTATGATTTCTATGTGACAAATAAATGTGGGTCTACTCCTACATTATCTAATGTTTATCAAGACTTTACAACTGCAGATTACTGTAATGGAGATCTATTTTTAGACCCTGGTTTTGAAGAAAATTACGTAGGAACATACTATGAAACTTACAATTTAAGTCCAAACTCTTCTGACCAAAGGATAAGTTTAGATTTTGAATTATTTGAATTGTCACCCGATGCTACATTAAAAATCTGGGAAGGTAATTTCGCTATTGGAGATCCTATCGCAGTTTATAGCAATAACGCTCCCCCTACTGAACCAATCATTTCAAAAGCAACAAATGGTGAACTATATGTTCAATTTGAATCAAATAATTCACAAAACAATGCTCCAGGTTGGATAGGCAACATTAGTTGTGTTGACAAACCACAATGCAATATGCCCACAAATATTAATCCTGCAAATATTACTTATAATTCAATCACTCTAAGTTGGACCAAAAGTACAGCTAACCGTACATTCATAGAATATGGCCCTAAAGATTTTATAATTGGTACAGGTATAAAAGTTGACACTTATTCAAATACAATAACAATATCGTCTTTAAATGAGTTGACAGAATATGATTTTTACTTAACAGAAGAATGCGACGACTTAAGCTTAAGTGATACAAATAAAACTTCTATTTCTACAAAACCATATTGTGAATCAACTATTTCCTTTGGATGGCTTGAGTCTTATCAATTAAATCAAATTAAAGTAAATGGAGTAAATATTGATCCTGATCTTAATGAAGAGTGGCAACTTGAATATGGAATAAAAGGTTTTACACTTGGTGAAGGTATGACTGAAAATTATTCTTCAAAAGATGTTATTGTTGGCAACTTGCAGAGCGATACTGAATATGATTTTTATTTAAGGAATAAGTGTGGTGATCGTTTTAGCAGTCCAATAGGACCATTTTCTCAAAAAACAAATATTGATTATTGTTTTGAAGGTAAAATATATGACAGAGGGGGAAGAGATGGGATTTATACAAGCTACCAACAAACAAAGGATTTTCATATATATATTAGAGAGAATACAAGGGCTCGAATAAATGTAAACTCACTGTGGCTTCCAGATTATGAGGAAGTTAATATATATGATGGTCCTGATTCAAATAGTCCTCTACTTAAACATTTTTACCGTGGTTCTCCCTCTAGTGAGTTTGTCTCTTCAGGTAACAGTACTGTTCTTTTCTTTGATATTATTAAGAATTATAGTTATTACTCCGATATAACATGGGACATAGATATTACTTGCGAGCCAACTCCAAATTGTGAAGAAGTTACAAGTTTTCAAGTTGTCGACTCTAAATTGACCCATAATCAATGTGAGTTGAATTGGACTAAAACGTCTAATTTAAATGATAGTTACAGTATAGAGTACGGACTGGAAGGATTTGAAAAAGGAACAGGCACAATCGTACAAACAAATGAAGATTTCATCACTATAATTAATCTAAATAAGTCAACTACATACCAGGCTTACATTACTACTGTTTGTGCAGAAGGAGGTCAAGATAATATTTATGTTGAACCACTAACTTTTAAAACAACACCTGATTATTTTGGAGGGGATAAGTTCACTGATGATGGAGGAATTGATAATAATATTCCTGAAAACCAAACGAAAATAACAACAATATACCCGAAAACTGAAGGAGAAAGAATTCGTATCACTTTTGATTATGTTGATCTTATGGTAAATTACAATTATAGTTCCTTAAATATTTATAGCGGGACCAGCACGGATTCAGAACCAATTGTTCAGTTAAGAAATACAAGTGATTTTGGCACATTAGGCTACTCATTTTTTTCAGATGATCCAAATGGAGCGATCACAATCGAATTCATTGGCAATGCATCGTATTTTAATTATTATTCAACAGGATGGGAAGCAGATATAATCAGTGAGCTAATCCCCGATTGCAGTGAACCTTTCAATATTTCAACAACCAGATTTACGCATCAAGAAATAAACTTAGCTTGGGAGTCTGAAACTGATGTGTCTGAATGGAAAATTGAATATGGGATTGGTGGCTTTACTAGAGGTAGTGGGCTAATAAGAGAAACCATGAATAAAAATATCATTATCACAGGCTTATCTCCTGATACAGAACATGATTTCTATATCTCTTCAAAATGTGACAACGGTAACTTCAATGATTATGCTCCCGTCTACAAAGAAAAAACAAGACCAGACTTCTCAAGCGGTGTATTATTAACGTCTAATGATAAAATAAAAAATATATATCCTGACAATATAGGTGAAAGAATTAGAATTGAATTTACCCATTTCAATATTGAACCGTACAATGAGGCCAATTGGAAAAGTGAAGTAGTGGTTAATTTCTTAAATGAATTAGAAACATATAACTACTATAGCTGTTATGCTTTTAACTATGACTCTAATATATACCCTGTAGTTTCTGAAAAAGAAGATGGGTCTATATCCTATTTACAAAATATAGACGGTACTTCATACTGGGAAGCAAAAATATATAGTGAGCCTAAACCCACTTGTGGAACTACTAATGAGAAAGAATTTTTATTTCAACGATTAAGCCATAATGAAGTGGAGCTTGTTTGGACAGAAAATGAAGATAACACAAATTATAAAATTGAATATGGCCCTGTTGGTTTTTCTTTAGGAACAGGTATTACAAAAGAATTCGATAGTAACAGGCAATTTTTAGAGGAAGATCTGCGCAGACCTTATTATACTTACAATACTCAAAACAACCGTTTTGATGAAAATAGCATTTACTATTCTATTATTCTTGATAATTTAGAAGAAAACACAGAATACGAATTCTATATTACAACGATATGTCCTGATGGGGCTTCAAATACTTACCCAGTACCAAAACTGATTAGAACTGCTCCAAATTTACTTAATGAAGGCATATATCATGCGAATTCCTCTGGACAAATGAAACAAAGAAAAGTTTGGACTATATTGGGACAACTGGAAAACACAACGATTTATCCAAACAAAAGAAATGAAAGAATTGTTGCAACAATAAAGCGGTTAAAAATCCCTCAATACACTGGTGGGGACCCCTTTACTGTTTTTAACAACAATAACAGTAAAGATAATAGTAAAGTACTTTTCTCGTCTTATTATGAAATAGACCGATATGATGATGATATTGTTTTAAAAGCCGATAACGAAAACGGCTGTTTAACTTTTAACTTCTCACATGCCAATAACACTTCTTTTGGTTATATGCCTGAAACAATAGAAGATTGGGATTTCCAAACAGGTAGTTATAAAGGTTGGATTGTCGAAATTACTTCAGAACCAAAAAGCAGCTTAAATGTAAAAGAAATCGATCATACCGAGAACATTTGGTTATATCCTAATCCTTCAAAAGATTATTTCATTATTAAAAATGATTTAGATTTAGAAATTAAAGAAATTAGTATCAATGATATTTCTGGTAAAACTGTGAAAAAATATTTAAATACTAATTTTAATCAGAAACTATATTTTAACTTACCGTCAGGTGTTTATTTTGTAATGATACAAACCAAAAACAATAATAAAAGTATACAAAAAATGATTGTACATTAATTATATACTATTTTTAAATATTAAACTGTCAGATGAAAAAAAGTAGATTTACGGGATTCAGACCATCAAAGTCTTAACGAAAACTCCAAAAAAGTTAAGACAATACAAAAGCCTTTAAATCAAGACAGATAGCATTTATTAATGTATGATTCAAAGCAAAAATCACAAACAAGGACAGAAATTCACGCCCTACCTTAATAAAGTTTGGCTAAAAGTTTTTTATGTTTGCAGGTAAAAAAACAATTACAGATTTTATTATCGAAGCACTTGTATAACAAGTGGAACAACTGCAAAAACCTCATATTAAAAAACAATCCTTAAACGTTGCACATGGTATGATTAAAAAGCCTCATTTAAATGCAATCCTACCGTTTGTAACCTTTTGTGTATTTTCCATTTCCATCTTGTTTCTTTGGAAATTGGGCATAGACAACCACAACACCCATTTCGAGGAAGAAATAAACCAAACCGGCGAACTAATATCCAAAGAGTTTGAGAATATAGTAAATAACGATATCGCGAGACTCAAAAACTTAAAAAACAGGATAGAGTTCACACAAGGTGCCTATTATGAAAATTGGGAAAAAGATGCCACCATGCTATTATCCCAAAGTCCTTCTTTTAAATTTATTGAGTGGATTAACAGTGACATGATCATAAAAAAGATCACGCCTTTAAAGGGAAACGAAGCAGCGATAAACCTAAATATTTCTAAATTAGATTACAGAAGGAACGAATGGCTTAAACACAGTCTGGATAGTACTTTAAACTTTACAAATTGGCTCAAACTAACACAAAATGGTTATTCATTTTTAGTGGATGTCCCTGTTTATTTTGAAGGTTCATTTCAAGGGACTATTAGTGCGGGCATGGACTTTAAAAATAGTTTTGACAGATTGGTTAACTATCTAGGCGACCAGTACGCTATAGAATTAAGGGATAGTAACGGTAAGTTGTTTTATGAAACCAACAAAGATATTAAGCTTGAAACCACAAGCAATGCGGCATACAATAGCTCAATACTGGTTGACAAATCGGACAGTCAATATTGGCAACTAAAAGTGTTTCCCACAAAAAATTTATTTTTAGTTGGTGAGGAAACCATTATTAACATTGCTTTGGCCACTGGACTCTTATTATCTTTATTAACGAGCTTACTCATTTACTACTCATTAAGAGCCAAAGTAAAAGCTAAAAGTGCTTTATTATACAACTCAAAACTCTTACAAACCAACGAAGCATTAAATAAGTCACGTCAAGTCGCCGAAAAAGCTTCACAAGCCAAAACCGATTTCTTGTCGAATATGAGTCATGAAATCAGAACGCCGCTTCACGCCATAATAGGCTTTATTCAACTATTAAAGTCAAGTAGCCTAACGAACGAAGACAAAGAATACCTTAATTTAATGGATAAGTCTTCAAACAATTTACTGGCCATTGTTAACGATATTTTAGATATAGCAAAATTAGAGTCTAAAAACATAAAACTAGAAGAAACTGTTTTCAATCCCTTACAAACTACAAAAGAATTAATTGAGAACACACAGCATCTTTTTTCTGATAAAGGACTTTATATAAAAACAAGTTACAACCCATTACATGGTATTAACGCCATTGGGGATAAAACTAAATTTATTCAAATTATAACCCACATTTTTAAAAACGCAGCAAAGTTTACAAATCTGGGCGGTGTTACAATTTTGTATAATGAATTACTTCTTGAAAATCATTTAAATATTGGGATTACAATTGAAGATACAGGTATTGGTATTCCCAAAGAAAAGCTAGCAACTATTTTCGATAGGTTTACTCAAGTTGACGATAGTTTAAAGAAGCAACACTCCGGAAGCGGACTTGGACTCGCTATTAGTAAAAACTTAGCTATAATGATGGGAGGCAACATATCTGTTAAAAGTATTGTAGGTAAGGGCGCTAAGTTTCATATTTCCATACCACTTAAAGTTGAAGAAAACCAAATTCATGGTAATGCTAACACAGTAAAAGAAAGCCTTAATCTTCCAAATTTAAACATACTTATTGTAGACGACAACAATATTAATGTTATTGTACTCAAAAAACTCCTTGAAGATCTTGACATAAAAGTGGATACAGCAAGCAACGGAGAAATAGCTTTAGAAAAGGTTAGCTCCAACACGTACCAGCTTGTTTTTATGGATATTCACATGCCTGTAATGGACGGTTGTGAAGCCACCAGGCACATTAGAAAAATCCATAAAGACCTTCTTATTTACGGTCTTTCTGCAAACGTCACACTAGAAGCTACAACAAAAGCCATTGAAAGTGGCATGAACGACTACATAACCAAACCATTTAAAAAGGAGCAACTTTACGCACTTTTAAAAGCCAATTTTGATTTAGAACTAAATGATCTTAATCACTTTTAACGGGAGTCTCAACAATATCATAACCCGTTTGTAAAAACAACTCTAGCGTATTCCACGAAGAGTCGTCTCTAACAACTTTTCCTTCTTTAATTGTAAACACAGTAATTCCCGATAAATCCTTGAAAGGTTTATCATTGCCTTTTATCCCAATCAACTCTCCTGTAAAAGTACCATCAACCAACCAATGGGTTATAACCATATTACCTGTAATATCATAACGGTTCAAGTGCAGAACCATATCTGGATAAGCCTTATTAATAATACTAAACTCGTTTGTTAATTCTTCGGCGTTTGAACTTGTTCCGCCAGGACTTATTCTAACAAAATCATCGGCAAATACGGTATGAATAAGTGCCGGGTCTCGTTTTTCCCAAAGTACATCTACCTTTTCCCAAAGTGTTTTAAAATCGGCATCGGTAATTTCCTCAACCATAGGCTCCGTAACTACATCTGATGATTTTTCTTGTTCCTTACACCCTACAATAAACAGCACAAAAAATGCTGCAACATACAATAAGGTGTACAATATTGATCGTATCATAATTGGTCGTTTTTATTGTTAGCCTTCTAAATTTAAGGAAAATATATTTAAAAAACTTATAACCAAGCAATTACACACATAGAAGTGGTTTAAACTTTTTGGGTTGAAGCGAAAATTGATGGGTTTGTGACTAGATGAAGGCTTTTTTGAGTCGCATAGCAGGGCTACGTGACGATAAAAAGACAAAATATGGGTGCAAACCGGTAATTTTTAGCCAATTTGTAAAAGTTTAAATCACTTCATAAAGAAAAACAATAACAACACTACTCAAAACCCTGTTCATTATTCCATTAAAACGGGATTGTACATGTTATGGATTATAAATCAACACGTTAACATCCTGTTAAAAAACAGCAGTGTTTTAAACCTTATGAAATTCTTTAAGTCTTATTAATAATTAAACTTAAAACTTCTGATTATGAAAAAATTCATATGTATTGCCATTGCTCTAGTAACCTTACAAGTTACTGCTCAGCATAAAAGAAACGAAGGCCCTAATATGCGGGAACGCGGTCAAAGGATGAGCCAACTTACTCCAGATGAAGCAGCAACACTCCAAACAAAAAAAATGACCTTAATGCTCGATCTCAATGAATCGCAACAAGCAGAAATCCATAAGATAAACCTTGAAAATGCTACTAAAAGAAAGGAAATGATGGAGGCGCGCAAGGCTAAAAAAGAAGCCGGTACTGCTGAAAAACCTTCTAAAGAAGCACGTTTAAAAATGATGAATGCTATGCTTGACCATAAAATAGCCATGAAGGCAAAGATGAAAACGATTTTAAACGAAAAACAGTACACCAAGTGGGAAACTGCTCAAGCTAAAATGGAGGGCAAGCGAAAAGGTAAAATGGGTGAATGGAAAAAAAGAAGACACAATTGATTTTGATTGTTGTTTAGTTGATTGATTAGTTTGTTAAAAGGGGCTGTCTGAAAAGTCAAGACAGCCCCTTTTTTATTTTACAAGGTTTTAGCAACCACCCTAACAGCTGCTATCGTATCATCTAAATCCTTATACGACAATGCATCGGTAATAAACCAGGTTTCAAAAGCACTGGGCGCAATATAAATACCTTCGTTAAGCAAGCCATGAAAAAACGTTTTAAAAGTATCATTGTTTCCTTTAGCTGCTGAATCAAAATCTACAACAGGATCTTTATCAAAATGAACGGATATCATAGAGCCTACCCTATTGATAGTATGGGTTACATTATTAGCTTGCAAGGCTTCTGCTATACCTTTGTGCAAATACGCAGTCTTTTCTTCCAAACGATTAAAGAGTTCGCTATCGTTATGTATCTCTGTAAGCATTGCCAATCCTGCTGCCATTGCCAAGGGATTACCGCTTAAAGTACCTGCTTGGTAAACAGGTCCCAAAGGTGCCAAATACTCCATAATTTCATTGCGCGCTGCAAAAGCTCCTACTGGCAAACCGCCTCCAATAACTTTTCCAAAGCACACAATATCTGCATTAACATTAAAGAGTTCTTGTGCACCACCTTTAGCTAAACGGAATCCTGTCATCACCTCGTCAAAAATCAATAAAATATTATGGGCATCGCATAAGCTCCTTAAATCTTCTAAAAAGGCTTCTTTAGGCGGAATACACCCCATGTTTCCTGCTACTGGCTCTAAAATAATACAGGCTATTTCATTAGGATTTGCATCAATTAATTGCTTTACATTTTCAATATCATTGTAGCGTGCTAATAAAGTATCCTTGGCCGTTCCTTGGGTTACCCCCGGGCTGTTTGGCGCTCCAAACGTTACTGCACCACTTCCCGCCTGAATTAAAAATGAGTCACTATGGCCGTGATAACAACCGGCAAATTTGATAATCTTATCTTTACCTGTAAATCCTCTGGCTAAACGTACAGCACTCATACAAGCTTCAGTCCCCGAATTTACAAACCTAATTTTATCAATATTGGGCACCATAGCAACAGCCAACTCGGCTATTTGAGTTTCTATTTCAGTTGGCATACCAAAAGAAGTTCCTTTCTTAGCTTTATCAACCACCGCGTTAACAACAGGTTCGTGAGCATGGCCTAAAATCATGGGTCCCCAAGAATTTATATAATCAATCAAACGGTTGCCATCCTCATCGAACAAATAAGCCCCTTTGGCTTCTTTAACAAAAATAGGAGTTCCTCCAACTGCTTTAAAAGCTCTTACAGGTGAATTTACGCCACCCGGAATTACTTTTTCTGCCTGTACAAACAATGCACTGCTTCGTGTATAATTCATATATTTAAATGCGTTTCTAAAATCTATTTAATCTGTAATTCTTGTCCAATACTAAGTGTATTATCCGTTAATCCATTAATTTTTTGAAGTTCTTTTACTGTTATATTATATCTTTTGGATATAGAATAAAGGGTATCGCCCTTAACCACGGTATAAGTAATAGCACTTTCTTTTGCAGGGGACTCTTGTTTTACATAATCTGAACCCAATACTTCTTCATCGTACTTATACAGTTGATAGCGCTCTATTAAACTAATGAGTTTTTGCGGATACTTCCTGTCGGTAGCGTAGCCAGCCGCTCTTAATCCACGAGCCCAAGCTTTGTAATCCTCTTTTCTTAATTCGAAAAGCCCCGCATAGCGCTTTCGTTGTGTTAAAAACAAAGAGTGGTCCCTAAACGAATACTTTGCATCCTTATACTTTCTAAAACATTCCTGAGCCTTATCATCATCGTGGTAAATCTTAGCCCCTGTCCACTCATGGCATTTAATCCCAAAATGGTTATTCGCTTTTACAGAAAGTCGGCCTTTTCCCGAACCTGACTCCAAAATACCTTGAGCTATAGTAATACTAGCTGGAATATCGTATAAGCGCATTTCATTTTGGGCAACATCTTTGTATAAATCTATGTATTTTTCTGTAGCATTTGCATAGACTTTTGCTGGCACCTCCTCAACTTTCTTTTCTTCTTCATTTTCTTCAACAACTTTCTTTTCGGTACGCACTACAGTTGGTCTCGATTTCTTACTGGTTACAACCGCTTTTTTGGAACGGCAACTAAAAACAATACAACCTAAACAAACTATTACTAATAAACGTTTCATTATTTTACTCAATTATTGGTAAATTTTTATTCTTTAAAACTGTATTCATACCCGATATGCCTTGTAAGCCACCTGTATGGATTGCTAAAATTTTTGAGCCTTTTGGAAAAAACCCCCGATCGATTAAATCAAGAATCCCAAACATCATTTTACCAGTATAAACGGGATCTAAGGCTATATTATTCCCTTTTTTAAAGGCATTTATAAACCGCACCAAAGATTCATTAATTTTTGCATACCCACCAAAATGATAATCGGTTAGCAACTTCCAATTACTTTTAGTTGCAAATTTACTAATATCTTCCTTTAAAAAATCACCTTTTAAAGCTGGAAACCCCAAAACTTGTTGACTGGTTTTTGAACAATTTATAAGTCCGGAAATAGTACCTCCCGTACCTACTGCAGTACAGATGAAATCAAAAGCAGCATCCGCATCAACCAAAATCTCCTCACAGCCCTTTATGGCCAAAGCATTGGTTCCTCCTTCTGGAATCAAGTAAAAAGTTCCAAATTCAGTTTTCAAATCTTCAATAAATGATTCGGTGGTTTTGGCTCTATAAACATCTCTAGATACAAATTTAAATATCATACCACAATCCTTTGCAAAGCCTAACGTGGGATTATCCGCTATTTTGTTAGACAACTCCTCACCTCTTATAACTCCAATAGTTCTAAAACCAAAATCTTTACCTGCAGCAGCCACGGCTGCAATATGATTTGAAAAAGCACCCCCAAAAGTAAGTAGTGTTTTCACCCCTTTCTTTTCCGCTTCAATAAGGTTGTATTTTAACTTACGGTACTTATTACCCGACACAAAAGGATGAATTCGATCTTCTCTCTTTATAAAGAGTTCTATTCCTTTCTCTTCTGGTAAATATATTTGCTGATTTATACTATGTTCCAGTTTAAATATCATCACTGCGAAGATACTTTTTTAAACTATTAAAACAGTGACTACACTAAGAGACTGTTTAAAATTCGTTTTTGAAATTTGTTATAGGTCATTTTTTTGCCAATTAAGGCTTTAAAACCGGAGTTTAGCAGCGCTAAATGAGGATTTTCATAACGAAAAGTGGTGAAAAAAGGGGCATAACAAAACCAAAAGATGGAATTTAAACAGTCTCTAAATAATCCCAATTCAATTCTAGTACCTTTTCTACTTTAATTTTACACGCATGAAACGAGCATTAAGAAATTTTAAAAATTACTTCACAAAAGGAAATGTTTAAAATTTTTAATGAGAGAACGCGTGTAAGGAGTGGTTGCACACGTTCTTTATTTTATAATTACAATAAAATAAATTAATTACTAAAATTTAAACGTGTGAAATGTGCCTTTTTGCACTATACACCATCACAAAAACAATCCAAAGCTATAGTTCGACGCCGTTCAGTATAGGTAGCTATGCTTGATTTTCTTTTTACAAATTTAAAATCGAATTGGTATAATTCCTTTATATTTGCAGCCTAATGAAAACAATAATTCCTCTCGAAGAAGGTGATTACTACCTTACACCTGAAGGCTATCGCTGTTTTACCGAACAATACCACCTAAAAAGAGGGTATTGTTGTGAAAGTGGTTGCAGACATTGCCCGTACGGCTATAATAAAAGAACCAATACTCAAAAATAACAGAAAGTGCTCTTACATTAGCTTCAATACTATTGCAATTTGCTTGGTATGATTATTGCTGCTATTTCTTAAACTAAAAACACTTAAAACCAGAATTTTATAAAGGATTTTATCGTATTTTTAGAAGAGAAAAAGAAACTAAATAAATTTTTGAGCTATGAAAAAATTATTAAAAACATTACCACTTTTAGCATTGCTTGTAATATTAAACTCATGTAGCTCGGTTAGGGTAGCGGCCGATTATGACAAAAATGCAAGCTTTAGTGAGTACAAAACCTTTGCCTTCTTTAAAACAGGTATCGATAAAGCTGAAATTAGTGATTTAGATAAACGTAGAATCCTTCGTGCCATTGAAGCCGAACTATTAGCCAAAGGGTTTACCAAATCTGAGAATCCAGATTTATTGATCAGTCTCTTTACAAAATCCCAGCAACGCGTTGATGTTTACAACAACCACTGGGGTTATGGTGCTTGGGGCTGGGGTGGTTATTATGGACCAGGCTGGGGTCCCGGTTGGGGCTGGGGCTGGGACCGACCAAATGTATCGACCAGTACACAAGGCACGTTGTACATAGACTTTATTGATGCAAAGAAAAAAGAATTGATCTGGCAAGGTATGGGAACAGGTTACTTAAGCCGTAATATGGAACAAAAAGAAGAACGCATTAAAGAATTTGTAAATAAAATAATGGAAAAATACCCTCCGGGAATGCAACAATAAAATCTTCTTAAATACAAAAGGTCTGAAAAGTGATTTATTTTGTCATTCAAAGCTGAACGAAGAATCTTAATACACTGAAAACTTGTGATTTAAATTTCAAGAGGTTCTTCATTTCATTCAGGATAACACTTTTCAGACCTTGTATTTAACACGCAATCTTTAACTTCCCATTACTAGATTTTGTACTTTTACTTAAAATCCTAGTTTACAAAGTCATGTCTAGCTCTATTGAATCGAACGCCATTTTAAACCGCTTACCCAAGCATTTAAAGCAGTTTATAAAACCTCAAAATTATGAGGACTACTCGGCTATTGACCAAGCTGTTTGGCGTTATGTTATGCGCAAAAATGTAACCTTTTTAAACACTGTTGCCCATAAGTCTTATATAGAAGGCTTAAAACAAACAGGAATCTCTATTAACAGTATTCCTAATATGTATGGTATGAATCGGATTTTAAAGGATATTGGCTGGGCAGCCGTCGCTGTCGATGGCTTTATCCCTCCAAATGCCTTTATGGAATTTCAAGCATATAACGTATTGGTTATTGCCAGTGATATTAGGCAATTGGAACACATAGAATACACCCCTGCTCCAGACATCATTCATGAAGCTGCCGGTCATGCTCCTATTATTGCGAATCCTGAGTATGCTGAATATTTAAGACGCTTTGGAGAGATAGGCTGTAAGGCTATTTCATCG
Source organism: Snuella sedimenti (assembly GCF_016428595.1). Lineage (GTDB taxonomy): Bacteria > Bacteroidota > Bacteroidia > Flavobacteriales > Flavobacteriaceae > Snuella > Snuella sedimenti. The sequence continues at coordinate 4,853 of NZ_JAELVQ010000040.1, read as the reverse complement.
GCTAAAGATTATGAATTGTATGAAGCCGTAAGACATTTATCTATTATTAAAGAAGCACCTAACTCTTCTAATGAAGATATTACCAATGCTGAAAACAAAGTAGGGGAATTACAAAATAACATGGGAACACCAAGCGAAATGGCGCTTATTAGAAACTTGCATTGGTGGACTGTAGAATATGGCTTAATAGGCACCTTAGACAACCCCAAAATATATGGTGCTGGGCTATTATCGTCTATAGGCGAAAGCGCATGGTGTATGACAAACGCTGTAAAAAAATTACCCTACGACATTAAAGCCACTTATAAAGATTTTGACATTACCAAGCCACAACCGCAACTTTATGTGACTCCCGATTTTGCCCATTTAAGCCTTGTTTTAGAAGAATTTGCTAACACCATGGCATTACGAAAAGGAGGTTTATCTGGGATTAACAAATTAATAGATTCAAATGCTTTAGGCTGTATAGAGTTAAGCACAGGCATTCAAATATCTGGTATTTTCACTAATGTAATTGAAGATCAGGGCAACCCTATTTACATACAAACTACTGGAGCCACCGCTCTTGCATATCGGGAAAAAGAATTAGTAGGGCACGGAACGAATAGCCACAGCAAAGGTTTTGGATCACCCGTTGGGAAGCTTAAAGGTATTAACATTGCAATTGAAGACATGAGCCCCAGGGACTTAAGAGCTTATGCTATCTATGAAGGAGAAGTAACTACTTTAGAATTTGAAGGGGGCATTAAAGTTTCGGGAGAAATCATTACTGGTAAACGCAACCTAAAAGGGAAAATAATTCTTGTTAGCTTTAAAAATTGTACCGTCACATATAAACATTCCGTTTTATTTAAACCAGAATGGGGTATTTATGATATGGCTGTTGGGAAAGAGATTGTTTCGGCTTTTTCTGGGCCTGCAGATCTTAACAGTTTTGACTTGATTACGCATGCCCCAAGCTCTAAAACCATTCATGTAAAAAAATCGGAAGAACAATTACAACTCGAAACACTATACCAACAAGTTCGCGATTACAGAGAAGGCGCAAACCGTACTATTTCCAGAACCAAAGTATTAGAGCAACTTATAGAAAAACACCCAAATGACTGGCTACTTCCTGTGGAACTCTATGAATTAGCATTTAAAGGACACGAACCTGAACTATGTGAAAACATATTATACCATTTAGAAAGCATCAAACAAGACAGACCCGAGGTTGGTCACTTAATCGATGATGGCTTGGCAATTATTAAACAAAATATGGTGATTAACTAACTGTTGGCAAAACGCTTTAAAGTGTCTTTTGTAAACGTACTTAAAACCAATTGTCCGCTAATTCTAGCACGTTCCAACAACAAAGCATCCCAATGCGCAGTACCTTCCCAAAATACAGTCTTTATTTCCTTTAAAGCTTCTGGATTATAAGTGCTTAACTTCTCAGCGAGTTCTTTAACAGCTACATCCAAAAGTTCTGTGGTTTCATAAACTTCTGCATACAACCCTTTTTCCTTTGCAAATATTGCTGAGAAAAACTGTTCTGCGTTTATCGTCATTTGAGACATAGTTGTCTTCCCCATTTTTCTTGAAACAGCTGGTTCTATTACAAAAGGGCCGATACCAATACTAAGTTCACTCAATTTTATAGCCGCATACTGGGTTGCCAAACAATAATCGGTAGCTGCCGCGAGGCCCACACCTCCCCCAACAGCCTTTCCCTGTACACGTCCGATAATGAGCTTCGGACATTTACGCATGGCATTGATAACGTTTGCAAACCCCGAAAAAAATTGCTTACCAGATGCAGCTTCTTTAATAGCAATTAACTCTTTAAAACTGGCACCTGCACAAAAGGCTCTATCGCCTCCACTTTTTAAGACAATTACTTTTACAGCTTCATTGTTACCTGCATCAATAATAGCACGTTCCAACTTTTGAAGACTCTCTATTGGCATGGCATTTTGGTCAGGATGAAAAAACTCTATATACCCAACTTTATTTTCGATAGTTAATGTTACGTATGGCTGCGTCATATACTTCATGTTATAAAGGCTGAATATACACAAAATTTTGTTTCGGTTTGATTTAGCAAGCTATATCGAGGGGAACCCATGGAACATTTATAGAAACCCATTTTGCATTTACTGAAGCCTCAGAGTATTTAAATCCCAATCATCAAGTAACCCTTGTTACATAATATTCTAAAAATAATCTTGTAATTTGCAAAAAATAAGAATAATGGGATTGTTAGATTTAATTTTTGGTTCTAGAAAAAAACAAATTAAAACCTTTTTAAAAAATGGGGCTATCATTTTGGACGTGCGTACACAACGTGAATGGGACAATGGTCACATTAATGACTCGGTGCACATCCCCCTAGATGAATTAAAAAATAGGATTGACGAGGTTAAAAAATTTAACAAATCTGTTATAGTTGTTTGTCAAAGCGGTATAAGGGCTGCAAAAGCCTCCCGTTTTTTAAACGAGAATAACATTGACGCAACTAACGGAGGGGGCTGGGCAACCCTACAAACAAAAAAACATTAGTTTCCTTCGACATAAGAAGTCTAACTAATGTAATTATCATGATTAATAGCACTACAAATGTATACGACTTGCCTCAAAACAGTTTTAATTTAAGGTTACTAAAACGTTATTTTGATTGCTTGTAAACAGGATCCGTTCTAAATTTAAAAAGTCTCTAAGAAAAAACATCAATTGCAAATCATTTAACTGATTATAACAATTGATGTTCTTTATGTGAATTGATTAATAGCCCTTTAATTTACAATTATTTATGATTGATTTATTAATTTTTCGACGAAATACCATTATAAAAGATTAAGAGCAACTCCGTTTTTCCGAAGTGAATTTGCAGAAAACAGCTTCAACAAAACTTCACACTACTTACACCAAATGCTTGTGGTTAAAACACAATATGAGGAAACTGACTTTGCAACGCTTTTATTTTTATTTCAAGATTCTGAAGAAATTTTTGATGTGCTTCCGAGTTATAATTAAAGGGCTTATGTAATAATCCTTTTTGTACGGCATCTACCCTATCCATTATCTTGGTAGCCTCGTCTGCAACCCAAACGTTTTTAAACTTTTCCCAAACATAATTAATAGCTACTGCATTGGGATGCAACATGTCTTCTTTATAAAATCGATAATCCCGAAGTTCGTCCATGATGATTTCATAGGACGGAAAGTAATATGACTCTCCTTTAGAACCAGGCTTCTGGTTATTTAGAAATTGATGTATTGCAGTTATTAAATGTGCTTTACTTTGCATATTCCCAATAAAACCATCTTTTATATGTCTAACTGGGGATACCGTAAAAATAACTGTTGCGTTCTCGTTTATTGATCGTATGGCAGCCATTATACCATCCAATGACGCGATAAGCGAGGCAACCGACATTAGCTCTTTCTTAAACTGTTTTTGGGGTACTTTGTGGCAATTCGCCACAATAGCATCACTTGCTATAAAACGGTACATCCAAGCCGTCCCCAAAGTAATTACGACATGGGTTGCATCACTAAGCTGCTTAAATGTTTTTTTAAGGTTTGCATTTAACTCATGCAACAATGTATCCTTAGAGGCATGGCTCAATTTTGAGTGCGCGTCAAAACAATGCCATTGCTCATTATGCAAAAACACATCGCTTTCGGCGTATTCCTTTTTATTTAAGGAATACCTAAGTAAATTTTCGATTGCCTTTGGATGAAATAAAATACCAAAAGGGTTTTGGGTATTTTTAAATTTAAAGTAATCTGATTTTTCGCCTATATTCTCTATAAAACATGACCCTAAGAGAAGCATACTAGATGTATAATCTATTAGATTATTAGACTGCTTTTCTAATGGTATTTGTGTTTGAAGGTTCATCTGTTCGCCAAGACGCTAAGGCCTCAAAATATTTTTAACTAAAAAACTATAGACCGTTTACTATCCTAGTGATTCCTGATTTAATTAACGGACTATTAAAATTAATAAGTAAACCTAACTTTAAATTAGTTAATTTCAAATAGGTTAACAATTGTTTAGGATGAACTGGATGGATCTCCAATACAGATTTTATTTCAATTATCACTTTATTTTCTACTATTAGATCTGTCCTAAACCCTAAATCTAATTTACGTTCTTTCCAAACAACAGGCAACTGCTTTTGCCTTTCAACTTTTAAACCTATTTCTGTTAGTTCCGAATATAATATTTCTTCATAAACAGATTCCAAAAGCCCTGGCCCTAAATTAACATGGATATGGTAACAACAATCAACTATTATTGATGCTAGGTCATCTTCATAGTATTCGTCATTATTGTTTTTCATTTATACTAACCTTTAATTCACTAAGACGTGAAACACATCAAATATAAGACTTTTCCTGTTAATTATCTCGTCCTAAATCTTTACCTTTTAAAGAATATTATACTCATCTTCCTTTTGCACCCAAAAACTTTACGACTTTCCGCCTCCGCGTGACAACCGATCCAGCACCACATAAACAAATAATCAATCTCGCCAAGCCGCCAAGAGCACCGAGCTAACCCACCTTTTTTACCCAAATAACTTTGCGACTTTACATCTCTACGTGACAACCGATCCTGCTCACCATAAACAAATAATCAATCTCGCCAAGCCGCCAAGAGCGACAAGCTCATCCTCCTTTTGCACCCAAAAACTTTACGACTTTCCGCCTCCGCGTGACAACCGATCCTGCACCACATCAACAAATAATCAATCTCGCCAAGCCGCCAAGAGCACCGAGCTAACCCACCTTTTTTACCCAAATAACTTTGCGACTTTACATCTCTACGTGACAACCGATCCTGCTCACCATAAACAAAT